>NZ_JAECZB010000007.1:80717-127517 GCF_016056295.1 Atlanticothrix silvestris CENA357
AGTAGTCAGTAGTCAGTAGTCAGTAGTCAGTAGTCAGTAGTCAGTAGTCAGTAGTCAGTAGTGCAAAATCTTATACTATCGACTATGGGCTATGGGCTATGGACTTTTATGTCTATACACCTAATAGTCTGTAAATCAAGCTGTTGATGATAGTGAGTGCAAAAGCCCCTAGCATAGCACTCCAAATGCCAAAGCGCAGGCGAAAACCATCTACTAACCAAGCCGCAAGACTAAAACAAACAACGGCAATCATAAATGTGAAAATGCCGGATAGCAAGTTGAAGGTAAGTAAATTTGGTACGGCAAATACTAAGCGTAAAATCGGTCTAACTACGGTCGTTATAATACCTAGAACTGCTGCCGAGAAAAAGGCCTTCTGGGGAGTATCAACTTCTACTCCCAAAGGTAACTTACTGATAATTAGTAAGCTGATAGACGTTACTATCCAAACAATTAAAAGCGTTACAATTGCACTCATTAGCCACAATCCCTGAAACGTGAATTGGCGATTGGCATTTGAAGCTCAACCAATTATTTGTAAATTAGCAGGTATTTTTCTCTATTCAGAATTTATTTCGTATATCTTTAGGTTTAGAAAGAAGCTTGAAGGATGTAGGGAGATAAGGGAGATCAGAAAATTAATTTGTCTCCCCCTACTTCCCTGATTTTCCTATCTCCTATTCTAAGGAGTAGGATTAGTGTTTTCGGGTGCTACAGGTGTTTGAGGCACTGGTATACTAGGAATGCCAGGAGTGGCAGGACTAATACCTTGCTCACTAGGAGGTAAAGGAATTTCGCCTTGTGGATTTATCCCCGGAACCGGTGCAGTATTAGGTGCAGGCGCGACTCCAGGATTAATCGGGAAATAAGGATCTGTAAGCGGGTTAGGTAAAGATGTGGGTAATTGAGACGGCCCAGGTATAATTCCCAAGGATACGCGATCGCCTCCTACTTGTCGCAATATATCCAACGTTTCAATGACATCGTTGTAAGTGGCTGTGCGTGATGCATTTAAAATCACGACACCATTAGGATTTTCTTGAAGATATTGCTTTAACCTCTGTGCCAACTCTTCTCGTTTTACAGGCTGTTTTTCTATGTAAGTATTGCCGACAGCATCAATAGTCACAATTTGACTACTACTCTGTGAAGTTATGCCAGCGGCTGTACTGGTACTAGCTTTAGGTAAATCAACATTAATTGCCTGTTGGCGAGTAAATTGCAAAGCAGCCAACAGAAAAAACGTCAGAATACAAAAAACGACATCAATTAAAGGGATGATTTGAATTTGGGCTTCTTCAATTGGACTATGTAAATTAACTTTCATCGTCTTACTCTTACGCTTGGGTCAGGAGTCTAATGAATCAGGAGCATTTGGGGGTGCAGGTGGCTCAGGAAACTGATTCCTGCCTCGCTTACGGGGCGGATTAAAGCTGTCGCGTGAAGCTTCTTGGACGATTATTGAGGTACTGCTCAAATTAGGCGGGGACTGGTGATAGAGCAATTCCATTTCATTTCCTGCCTTGCGGAAAACTTTGACTTGGTTGACTACAAAACTTTGAAATAGGCGGTAAAATACCAAACTGATGATGGCAACTATTAGCCCCGCTGCCGTACTAATTAAGGATTCACCAATACCAGTAGTTACCCCAGCTGTAGATTCAGTTCCCAAATCGCCAATCCGAATTGAACGCAAAGACTGGATCAAACCCAGAACTGTACCCAACAATCCTAAGAGTGGCGCAAGTGCAATCACCGCTTCTAAAAGTTTTTCGCCCCGCCGCATCCCAGCCAGTTCATCCTCTGCTGTGGACTCTAACGCCAGTCGAAAAGTTTCCGCATTACTTTTTGGCAAGCGTAACGGAGCAAAGAGAAATCGCCCAACGGGCTGATCTGTTGCCTGTCTAGCAATTTCCGCAGCTACTTCCCAATTATCATGGGCAGCATCCAGAACACGATTAACTATTTCCTTTTCCTGAGTCAAAATTCGCAACCAGAACCACAAACGCTCAAAGATTACGCTTATAGACAAAATTGATAGTACGAGCAGAGGCCACATCGCTGGCCCGCCCTTTTGAAAAAGATCTAAAATATCCACTGTTTAAGTTTCCTCCCTCCATATCCTAAAACAAATGCGCTAAAGCATTTTAATTCTAGAGATTAATGCAAAATGAGGGACTTCCAAAAAATAAATTTGCTGATAAATTCAAAAGCCAATGTGGATTATTAGACAGCTACACAAATTTGCTGGCGGATTGGGACTTGAATTATAAACTCACTTCCTTTACCCAGTTTAGAAATACATTCCAATTTACCAGCATGTTTTTCGGTGATGATTTGATAGCTGATTGCCATACCCATACCTGTTCCCTTGCCTACAGCTTTGGTAGTAAAAAAGGGATTGAAGATGCGGTTTATAACGTGTTCTGGCATTCCCTCTGCATTATCCGCGATCGCAATTTCCACTGACTGCGAATCACTAACTGAGGTACGGATGGTAATTTGGCTGGGATTTGCCTCTATTTCCTGATAGGTGCGATTAGCGTTTACTTCTTCTAGAGCATCAATGGCATTCACTAAAATATTCATCAACACTTGATTAAGTTGTCCGGGATAGCATTCTACTTGAGGCAAGTTGCCATAGTCTCGAATCAGTTGAATTGCCGGACGTTCTGGCTTGTCTTTGAGACGATATTGCAGAATCAACAATGTACTTTCAATTCCTTCATGAATATCAACAGTTTTGAATTCTGCTTCATCCATACGAGAAAAGTTGCGTAGTGATAGCACAATGTTACGAATTCTGTCAGTACCCATCTTCATAGAAGACAGCACCTTTTGTAAATCCTCAATTAAGAACTCTAAATCGATTTCATCGGCTAGCGCTTGTACTTCTGGGTCGTTGCTGGAATGACGTTGTTGGTAGAGGTCAATCATCCGCAGCAAATCTTGAGTGTAGTCGTTCAGGTGAGTAATATTGCCGTGGATAAAGTTGACTGGGTTATTGATTTCATGTGCAACACCTGCCACCAGTTGACCCAAACTAGACATCTTTTCACTTTGAACCACTTGTGCTTGGGTACGCTGCAATTCGCTTAAGGCGGTTTTGAGTTCGGCGGTGCGTTCTTCTACCCTGTCTTCCAACTCTACCTTACTGTGTTCTAACGCCGTAAAAAATTCGCGCAATCGCTGTGCCATGTGATTAAAGGATTGGGCAAGTATATTCAGTTCTCGGATGTTTTTGAGTTCTAAAGTTTGGTCTAAATTACCAGAAGCCATTGCCTCACTTGCCCAGCTCATTTGTAGAATCGGCTGTGTAATCCAGTGGGAGGTAAGATAACCCATGAGGGTTGCCACGCCTAATGCTCCTAGGCAAAACCAAATAGTAGTTTGAGTATTGGCGTTGATTTGTGCCATAAAAGCATCTTCCGGCACACTCACCACTACTAGCCAATCCAATCCATATTGGTCACGCCAAGGAGTGACATCGACAAAATTTGTTTCTCCTTGCCAATCCAGCTTAAGTTTTGTAGCTTCGGTAATTGACTTAAATCCATTGAATTTTTGCTGAATTTGTTTAGCAATGCCTTGAACTGCCAAGTCTGTGCTGTCGGTGGCTTTTAATCGCTGAATATCGTTATTTACTAGAGTAAAGGGTTGCTGAGGACTAGAATTGGCAATTAGCATCCCATTGCGTTCTAGAATGAAAACTTGTCCAGAACGGCTGACATCCAAACGCCGCAAAAACTCGCTCAATTTTAATAGATGAATATCTACACCGACCATCCCCAACAATCGCTTTTGTGCGTCATAGATGGGGCGACCCGCGGAAGCAACGATGTATGGATGATTGGGATAATTTATGGAGTAAATCCTTGACCATAAGGGTTTACGAGCTTTTACAGGTTCGGTGTACCAAGTTTCTTTGAAGTTGTCCCAATCACCATTCTCATTGACACGGGTGCGATCGCCCTGATTATCTGTGGCATAGTTGTACCAGTTTTTAGGTGGCTTGGAACCCCAATCATCAATCGTGATAGTTTTACCATCATAACGGGCGGCTCCTCCTCCTTCACCCGTTGTTAGTCCAAAGCCGATATAAGTTAGGTCATAAGCCTGCATTTGTTTCCAAAAATACTTGCCTATAGTTTTGCGATCGCTTACATTCAATAGTCCCATCTCAATTGCATCAGCATTAATCTGATTCACCTTGTGGGGAATAGATAAATAAGATTCTAAATGTTGATGCACCATACTATTGGTTCGCTGCATCAACTGGTCTGCCAAATCATTTACGGCTTTTTGCCCATTCTTAAATGACAAGTAGCCGACCAAACCCACTGCTCCAAAAATTTGTAAAACAAACGGAATAATCAGCACCATCTGTAATGGTAAAGCTTTAATTTGGTTGGAATAATGCCTTTTCATCGGTAGGTTCAATTTTGATTCTGCTAATTGCTTCACCTGGCCAACTACCAGTCAAATAACGGTGGATAGGCGAAAGTTTGTATTTACCCATGTAGTATTCCCACATCAAACATACAATCAACATCCATATTGACTGGTTATTTGCTGGATAGTTTATTCGTATTTGGGTAATTACTATACTTTTGGGCAAAATTGCAGTGACAGATGATAAGTAGCATCTTCCAGACTAAATGGGGCGGTTATTCCCACCGGAAGTTTATAGGATAAGCTGTCAAAATTAAAGATAGCTGGAGGTTAAAAACATGAAATTCTCAATCCAATCGCTTTATAGTTGGTATCGCAACACGCTTCGTAATCCAAAGTACCGTTGGTGGGTAATTTTAGGAACACTAGTTTATTTGGTCAGTCCCATTGATATTGCCCCAGATTTTCTGCCTATTGTTGGGCAAATTGATGATGTTTTTCTTTTGACACTGCTAGTTTCTGAAGTGTCTGGGTTAGTAATTGAAGGCTGGAAAGCTCGTAAGGGTAACGTAGATACTGAAGTTTCTTATACTTCAGAAGGTTCTACTTCTACTTCTACCGCTAGCACCATTGATGTTGATGCCGTTTCTGTTAAATAGTTTTCTCCACAAAATTAAATTTAATAAAACCCTTGCCTTTGTTGTCTGCTAACAACTTTAATACTGAGGTAGGGGATATTTTTTTATATGATGTGTAAACACTAAGCAATTTACTTTTGGGTATTGCCACTCCAAAAATTGTGTTTCCTACTTCCTGCGATTTCGGCAAAATGAAGTAAATGCTCTATAAACAGAGGTTTAAGAGTTTGTTATTTCAGATTTTGCTCTAAAATACTGCAAAACTGATACTTTGAAACTCACGTTAATTAGGGAGCGTTTATGAGCCGAATGTTTCGGCGATACCATCGCCAGATTGCGATCGTGTTATGTCTGCCTTTGTTTTTGACAGTATTAACTGGTATGAGCTTTACTATTGCTCACGAATGGTTAGACCAAAATGAGTTAGGCGCATTTATCCTCAAGCTACACACATTGGAAATTTTGCATCTAGAAGGAATTTACCCTATTTTGAATGGTTTGGGATTAGTCGGCTTGTTGATTACCGGCTTAAGTATGACAGGCTTATTTCGTCAACGTTCAAATCAAAATAATCAAGGTTGAAACTTACAACAGATTTTGGGCTATTTTTATAGGTTTTTTATTGACATTCAACATTTCTGTTAGAGACTGATATTACTGCTACTGCCAGCGATCGCTTAGGTTTTAACTATTTACTATTTAGGGAGACTTTTAGAAATTAGTCTTGACATATTGCATTGTCAAATCTCAGTATTTTCTCATATCCCTTTTATCTGGACTTAAGCAGGAAAGCCTAGTATGATTGACAGCGTTTTCATTGCAGTGATGTTATAGTGACCAGTCTGAGAAGATGGTATCGCCTCACCTCTAAAATTCCTGGTCAAATTTATCTTTGGCTAGCAGTTCTAATCTTTGGAGCGTCTGGTGCAGTTACCCGTAAACTGACGGAAATCGGCGCTCAACATTTCATGGATGGACGGAATCCAATTTCTTTGTGCAATGTTTTGTTTGTGGGAAATTTGTGCGCTTTGATGGTTCTTGTAATCATCTATGGACGACAGTGGAACAAAGCAGTTTTAAAGCAAATTTCCCGCCAAAATTGGTGCATTCTGACCCTAGTAGCTATTCTATCAGGAGCGCTGGCTCCTGGTTTAATTTTTCAAGCGCTGGCACTCAGCAACGTCAATAACGTGATTTTAGTCGGTAGATTGGAACCGCCTTTGACTTTGGCTTTATCTATTTGGTTGTTGCGGGAACGGGTGAATTTGTGGGAAATTGTCGGGGCGATCGCGGCATTCATTGGAGTGACTCTCACTATCTTTTTGCAAACGCCACAGGCAACCATGATGAATATGGGGGGTTTGCATTTAGGTTTAGGAGAGTTTTTGGCAGCATCTGGATCGGTGGCTGTAGCAGTAGCCACAGTTATTAGCAAAAAACATCTCTCTGTTATTCCTTTAGGAATCTACACTATTTTTCGTACTGCCTTGGGAACTATGATCTTTTTCTTTCTGGCTTTAGTGCTTTATGGCAGTGATCATTTTATGGATGTATTCTCACCTTTTTTATGGCAGTGGATGTTGGTATATGGTGTCGTAATTGTCGTTTTAGGTCAATCGTTTTGGCTTAAGGGTTTGAGAGATTCCACTGTGTCTGTGGCTTCTTTAATTGGCTCTTTTACCCCAATTATAGGTATCCTAGCAGCTTATTTGATACTAAATGAAGCTCCAACACTCGCTCAATATATGGGAGGTAGTTTAATTTTTATGGGTATATTTCTTAGCCAATTAGGTACTTGGTATCAGATTCGTCGCAGAGTTGCCTTAGATCAGGTAAATTCTATGCAAGCACAGCAAGAAGTAGAAACTGAGGTGGGATTTAAGGGAATTTAAATATTTTGGTAGACACATTCATCCTTTAGGCTGAACTAAGTTTGGGAATGGTAATGTAGCCTGGGCTTTGAGACTGATTGTCTTTTAGCCACTGGGTACATACAATGCTAATTCGTAGTTCAATTCTGGCACTATTACTGATTTATTCTACTGGCTGCTCAACTTTTACTCAATTCTTTGATCGCGGGTCAGGTAGAGTCAAAATTTCCAGTGCTGCATTTGTCAATTCTCCAGAAACTAAACCCACTGCTAATTTTGCTGTCGATGTAGAAGATAACAATATGGCTTTTAATCTCAATTCTTATCAATGGAAAAACCGTCTCTTACTAGTGTTTGCCCCTTCAGAAACTAGTGATTTTTACCAGCGGCAGATGCAATTATTTGAGGAGCAAAAAGCTGGTTTTCCAGAGCGCGATTTAGTTGTGGTTGAGATGTTTACAGAAGGTGCAGGTCGTGCAGGGGAAAAAACACTTGATGAAGCAGATGTTGCTCAAATGCAAAAACAGTTCAACATTGCTCCCCAAGAGTTTAGGACAATTCTGATCGGTAAGGATGGTAAATCGAAGCGAAGTGATAGTTACCCTGTCAAGCCAGAAGTGATCTTTCAAGAAATTGATGCAATGCCAATGCGTCAACAAGAAATACGCGATCGCGAAGCGCTGCTGGGAAACGCAGATCGCAGATAGTCTTCAGTAACCGAATCTAAGATGTTGATTCCTTTGTTAACATCTCTGGTTCTTCTTTACCTTTAACATTATTTTCAGAATAACCAGATGGAGAAAAATTATCTAAACCATCGGCGACATCTTTAATAAAACCAGCCATAGGTACAGCAATTACTAACCCCAACAATCCGCCGAGATAGGTTCCTACCAATAAAGCAATTAACACCCATATAGGTCTAAGTCCTGTTAAACTTCCCAAAAGACGAGGTGCGATCGCCTGGTCAATTAACTGATCAATAATCGCAGCTACAATTAAGATTTTTAATGCTAACCAGAAATTATGTGAAGCTATTATTAAAGTTATTACAATAATACTAACTATATCACCGAAGGGAATTAAACTAAAAATCCCAATTCCTAAACCAAATATTAAAGCAAACTGAATCTTAAAAAGTAAAAAAATCAGCGTTAATGAAAATCCCATTAGTGAAGCTAAAGTTACCTGACCAATCAAGTAATTTTGGAAGTTTTCTTGAATAGATTGGCCTATCTGTTTGGCAAAACTCCAGGGTAACTTTTTAAATATCCCTTCCCAAAGCCTAGGGCCATCTAATAAAAGATAAAAAGTGAACACTATTGTGATTAATGCATCAGAGATACTATCAATAGCTTCTATAATAATGCTCACAAGATTATCAGCTGAATTTTGCAATTCATCAGGTAATCGCTCTGTAATTTGATTGATTATATGGCTAAAATTAACTTTTAATCCGTGGTTAACAGCCCAATCATCAAGAATTTGAATTTTTTGATTGCTAGAATCAATCCACTGAGGAAGTATGTTAGCCATCTCATTAAGTTGCTCTAACACAATAGGCAGTAAAATAATACCCAAAGCTACTAAAATCATTAAAGCTGAGATAAAAACTAATGCTACTGCATAGCCCCGTTTAATTCCACGGTGTTGGAGAATTTTAACAGGGTAATTTAAAATGAATGCTAGCAAAGTTGCTAACACAAAGATTGTTACTATTGGTTGAAAATAAGCAAAAAAACGAAATGCTAGCCAACCATTGAGAAAGATGAGAGGAAATAGCAGCGTCAAAATTAACCATTTAAGTAATTGACTGAGAGATAAATTCATAATTAATTAAAGAAGTATTTATTAAATTAATAATCTTATTTGGTATAACAATTATCAAAAATAAGCCAACTAATTTCAAAGACGGAAACTCAAATTAAATTTGATTTGGGAACGATGAATAAGTATTAAACCTCTGCAAAAACTGAAAACTGTTCCTCATTAATCCTTCCTGCTTCATACAATGTATTCATAATTTCCGAAATAGTCAAAACTGCATGACCGTGATAACCTTTTTCTAATAATTTATTATTCACTCCCTGTTCATGATCAATAAACACTACAATATCGCGAATATTTAATCCTGCTGATTGTAACTTTTCTGCACCTTCTATGACACTTTTACCACTGATGAGAATATCATCAACTACAACCACTGTTTCACCAGGATGAAAATCCCCCTCAATTACTCTCCGAGTTCCATGTGCTTTTACTTCTTTTCGGGGAAAAATCATTGGGCAATGAAGACGCAAAGCTAAACCAGTAGCAGTTGGTAAAGAACCATAAGGAATGCCTGCTAATCGGTCAAAATTCAGGTTTTGTAAAATTTTTTCATAAGCACTGAGAACTTGATTAAAAATTTGGGGATTAGAAATTATTTTGCGTAGGTCAATATAATAGGGAAATATGGCTCCTGATGCTTGCACAAACTCACCAAACATAATGCAACCAAGGTCATAAAGTTGCAAAATCAAATCATGTTGGGGGTGCTGATTCAACAAACAAACATCAGGCAACCACACAGAACAGGTAGAAGCATCATGAATAATTTTGTTTCTTACTTGATTAATTTCTGCACGTAAAGATTGAATTTCTTTAGACAATTGAGGGTTTGCCAACATATCTTGAGGAACAGGAATTAACAAGCCATCACCGTTATTATTCAAGCCTGCTTCTAAAATTTGGTTTAAGTTACCACCTTCAGCCCAAATACTACGCGCTAAAATCATGCGTTCAGGCGCAACCGCCCGAATCAACGCTAAAATATCAGGATTTGTAGTCCCAACTTCCAAACCTACTTGTTCTGGAGTTCCCCAATTTTTTGATTCTTTAACTACTTGCAAATAAAGAGGAGATTCATTTGTAGGACATTGTTGTAAAGCTTCTGCTCCTGGATTAGAAGTACAACATAAAATAAATACTGCTTTGTCGGGATACACTAAAAACGGTGCGACATGATCCTGTCCTGTATAAGGACTAAGAGTAATTGCATCTACTTGCCATTCGGTAAATATAGTCCGGGCGAAGATAG
The DNA here is from genome assembly GCF_016056295.1 of Atlanticothrix silvestris CENA357. GTDB lineage: Bacteria > Cyanobacteriota > Cyanobacteriia > Cyanobacteriales > Nostocaceae > Atlanticothrix > Atlanticothrix silvestris. The sequence continues at coordinate 90,698 of NZ_JAECZB010000007.1, forward strand.
TACTAGTATTTAAATCACTGTGTTTCGCGTCTAAAATAACCGGAATATGACTTGGAACAGCTGCTAAAGTTTTTTGTAGTAGTTCTAATCCTGGAATACCTAATGCTTCGTAAAAACCAAGTGTTGGTTTATAGGCACAAACAAAATCAGCAGTTTCGGTAATAATGAATTGTAACCAATTTTCTAAGCTAGAGATGACATCTGGAGATTCGTAATCGGTAGACATCATCTCTGGATTTGGATCAAGTCCTACAAAAAGTAGGCTTTGATTTTGGAGAATATTGTCGTATAATTTATCAAAGAAGCTCATATTTTTATATATTCTACAATTTTTAATTAATTAACTATTACCACCGTTATTTATTTACCAGAACATCGATTCTGTAAGTTGCTCACCTCCAGCTTTACGCCCTAATAAAGAGTGAATGATTACAAATAAAATAATCATTGGGACTGAGGCAAAATGTACAATTCGCAAGGCTTGCCAACTACCAAACATATCTACAATCCAGGGAAATTGAGCAGGCTTATACATGCCTATACCTGTAAGTAAAGCTAGCAATAAAATAGGAATAATAGCTGTATAGACAATCCGATGCCAGGCATAGATTAGGCGCTGGGAATTTTGACTTTTTTGTAATGCTTTGATGTCATTGACACCTACAAACCGATGTCGCCAACGTCGAGTAATTAAAACGTAAATTCCATACCATAAAAGATTCAGCGAGAAAATCCACATTGCTGCAAAATGCCAATGTCTGCCTCCCGCCAACCAACCTCCTAGTGTAAATATAGGAGGAATATGTAAACCTGCACGTCCACCAAAAACAGGGTTGGCATTATAAATTTGCAGCCCACTGGTGAGCATCAAAAACAGGCTTACAATATTAACAAAATGGAAAATTTTTGCTCCTATTGCTTGAGTTGGTAACTTCCGAGTTTTTGAGGAAGCGGTTGAAGTCATGATTCAGTTTGGCTGTTTATCTTGAGGAAATAGTCCAGCAATGTTGAAATTAGGCATCGCTTACCCTTATTTTCCCATTCTCTGATTCAGTTGCAACTTAGAATCCAAGCAGCAAGATCATTTTTATGGGGACGGATAAGCGCACCTAATACATCTGCAAGAGATTAAGGAACGAAACTCAACAGTTAAAAATCGTGTCATTATTGGGTTTCACTTTGTTCAACCAAACCTACGTTTTTTAAGATCCAGACTTGGGAGTTGTAGTTTCAGACCCGGCGGTAACAATTACTAAGTTATCTGGTTGAATTAATTCTTTGATTGCTTGCTGTATTTGAGCCATAGTAACTGCCTGAACACGTTGGAGAAACTCGCGGATTTCTGTTCGTGGTAGCCCAAAAACAGCATTACTCAAGATGATGCTAGATACATCGCTGGGATTGGCTAAATCTACAGGATAACTACTAGTAATTGAGCGTTTAGCTGTGTTTAACTCCGCCTCAGTTACTCCTTGCTCTCGCAACTGTTTAAGTAAAGCAATGGTGCTAGCGATCGCTTTTTGGGCATCTTCTGGAGCAGTCTGCATTTGGATCAAGAAGGGGCCGGGATTGATTCCGGCTGCAAAGGCACTGTAAATACCGTAGGTTAGACCCAAGCGATCGCGTACCTCCGTACCTAAGCGACTAGACAAGGTATCACCACCCAAAATCTGATTCAGTACCAGTGCAGCATAAAAACGTGGGTCTGTTCTAGAGATACCGTTGTAACCGATGTAAGTAACAGCCTCTGCTTTGCCAGGAATTTCTTTATTAAGGCGGGTTGAGGTTTTTGGTAGTGAAACAGTTGGCAAGTTAAGCACAGGCGGCTTACCCGTAGCTTGCCACTTGCTAAAAGACTGATTGAGTAAGGTTTTCACCTGAACTGGATTAAAATCACCAACTAAAGCGATCGTTGTTGTGTCTGGTCGGTAATGTTCTTTGTAGAAGCCAAGCAAATCGTCACGAGTAATGCTCTTTAAGCTTTCAACATTAGGAAAGCTATGGAAAGGATGATTTTCAGGATAGATTGCTTGCTGGAATACTTGCCTTCCTAGTCCCCTTGGATCATCTAACTGAACTTGTAGACTTGTCAACGATCGCTGACGGCTCAGTTCTAACTGTTCTTTGGGAAAAGTCGCATTTTGCAGCACATCTGCCAAAGTTTGCACTAATGTTGGTAAGTTTGCTGACAGACCGTTACCACTAATATTAACTCCCTCACGACTGGCGCTGAAGTCTAGACTAGATCCCTGGTCTTCTAAGGTTTTCGCTAAAGTTAAAGCATCTTTAGTCTGCGTTCCATTAATTAAGTTGGTCGCAGTCAGACTTGCTAATCCTGCTTTTTGATTACCGTCAAATTCACTTCCTGCGTCAACTTGTCCGCTGAGGTTGATGGTGGGAACACTGTGGTCAGGTAGCAGGAGAACTCGCAAGCCATTGGCTAGAGTGAATTGTTCTGGTAGCGATCGCTTGGTAGAATCTGTAGCTGATGTCGTTGGTGGGAGATATTTAGCAAGTTCTGCTGGGTCTACAGGTTTACCAGGGCTGAAATTCTCCACAGTCCGCCCAGAACTATCACTGGAAGTTCCGGGTTGACCATCTGGTTGGGTCGGTTCAAAAAAGCCAATGGTTTGTTTGGCAGGATTGAGATAAGTTTTCGCTACTCGTTGCACTTGTTCAGGAGTCACTTTGGCGATCGCTGTTAAATATCGTTCAATAAAACGATAATCTCCTGTTACAGTTTGGTTATATCCTAACTGGCTAGCTTGACTAGTAATATCTTGATTACTCAGTACAAAGGAAGCTTGTAGTTGTGTCTTAGCTCTGTTTAATTCTTCTGGGCTGACTGGCTGCTGTTGCAGTTTTGTCAAAGATTGCTGGAGTACTTGAGAAATTTTAGCTAATTCTTGACCTGGAGCCGCTGTGGCATTAATTTCATACCAACCCGGCTCAATCAGTTCGGCTGCACCGCCCTCAACTGAACTGGCGAGTCCAGATTCTACTAAATCCTGATATAGCCTAGAACTGCGTCCACCTGTCAATATTGCATCCATGACATCAATTGCTGGGACATCAGGATGTTTAATGTCTGGTAAGGGATACACAGCTTGCAGTAATGCTGCACTTCCAGGTTCTTTGAGAACAATAGGAGCTTTTTTAGGTTCAGCAGTAGCTACGGGAGTAGTATTTCTAGTAGCAGCCGTCTTAGGGCGTTGTGGCAGTTTACCGTAAATTTCCTGCACAGCTTTCAGTACAGGTTCCGTAGCAAAATCTCCCGTAATCACCAAAGTGGCATTTTCTGGACTGTAGTAAGTTTGGTAATAATTTCGTACCTGCTCTACAGTGAACTGTTCGACATCTGCTTTCGTTCCTCCTACAGGTAAACCATAAGCTCGGTTAGGAAAAGCAGCTCGCATCACCGCCCGACTCAGACGATAACTTGGTGAATTTTCATACCCTTGCAACTCGGAAATTACCACCCGCTTTTCACTTGTCAGTTGCTCAGGGTTAATTAAAGCATTTTTCATGCGATCGGCTTCTAGAGTCAACAATGCTACCAGTTTGTCTTGCTGTACTGTGCCAAAGTAAGCTGTTTCGTCATAGCTGGTAAAGGCATTGAATTGACTACCCAAGGCACTAAAAAGCCGCCCAAACTGTACTGGACGGTCAGTTGTGCCTTTGAACATCAAATGTTCTAGCTGGTGGGAAATACCATTCTCTCCCTTAATCTCATTGCGTGAACCAACTTTATACCAAACCTGCACACTGACTACTGGTGCAGTATGAACTTCTTTGGTTAACACAGTTAAACCGTTGTCCAATACGGTTTTTTGCACTCCTCTGGTGAGTGAGAGGCCAGATACAGGTGCAACGGCTGTTGGTGTGGCTGCATTGATCAAATCGCCCGAAAATGGCACGATACTGAGTAGTAAGCTGAGAAAAAGTCCTATAAGCATGTATGAGCGTAGCTTCATAAACAATTTAAAACTCAAATTTATCAAATATAATTCCCAAGTGTGATGCAAAATTTAAATTTACTATAAGAAGGAAATATTAGCGCCATAATGCGATCGCACCACAAAATATCTTGCCCATTTATCAGTTTAATGAGCGATCGCTTCTATAAACCAAATATGATTCAATTGCTGATAGCTAAGGGTCAAAAAATCCCGATTTATAAAATAAATTCTTAGTGTATTACTTTACAAACTGCTATTAATTACCGTTGAATTTGCTTAGGAAAGTTAGGCACTAACAAAGATTGCTCTAATTCGCCTTGTTCATTATAAAATTTCATTTTACCTTGTTCGTTACATAACCATACTTCCAAAGCTTGAGCTGCTAAATACAAATTTTTTTTAAACTCTATTTCCTCCAAAGTGTTACCACTAGATTTAACTTCTACACATATTTCTGGTGCAATAGAGGCTGATACCTCATCTTCAATTTGAGTAAATCGTTCCTCAGAACACCAGACAACATCAGCAACTTTCACCCCGTCTGATGTGTTGATAGCGCATTCAGGCATCACTTCTCCAGTATGCAATAAAGATTCTAATAAACGTTGAATTCTTCCTTGATAAAAAGAATGTTTAATTTTTACGGGACTCATTACAATTTGACCCCATTTATTTAATTCAATTTTGAAGGGTAAATCTTGTAACTCTTTATATTCACAAACTTCTTCCCATTTCATAGTTAATACTTGCTGAAAGTTATTGATTGAATTTTAACTGATCTATCAATACTGAGTCTCGCGCAAAGGCACTAAGAAAAAACTTTGCGTCTCTGCGTGAGACAATCAATCATATTTGTTTAAATTTTCACATCTAAAGTACGCACTAAAAAAGCCCACTTGTCTGCGGCTTCCTCAATCATCTTAGCGGTGGGTTTACCCGCACCATGTCCTGCCTTTGTCTCAATTCTAATTAACACTGGCGCATCACCTGCATGAGCAGCTTGCAATGCAGCGGCAAATTTGAAACTATGAGCAGGAACAACGCGATCATCATGATCAGCTGTCGTAATTAATGTGGCTGGATAAGCTGTACCAGATTTGAGATTGTGCAATGGTGAATATGCATACAATGTTGGAAACTCCTCTGGATGCTCTGCTGAACCATATTCGGAAATCCAAGCCCAGCCAATAGTAAACTTGTGGAACCGCAACATATCCATGACACCTACTGCTGGTAAAGCTGCACCAAATAAATCAGGACGCTGTGTCATACAAGCACCCACTAATAAGCCGCCGTTACTACCACCTGCGATCGCTAGTTTTTCAGGTTTTGTATAATTATGGGCAATGAGCCACTCAGCAGCGGCAATAAAGTCATCAAAGACATTTTGTTTTTTCTGCTTCATCCCTGCTTGATGCCATTCTTCGCCATACTCTCCACCACCACGTATATTAGCTAGGGCATAAACACCACCCATTTCCAACCATACCAACATACTTACAGAAAAACTGGGAGTAAGTGAGATATTAAAACCGCCATAAGCATAAAGATAAGTAGCATTATTTCCATCTAATTTAATACCCTTTTTATGAGTAATAAACATGGGTACTTCAGTTCCATCTTTACTGCGATAAAATATTTGATTTGTCTCATAATCATCAGGATTAAAATCTACCTTTGGTTGGCAAAAAAGTTCACTTTTCCCCGTTACCATGTCGTAGCGATAAATTGTACTTGGTGTCGTAAAACTAGTGAAACTATAAAAGGTTTCAGTATCATGACGCTTGCCACCAAAGCCATCAGCTGAGCCAAGTCCTGGCAATTCTACCTCACGTACAGACGCGCCCGTGAGATCAAAAATTTTAATTTGGGTACGAGCATCTTGGAGATAATCAGCAACAAATTGGTTATTGAGAATGTTAACACTTTCTAGAGTTGCCGCAGTTTGAGGGATAATTTCTCTCCACATCTCCTTGGCAGAGTTTTTGGTATCAATTGCAATAACTCTGCCACGTGGTGCGTCTAAATCTGTGCGGAAATAAAAAACACTATCGTCGTAGTCAATAAAACTATAATCTGCTTCAAACTGGTTAATTAGTTCTATAATTTCAGAATTGGGTTTAGATAAGTCTTTGTAAAAAACTAAATTTTTCGGGTCAGTTCCCAGCCAAACTGAAATAATGAGATAGCGTCCATCTTCTGTTACGCCGCCATTAAAACCCCATTCTTTTTTGTCATGACGCTGGTAAATTAGTACATCATCGGTTTGGAGTGTACCTAATCGGTGATAGTAAAGTTTTTGATAATAATTAAGATCTTCTAATTTTGTTTTTTCATTCGGCTCATCATAACGACTGTAGAAAAAACCTTCATGATCATGAGTCCATGATGCACCAGAAAACTTAATCCACTTCAGGTGATCTTCCAGGTCTTTTCCTGTTTCAACATCGCGTACTTTCCATTCTTGCCAGTCAGAACCAGAACTAGATAAACCGTATGCTAAAAGTTTTCCGTTATCGCTGATAGACAAGCCTGAAAGTGCAATAGTGCCATCTACTGAAAGTTTATTAGGGTCGAGTAATATTTGAGGTTGAGAGTCAAGAGTTTTCAAGGTATAGAGAACACTTTGGTTTTGCAGTCCATCATTTTTGAAGTAAAAATAGTTATCGCCCTCTTTAAATGGGATGCCATATTTTTCATAATCCCAAAGTTTGGTAAGGCGCTGTTTAATTTTTCCTCTGGCAGGAATTTCATTCAGGTAGGCAAAAGTAACTTTATTTTCTGCCTCAATCCAGTTTTTTGTTTCTTCCGAGTCAGGATCTTCTAACCAACGGTAAGGATCTTTAACTACGCTACCGTGGTAATTATCAACTTGTTCGCTCTGGCGGCTGAGTGGGTAGATCATAATAATGCCAAATTACAAATGAATAAGTTTTTAAGAAATAGACTAATAGCTTAATTATCAATTGAAAAATTATTTTTACATCCTAAAAAAGTAAATTTCTATCTTTTGGTCTACAATCACCTAAAATTTGTAGAAAGATAATTTTATAGGAAGATTGTATGAAAGCGATCGCAATTAGTGTACTTTATAGCAGAATATCCCCAATTTTCTATGTTCAGCGACTACAAACAGCAGATTCTCAATGATTTTAACAATCGTCAAAACTACGAGAATGAATTTCATAAACGGGCATCAACTCGATTAGTAGAGTTAGCAAAATTACAACCAAGCCAGCAAGTTCTAGATGTTGCTACCGGAACAGGTTTAGCAGCTATTGCAGCGGCTCAGGTTGTTGGTTCTACAGGTCATGTTTTGGGAATTGACTTTGCTTCAGGAATGTTGCAGCAAGCTCAGAAAAAAGTTGCAGCTTTAGCACTGATGAATATCACGTTTCACGAAGCTGACGCAGACGAGCAAGAGTTTCAGGATAATCAGTTTGACGCTATCCTCTGTTCATCTGCAATTGCTTATTTAACAAATATTCCCAGAGTATTGCATCGCTGGCACAATGCTTTAAAACCAGGGGGAACTATAGCATTTTCTTGTCTTGCAGCAACTTCCCCAAGCGCATCTGTATTGTTTCGGATGGTAGTGCAACGATACGGTGTTACTATTCTGAATCCCAATGAGTTACTCGGAACTCCTGAGAAATGTTATCAAATGCTTCAATCAATCGGTTTTGCAGACATTGAAATTACAACCGAGCAATTCGGCTTTTATTTGCAAGATGCGGAAGTCGCTTGGACTGGTAATGCCAAAAGCGCATTTGGGCTTCAGGGGGTACAATGGTCAGCACAGCAGTGGGAGCAGTGTAAACAGGAATATTTTACAGAATTAAATGCAGCTTCAGATCAGCAAGGCTTCTGGAATAATGTCACCATGTTCTTCGTAACTGGACATAAATCCAATGAAGTAGTATGACAACCCCAATGCATTATATTATTTAACCATTACTACTATTCACCAATTTCTCCCCTTTCAGCATTCGCACTGCGGCTTCAAGTAAAGCTTCTTCAAGGTATGGTTTAGTAAAGTAACCGCTAGCACCTAATTGAATTGCCATTTGTCTGTGTTTATCTGCACCCCGTGAAGTGAGCATAGCAATGGGTAAGTGATTGAGACTGGAGTCTTTCTGGATGCGAGAGAGCAATTCTAGACCATCGCAACGGGGCATCTCAATGTCACAAAATACGATATCGCAAGGTAAACCAGAACGCAGTTTATCCCAAGCTTCCTGGCCATCACGCGCCTGTTCAACGCGATAACCTGCCTTGTTAAACGTCAAAGAGAGCAATTCTCTTACTGTAATTGAGTCATCAACAATCAGCACTGTCGGATCAATTTTCACAGCCGGGATGTCTATGACATCAGGAGTACCTTTTTGCTGCCAAAGAGTACCGCCAGTATGTTTAGAAATCCGTCCTTGGAAGATATCAATGATTTCTAACACATCAGCGATCGGCATAATTCGACCATCACCCAAGACTGTAGCACCAGCTACACCAATGGGTTTCGGTGCTGGCCCTTCAAATTGCTTAATTACAATTTCTTGCTCGCTCAATACTAGGTCAATTTGTAAGGCAATCAAAGTGTTTCCCGATCGCACAACGACAACAGAAACCATGTCATCATCTCTAGTACCGCCATAGACACTACCGCGAATGATTTGACGATTAAAGGTTAACAGTTCTTTGAGAGGACGGAATGGCAGCACTGTATCGCGCCAAGAAATAAATGATTGACCATCAGCACTATGCTGGATATTTTTGACTGGTATATCAAGGGTATCTTCCACCCCATCCATTGGGAATGCAACCCTAGCTTTATCTGAAACGCAGCACAAAGCTTTGCAAATACTCAAGGTCAATGGCAGACGAATTGTGAATGTAGTTCCCTTACTAATGGTGGAATCTGTGTTGACTGTGCCCCGAATTTCACTAATCTCAGAGCGAACTACATCCATCCCCACACCACGGCCAGAAATTTCATCTGCTTTATCTTTGATACTAAAACCAGATTGGAACAGCAGATCATAAACTTCCATGCGCGAAATGGTTTTTGCTTGTTCTGCTGTAATCATGCCCAGCTTTATTGCCTTAGACTTGATTTTTTCTGTATCGATGCCTGCACCATCATCACCTACAGAAATAACAGTTTGGTTTCCTTGGTGGAAAGCACGGATGGTAATTTCTCCTACGGGTGGTTTACCTGCTGCTTGCCGGACTTCTGGCGTTTCAATACCATGAGCGATCGCATTGTTGAGCATGTGAGTCAGCGGATCAGTAAGATGATCCAAAATCATCTTGTCAATTAAGGTGTCTCCGCCTTCAATAATTAACTCTACTTGTTTGCCACATTTAATAGCATTGTCCCGCACGCCCCGCCGCAAGCGATCAATAGTTTGGGAAAAAGGCACCATTCGCGCTCTTGTTAGGCCTTCTTGTAACTGGGTAGTTACTTGGCGGAATTGCCTTGCTACTCGTTCAGTTTCTTCTGTTACAAAATCAATGTCGCTCGCTGACTCCCGCACCCGCACAATCAGTTCAATCATTTCTTGAGATAAGGTATGGAAAGGCGTAAACCGATCCATTTCTAATTCGCTAAAACCCCTATCTGTATCGGTCTCATCAGAATGGAAGCTAATTTCTTTAGGAGATTCTCTACTTTTACGACTGGCTAAAAGAGAGGCTTCTAATAGCGATCGCTCGTACAACTCTTGCATCCTTGCTCCTACATCTGAGAGCTGTTGCACCTGAGCCAGCAAATTATCTAATGACTGGCGCAGACGTTCATGATCCTGCTCTAAAGTGTTGCGGTTAACGACCAATTCCCCAACTAAATTGCTCATGTCATCCAGCTGCTTGACTGGCACTTTCATCGTTTCTTCAAATTTGGCGGTACGACGAGCAGAGGGACGGGGAATTTTGCCGATGTTTTGTTTTGCTGCTGATGAGTGGGATATAGTTTGGTCTGCTTCTGCTAGCAGTTTCTCCAAGTCGCTAAATTCATCTGTTACTGATAATGCAGAAGCAGTTCCTGGTCTCAATTGTTGCGTCTGGGAAGGCTGATTGTGAGATTTTGCAGTCACTTCCTGATCTTCGTCTGCACCCAATAATGCTTCTAGAGCAGCAAAATCTTCTTCTGCGATGAAGCTAGCATTAGTGTTTGGTGTTACTTCTTCTCCTAGTAATGCTTCTAAATCTGCAAATTCATCCTGGATATCAGTTTCATGTTGTTGAGTAACTTCCGCTAAATTTTCATCAGTTTCCAGGTTTAAACCAAATTCACCAAAATCTAAGTCTGCTAATGCATCATCTTCATGAGTTTCTGCACCTAACTCCTTCAAAGTTTCCTGTTGTTGAGTTTCCGACGCAAATAAATCATAAGTCTCTCGTAAATCAGCGATCGCTTCTAGGCTTGTGTTGGTGTCTTCTACAGTTTCAACAGAATCACTAGTGTTTTCTAGAGTTAGTTCTGATTTTTCAGTTTCCGATGCAAATAAATCATCAAACGGCTGAATATAAGTTGAATGAACTGTGGTGGTTTTGTCCTCAAGATTTTCATCACTATTTTCACCCAGAGCATCGAACAAATTTTTTTCTGGCTCAACCAATGTTTGAGGAGAATCTACAAAAGATTCCTCTGTAGACTGGTTGGTAAATTCAGGGATGAAATCTAAAGCTTCTGGCTCTTGTGAAAAACTGCAAATCTCCTGCAAAGAAATATCTTCATCGCCGATGGTAGGAGAACTTGCAGTTAAATCGCCAAAAAAATCATCTGTGGTATCTGAAGATAATATCAAATCTAGCGGCTGCTCTGGCTGCTCAAAAGAAAGATTAAACTCTTCTAGGTCAAAATTTGTTGTTGGCGAGGATGCAGACTGCTTATCGCCAAATATTTCACCAGAAGACGCAGCAGCAAATAAACTCTCCTCTAATGCTTTTGCTATATCCTGCTCAAGTACGAGATCAAATTCCGACTGTTGTTCTGCATCGGTTTCCTGATTCCAGAAGTTGCTTAAATCATCATCTGCTTGAGAAAATTGTATTTCTGCGGTAGGTGGTGCATCAAATAAATTACTAATTTCTGACTCGTCCGTAGGCAAAACCGTATTTTCTTCCGTACCAGCAAATAAATTCTCAAAAGACAAAACATCTGATTGAGGAATAATAGATTTTAATTCTATGGAATTATTAGCGTTAATTTCCTCAAATTTTTCTGTATTTTCAATGTTTGCAAATAACCCATCAAAACTGTTTTGTTGATTGGTAGATACTTCAATACTAGTAATAATTTCATTTTCTGCTTGGGTAACTTCTCCAACAAGTAGTTCTAGATTTTCATCCAGTCCTATTGCCAATAAATTATCTGTTTCGTCCTCTTGCTCTATTCCTTTAGAAGATTGCTGCAATTCGCTGGAATTTCCTGGTAAGTCATTTTCTAAAAGATTATAATATATTGGTACATTGTATGATTCCAAATTTTCTTTTTCTAAAAAATTCTCGCCAAATAATAGATTTAAGTCTTCTGTTTTAGTTATATTTTTTTGAGGTTCGTGGCTGCTTGTATCTTCATCAAGTGACAGAAAATCAGCTAAATCGCTATCAGCTTGATCGCTATCGCTTTCATTTAGTTCAATTCCTAATTCGCTAACATTGTTAATATCTAAAATTTCTTCTTGTTGCCAAGTTTCATCCAGTTCAGGGGTTTCGCCTTCAAACAAATCAGCCAGAGTATTTAACTCGGCTAAACCTACTTCTGGCCCATGATGATCATTGCGTCTATTGGTAACAGCTAGATCGTCTTCATTTGCAAAGAAGAGATTGGCACTAACGGCAGCCTCAGAAATAGCGTTTTCTGCTGCTACTTCATCACCAGGTTTTAAGTTCAGTTGCTCGGATAGTTCTGTGAAGCTAGTTACACTATCTGTTGGCTGTAAAACCGTATCATCATTAACCAAATTACCTGTTTGAGGCGGTGATATTTGCTCAGATAAGTTTGGTGTTGATGTAATTAATGGTTCTGTGACGGTAGCAAGCCGTTCCTCAAGCAAATCTGTGGTTATTTCTAACAAATCGATTTCTGGAAAACTCAAAAGTGCTTCTAATTGTTGACTAATCGCAATTTCGGCTTCCCTACTTTGGAGAACTAATTCTTGAGCTTGCTTAATTTCAGTAATGACAATTTTTGCTAGAGTTAGATATGTATTTTCGGTATTAGCGATCGCACCAGCTGCTGCTCGACATAAACCACACCAGTTAGGTAAATTCCATTTCTCACCCAGGCTAACCAACTGGTGACAGCATTGCTGAAGATTTTGCCGGGATTGGGGTGTGGTTTTTTGCTTAAATAGCTGCAACATTTCCCGTAGTACCTGTAGCACCTGGCTTTGAAACTCACCCCAATGATCATTTTCTCTGGTATTAACTGGTGAACGCCTTTGTTGAGATGGTACAGAAAAGGAAATTTCTGTTGCAGTATTTTGGGTGTCTTCTCCAAAAAGGGGAACATCTTGGCGAAGTAAAATTTCTGTGAGTGTGCTGACGCTATCATCAGATGTTGGTTGCAATACTGTTTTAACAGTATCGTTTACAACTCCATTGTTACCTTGTTGTACTAGTAATTCCAGATGCTCATTTAGCCATTTAAAGACTGGTTCGGCTTCTGACATTAAAGTATTAGCAGCTTCTTCCGACAAACCAAACGGCCCACTTAAATGTTCTAGCAGTGCCTTGAGGGTATCAGATACACCAAGAAATAGAGACTCTAACTTTTGGTCAACTTGAACTGGATGCTCTTTGAGAACTTTGAAACAATCTTCCAGACGGTGGGAGGTATGCTGAATGCTACTTAGACCAAGCATTGCCGCCCCTCCTTTGATGGAATGAGCCGCCCGGAAAACTTCGTTAACCATTTCCGGGTCGTTCAAGGTACTTTCGAGATTCAGCAACCCCTGTTCGATTGTGTTCAGGTGGTCTCTTGCTTCTTCGATAAAGTAGCCTAAAATCCGCTGTTGTTGTTCCGGCAGCATAGTCACAAGTTATGAGTTGTTAGTTATGAGTTATTAGTTATGAGTCATGAGTTTTTATTTGTGATTTTTATTCTTCACTCTTAACCCCTAACTCCTAACTTTGATTTATCTGGATTCGAGGGTTTCCACGCGGAAACGCTCAACGGAGGCGATCAAGTCGCGGGATACACCTACTAGATTTTGTAGGGCCCCGGAAACTCGTTGCGCTTCCTGGGAAGTTTCTTGTGCTGTTAATTCTACTGATTGCATGACGTGAGCGACGGCGCGGGAAGTTTCCGTTTGTTCTACTGTGTCACTGGTAATCGAGCGTACAAGAGTGTCAATACGATTTGCTACTTGAATAATATTTTCTAGCGATCGCTTGGCTTCTTCTGCCAACTTTGTGCCTTTAATTACCTGTTGTGTGCCTTCTTCCATTGCGGTCATCACAGAGCCTGTTTCGCTTTGGATTTGCATCACAATTTGTTCAATTTCCTTCAGAGATTTCGCAGATTTATCTGCTAACTGGCGCACTTCATCTGCCACAATGGCAAACCCACGCCCAGCTTCTCCCGCCCGTGCCGCCTCAATACTAGCATTGAGCGCCAGCAAGTTTGTACGGGAGGCAATTTGGGAAATTAACGCCACAATTTTAGAAATTTCTTGGGAAGATTCTGCTAACCGCTTTACCTTTCGAGTAGTTTCAGCAACAGTTTCGCGGATTTCTAAAATACCTGCCACAGTATTTTCCACGGCTTCGCCACCTTTGAGAGCAATGGTGCTAGCATCGCGGGCAACTGCTTCTGCTTCTCGCGCTGCTTCGGCTACCCGTTGAATAGAATCGGTCATTACCTGAACAGAATTTAGGGTGACTGCTAACTCTTCTGCTTGCCGCAAAGCATCACTAGATAAAGCTCTAGCAAAAGTTTCAGAGTTGGTTGCACCTTTTGTTACTTCTTTGGCTGCTACTTTTACCTGTTGTACAATATCCCGCAGGTTTTGAATTGTCAGGTTAAAGGCATCAGCAACGGCTCCAAGTACGTCGGCTGTCACTTCAGCTTGGACTGTTAAATCTCCTCTAGCAGCGCCTTCTACGTCATCCAATAAACGAATTACTTGACGTTGGAGGTTTTCTTTGGCTTCTTCTTGTTCATCGGCTTTGCGTTGGGCTTCATGGGTAGTCGTAAAAATTACCCGTGCCATTTCGTTAAAGCCAGTAGCCAACAGCCCTAATTCATCTTCGGAATATACTGTAGCTTGAACATTGAGATTGCCTTGGCGAACTGCATCAAACTGAGCTTGCAGATCCTTGGTTGTACGGCGAATTTGTCTGAGTGTAAGATTTCCCATAAAAGCGGCGGTGGAAAATCCAGCAATGCCAGCTGCTAGGGACATCGCCCAACCCGTATTTCTAATTGATTCCCGCTGTTGCGGTGGAGAAAAGTTGGTGGCTGCGAAACTGACGGTAGCTACAACAAGGGCAGAGAAAACACCCACAGTGCCAGCAACAAACCAAGGCTTCATATCCAGGGGAGCGTTCTCTAATGGTGCTAACCAACCTTGCTCGACGCTGACGGTAGGTTCTAGCTTAGAGACATCCGTTTGGGTAAAAACTGGGACTGCCTCTTGTGCGCCAGTATGAGAACCAGTAATCGAAAACAGTTCGTCGTCGCGATCGCTAGTTTCATGATCTGGGGTAGCATCTTTGGTTTGAGCGCGTGGACTACTACCTGTTTCCATCGCACTCGAAAGCATTACCGCATCACGGAAGCTAGAATCTGCTTCTGCTAAGTCGAACCCAGGAATACTTCCTAGATCATCAAATTCGTCAAAGTCATCTAAAAACTCTATATTACTTTTAGAATTTTCTCCATTTAATATACTGTTACTGTTTGTGTTTTCATCTAAGGTAAATTCTTCTGAACCGAAAGCAGATTCAAATGCCTCAAAATCAAAACCTTCGTCACCATCAAAGTTATTTGGTTCTATTGCTACATCTTTTTTAAGTTGCCGCTGCTCTGACGAAGCGAAATTTCTGTTCAAAGATGAAGGTATTTCTGGAAAATTTTCTTGGACTTCTACTTGTTGTAGCCAGTTATCTGATTTTGATTTCGATAAATTATCTTGGCTACTATGTTTTAACTTATTTGTTTGTGTAGAACCATCATCTGGTTCTGCTTTGCCCATAAGTAAGGTTTCACCCTCCAGGCTATCCATTGGCAATTCCAAACCTGGAATACTTGAATCTTGATGCTTTTCTTCTTCCGCCAAGACTTCAAAAGTATTTTCCAAGCTCTCGCTTGTGGGTAAATTAAATTCTACAAAAGGTGAATTATTACTATCGTTATAATTTGGGTAATTTTCACTAGCAGAATTTGCATCACTGTCGAAGAAATTATTATTAGTTTTTGGCTCGTCAAGACTTTTTTCTGAATTATCTTCCTGCCAGAAAACTGGTAATTCTAACTCTGATTTCTTCTCCCAAATGTTGGCGTTTGACTCTTGCTCATCTAGATTTTGTTTTAAGGCAAAAGGATCATCGCTCAAAGGTACTGAGGAATCTAAGGTTGTATTAAATGAAATACTGTCTGTAGGAATATCGAATGGACTACTTGAAGATAGTTCTTCTAAATCTACAGTTTCTTGTTCCCGATCAAAGGAATTTAAATCAAAACTGCTATTGCTATCTAAGTCCGCAAATATCCTCAATTCTTGTAATTCTGGGTCGTCAGATTCCAGATTATCGGCCATTTCTATAGAATTTGTTGACTTTTGCTCGCTATTCTCCTCAATAGGAGACTGTCCCTCAAATGGTTGTTGGCAGTGACTGATATTTTCGAGACCATTATTGGCAAAACCAATAATTTCTTGATCATCAGTCAACTGCAACACTTTTTGATATTCTCCTTGTGCCACATCATATTGTTGCAAAACGTAGTAAACATGACCTCGCAACAAATGACAATTGGGGTCATCTGGGACATTTTGCACCACCTGATCAACTAAATTAGCTGCAACTTCATAGTTCTGTTGCGCGTAGGCTGTACAAGCCTGTTTATATGTTTCGAGGTAATCATCTATACTTGCTGCCATGTCCTCTCTCCCAATTTCATCCTGCCCATCTTGCACTCCGTAAAATTGCCATTTGATCGAGCAGTCTTAAGTACTGGTTATTTTTAGCACTCAGCAACCACTCTCCACGTAAAAAGGGAGCCATAGTATCTGGTAAATTAGTTGGTGGCATCAGATGCTGTACATCCAGCCAGTCCATGCCACCGACTTCTTCCACTGCTAAACCCACGATTGTGTCTTGTTCTTCAATAGCAATCACCGGAATTTCTGCTCGATCTGTGTTTAACGGAGTTGCTTCCCCAAGAAATTGACCCAAATCAGCTACCCAAATTACTCGACCTCGTAAATTTAGAGTACCCAAAAGTAAAGGAGAAGCATTAGGAATCGGGGTGATTCTATCAGGAATTAATTCCATAACCTCTCGGATGCCAGTTGCTGGTAGTGCAAACTCCTGATGCGAGGGAATATAAAACCGCAAATGTAACTCACCCTCAGGACTTTCTACTTGTAATTCAGGACGGAAGTGGTCTTGACCACTACCACTTAAAAAGTCCGGTAACTTGCCCATATTATTTTCATCCTTATCCTCGCAGCAGTTGTTTGACTGTTCCTACCAACTCAGTTGGTTGAAACGGCTTGGCTATATAGGCATCCGCACCTTGCTTCATGCCCCAATAGCGATCAAATTCTTCACCTTTAGAAGAACACATCACTACAGGGACATTTTGGGTTTTTGGATCAGACTTTAATCGACGGCACACTTCATAACCGTTCATGCGGGGCATGACAATATCCAAGACCACTAAGTCAGGAGGGGTGGTTTGAATTGCCTCCAATGCCTCTACTCCGTCACTGGCATGGGTGACTGTTAAGCCACTTGCTTTTAGGAGGTCTGTAATCATCTCCCTTTGGGCGATACTGTCTTCCACAATCAGAACTGTACTCATAAATGGCTATCTACCTCCTGATGTAGACGTTCCTGTTTGGAACATTCCCTGCTCTCCCTGTAAATATTTAGTGTATAAATTAAGTCTATTGATTCACTAATTTATCAGATAGTCACATTGTCCTGGAGTTGGCTGACTCTGTGATAACATTTTTTACTCTATCTTTTGTAGAATCAACAAGTCTTAGATCTTGTTTCGGTTCCTACACAAGTTTGTAGGTCTACATATTTCTCTACAAGCATGAGTAACTCAGTATCGCTAAACGGCTTGGTTAAATAATCTGTTGCCCCGACCATACTAGCTCTGACTCGATCAGTAAATCCATCTTTACCAGTTAGCATGATAATCGGTATGAGCCGAAAAGCTGTGGATTGTCGCAGCATGGCACAAATCTCGTAACCATCTAATTCCGGCATGGCAATGTCACATAAAATTAGATCTGGTTTGAGCCGAAAAATCAGACTAAGCGCTTCCAAAGGATTACTTAGAGCGATCGCATCGTACCCTTGTTGCTGCAAGATAGACTCTACAGTTTCACAGATAGTAGTTGTATCGTCAATACATACTATCCGCACCTGATGATTTTTCTCTACCTCCTTGTCTTCTATTCGTCTCTTCGAGTTAGTTGTACCTGAATATACTAATTGCAGCCAACCTTGCTGTATGTATGGATATATCACCTTAGCGACTGTCAAAATGTCTCGGTTGAGATAACGAGCTAGTTGACGTAGGGATGTTTTACCATCTGCCCATTGTTGTAGCTTACTCACAGTTGCTGCTGGAAGTGAGGAACTCAGCTGAACTATGTTAGCTAGCATTGGTAATTGTTCAGGCGACTGAATATGGGGATATAGTTGCTTCCATTCTTGGCGTTGTTGGGTAATTTTAGCTACTAAAGGAGCAATTTCTAAGCTGGTTAGTTGGGGAGCAAGTGCCACATCCTGAAGGAAAATAAAATTACCCTGGTGTAAACTCAGTAGATCAAATAGGGTCTCATGCACTAATTGGTGGATGATATTATGAGCTACTTGAGGAGTAATCATATTCCGTTCTAGAAGTGCCCAAAGATAGCCATATTCTGTGGCATTATCTAAACCCAAGGAAGCAAATCGCTTTTCATCAAGTTGCATTTCAACTCGGTTATTTCGTAAGTAATCGCTAATCCGCAACAAATTACTATTACCTTCTTGGCAATAGATAATTTGACCATTGAGGAAAAAAACAAACCAAGAATGTTGTTGACAGTTCCTGTGATGGCGATGTCTAATTGCCTTGTCTTTTGTCGGTTGGTCACTGTTGTGAAAGCAGGCTTCCACCAAAAGTTGTCCAGTTCGCTGCCCCAATTCAATCAGTTGCAGGATACTGCGAATATCAATTTCATTTAAATTTCCCTGCATTTAGCTCTAAAACACTCCTCGTAAGTTAATTTTGACCGTCAATTTTTTCATGTTCTTAGCAGGGTAATGAGGTATGGGGTACCCAAAATCTTATTTCCTTTACAACTAATTCTCATCAGGGGATACATTCAGATATAATCTGTAAATTTTCGTAATAGCTTTTGACAAAGCTAGTGATACCACGGAAGTCATCATTACTGTCATCAGTAGAAAATATAAAGACGCGATTCAATCGCTTCTATAAATATCAAGGCGTGACAACTAGCGTCTATAAATAGTTTTGTCTGTCTTGTTTTCCTAAATTCAGGTGAAATTAAGACAGGTTAGCAGAATTATCTAAGGTATATCTAAAATCACAGACATTGAGTACACAAGAGGACGAACGGTGTGCTGTATTTAGCAGAAGTACAAAAGCAGAAAGGCGGCTTACTGGGTGGTAGTTCCAAAACCGAACTAAAACTGCTAGCTTGTCAGCGAACCGACCAGAATTGGAGTACTGTGTCGGAAGAAGTAATTGCCGCTGAGGAAGCTAGTAAATTAAATGATGGTGCATTGGTACTGGTTGAACTAAATCCGAATCGTCAAGTACAGCGGATTCAAGAGGCAGGACGACCATTAGTTAACATTTTGCAAAATTTTTCTCGCCAATTAGAAAAATTTAAGCTCAAAGAAGATGAGATTGACCAGTGGAAGGAGTCGCTGACATTTCAGGCCCAAGAGATGAATCGCCGTGAAATGGACATGGAAGCACGGTTGGAACAGTTGCAACAAATGGAGGACGAGTTTCAACAGCTAGAGTCGCAAAAGCAGGAAGTTGAGACATCTCGTGAACAAATTGAACAGTTACAAGCAGAAATTGAACGTAATCGTCAGGAACTAGAAGGAGCTTGGGAACATTTACGGGGAGAGCAGCGCCGTCTTGAAGAACATCAAGCTGATTGCCAACAAGGAACAGTTTTGGATGAAGAGCAAAGTCGGGTGATGAGTGAGTTACTTGATCGCTTATCTAATCGCGTTGCTCCCACAGAAATAGTCAGAGAACACCTGCGTTTAGCATTTGAATTAGTCGAAAACCAGCAAGCTACTCTCAACCCACATTGGCAACAATTGGAGCAACAAAAAACTTTAGCAAATCAGCAGCAAGAAGAAGTTGACCGCCTTTTACAAACTTTGAGCGATCGCCAAAATGCATGGCAACAGGCACACAATTTTTTAGAACAGCAAACAGTCCAATTAAAAGTGAATACGGCAGCTCTTGCCACCAAGCAAGATTATGCTCAAATAGTGAAAACACATTTGCAATATCAGGAAGATTTATATCAACAAATTCGCTCTTTCGCTGCAAGTTCTGGTGGTATGGTTTTGAATCAGAAAATAGATGTGGAAGCTTTGGAGAGAATGCCCATAGAAGAACTACAAAAGACCATACAAGATTTAATTAATAAGTTGGAAATAGACTCTAGTTTTGTTCATGACCAAGAGCAAGAACTGAAATATAAGCAAGAAACTATAGAAGAATTGCAAAATAAAATCCGTCAAGCTCCTGACAAAGATCAAATTAATTTAGAGATGGAACTGACAGATGAAAAAGACCTCTACCAAATGCTCAACGAAACTTTGGTGGGTCAACGTCGTAATTTGCTACAGCGGCAGAAACTTGTCAAGCAACACCAAAATATCTTATTAAAACGTCAAGGACAGGCTGTTCCTGATACACAAGAAGATAACAATATTGATTTTGGGCCGATTCTTCTGCAAGTTGATACCCAAAGGCAACAACAGTCCCAAGAACTACAAAAGCTAGAACGTGAAATTGAGCAAATGCGTTCTGCTATTGAGTTAGACCAAGGCATGATTGATAATCAAACCCATGAACAACAGGAAAAGCAGCAAGAATTAAAAACGATGGAAGAAAACTTGCTGTCTTTGCGAACTGCAACGGCTGAAAGCTGGGGTAAGGTGAATCTTTATCAAGAAGCGCTACAACCTATTCAAGATTGCTTAGATGGGTTGCGGCAAAAGTTGCAAAATATTGGGGAAGCTTTAGCTCAAGTTCAAGAAACGGGCGATTATCAACTCCACACTATTAACGAGATGCGTCAAAATCTCCAGAATTTGATGTCTCAACCAGAGTTGTTAGCATCTTAGAAAAGATAACGCTTCTCGGTTGTGTGCAGTACAGTCTGGTGGAAAAAGGGACTAGGAGCTAGGGATTAGGGGCTAAAGTGGTGCATTTCATCCATATAAAAACCGCTATATGAGGTATGAAGGATGAAAAACGCTTTCTACTTCAGCTTTTATGGTTGATGTAAATCCAGTTTTCTTGTACTTGAGCGATCGCACCGCCAGGAAATGGATCAGTTTGTGAACGGTTAGGCGCGTTAATTAAAGCTGTTAATTTTTCAATATGTTCAAAATTAGGTGCATCAGTAAGTATTTGTAGTAATACCTGACGCATAACGCGACGTTGCAATGCTAATGGTGCTATCTGTAATATCCGCCGATTTAACCTAATAAGATCATTTTCCCCTTGTTCCGTCGCGGCTTCGCGTAACTGCTGTGCAGCTTGTTCTAAATATTCCACTTCTGCTTGCAGGAGTTCTGCTGTTTGGGCTAAGGCTGATTCGACATTAGGGTTAAAATTGGCTTGCAAATAAGGTATTAACTCTTGACGAATGCGATTACGAGCGTATTTCACATCTTGATTGGTGGAATCTTCCCAAATTGGTAAATGAAAATCTTGGCAAAACTGCTGTGTTTGTTGGCGAGTGACTTCTAAAAGTGGACGCACTAGCATCATGTCCGCTTTTAATGGACGTTGCCAAGTTAAAGCCTGCAAACCATCAGCACCAGTACCACGCATTAAATTGTAAAGCAGAGTTTCGGCGCGATCGCTGGCTGTGTGTCCTGTAACTATATATTGATAATTATTTGCTAAGGTGATCGCACTTAAAGCTTGATATCGCCAATTACGTGCCTTTGCTTCACTGTTTAAAGGTTCATTCGCGGTTTGTAAATAAAAAGGTATACCCAAACTTAGAGCTAAATTTTTTACATGATGAGCATTAGCTTCAGAGTCTGTACGCCAGCGATGATCGCAGTGAGCAATACCTAAATGCCATCCCCATTTTGGTTGTAAATCTAACAGTAATTTGATTAAACATAGAGAATCTTGCCCACCGGAAACAGCAACTAATAGGTGCTGATCACGCTCAAATAAGCGGCGCGATCGGATGGTGCGATGTATCTGTGCATGTAGGGGAGTCCATACCATTGCGGGGGATAGGGGGAGATTCTTAGTTATTAGTTAATTGCTATCCTAAACTAACGAGCGATCGCAGTTGCCAATGATGATAAAGTATTTGCTCAGTTACAAAAATAGCATCATGTCAGGGTGTAAAAATTGAACACGGACAATATTTGTAAACTGTTAGCAGAAGAATATCCACTAGAATTTGCTCGTTGGTTATTAACATCTGAAACCACAGAAGCGAAAATACTGAAAACTGAGCTTTCTTTAGAACCAATCCGTGCAGATTCTGTCACCTTTTTGCAAACTCAAGAGAGGATTTTACACATTGAGTTTCAGACTCGTACCATCTCAAAACCTCCCCTACCCTTCCGAATGCTGGATTACTCCGTCAGATTGAGGCGCAAGGATAAATTCCCGATTACACAGGTAGTAATATTTTTGCAGGAAACAAGTGACGAAATTGCTTTTATTCAAGAGTATATTGATGAAATCACAACTCACCGTTACCGAGTTGTGCGCTTATGGGAAGAGGATTCTAGCTTATTTCTCCATAATCCAGCACTGTTACCATTAGCACCACTTACTCAAACTAACTCTCCAGCAACTTTACTGTCGCAAGTTGGTAACAGAATAGCTAGAATTTCAGATATAAATATACGACAAAATATTGCAGGGTGTACCGAGATATTAGCAGGCTTAAAATTTGACAAGGGTTTGATACGCCAATTTTTAAGGGAGGATATCATGAAAGAGTCGGTAATTTACCAAGATATTCTGGAACAGGGAAATAAACAAGGAGAACAACGCCTAATTATACGTCAGCTAAATCGACGTTTTCGTGAAATTAATCCATTGTTAATTGAAAGAGTAAAAGGATTATCGATTGAACAGCTAGAAACTTTGGCAGAAGCTTTGTTAGATTTTTCAGAAGTGGCTGAACTCGAAGCTTGGTTAAACCAACATTAATTATTCCCAGCAATGCCTAGAATATGAGGATTTTAGTAATGTATTTGTCAATCTAAAAGATCTCTTATATGTGCCACCATTTCAGCACGATTTGTAACTTCCAGCTTGCGAAATATCCGTTTCAAAGCTTGCTTGACCGAATTTTCTGTAATCCATAAAGTCGCACCGATTTTAGCATTAGTTAATCCCTGTGCTACTAATTCAGCAATTTGAATTTCCCTTGCTGTGAGGTGATTATTTACAGAGGAATTTATTTTGATTTGTTGTATGCCCAATGTAGCTAAACAAGCTGATAGATGAGTACAAACAGCGCTGAGATTAGCAATATCCTGATGATGGAATGCTGGAGTTTCACCCACACGAGCAAAATAAACTGCGCCGACGAGGCTACCACCGCCAACTATTGGCCCAGTCATAATGTGTTCGTGGTCATAGTATGCACAACAATTCTGATAAAGTTCGCATTGCTTCCACCCTCCTGGAGGTAGCACCATTTCCTCATGTGCTGGAGCATGATGCTCAACTACGTAGCGCAGAACTGGATCAACAGTTCGACCGACTTTTTCATAAAGTTCTACAAAAGTATCAGCATTGGGTACACCGTGAATATCGATTGCTACGTAACGCGATCGCTCATTGAAAAGATAGATTCCCCAACGTTGGACACTAAAATGCTCACCCACCCTATCCATAAAGCGCAGTCTGAGTTCGCGTTGATCGCGAGCAGAGGCTAAAGCTTGGAATAGCTCATGAAGAGAATTAGCCATTGAATTGAAAATGTACTCGATTGAGGACTAGGCAGTTTTAATACTCACTTCTACCATATTTCATAACTATTATTAAAAGAAGTTAGCAATGACAAATCCAGCTAAATATCACATCGGCCTAGTTATTTTCCCTGGCATGACTCAACTTGATATCACTGGGCCTCATCAGGTATTTGCCTTGATGCCTAATACTTGTGTCCACTTGTTGTGGAAGTCTTTGCAGCCAGTTACTAGTAATGAAGGCATGACAATATTGCCTACAACCACTTTTGATGATTGTCCATCACTTGATGTTTTGTGCGTTTCTGGTGGTGCTGTGGGACAGGTAGAGATGATGCGGGATGCTGAGGTGCTGAAATTTCTCCAGCAACAGGGTAAAACTGCAAAATATATTACTTCTGTTTGTACTGGCTCTTTGATTTTGGCAGCGGCTGGCTTACTACAAGGCTACCGCGCTGCCTGCCATTGGGCATTTCGTGACCAGTTAGCCATGCTGGGGGTTGAGGTCGGAACTGAAAGAGTAGTAGTTGACCGCGATCGCATTACAGGCGGTGGTGTAACTGCCGGTATTGATTTTGGATTGGTAGTTGCTGCTCATCTGTGCGGGCAAGAAACAGCTAAGTTGATTCAGTTATTGTTAGAGTATAATCCTGCACCACCTTTTAACGTTGGTTCTCCAGAAAATGCTGGAGAAGTTTTAGTGGCACAGGTAAGGAAATTGGGCGAACAGCTGATTGCAGCATCTTTTGTTCAGACCCAGCAAACAGCTAAGTTGCTAGGTATTTAATTGATCTGTTCAGAAGATATCAAATGCAGCTTTGCTACCATCTCGGTGCGAGCTGAAACTCCCAGTTTGCGAAACATTCTTTTGAGGGCTTGCTTGACAGAATTTTGGGTAATCCAAAGTTGTTCACCAACTTCCGCATTTGTTAAACCCTGCGCCACCAATTCGGCAATTTCTAACTCACGGGGTGTTAGAGGGCTTGGTAACAGAGAATTGGATATTTTTGGTGGTTTGGCTCGTAATGTTGCCATTCTGGCTGACAGGTGAATGCATAAGGCGCTCAAGTCAGCGAGGTCATCGCCATCAAAAGCCGCAGTCCCGCGATCGCGAGCTAAGTTTAGCGTCCCGACAAGCCGACCATCACAAACAATAGGGCCAGTCATCACATGTTCGTGGTCATGGCGTGAGCAAAAATGTTTCCAATCTCCTGGGGATAAAATCGATTGTTCATGGGCGGGGGCGTGACGTTCGACTACGTAGCGCCCGATGGGATTGCTTTCCATGCATACTGCTGGAATAGCTTGATTATTAATTTCAGCTGTTGGCTGTTCATCTATGAGATAGATGCCCCAATGTTGCACGCCAAAATGTTCACCAATTTTATCTGCTAAAGCTAGTTGTAGTTCTTGCTCATTGCGGACGTTGGCGATCGCTTGAAATACGGCGTGGAGAGAATTAGGCATAAGTGTACCCAGTTGGGGTCTATGCGAGACTCAGCAATTACTTCTATGCTAATACCAGCAAAGATAAAACGCTAATCTAACTGGTAACGCTAGGAGAAGCACATGACAGTTACAAAACTCTCTGCTCAGGAACTTTTCCGAGCTGCTTATGAAAACCGCTACACTTGGGATCAGAATTTCCCCGGTTATGCCGCAGATATTACTTTTAAGCATGACGATCAAGTAGTTACAGGTAAAGTTGTCGTCAACGCTAATCTCAAAGCAGAAGTGTTGGATGTAGATGACGAGGAAGCGAAGAAAGCAATTCATGGTCAAGCGTGGGAAATTGCTATTCACCGCGTCCGTCGCTCTTTTGAAGACACTCACAGCACAAATACATTTAGCTATGGGGATACTGACGAGACTGGTGCAGTCGAAATTTTAGTTGGTGGTAAGTCTGAGGGTGATAAATACAAAGTTCGTAATAACGAAGTTTGCCATGTTCACCGTCTAATTCATGGTACTTTTGTGACAATCAACACTTTCAGCAGTCATGACACTGGCGAAGGCTATTTGTCCCACACTTATGACTCTGTATATCATGACCCCAAAACTGGGGAACAAAAAGGTGGTAGAAGCGAATTTACCGATGAGTACGAAAAGATTGGCGATTATTTCATTTTGAATCGCCGGGAAATTCGGACTGAAACAGCAGGACAACTCTCAACTCAGGAGTTTGTTTTCTCGAATATTAAATTATTGGAACCTGTTGCTGCTTAAGCTCCATTCTGGAATATAAATAAAAGCGATCGCTCTTGAAACTCAGGAGGCGATCGCTTTTATTTTTGATGAAATCTATCTTTCAATTCATGAATACTATCTTCCACATCACCCAACGCCAACAATGGAAGCCAACATCATCGGTAGCTATCGCGGTGATACGCTGGATAGTGAAGGCTTTATCCACTGTTCAAAAGCAACACAAATAATCAAAGTTGCAAATTACATTTTTTTTAATCAAAAAGGATTGGTACTACTTTGCATTGATTCTGATAAAGTTAAACCTGAAATTCGTTATGAAGGTATCGAGGAAAATGAACTATTTCCTCACATTTATGGTGAGTTGAATATTGATTCTGTGTATAAAGTTATTGACTTTGAAGCTGGGGAAGATGGTTTATTTAAGTTGCCGCCAGAAGTTATAGGTTTAAGATAATTAACCGCCGAAGGCGCAGAGGAGTAGAGATGGAAAATCAAGAATTTAATGTGGGTGAGTATGTTGATCAAATGGCGTTGTTGTTGGATTTGCAGTTAAAAGATGAGTATCGAGATAGTGTGGTGGCAAATTTTGAGAGAATAAAAGCGATCGCCAATCTGGTAAATTCTTTTCCTCTACCAGAAAATATTGATGCAACGCCAAATAAAGCTTTATGTAGCAACAAGGCGACCCCTGCTGAGAACTGCACTAATATTTGACAAGTATCAATTATTAGTGCAGTTTCTTCAGAGTAGTTTAGTCATTGATGAGAGAGTTATAGTTTGTTATTTGCCTAAACACACTAAAACTATCTATTCGATTAGTTATATATTATCTCAGGTACGGTTCCGTAGCACTGCGAGGGTTTTGCCCTCACAGGCTTGAGGCGATCGCGTTATTCCTACTTTGATTAAGCAAAGCCCAAATTTTTTTATCATAATCATACACTTATATGTAATGAAGTTATTAATTTATACCCGTTAATACATAGATGTTTTGTAATAAAAATTAAATCTGCTTCACTATAATTTAAAATTTTTGACAGAGATTTAGATTAAATAAAAGTTTGATACTGTTGATTAGGATTAACTATTAGTAAGCTTAGAAATTAGTGATCCACTTTAAATTATGTTACATTAATCAAGTGATTACTTCAGAGGTATGCTAAGCTCAGTTTAGATAAATAAAAATATATTTTGTTACTTTTATATGCCGTTATTATCCCAACAAATTAATGCTTGATTTAAACACTTTAGCTGAGTTCTCCCGTGGCAACTGCTTAAGTATTTGTGCATTTCTCGTGCCGGCAAACTTGATTACTACATCATTGACAATCATCCTCACAGCACTAAATCGCCCGACACATCAAATATGGCAGGCGGCAGGGATTGCCAGCATTTTTGCTTTTGCGATGGTACTACACGTATATACTTGGTTTGCGATTGGTGTAGTGATGGCTCCCACTTATATTTTGTTGTGTCTCGCAATAAGTTGTTCGCTAACTAATTTGGTAGCAGTTATTTGGCGAAAACGCCAATTGAGTAGTTTGCGTCTTTCTAATAACGCTTGAACACGCTAACATGTTAAAAATATTTAGCTTTATTGCTGGAAGAAAGTTCTAGGAAAATCATAACTCATCCGGCTTAAAAGCTGCGATCGCCGCTGCATCTTACAGTAATATCAGCTTAGTCAGATATAAAACTGCGATCGCACGCCTTTCCATAAAATTTAATTCAATCTCTGCCGCAACCACAAAGCTAGTAGTGGCATCGCCAACTTATAAGCTTGTTCTGCACCGTAAATTAAACCTTTATGCTGTAAACCAGTCAGCGCACCTTGTAAACTACCACCTCTAGAAAGACCATGTTTTTGAATATAGTCTTTACTTTGTGGTTTTTCTGTCGGATCTAACGCTAAACATTCCAAAAGATGCACTTGATTGGCTGGTAGAAGCATCAGCAAGGATTCGTAAGTCATCGACAAATCTTTGAGTAATCCCTCAATTGCCTCTGTGACATCTTGTTCACTAATGAAACTATCAGGCAGACATGAAGTTTGCAAACGACGGATGAGAGCCATTGCATCACCAATATGTCCTTGTACAGCATCTAGAAAAAATGTTAGTGCTTTGGAACGAGAATCAAATGTTAGTCTCTGTACGTGTAGCATTTCCCTAGCCCACACGGCTAAGATGTCTCTAGCTAAAGGGGGCAATTGCACAGTTTCTAAAGGATAATTATTTTCATCTGAGTGGTGGCTTGTTTCAGCGATAGTTGCAATCAAGACATAGTTAACATGAGTGTCCTGATTGATTTTGCGCCTGAATGTCGCTTCCCATAAACTATTGCGATCCCAAGAACGGATATGAGGGAAACTATGCAAAATCAGCACTAGCCGCTTGTGTAAATCTACAGCAATGATTTGTGGCAATGCTAACAACAATTCAAATGCCTGCCATAGCTGCTTTTGGCTGAGAGAACGTGACAGCTTCAGTTTTTTTTCTACATCGAAGATAAAAAAATCACTGGCATATTGATTTACCCAATTTTGAATTTTGACTAGTTCCCAGTTTTGGCTAATAGCTTCTGTTAACAGTTGTAGAAACCTTTCCCCATCTGTGGCGCGGATACAATCTATCTCCAGTACAACTGCTCCAACTTCTTGCGCTCCTCCCTTAACTAGGGTACGCCTGCCACTACCAGGTACACCGGTAATTAATAAATCACCATCTTCTGACAAGACTTCGACAATACGCTGAAACTCTGCCGATCGCCCAATCAATTGCAATGGAGTAGACAAATCCAGACTCACAACTTTTTCGCCTTCGGGTTTAATCCTCACTCTAATCGCAAGCATACTCGATTTTTGGGCAACCATTGAGGGTGATTATAGTAATTATTGATTTTTATTAGTTTTTTAATTAGTTAAGCACTAATGATTAGTGCTATTGTTGTTTTAACACTTATTTAAGGAAACTAAATAATTATGGTTCAAGCTGTATCTACCGTTGCTGCACCAAGAGATAGACAGCCGGAAGTTTGGCATTCCTTGGAAATTGGGGAGGCGATCGCGCGGCTAAAAACTGATCAAGAAACAGGTTTAAGTAGCACTAGAGCAACACAGTTATTAACTGAGGTGGGTGCAAACGAACTCACTGCTAAGAAAAGCCAGCCTTGGTGGTTAAAGTTTCTGTTGCAATTTAACCAACCACTACTGATTATTTTGTTATGTGCAGGTTTAGTTAAAGCCGTCACTGGTAGCTTTGTGAACGCCGGGGTAATTTGGGGCGTGACTACAACTAATGCCATTATTGGATTTATTCAAGAGTCAAAAGCCGAGAGTGCGATTTCTGCCTTAGCTAAAGCCATTACCACCGAAGCCACAGTCTTGCGGGATGGGGAGAAAGTACGTGTACCTTCACGAGAATTAGTACCTGGAGATGTAGTACTGTTAACTTCCGGTGACAAAGTACCCGCAGACTTACGCTTAATTCAAGTCCGCAACTTGCAAATTGATGAATCTGCTCTCACGGGTGAGTCGGTAGCGATAGAAAAAAATATACGAATTCTCCAGCCTGACACACCTTTAGCAGAACGGAAAAACATGGCCTATGCCGGGGGCTTTGTGACTTTCGGACAAGGCACTGGGATTGTTGTAGCCACTGGTAACACCACCGAAACAGGGCGAATTTCCCAATTAATGGAGCAGCATACAGATATTACTACGCCATTAACGCGCAAATTTAATAAATTTAGCCAGAATTGGCTGTATATGGTGTTAGGGCTATCTGTTTTGTGCTTCGTTGTCGGATTGAACTCTAGAAGTGTGAACGAAGCTCTCGAAGCCGCCGTGACGCTCATAGTCAGCGCTATCCCAGAAGGTTTACCAGCAGTTGTGACTGTGACGTTGGCTATAGGTGTTTCCCGGATGGCGCGACGAAATGCCATCATTCGGAAATTGCCAGCTGTCGAGACATTAGGTAGTGCAACCGTCATTTGTTCCGATAAAACTGGGACTTTGACAGAAAACCAAATGACAGTCCAAGCCATCTATGCCGGGGGACATCAATATACGGTTACAGGTATAGGTTATGCTCCTGATGGGGAAATTCTTAGAGATGAACACCCAGTCGATATAAAGAGCGACAGAGGTTTACAAGAATGTTTAATTGCCGGATTACTCTGCAATGATTCTCACCTGGAAACTAAAAACAGCAGGTGGGTGGTGATGGGAGATCCTACAGAAGGTGCTTTGATTGCGTCAGCGAATAAAGCTGGTTTTAGTCAGCCTACTTTCGACAAGCAAATGCCCAGAATCGATAGTATTCCTTTTGAGTCTGATTATCAGTACATGGCGACTTTGCATGACACACCCAGAGGTAAAACTATTTATGTCAAGGGTTCAGTAGAGGCAATTTTGCAACGCTGTAACTTGATGCTGAACAGCGAAGGACAACCGCACCCCTTAGATTGTGTAGAAACCTTATCACGAGCCAACATTGAACGGGAAGTCAATATCATGGCGCGTCAGGGCTTGCGAGTCTTAGCCCTAGCGGAAAAGCCTGTAACAGATGAGCAAAATACAGTAGATCATCCACATATTGCTGATGGGTTAATCTTTTTGGGATTGCAAGGAATGATTGATCCGCCGCGTGAGAGTGCAATTAAAGCGGTGCAAGCCTGTCAATCAGCCGGAATTCAGGTAAAGATGATCACAGGAGATCACGCTGTCACAGCGCAGGCGATCGCCCAGAGAATGGGAATTAACAAAAATGGCTCAGTTCTAGCTTTTACAGGTGCAGAACTCGCCCAAATGGATAAAACAGAACTCGCTCAAGTTGCCGAAGAAGGCGTAGTCTTTGCCCGTGTCGCACCAGAGCAAAAACTGCGTCTAGTCGAAGCTTTACAATCCAAAGGCGAAGTTGTCGCCATGACTGGGGATGGTGTCAACGATGCACCAGCCTTAAAACAAGCAGACATTGGGATAGCAATGGGTGGCGCAGGTACGGAAGTAGCTAAAGAAGCTTCAGATATGCTACTCACCGATGATAATTTTGCCTCCATTGAAGCGGCTGTAGAAGAAGGACGAGCCGTTTATAAAAATATCATCAAAGCGATTTGCTTTATTCTGCCTGTAAACGGTGGAGAATCAATGACGATTTTAATTAGTACATTATTGGCTAGAGATTTGCCGATTTTATCTCTACAAGTTCTCTGGCTCAATATGTTGAACTCTATCACCATGACAGTACCTTTGGCATTTGAACCTAAAAGCCAAAAGGTGATGCAACAACCACCACGTCATCCCAACGAACCTTTATTATCAGGCAGTCGGATACAGCGAATTTTAGCAATTTCTCTATTTAACTGGATTGTAATCTTCGGGGTGTTTGAATACATCCGCCAAACAACAGGCAATATAGATTTAGCTCGAACAATGTCGATTAACGCTCTAATTGCCGGACGGATATTTTATCTGTTGAGTATTAGCCAATTGATCCCAAATCTGATTGCCAAGATGGACGGCACAATGAAAGAGAATGTTGATATTCCCGCCATCGGTTTTGGAATTGTCGGAGCAATTCTATTACAAATTGTCTTTGCTCATGTGCCATTGATTAATGAAGTATTTGAAACAGCACCGTTGACTTTGCAACAGTGGTTGTTCTGTTTAGGCGTAGGTTCACCGATGATTTTGTGGGCTACAGTTGTGAACCGTTTAGACCCACCAAATTAATGATTATAAAACTAAGATAACGTGAGTTCGGGATAAGGGAAAGGGCAGGTAGTAAGCTGAAAATAGCGTTAAATTCAGCACCTGCCCTATATTTAGTTTAGAAGCATTATTCTGCCACGTAGACGATTTCTGCGAGAAATTTGAAGCTAAATGGCACAAAAGCCGACTAAAACATGGAGGAATCAAGCGAGTTCGAGCAAAGAGCTTGTGCTTTAAGCGTTATGACAATTTTAATTGCGTTTCACCAAAAGCATTACCGAAATTTCAAGCGTTTTTATTTAGAACATGTAGAGAAACAATGGGAATGTGCATTTCCAGGTCTTCCAAGCTACCAACGATTCGTTGAATGGATGCCATCTGTGCAAGCGATCGCTTGTATTGATTTTGAGCCTAAAACTTCTGCCTGTAATGCTTGCCAAAAAGACCTGCGAAAGCTTTGTTAAAATTTTAAAACTGGATAATTTGCATATTCCTTTTTAAAGAAGTTAGGGATTTTAAAGTATCGCCATTAAGTCCATAAGCTCCACGCTTAGACTCTGTTAAAGTGGGGTAGTTCAATTCATCTTACCTGCAATAGTGAATGCCGCCCAGTAATAAGGATGATGATAAAGCTTTTTATCTGGTGTCATTTTACTACTTCTATATAGATGTGTTGCTAAATAAGCCCTAACTCTTAACTCTTCAGATTGCAAATTATTGAGTAAGTCTTCATACCATTTTGTTAATTCTACTGCGGTTAGTTCTTTTAGCCATGTCGTTGCTTCAGCTAATGCAGCGGTTGGTGATTTATCTTCCTGTAGCTTGCGATAAAACTCTATCATCACCAAGGCGCTCGCAGATGATTCTACAGTCCAAAGAGTACTTACTACATAGGGAACTTTTCTACAGAGAAAACCATTGACTAAACTTATATACTCGGTAGTAGTATTGTATTTGTTAATATTTGTAGTTTCACAAGCAGAGAGAGTTACCAAATTGTAGCTAGATAAAGTTCTTTGACAGATCTCTTCTAGAGTCAGTTTATCTTCACCTGCTAAAGCTAATTCTGATTTTTTAGGCTCACTATTATTGTTAACAACATGTCCCGTAAAATGCAATATATTATTACTATTAAATAAGGCATTTTCAACAATGTTTTTAGTAGCTTTTGCTCCCTGGATGCGTTGAGGATTATTAAACATCTGACTGACAATTTCAGATTCTAGTTGGGCAAATTTTAATGTGGCATAACCTGTACTATTAGGATGTTCAATACTGAGCAATTTTTGAGATATTGACTGCTGTACATTTTTAGTTTTTAAAGTCAGACCTACTTGAATACTAGGCAAATAATTAATAGTAAAATTAGATGCTACACTCAGTAAATCTTCTTGATAGGGATAAAACAGTGCATGAAGAGGCAATCTGTGCAAGTCACGGTGGGGAATGAGAATTAGTTGGGTGATATCTTCAAGTTCTTGTTCAATTGTGGAAATTTGGAGAATATTTTTCAGTTTTAACAGCCTCGACTCCATTTCTGAACGCCATGAATGATTGCTTTTGCTTTGTTGAGATGGGACTTGGCTACTATATTCCCGGTGTGTTTGATTCCAATCTTCTAGCCAATTTTCAAATTCAATTAAGCGTCTTGCGGCTTCTGTTAAAGGCAATTCATGGTGGAATGCAGTGGTTTCTTCTAAAGATATTTTTCCTACATCTTGTATGGGTGTAAAGACCAGGATAGGTGATGGCGCTTCGTCTTTAATAATGAAAGTATGTAGAGCTACCGGGCTAATATGCCAGTAAATAATTGCTGTGGTGGGATTAAGCAGTTGTTGAACTGATTCATAACTAGGTGAATAAATTTCTTCATTCCAATCGAACAACAGCCAGGTTAAGCAAGAATTTTTGATTTTTTCTGCCATTTCCCAGGCTTCCACCAAATCACCATAATCTACATGTACATCAACTGCTAATTGCCAAAGTCCGGCAAATTTGAGAGCCAGCTGCTTTTTACTTTCATCAGGGCGAGTAGGTTCATTGAGCAATTGTTGTAGTAGATTTATGCTGTGTTGCTGTAATTGTTGTGCTTGTGCTGTTTCTCCTAAACCCAAAAGTGCTTTGATTAGAGATTGTAAAACTTCCAGATGTAATTGGGGAAAATCTTCACTCGTGAGGGTTAATAGCGCCTGATTATATTCAGTTACAGCATTATGCCAATAATTACGGGCTGTAGGATATTTCTTGCCTAGATCGTAATGTGCATTACCGATCGCTAAATGTAATCTCCCCCAACCTTCAGGGTAAGTATCCGGAGGGACATGTTTCAACCCTTCCTCATAACTGGCTATTTTACCTTCATAGCCACCAGACTTGAGGGTGGGGTTTGCTGTTACTATGCTAGTTGACAAACTTGATAGCGTGTCGCTATTGACTAAATGACCAACTGCTGTACCTCGACCAATCCAAGCTTCCCAATAGTCGAGTTTGATTTGTAAGGCGTTGTCGTAAGAGGCGATCGCTTCAGCAAATTGTTCTAAATAAAACAGTGCTACTGCTTGGTTGTACCAAGCTAAGTGAAAGTCTGGTTTAATCACTATGGCTTGGCGATAAGAATCAATCGCTTCCTCGCGGCGTACTAGGTTATCTAACGCTACACCCCGGTTGTACCAAGCTAAGTAGAAGTTAGGTTGACTTAAGAGGGCTTTGTCCCAAGAAGCGATCGCTTCTGACCAACGTTTTAAATTAAACAGGACTACACCCCGGTCAATCCAGACTTCATGAAAACCCGGTTCAAGTTCTAAAGCTTCGTCATAAGATGCGATCGCTTCTTCATGTTGTTCACTGACAGCTAGTGCTATACCTCGAAAATACCAGTTTTCTGGGTCTTGGGGTTCCAAACGCACAGCTTGATCATAAGATGCGATTGCTTCCCACAGTTGCCCTAACTTCAGTAGTGCTAAACCCTTGCTAGACCAAGCATCTGGGTAATTAGGCTGAATTTCTATGGCTTGTTCAAAAGAAGCGATTGCTTCCTCAAATTGTCCTAATTCGCCTAAGGTTCCACCGCGGTTATGCCAAGCTTTGTAGTAGTCGGGTTTCAATTCTATAGCTTGGTTATAAGAAGCGATCGCCTCAGCAAAATGTTTTAAATGAAATAAAGTTAAACCTCTGTTAAACCAATATTTACAAGAGTCGGGTTTCAATTCTATAGCTTGGTTATAAGAAGCGATCGCCCCTAATAAATCACCCGTTTTGGCTTGCTGAAGACCTTGGTAAAACCATGCTTGTGCTTGGGTTAAGGGATTTGACTGATTGGTTGTAATAACTGGACTTTGGCTTGTGAAAGTTGCCAGATTGGAAGCTAGCTGTTGGGCTAAATTAGTACTTTGATCCAACCTTACTAATAATTCATCCAGGGTGTCGGCTACTTCTGGCTCTAAATTCGTGAGAGACTGATCCCAAACTCTCTCTTCTGAAACGATATGGGCTGGGGTTTTGACTACACAGTCTAATGAAAGTTCGCTTAAATTAGCAATCACATCTTCTTCAGCAGGAACAAGCAAGGGTAGTACTTTTGGGGTTTCGGCTTCTTTTGGTGTATATTTTGGAATCAGATTTTCTGAGTTTTCCTGAGGTAATAAGGTTGTGGCTTCAACAACTTCTTCCTGTTGATATTCCCAAATCCGCGAGCCTATTTGCTCATGTGTTACTGCTGCTGCGGTTTCAACTTCTTCACTTTTATACTCTAAGCGAAACCTTCTTGATTGCTCATTCGCATCTTCATCACCAGCAATTTGGGATGCTGGCGCGGTTTCAGTTTCTAGCTCATCAGACTCCCACAACAGTTCGCCTAAATTACGTATCAACTCCTGTCCTGGAGAGTTTATTAGGCTTTCGGACGTTTCGGAAGTTGTAGTTTCGGCTTCTGGCTCCTGATTGTCCTCGTACCATTCGCTTAAATTACGTGTCAATAGCTGTATGCCAATGTCATAGGAAAGTTCTCCAATTGTACCGACACCAAGTTCACCTAACTGCACCATCCGCGTTGCTAACTGATGATTTGGTGCGGGTGATGTGAGCAATTTTTCGCCAAAAATCAGCAGCCAATCTATCCAACGCTCAACGCTAATGCGTTCTTCCATTCGTTCTAGATACTTTATTGCCCACTGTTGTTCTCGTCCTTGATATACACCTTCCAACAGTTCATTAAACAAAAGTTCCAGATCCGCATTCGTGAGTTGAGGTGGTGATTCTACAACTTTATGTCCCCTCGCAGTCTTGATAACACGAGTCTGCTGACTACCAACGGGGCTGTTTAAAAACGTTTTAAGCCACTGCAATAGCTGCGTGAGATCTGCCATACTCTTGGATTTTATTTCTCCTAGATTGTAGCGATCGTTGTGTTAAAAAAATCTGTAATTACGTAAAAACAACTGAGTTTAGCTGTGTTTTTGGTCATAGGTTTATAAAAAATATACAAAACTTTATGACTAGGGGCTAGGGGCTAGGGGAGCAGGGGAGCAGAAAGAGGCAGGGAGACAAGGAGCAGGGAGAAAGGGAGAAGGATTATCACACAAACCCAAAACTTTCTCCTCTGCACCCTGCACCCTGCCCCAATTCCTCTTAATTTTCCCATTCCCCATGCCCCTTTCCCCTTCTTCCCAATGCCCCATTCCCAATAGCTTACCCTTGATCTGTAGTCGATTCATTGGCGGCATATTGATTAATCAACTCCTGGACAATAATTTGTGGATCGTCAGTCTCTATTGCTAGCTGTTGAGCAACTTGCTGGCGTAAGTTTTCATCTTGCTGCAACATTACAAACAATTGTTCCAGGCTGACTGTTTGGTATTCTCCTTCTGTTGGGAGGGATTCTTCTATAGCCGGAATATTGTCTTGTTCGTCTACTTCATCTTGTAACAAGTAGTTGTCTTGGGGTAGGAAGGTTTCACTGACAGCATCTGGCCCCTCATATTCCCATATTGGTTCGCTTTGATTGCGTCTCAATACCTGCATCCCAATATCGTAGGCCGCATTTCCAACTTCTCCGATGCCCAACTCACCCAGCTGCACTAATCGAGCAGCTAATTCATTATTGGGTGTAGGTGATGCTATTAATCTTTCACCAAAGCGTCGTAACCATTCTATCCAGCGTTCAGTAGAGACGCGATGTTCAATGTTATGCAGCCACTTTTGCGCCCAAGCTTGCCCTCGTGCCTGATGTACTCCCTCTAGAAGTTCGGTGAATAGAAACTCCAGATCTGTGTCGGTTAGAGGTGGCGCTGGTTCTTTTGGCACATTATCCTCTATTTTGGAGGAAGTCTGTTGCCCACCAAACAAGCGTTGGAAAAATCTCTTAAACCACTGAACTAACCGCCTGAGCATTTGCTGCACCATTGAGTATTGCTTACCCTAAGATTGTAGCGATCGCACTGTACCATCATTTCACTCTAGTCAATAAAATGTACATTACTAGTTATTGGGCATGGGGCATTGGGAAGAAGGGGAAAGGGGAAAGGCTGTC
>NZ_JAECZB010000067.1 GCF_016056295.1 Atlanticothrix silvestris CENA357
CCCTTTCCCCCTTACCCCTTCTTTCCCATGCCCCATGCCCACTTCAAAATAAGCGAACAGGCTTGTTTTGCAATTGGGGAGCAATTAGTTTTACGCGTTCCACTACATCCATCATGTATTTATAATCTGGTACTTGCCCATTGGGTACGTACCCGATTTCTTGAGCTAAAACCGCAGGAAATTCACTCATGACTTTGCGGATATATTTTTGACGGTTAGGTTCAACAGTAGATCCAATTAAAACTACACCAGGTGGAACATAATGAGGATCTGTGTAGAGGATACGGAACTGAGCCTGCTGTAACTGTGGACTGTAGAGATCCAACTCTGCTACAGAGACAGCTCCAGCAGTGGCTTTGCCTTCAGCTACCAATTCCAAAACGGTTTTAGGTGTAGGTGCAGATAATATCTCAGCTAGTGTTAACCCATAAAGGTTGTAAAGAGGTAAGTAATATCCTGTGACTGAACCTTGTTGACCTAAAGCAACTGTTTGATCTTGTAGTTGTTTTAATTCCTGAATTGGATTATCTTGGCGAACAACTAATACTGAGCGCAAATTACTGACACCTACTAAAGGAAACACAGGTATATATTTGTAACGAGCGATCGCCACAGCTGCTAACCCCGGCGGCGCAAATACTAATGACCACGCTTGAGACTCCAAGCGCTCAATCGCTTTATTTTCATTAAAAGCAGGCTCTAGCCGAACGCGTGCTTTTGTTTTTTCAGCCAAGTAATTATTAAATTTAGCATATCGATTAATTATTTCTTCGTCCCCACCATAATTGAGGACACCAATGGTTAATACGCCTTCAGATTTTGGTGTTGGTTTGCAGCTAGCAACTGTCCAATATAACAACTGTAAAATAAACAAACGACGTGAAAATTTCCAAGACATCACTAAATTTTGGTTAAATAAATAATCCTGTGATCAGGGTTAATCTAGATAGGCTAAACTGAATTAAAGCCTAATTATCTTACCCTAAGAAATTAATATTTCTTAATTTTTTGAACAGTATCTATAAACATTTTTTAAATACAGTATAGATGCTAATTTCGTATGTAAACTTTTATTATCACAATAATATGTTAAAAAACTTAAAAATAGGTACTAAATTTAACTTAATTTTGATGTTAGTTTTTTTAGTTAGCATTTTTGTGAGTGGTGCTATTCTATCTAGAGTACTTGAACAAAGAGCGCAAAATGAAGTAACCTCTCAAGCGCAAATTCTGATTAAAACGATGAATTCAGTCAGAAATTATACCCAAAATAAGGTGAACCCCTTATTAGCACCTAGGTTAGAAACCGAATCAGTGTTCATTCCAGAGACAGTACCAGCCTTTTCAGCAACAGAAGTATTTGAAACTTTTCGTAAGAACGAAGAATATCAAAATTTTCTTTATAAAGAAGCAACTCTTAATCCCACTAATTTGCGGGATAAAGCTGACAGTTTTGAAACTAAACTTGTAGAGCGCTTTCGTAACGAACCCAAGACTAAAGAACTTTCTGGCTTTCGCACATTGCCTGAAGGCGAAGTATTTTACATCGCGCGCCCACTAGCCATTACAGAACAAAAATGTCTGCGATGCCATTCCACACCAGATCAAGCTCCCAAGAGTCAATTAACAACTTATGGCACAAAAAATGGTTTTGGTTGGCAACTCAATGAAATTATTGCTGCCCAAACCATTTCTGTTCCTTCCGAAGATGTTTTTCAGAATGCCCACCAAAGTTGGCTGTTGATTATGGGGCTATTAATTACTATCTTTGCTATAGTCATTCTTTTAATTAACTTTTTGATTAAAAAAACTGTGATTCAACGGATTAGAAAAATAGAAAAGATAGCTCAAAAAGTAAGTACTGGTGATATGAGTGCTGATTTTGATGAAAAATCTCATGATGAGATAGGTGGGTTAGCAGCAGCTTTTAATCGGATGAAATCTAGTTTAAAAATAGCTATGGATATACTTAATCAACAAAATAATTGATTTTATAAATTTAAATTCTAACCAAGTAAGCGCTGCTGAAACTGCCCGGCTTGTTGAGGGTCACTAATATGGCCAGCCAAAGTTCGCACAAGTTCGGTGCGAGAAGTTTGTGGAGAATTTTTTATAGCTTTTTGGACAAGAAAAGTAGCTATAGGCCCGATAACATTAGCTAATTCTTGCTCACACTGATGTACAAAACTATCATTGATAATTGTGATTTCTGTTATTGGTAAATTGCTTATATTTATTGATTGCTCTGTAGATTCTTCAAATAATAAAGTTGCTTGTTTCTTAAACTTAGTTTGTTGATATTCTGTCAGGTGAATGGCCAAATTATTTATTAATTCTTCATAACTGTATGCTGATGCTTTAACTTTTCGTAATAATGTTGGGGCTACGGGACCAACAAATTCCAAAAGCATTTTTTCGAGTTTATTGTATTGTGTTGGCGACAGAATATAACCAGGCGAATATACAGTTGCATTCTGTGGAAAAAACTGTGTCGGAGGTAATTCTACTTGAGTGAATGCCCTATTCGCAACAGCATCAATTTGCCCAAGTTCCTCTAAAACTTCAGTTGCAGATTGATAGCGTTCCCTGAAGTGATGTAACACCATCTTAGAGAGTATAGATGCTAGATCAGAACTTATACTAGTAGCCAAATGCTGCCAGAGAATTTCTCCTGTATTCTGGTCTTCCTCAAGCTGCCTGGGATGTAATCCTGTCAGTGCCTGGATACTAATAACACCTAAAGAATAAATATCGCTGTTAGGACGCGGTTTGCCTCGTCCCTGTTCTGTGGACATATATCCTGGTGTACCAATCGCAATGGTAGTTTCTGTGCGTCCTGGAGCTGAGAGTAATTGAGTTTGGACTTGCTTGACTGCGCCAAAGTCAATTAGCACTAACTTCCCATCTTGCTGCCGTCTGATAATATTTTCTGGCTTGATATCTCGATGGATGACTTTGTGACTGTGAATAAACTCCAGGATTCCCAAAACCTGTTGCAGAAGTTGAATTACTTGGTCTTCTGTCCAAGGCCGATTTGGTAACAGTTCTGCTGTCAGAGCATACCCTTTAATAAACTCTTGTACTAAAAAGAACTCTTGGTTATCCTCGAAATAGGCTAAAAGCCGAGGAATTTGGTCATGGTGTCCCAGTTCTTCTAGAGTTTCTGCTTCACTAGTGAATAGCCGTCTAGAGGTTTGGAGAAATTCCGGGTTGTGAGTAACAGGTTTAAGGTGCTTGACAACACACTTAGGGAAACCAGGCCGATGGGTGTCTTGAGCAATGTATGTTTGACCAAATCCTCCTCCACCTAAGACCTGGAGGACTTGGTAACGCCCGTCTAGTAATTTTCCTAACATTGTATTATTTGCCTAAGTCCTCATCTTAATCTTGACATAACCACCAGTGTTGGTAGTACCAATCTAAGAGGAAAATAGGATACCGCACTTTATACCCTGGCTTGTGTGATTTAAGTCCTCTGGCTATTGACTATTAACAGTTGATTATTGATTAATTATTCACTTCTGGAGTAAATGTAACTTCTTTAATAGCGCCAGCATCCCCGAAAGGTATTGCTGGTTGATTGTTAACAGAAATCAACACAGCACCAGCATTACCAGAGCGTATAATCAACTGTTCTTTTGCCGTCCAAGTTCTCCGTTCTCCCTTTGTTAATTCGCCGACAAATTCAGTCTTGCCATCCACTTGCACTCTCAGCCATGATTTACCTTGAAGTTCTAAAGTGACTTCGACATTTTGATTTGTTGTGCTTATAAAAGGTTCTAAAGCCAATGGAGATTCGGGTGATGGCGCTGTTATCTGTCTAGGGGTGGGTATTGAATTTTGTTGCTGAGTCTGGGATTCAAGCTCAGACAACGAAGATTCAGATGACGGTGCTGTTTTTTGAGTAGAAGTAGCGATTGAATTTTGTTGCTTGGTTACAAAATCGACTATCAGTCGAGGATTGAGTATGTAGATGAGTCCGATGGCGGCAATTATTAGTAATAAAGCGTAGGGTATGAAAAGAGGTATATGGATCTTTGCTCTTTTATCTAAATTTTGACTATTATTAGGACTGGTGTTGGTATATGGAGGTACAACATTAATTGTGAAAGTGTTTGCTAAAGCAGTACCATCCAGCCCTAAGGCATCTGCGTAGCGACGAATAAATCCTTGGACATAAACAGGTTCAGGTAGTTCTTCAAAGTGACCTGTTTCTAAAGCTTGTAAGCAATTTTTTTGAATATGTGTTTTTGCTGCTACTTCTTCTATACGTATAGATTTTTCTTGTCTAACTCGCAGTAAATATTGACTTATTTCCTTTAATTGCTCGGTTTGAGCCTCATTTAAGAGATTCACGTTCTTCTCCCGGTAGTTATTATTTTTACTATATGCTAGTTAAATTGTTTAAGTAATGTAAATATTTCTACTATCTTGCTAAATCGTTTGAATAGTCTAATTTTAATTTGAAAACACCAATATTGCTTGACTAATTAATAATTACTGTCCTTAACAATACTTATAAAAGTATAAAATGTTGTGCATGATCATCAACAAAATGAAAATTATAATACAATTATGGTTCCAGCTACTACTATGGGTCAGTATAGTTGCAGCGATCGCTTATTTTGCTATCTGTCTATTTCTTTTTGTGCAGCAACCGAGATTTATCTTCTTTCCCTCCAGTGTGATTGAAAAAACACCAGAGTTTTTCAATATCCCCTACGAAGAGGTTTGGTTGCCTGTACCAGTGGATTCAGGTAAAGTGGAGCGTATGCACGGTTGGTGGCTTAAGTCCAACCAACCCGATGCCAAGGTTTTGTTATATCTGCACGGTAACGGGATCAATATTGGCGCTAATTTAGCTCATGCCAATCGGTTTCATCAATTAGGATTTTCGGTTTTGCTGATTGATTATCGGGGGT
Organism: Atlanticothrix silvestris CENA357; assembly: GCF_016056295.1. Classification (GTDB taxonomy): domain Bacteria; phylum Cyanobacteriota; class Cyanobacteriia; order Cyanobacteriales; family Nostocaceae; genus Atlanticothrix; species Atlanticothrix silvestris. The sequence goes on from NZ_JAECZB010000067.1 coordinate 4,923, forward strand.
ATGGTCGCAGTGAAGGTGATTTTCCTAATGAAATGCGCGTTTATCAGGATGCATTTACAGCTTGGAACTACCTAGTAAAACAGCAGCAGATTCCACCAAGCCAAATTGTGATTTACGGACATTCTCTAGGGGGTGCAATAGGCATTGATTTGGCGCTCAAACACCCAGAAGCAGCCGGATTGATTGTAGAAAGTTCTTTTACTTCTATCCGTGATTTAATCTCTTATCGAAATTTATTTCAGATATTTCCCGTCGATTTAATTCTTAATCAGCGGTTTGAGTCGATTCAAAAAGTACCACATTTGAAAGTGCCAGTTTTATTTATTCATGGTACTGTCGATTCTACTGTCCCATCTTTCATGAGCCAAAAACTATATGCTGCTGCTCCTGAACCAAAGACACTGATTTTGGTTCCGGGTGCAGAACATAATAATACAGCTGTAGTTGCCAACATGGAATATCTGCAATGGATTGAGTCTTTTGTCCATCAAATATATGCTCGTATATTGTTCAATACTAGACAATAAAGCATTACTAATCATTGGGTACAGTCAAAACAACTTCGTAGAGATGATGTTCGTTTTCGGCAATACCTTCCCAATATTCAAAGTCTTTGCCAAATCCTGGCTGTTTTTTGAGGTTTTCGATACTTTCTCTGTCCAGCCATTGCCCATAATTGATTACACGAGTGCCATCAAGACTGCGATGAAAATTTGCTGAAATCAGGCTTGGTAACTCCATTGCTTTGCCAACGTTTTCTTTTGCCAGTTCTATCATGCGCGGTTGATTCTCTAGCGGCATCCGAAATTCCGCAAAATGAGTTATGTATTGCCCTTGTCGAATTTTTGGTATGCCTTGTTTAGACTCAGAAATAACCACTTCATAAATATGAATATCTGGTGGATTAAATTCTCTCAGTTTGGCTGCTTTTGCTTGTAATTCAGTATTATTAATAAAGCTATTGTAGTCTGCTTGGTTTTGCCATTGGGCATAGTTAGCGACTTTTAAGCCATCAATACTTTTATGAATATTGGCAGAAACAAAACCAGGTTGTTGCTTGACTATCTCTACAAATTCAGCGATCGCATCTATTAATTCTTGCTGTTGTTCTGGCTTGACTGAGAAAATGATGATTACGGTAATAACTTCATTCTTGGTAGCAATTGTCGCCATAATTCTATATATTTTTTGATGAATTGTGGTTAGACTATAATTGAATCATCTTTTTGTCAATCATCAAAAGTCGTACTTTCTGATTTTAGTTTGTAATTAAGCGATCGCTTCCTCCTTTGATTGTTAATGTATAGTCAAGACTTTAGTGCTTGCAAAATAATAACTAAAGTCCTGACTACAAATAGACTACTACAGTTATCAGTTGCTGTTTGCTAATAAGCCATTGTGTTTAAGCAAAGAAACCGTACTTGGTTCACGACCCCGGAAGGATTGAAACACCTCCATTGGATGCTTGCTACCGCCGAGAGCCAGTACTGTATCTCGATAGCGCTTACCTGTAGTTTTGATTGCCTCTTCATCTTCTAACCCAGCTTCTTCAAAAGCTGCAAAAGCATCAGCACTCAATACTTCTGCCCACTTGTAACTGTAGTAACCTGCGGCATAACCACCACCAAATATGTGTCCGAAAGCACATAAAAAAGCATCTTCTGGTAGTGGTGGCAAAACAGTAGTAGTTTTAGCAATGCGATGGCGCACATCTGCGGGAGTTTCATCACTATCTGGGCGATAACGGCAATGCAGTTCCAAATCAACGCTACTAAAGTGGATTTGCCGCAATGTGCTGCTACCACTCATATAATTACGTGCCGCTAGCAATTTTTGGTAATAATGTTCTGGTAAAGGTTCACCAGTTTCATAGTGCTTAGCCATGCCAAACAAAGTAGGTCGGTCATAGCACCAGTTTTCCATGAACTGGCTGGGTAGTTCTACCGCGTCCCATTCTACATTGTTGATGCCTGCTGCTCCAGGGTAGTCTACCTTAGTTAGCATGTGATGCAAACCGTGACCAAACTCGTGGAACAAAGTTTCTACTTCATAGAAAGTCATCAAACTTGGCTTATCGTCTACTGGGGGAGTTTGGTTACAGACCAAATATGCCACAGGTAAACGGGTACTAGGTACACCATTCTCAGTCATTTTTCTGCGATTGATGCACACATCCATCCAAGCACCACCGCGTTTTTCGGCTGGTCGGCTGTAAGGATCTAAATAGAAGTAGGCTATGGGGCTACCAGTTTCATCAGCAATTTGGAAATAACGCACATCTTTATGCCAGACTGGGGCTTGGCCATCGGCAGAAGTCACAGTAACACCAAATAGCCGCTGCACAAGTCCAAATAAACCATCCAGAACTTGAGGGAGGGGGAAGTAAGGACGTAATTCTTCGGCGGTGAAGGCAAATTTTTCTTCTCGTTGACGTTCTGCCCAAAAACTAATATCCCAGTGTTGTAAATCTTCAGTTTCTGCTGCTTTTTTGGTAGCTGCAAAAGCTTTGAGTTCTTTTAAATCTTTGGTAGCTGCATCGTAACTGGCGCGACGTAATTCTTCTAACAGTGCCTCGACCGCCTCAACGTTGGGAGCCATTTTACTAGCTAAGCTCAACTCAGCGAAATTCTCAAAACCTAATAAATCATGGGCTAATTCTTGCCGTAACTCCAAAATGCGTTGAATTAGCGGATTATTATCTAACTCACCAGATGAGGCACGAGTTATATAAGCTTTGTAAAGCTGTTCGCGCAAATCACGACGGGTGCTGTGCTGCATGAAAGGCCCATAACTGGGAATATCTAAAGTGATGCGCCAAGGGCCATTTTCGGGTGTGGCATTTTCTGACCCAGCAGCACGGGCAGCTTGTGCCGCCAGACTGAGTAGGCTATCGGGTAAACCCTCAATTTCTGCTTTGGTTGTGAGAGTTAGGCTAAAAGCTTTGGTGGCATCTAATACATGATTAGAGAACTTGGTAGAAAGTTCTGCCAATTCCATTTGAATAGCGTTAAAACGTTCCCGTGCCTCTCCTTGTAAGCCAACACCAGCAAGTTCAGCATCACGGATGGCAGCTTCCACAATTCGCTGTTGGGCAGATTCTAAAGTATCCCATTGTTCACTGGCGCGCAGTTTCTTGAAAGTATCATAAATGGGTTGACTTTGACCAAGCCTATTGACAAAATGCACTACTTCTGGCTGGACTGTTTCGTAAGCTTCGCGTAGTTCTGGGCTATTTTTCACACCCATTAAATGGTTGACTACGCCCCAACTCCAAGTTAATCGTTCTGTTAGTTCTTCTAGAGGTTCTACTAGACCACTCCAAGTAGGTTGGAGATTAGCCTCCAAGCTGGTTAATTGTTGGTCGAGTTCCGCCAATAATTCTTTAAAGGCTGGTACTACTTGCTCTGGCTGAATCTCTGTGAAGGGAGGTAAGCCGGAGCCTTTGAGTAAGGGGTTTTGAGAAATGTTGACAGTTGTACTCATAGTTTTTTAGAAGTCACAAATAAATATTTGCAATGGTATTGTTATGATTAGGGGCTGGTTTGACTCACGCAGAGACGCAGAGGCGCAGAGAGTATTAGGAGTTTTTCTATATCTCTAATGTAGCGATCGCTGCGTAATTTTGCTTTGTCACAATGCCAAAGCTGTCAAAGAAGTCAAATTTAACCATTAAATCACCAATAGGGCGGGATAAAACACCCCACCCTGGATGGTAGATTGATTTACGCCGTAATGCACTAAGATGTAGTAGTTTTAGATTTAGCTTCTAAATTTTCTAAGCGGCTGACCAATTCTTGGTTTTGTTGTTTGAGTTGATTGAGTTCCTCGCGCAACAAACGCAAGGCGCTTTCTGTACCCACGTTCTTTTGCACGTTCGCAATTGATTCATCAGCATAGCGCCGGACACGCCCGTCTGGCGTTTGGTCAGCTAGCGACCGCAAAATCCCCATTGCTTTGGGAGTTTCCATTTGTCCCAAGGCTGCAACTACTGCTATTTGGGTTAAAAAGAAGGTTTCTTTGGCTAATTCGGCTAATTTCTCTAAAATTCGTTCTAAATTGACTGGACTTTGACCTACAGAAATCTTGCCTAAAGCTCGGATTGTAGATAGACGCAGCGGTTGCGGGACACCAAGTCTGGTGTATTCGAGTAGCAAATTTAAAGCTGCTTCAGAGGTTTTGAGTTCAGCTAAACCTGCAACTGCACCACTCCGCACCACTTCATTCCAACCTGCCTTTTCTTCTAAAACAGATTTCAGCAGTTTGAGAACTTTTTCTTCTTTGGACTTTTCGTCTAAATTAGCAGCCGCAATACACCCAATGGTACGAGCAGCCATTGATTCTACGTAGTAGCTGGGATCACCGTCCTGCAACAGTCCTTTTACAGCTTTATAACTTTCATGAGTTTTGATTTGAGCTAGTGCTTCCACTACAGCGCGCCGCACCAGAGCATTTTGATCTTTCAGCCCAGTAACTAATCCATCAAAGGCTTGATCCAATTTAACTTGAGCTAATTGTTTCGCTACTTCAATCCGTACACCCCAAAATAATTCGTTTTTCAGCGATGCTGATAAGGCTTTAGTTGCTTCTAACCCACCTTTTTTTGCTAAAGCTTCTGCTGCATAGATGCGAGAAATTGGGTTAGGGTCAAATTCTAACTGTGCTTTCAACTCTGGTACTGGGTATTCCAAAGACACAGTTTTTAAGAAATGATTCCCCACATCAAAGCTAATAAACTGGGGCTTTTCTGCTAGGGGGAAGTAAAAGCTTTGTTCTTTTTCATGTACCCGTACAGTAAAAGTTTGGAGTGGCGCTGCTTGTCCCTGTTGGGTGTAGCCAAAACCAATGGGAATTTTTAAGTCAAATAACTCCTTACTACCATTTTTGTCTGCTGGGACTTGGGTTTGAGTTACTGTCACTTTTGCTAACTTAGCATCTGCATCCCAAGAGTAGGCAACTTTAAAATCAGGATGACCGCCACGATAAACGTACTGGTCAAAAAGGAAGGTGAGATTACGCCCAGTTGCTTTTTCAATTGCCCGTAATAAGTCTATTGTTTCGACGGTTTTGTGGGCATTATCCTGCACAAATGTGTGAATTGTCTGCCAAAACAACTCTTCTCCTAATTCTGCCCGGATCATGTGATAGACACAAGACCCTTTTTCATAGATGTGGCGATCATAAAGTTCAATGGCTTCTCGGTAAACGTGCGTTACCATTGGCCGACGGTAGCGGCTGCTATCTTCGTTCAAATAACTACGAGCTTCTAATAACCGATAATATGCGGCTTCTTGTTGCCCATACTCATGTTCTGTCCACATCACTTCAGAATAGGAAGCCATTCCTTCTTTTATCCAAGCATGTGACCAGTGCTTAATCACCAACAAATCACCAAACCACTGATGCGCTAATTCGTGAACAACTAAACTTTCGGTGTTGCGATTATCTAAAGCGGCGCGTTCATCTAGCAAACATCTATCGGTTAATAGAGTTGTGGAAGTGTTTTCCATTCCTCCAAAGATAAAGTCATCAACACAAACTTGGGCATATTTGGGAAAAGGGTATGGATAGCCATACTTTTCACTCAAAAATTCCATCATGCGGGGAGTTTTGCCCATGCTGCGTTTAGCATCTTCCTCCCTTCCCTTTTCTACGTAGTAGGTGACTGGTTTTCCTTGCCATTCATCACGAATTTCCGCAAAGTCACCTACTGCTAAAGTCATTAAATAAGTAGGATGAATTTGCTGTTGTGACCAGTGATAGATTTTGCGATCGCCATCTTTTTGAGTATCAATTAGTTCGCCGTTAGAAATGGCAACTAAGTGTTTGGGAACACTAACGCGAATTTCAGAAGTAGATAGTTGTCCTGGGTAGTCAAAGCAGGGAAACCAAAAACGCGAGTCTTCGTCTTCTCCTTGAGTCCAGACTTGGGTGGGTTTATGGGGATAGTGTTTGTCTGGTTGAATAAAGTAAATACCGCGCTGGGGTTTTTCGACCGAGTAGGCGATCGCAATCAACAATCTTTTACCAATTTGAGTTGGTTGAGCAAGTTGAATCGTCAGCTGTTCGCCATCGTAATCAAAGTTTTGCGCCACCTCGTCTACTTGTACAGACTGGATATTCAAATTGACAGCATCCAAAGTTAAGCGGTCAATACCATTACGGACAGGTAATAGGCGGATACTGCAAGTACCGTGGTAACTCTGGTTAGGAATATCCAAGCTGAGGTCAAGAAAAATATGCTCTACCTGTCCGGGGCGATCGGGATTGTAGTGTGGTTTCGCTCCTGGTAGTTCAAAAGATTTGTGTCCGTTATTCTCTGTATCAAAATAAGAGTGCGACATTGATGTTTACTGACCTTTTTAATCCGTGAAAAATCTTGCTGGATGTATTTAAAAAAAATAACGCTATCTGGTTTATCTGAATTTATCTATGGAATTTCTGCCCTAATTTTTCTACGCTTTTTTTGACCTTAAATATCCTAGGATAGCTTGCCAGCTCCAAGCACGCTACTTTTTTGGTCTATCATTTACGGATTTACTCCTAACCGCATTGAAGTACTTTTTGAGTCATCTTGTGTATAACTACTAAATTTCTCAGTAAATACCAGTAAATGAGTAGCGATTGAGAATAATTCCGAGAATTCTATAATGACGTTTTTACTAACCTCGGTGACAATTTGAGGAAAAGAGGACACAACCATGCCTGAACGTAAATCAAAGTTTTTAATTCCTGTGATCGGTACTGCTGTCTTGGTGACAGGAGGTGTAGTTGCTTACATGTATTTGAAAGGGCCTGCTGGTGATATCTCAGACGCTCTCGGCAGTGCTAAATTAGTACCTTCAACAGCAATCATGGCAACTTACATCACAACTGACCAGCAAGCTTGGTCAAATTTGCAGCAGTTTGGCACTCCAGAAGCCCAAAAGTTACTGACAAAAGGTCTAGAAGACTTGAATCAGGATATGTTTAAGGGTAGTGATATTTCTTATGAAAAAGATATAAAACCTTGGGTTGGTGGTTTGATGTTTGCAATGCTACCGCCAAACCCAACTAAACCCGCACAATTAAATGAGTCTTCTAAGGAAGCGAATCCTGTTATCCCATCACAGCCAGAACCGAAGATCCTTATGGTAGTGGGGATTAAGGACAAAATTAGCGCTTTGAATTTTGCTAAAAAACTCAAAGAACAGAAAAACGTCAAAAGCCAGGAATCTGACTATAAAGGCGAAAAAATTACAGAAACCATAGAAAATGGTAAACCAACATATAGCGTAGTTTTAAATAATAGTCATTTGGTATTGGCTCCCGAAAAGCAAGCTGTAGAAAATGCCATTGACACCTTTAAAGGACAGCCCTCTTTTGCTAGTAAAGAAGGTGCAAATAGTATTTTGAGTAAAAATGTAGATGTAAAAAATACTCTTGCCCAAATTTACGTACCAGATTATGCCGGCATGGTACAGCAATTAATCGCCGCCAGTCCCCAAGCCAAGCAGCTGCCTCCACAAACCTTGTCACAGTTGAAACAAATCAAATCTGTGGTTGCAGGTGTTGGCGTGGATGATGCCGGAGTGCGGCTAAAAGCGATCGCCAATTTAGATCCGCAACTCAATAAATTTCAGTATCAAACAACTCCCGCCAATATTGTCGGCCAGTTTCCTGTAGATACCTTTGCTTTGATTAGCGGCAATGGCATCAGCCGTGGCTGGACATCCTTAGTAGAACAATCAAAAGATTATCCAGAATTTAAACAAGCACTCGAACAGGTGCGAGGACAACTAAAATTTGTCAATCTTGACTTGGATAAAGATATTTTTGGGTGGATGGATGGGGAATTTGCCTTTGGTGCTGTTCCATCTAATCAAGGTGTATTAGCAAGTTTGGGTTTTGGGGGAGCATTAGTATTTGATACAGGCGATCGCAAAACTGCGGAAGCCACTTTTACTAAACTGGATAATCTGGCCAAAACACAAAATATCAACGTTGCTCAAAGAAATATCGGCGGCAAAAATGTTACTGAATGGCAAATACCCCAACAAGGAGCCTTATTAGCCCACGGTTGGCTAGATCAAGACACCATCTTTTTGGCAATTGGAGGCCCCGTTGCTGAGTCCCTAACAGTTGCCAAAAAATCATCTCTTGACAATAGCGACACCTTCAAAGCTGTAACTAGTTCTTTACAAAAACCCAACGGTGGCTACTTCTACCTAGACATGGATAAAACCGTATCTTTAGTAACCCGTTTTGCAGCACAAGGGCAACCTATTTCACCTGAAGCCAGCGCTGTCTTAAGTTCGATTCGTGGTTTTAGTGCTACTGCCACTAGCCCCGATAAGTCTATCAGTCAATTGGAAATGTTGTTGGCTCTTAAACCGACTACTGCAAAGTAGGGCATGGGGAAGAAGGGTAAAGAGAAAGGGGTAAGGGGGAAAGGATTTGTTTCCTCATCCTTTACCCTTTACCCTTTAACCTTTTCCCAAGATTGTTCATCCCCTGCTCCCCAGTCCCTAAACTTGGGTATTGCGAGATTCCAACGTGCACGTCAGCCTATCTAATGCGTTAGTCAGTCTTTCTTGAGCTACAAGGTTAGGCTCTGGTGGGGGTTCGTCGACGACTTCTTCTTGCCTTTTGAATTTTTGTAAAGCTTGGATTGCCAAAAATAAGATCAGGGCAATGATCACAAAATCAACTATAGCCCCGAAAAACTGACCAATAGCAATTCCTGGGCCAATTGTGATTGTTCTCCAGTCTTTGCCTCCTACAGCAATCAAAGGGTTAACCAATGGCATAATCACATCTTCAACCAAAGAAGTGACAATCCTGCCAAAAGCAGTACCAATGATGACAGCGATCGCTAAATCGACTACATTACCTTTGAGGGCAAATTCCTGAAAGTCTCTGAGAAATCCACTCGCTCTTCTTCTTGCTCTTGCCATAATTGACTATAAAAGAAGTTAGTTGTAATTTTTTTTTAAATGGCACTCAACTTTTTACCAACTCCTATGAGATAGATATTGCTGAGTAACCAAATCTTATCAGTCTAGGATGAATCCCTTTGATGAAGATGTATTGAGACAATAGTGTGATTAGCCTCTCCTGAAACTCAAAAACCTTCACATTTTCTAGGTGGAAGCAGATGCAAGCTGCCATTAAGCAATTTAATTTGCTTCTAGACTAGCTTGCAGAAATTATGTCATAAGTAAAAAAGACTGTTCACGCAAACTTATGACCGCTGCTGTACAAACCTCTCCTAACTTAGCTTCTCGCTTAGTAAATGGCATTTTGGCAATCAAACCCTTAGCCAACCTAGCCAAGCACCAAGCCCGACAAATGATGATTAAACGCGCCGAAAAAATTGGCGTACCTTGGACGAAAGAAGTACAGAAATTACAAGCACTAGATTGGGCAAATGATTTAGCTCAAGTCCAAAATCCTGAGATTTCCTACCCAGATTACTATCTCACTTCGTTTCACGCCTATGAAACCGGAAATCTCAGCTGGCAAGCTGCTTTTGAGGTAGAACCTGCTGCTCATGCTGTTCACGCTAAAATTTGGCAAGGTGCTAACGCCCAAGGTGATGCCAAACTACGCCAAAGTTACCACGATATCCTCAAAAGCTCTCTTCTTCATACACCACAAGATATCTTGGATTTGGGTTGTAGTGTAGGGTTAAGTACCTTTGCTCTGCAAGAAGTTTATCCCCACGCCAAAATTACAGGCTTAGACTTATCTCCCTATTTCTTAGCCGTTGCTAACTACCGCGCCCAACAGCGTCAAACTAAAATCGACTGGGTTCATGCTACGGCTGAATCTACTGGGCTACCAAACGCCTCATTTGATTTAGTCTCCATTTTTCTGGTTTGTCACGAATTACCACAATTAGCAACCCAAAAAATTTTTGCTGAAGCACGGCGTGTATTACGTCCGGGTGGTTCTTTGGCAATCATGGATATGAATCCTCAGGCTGAAGCGTACACAAAAATGCCGCCTTACATTTTGACACTGCTCAAAAGTACGGAACCTTATTTAGACCAGTATTTTGCTTTGGACATTGAGCAAACTATGATTGAGGCAGGTTTTCAGACCCCCACGATTACCAGCAATAGCCCTCGTCATCGCACTGTAATTGCTCAAGTGAGTGGCTGATGTCTCTTTAGTCCTGTGGGCAGCAATTCCACCACTGTTGTTTTTAGGCTTTTATTATTGCCGTGTTCAGTTTGCCCCCTCCTGGTTGAGGTTGGTTTTGTTATTTATTTTTGGGGCTATATCTGGTTTTGCTGCCCTCGGCTTAGAATGGGTGTTTGAAACTGTAGCCAACTGGGTTGTTAATTGGCAAAATACCAAATATTCGCTTTCTGGTATTATTTTGCGGCAGCTTGTGGAAGTAGGGCCGATTGAAGAAGGCTGCAAATTGGTAGCGGTTGTTGTTCCTACCTGTGTTCTTCAACGCAAATATCGACTACGTTCTAGTAGTATCTTCTTATTTACCATAGCCGTTGCTCTGGGATTCACCGCCGAAGAAAACTGGATTTACCTTTTCCACGGAACAGCATCAGTTCTTGATCGGATTATCGGTACGCCAGTCCACGCCATGTTCTCTGCCCCTTGGGGATATGCTTTAGGAATATATATTTCTTCGACAATGCGGTTACACCAAGATAGGAAATTGATTCCTAAAGCTTGGATAAATTCAGTAATTTGCCATGCTTTAGTGAACGTTCTCTCTAGTGCTTGGGGTTATTCGACACCAATACGTTTTCTTAGTTATGGTTTATTTCCATTTTTGTTGTGGATGTTTTGGCGAATGGAGCAGTTATTGCGAAAAGTGCAAGGCAAACGTCCTACTATCTTAATCTCTGGGTATACGTCACAGCACCGTTATTGGCAGCGGGGTTTAGTCATATTTGCTTTAATTCTGGGGGGAAATGCTATTTTTGGGTTGTTTCTTTTAGCACAAACCCTCAGCCCTTTGAGTCCGTCGCAGCTTTTTTACCCTGATATTTTATGGTTTATACTTAGCCGCTTGCTGATAAATTTGGGTTTTGCAATTTTAGCATGGTTAATTTATCGCTATTTACGACATTCAGCCCGTCGTCATTATCTTTAAAATAGCTAGCAATTTATTTATAGGACTTTACGCACTATTTATGGAATAACGAACCGCAGAGGCACAGATGACACTGAGAAATGAGAGTTTGAGAGATATTTTGCGTAAGTCCTGATTTAATTAAACTAAGGGTAATAATATTTCAAATTCAGTACCTTTACCAACTTGCGATCGCAAATTAAATTTACCGCCATGTCTTGCGGTAATAATTCGATAACTAACCGCTAAACTAGTTTCTTTGTCAGCCCGTTTTTCTACCGAAAAAGATTCTTGAATTTGCTGCTGTAACTCCTCAGATATTCCCGAACCATTATCAGCAATGCAAATTGAAACCCAGCGTGAATCTGGTGCATTTGGTTTAGTTGCTTCTTGAGATATGACTTTTGTCGTCACCTCAATTTGCGGTTTTGTAAGAGTTTTATTGGACTCGGAATTAACTTGTTGTCGTGCAGCTTCATCAAGCAAATCATCTACGGCTTGACCAAAAAGATTCATTAATACTTGATTGAGTTGACCCATGAAGCAAGAAACGGGTGGTAGTTTGCCGTAGTTTTTGATGATTTCAATTTCTCCTTTTAAACGGCTTTTAATTAATAAAACAATATTATCTAAACAAGCATGTAAATCTACTGGTTTGGGATAAATTTCGTCGATATGACAAAAATTTTGTAAACTGGCGACAAGTTTTTTTAATCTTTCTGCTCCGGTGCGGATACTAGTAAGTGCCTTTGACAAATCTTGTTCTAAAAAATCAAATTCAATCTGTTCTTTAAGATTTTCAATTTCTTCTGATCTATGAGCTAAATTTTGCTCGTAAGCAGCTATTAGCTTCAGTAAGTCTTGACTATAGTTGGAGACGTAAGTTAAGTTACCCCAAATAAATCCAACTGGGTCTAAAATTTCGTGTGCTACTCCATCAACTAAGCGCCCCAGACTTGCCATTTTATCATTTTGAATCATTTGCGCTTGGCTGCGTTCATACCGCACCTGGGTTTCTATTCCTTGAATTTGCCACGAAGCAAGATTCAAGTCATGCATATCTAATAATCTGTAGTTATTGGCAGATGTTTGCACTACAATTGGTTCTGCTAAAAGTTCGGGCGATCGCCTCCTCAAAGTATGTTGCATCGCTGTCAAAATTGAGGTTGTTTCAGGAAGCAACACAATAGCTGTACGCGCATAACTGTAGAGGACACCCAAATTTTCTTGAGTAAATAACTCTTGTCCACGAGGGCGAATTAAAAACTCCAGCAATCGCCGCCGGGAAATCATCCCGATGAATTGTCCCTGTTCTAGCAATATTGCTCCCGGTAGCATGGAATATTTTTCCAAATAATGAGCAACTTCGGTGCCTGTACAACTTATTTCCACCTCAAAGGTGTACATTGGCAATTCTTGGAGAGTTGATTCTAAACCGAGATCGCGATCGCTACCCAGAGATAAAAATGGCGGTGATATGAGGGAATTAAATTCTTGTGGCACTGGAGACCCTGATTTATACAAACACTGGTAAGCAATAACCTAATATTTTAACTTCTGCCATGAGACTCATATTTGATTTTGGAAAAAAACTCAGTACACTTTAGTTGCTCTCAAGGGCAGCCACTGCGTTGGGCCGTGAGTTTCCTTATATCTTGCACTAGTAGTACGCCAAGGGAACTTGGCGGGGTAAAGGGTAAGGGGGAAGGGGGAAAGGGTTTAAATCCCTTACCCTTTTCCCTTTCCCCTTTCCCCAGCCCTCACAAGCGCATTTTTGGGTTGGCAGACTACTAGACAGTCGCGGCTACACAGACAGGACGCGTAGCGGCTTCCCGGAGGGAAGGCTACCTCCGCAGGTTGAAAAGCTTTGATTTTGTCTTAGTCCGCGTAGGCGGTGAGTCCAGCGCTGCGGGAGGGTTCCCCTCCGCAGGCGACTGGCGAACCCAAAGGGACTTCGTTTGTATAGCCGCGATTTCTAATCGCTAGGGCTAGGTGCAAGATGTAAGTTTCCCGCCCCTGGCAACTGGCGATCTTCGCAGCGGTAGCGACGTTAGGAGCGTCGCTACCGCTGCGATAGGAGAAGGGTTCTGCCGACTTGAAGCATCAGGTGTGAAACCTTAGACACTCGCAGACTCGCGCTTGGCTGTGCGATCGCGCATCATCTCCCCAGGGGAGAAAACCATACTTCTCTCCTGTTGTCCATTCCCTGTTCCCTTTTATTGTATTTATTTCGTTTTATACTTGCAGTTTGAGAAATTATGTAGTACAAAAATCAACCAAAGCTCATATTCAATTTTGCTAAAAAATAGTTAAAATCACAATTGCTAGTAGACCAAAAACGATCCCCCAATGTTTAATAACTATGAATAGTTTATGAAAATACGTGGAAGATAACATCCTAAATACTCAGTCCAAAGTCAGTATAAATCAGTATAAATATTAAGCAATTAACGTTACGCTGACAAATGTTTAATTCCCATAACTAGGAACTATTTCGGAAATGAGACAATCTTAGAAATAATGATCATCAGTAAATGCACTCAGGTAAAATGACTATCCATGACTTACTGTCGCTCATTAGCGCTAAAGCATAACTACAAATTTCATACCGATTTAATGTTTAAATGATGCTGTGCTGTCCATACATGCTTTTGATCCCCATTTCGATAGAATGACTAGGCATAACTTAAAAACTTCAAACCGCTTTTGACTGCGACACCCATGAATCAACTGAAAAATGGTTTCACGATATTTCTGAGTCTGCTAGTCGAGGCGATGCCGTTTTTGCTGCTTGGGGTTTTATTCTCTAGTGTGCTGCTGTTTTTTGTTGATGAGCGCAAATTAGTAGAAAGAATGCCTAGAAATCCGCTGTTGGGCGCTTTAGTCGGTAGTATGATCGGCTTTTTATTTCCGGTGTGTGAGTGTGGTAACGTGCCAGTAGCGCGGCGATTTTTAATGCAGGGAGTACCTACGCCTGTGGCAATTGGTTTTTTACTAGCAGCACCAACAATTAACCCAATTGTAATTTGGGCAACTTGGACGGCATTTCGAGATCAGCCAGAAATAGTAGTTTTAAGAGTGGTATTTTCCCTATCAATCGCCACAATCATCGGTTTTGTTTTCAGTTTTCAAAAAGACTTAAATCCCATCGTTCAACCTGCGATCGCTCGCTATCTAAAATTTAATCCCCCAGCGCAACCTACAACTAAAGGACGCGGTAGACGTTACCAAGTACAACAGGCAGCAACTGAACCTAGTTTATTGCAATCTGGGACTTATATTTTAGGAGGAAAAGCAGGCTTTCCCACGCGAATTGAAACTAATTTAATCGAGGCAAATACCTCAAACTCTAATCCTCGTAAACCATTGGCCGATAAACTGCGTTTACTGGTGGATAACAGTATCCAAGAATTACGAGAATTGGGAGCAGTAATGATTATAGGAAGTGCGATCGCTGCTGCTATTCAAGTGCTAGCTCCTCGTGATTTGATCCTGAGTTTAGGTGCTGGCCCTATTAGCTCAATCGTAACTATGCTGATATTAGCTGTAGTAGTATCAATTTGCTCTACAGTCGATTCATTCTTTGCTTTATCTTTTGCCTCAACTTTTAGCACTGGTTCCTTGTTGGCGTTTCTGGTATTTGGGCCAATGATTGACATCAAAAGTGTTGGTTTGATGTTATCCATTTTTAAACCCAGAACTATTTTTTACTTATTTGCTTTAGCAGCACAATTGACATTTTTGTTCACTCTTTTCATCAACTTGCACGTCCTTTAAAAATTAGTCAACATTCCAATGTCTAAATTATTGACTTCTGACTATGGCGGTTTTCACATCAATAGAGTAAGTAAATCTTTCTAGCCCCTAGTCCCTAACCTCTGTTCCCTACAAAGCGCTATATTGATTTTTGACTAATGGCTAACCCAAATCCCAAATCTACAATAATCCCAAATCTCTTACTCCCTTGGCTGGATGTGCTAGCAATTACAGCTTGGGGAATTTTGATGTTGAGATACTGGCTGACTGGCAAACTAAACTTATTGATTCACCCAAATTATTTTGGGTTAGTCATAGTGTGTGGTATTAGCTTGCTAATTATTAGTGGCTTTAAAGCGCAAGAACTTTGGCGACGGCGACGGCGTAACACTGTACAAAACGTTCAACATATTACTTTGTTTGCCCCTGGCTGGGGTGGTGGTTTGCTGCTAACCGCAGCAATTTTGGGTTTCATTATTACACCGCAAGTTTTTGCCAGCGACAAAGCCCTGCAACGGGGTGTGACTACTGATTTATTAGGAACTAGCCGCATTAAACCTCAAGCCTTTCGGGCGACTGTTAACCCAGAGGAGCGATCGCTTGTAGACTGGGTACGCACGCTTAACGTCTATCCAGAACCAGATTCATATACAGGACAAAAAGTTAAAGTACAGGGATTCGTCATCCACCCACCAGATTTAGGTAAAGAATATTTATTCTTGGCGCGATTTGTCTTATCTTGCTGTGCAGCAGATGCCTACCCTGTAGGATTACCTGTCAAACTAGAAAATAATCAAGATCGTTATTCTCCAGATACTTGGCTGGAAGTAGAAGGACAAATGACGACCGAAGAACTGGGAGGTAAACGCCAACTTACCATTGCTGCCAGCTCTCTCAAAAAAATTCCTCAACCGCAGAATCCTTATAGTTATTAGTCAGTAGTCAATGGTTAACAGTCAGTAGCAAAACACAACTGACGACTGACCCTTACGGGTTCGCCAGTTACTCATGGGGGAAACCCCCAAGACCATACTGGCTCACAACTGACAATTAACAACTAACAACTAACCAATGACTAAAAAAGTACTTATCCAACCATTGGATCGCATAGCGATCGCCTTAATGCTGCTGCTGAGTCTGCTGATTGGATTTATGATTTTGCAAGGTGATGTAGTGGCAGCTCGTGTCCGAGATTTTACTTGGCAAAATCAACAAATTGGCTCAGAGGATATTTCTTTTACCCTCACCTTTAGCCGGCCAATGGATACAAAAAGCGTAGAGGATAATTTGAAAATTGAGCCGCCTTTAGCAGGTAAATTCAGTTGGGCAGGGCGGCGAATGGTTTATACACTAGTAACACCAGCACCTTATGGCACAAACTATAAAGTGCAATTGCAGGGAGCTAAGGATAGTTTTGCTAAGCAAGAAGACAAAAATCTGCTAATGCAGCCCTTTGCAGGTAACTTTCGTACACGCGATCGCGTTATTAGTTACATAGGAGCAGACCCAGAAAACCAAGGGCAGTTAATTCTCTACAACTTGACTGAAGAACAAAAAAGAACACTTACCCCTAAAGACTTGGTTGTGATGGATTTTAAGCCATTTCCAGATGGGGAAAAAATCTTATTTTCTGCTCGCGCTGCTAATAACCAAGACTTGCTTTCAGCTCAGTTGTACACAGTGACAACAGGTATTCCTGGAAAATCGGAAAAACAAGCAGAACCAGCTGGGAAAGTTGACCTGATTTTAGATAATAAAACTTATCAAAACCTGAAATTTGACTTATCCCCAGACGGTGAAACACTCGTAGTTCAGCGAGGAAGCAGAGCTAATCCCGGCGACTTTGGGCTGTGGTTTATGCCAGTAATCAGCGATGAATCAGCTCCAAAACCCACTCCTCAACGCCTGCAAAGCCAGCCTGGAGGAGATTTTATGATCACACCCGATAGTAAAGCCGTAGCAGTTGCCCAAGGGCAAGGGGCAGCTATCTTACCACTACAAACCGATGCCAATAAACCCTTAGATTTTTTACCACAGTTTGGACTGGTGCAAGCGTTCTCTAAAGACGGCTCCCAAGCGGCGATGGTAAAATTTAACACAGATTACACACGAGATTTGTTTTTGGTAACAAACCAAGGTATCCAGAAACCACTATTAAAAACCACAGGCTCCATTATCGATTGTCAATTTGATCCTGCTTCACCCACCCTTTACTGCTTACTGACTCAGCTAGTATCGAAGGCAGAATATGTAGAACAGCCCTATGTAGTAGCAATCCACCTCAAAACAGGAGATCAAAAACCTTTGCTGGTACTACCCATCGAACAGCGGAATGTGCAAATGAGCTTATCGCCTGATGGTTTGGGCTTGTTATTTGATCAAGTGATGCCACAGACAGATTCTAATGCTTCATCTGCAAGCGTTTTGAAAACTGACGATGGAGAAGCGATCGCTAGTAGTAGTTTGTGGTTAATGCCTCTATTACCCATCGCTGATGCTGCAATTACTACAATCAGACCTGAAAAACTGCCTTTAGTGGGCTTTCATCCCCGTTGGTTGCCATAATAGAGCAATCCGATTTGATTCTTGAATCACTCATAGAGGTAGAGAATAAACAAAAAGAGAAATTCCTGCCCCCTGTAGGCTGAGCGAAGTCGAAGCCTGCCTCTTGATACTCTTGGTAAATCTTAGTATCAAATTAGTTTCTTTTCCAAGCCCAGTGTTTGCTAAATTGTATACAGCGCTAATGTTTATCTAGCGTGTAAATTTCTGCCAATAAATTATTACCAGACAAGTATTTACCAACGCTAAGCGGGATAAAACCTTTGCTAAGCATTTGTACTGAAGCCGATATATTGGTAGCATTTAAACTAAAAAACCCCATGATTCCGAAGGTTGACGGACTATAAGCTCATAATGTTATAACGGCATCAGTTATAGATGCAAAATAGGGAATACTAACTAATGACTAATTCTTCATGGTAAGAGAGAGTCAAACTTGGCTTCTAAAGTAACCCCTAATTGAACGTATTAAGTGATGCTAAGGCTAGCACTGCTAAATACTATGATGCGGGCGGGTCAAGAGTGATGAATGAAGCTGACACCTCAACCAACAGGGCTGTGATGGAATCCCCAAATTCTGCTAATTCGCTACAACCAGAGCAGGCGAGCTGTCCCTTTTACTCAGTGATGCCTTCTGAAAATACGGCAATGACAAACTTGCCACTTCTAAAACCGGCAGAAGAAGGACAGCACGAGACGCGAGCTAACCAATCCCCGCCAGATGCAAACCAGAAGGACTGGGTTGCAGAGCCTGACAATGAGCAGCAAAGCCTCATGAATGCTGAATTTCAAAAACTACTGGCATTGAATGAGGAGTTACGTGCTGCTAACAATGACTTGTATGAGCAAGTAGAGCATCTTAAAGATGACCTAGCTGAGTCGGAAAAAGCTTTGCAGTGGCAAAAAAGACGCTCCAACGTTACTGAGTCAATGCTTAATCAACAAACTCAAGAACTTGCTGCCGCGCAAGAACAAATTAAATCCCTATTTCAACAGTTAGAAACTGCTGTACAAACTGTACAGCGTCAAGAAATCTTTATTGAAAGTCATAAAGCACAACTACAAATTAGTCAACAACGTCTTGCCCAGTTAGAACGGGAATGTGCGCTACTGCAAACGAACTATAGTGAACAGTCTCAGCAGGTGTTGCAATCAGAAAATGCTTGTCGGGAGCTACGTACTAGGCTGATGCGACAACAACGCCAAACTCTGCAATTTAAGGCGGCTTTAGAAAAATGTTTAGAAACACCAGTTCCTAGCGATGAGTCTCTAGACGAAACAAGCAATAATTCCCAGCACACAGCCAGCCCCCAAACGAGATTTTCTAAAAAAGCTCGGTCTTTGTTTCCCAATGTGCAACCAATTAGACCGTGGTCAGTAGAACCAGAATCCTTGACTAATAATCAAGATCATCCTTGGGATCGGTCTTCCTCAACACCCCCAAGAAACGATAATCCTCCTCCCCACCCATCATCTCCTTGGAACTGGCCAATAAAAGAACAGACACCCACCCCTTTTCAGCCAGATATATCTTCAGAAACAGAAACTGATGACTCTCCAAATACACCAGAAATAACTTCATCTCTGGGTTCATCGAAATTAGATGAGCAATTGGATAGCCTAATTCAAATGTTCTTCAACTCTCAGTCTGCATCGCCAGAGTCGTCATCGGCTACCTTTGACACAACTGTAGACATCAGCCAGTCTGAAACACCTTTGTGGGAGACGTGGGCAACTACTCTTGAGGAGGATGATGAACCAGAAGTTTTATCAAAAGAGTCGTTGGAAGCATCGGCAGAAGAAATAAATCCCCCTAAAACTATCTCCACTCCTTTAGCTGCGGAAGAATCTACACTTTCATCAACAAATTACTCACCAGTCTCATTCACCTTACCTGTTACCAAAACGACTATTGAAGAACCGGACAATGATTATTCAGCAACTTCACAACCAAATCAGGTAGACCTGTCAGAAACTGATTTGCCTCAAGAGTCATCTGAGGAATTGACGAATGAAACACAATCATTGTCGCCGGTGGTGTATCCGGAGCGTCCGCCCAAGGGACGCAAGTCTTTAGCATGGGTAGAACTGCCGAATTTTCGTCCCAATAGTGAATAATAAAAACTCCACCCATAAAGGAATGGAGTTTTGTCAGTGGTTAGTGGTCAGTGGTTAGTAGTAAAAATGTTTTAACAGTGAACAGTGAACGGTAAACAATTATCAGTTATTGCGGTTTATAACTGATAACTGATTTAAGACCACTCACTAGGGGATGGGGTATTAAACCAGATCCAAAACAACTGACAACTGACAACTAACAAATGACACACGCAGTGGAATAAATTTAGATCAGCACTTAACTGACTGCTTTTGAATACGCTTGAGCTTGGTGGTTACACCGAAAGCGCCTAGACCTAGTAAGCCAATTAGAGAAGCTGGTTCGGGAACTGATCGAGGATTAGTAGGAACACTAATCTCTGTCTGAATTTTCTGTTCAATTGTACTAGCAAAATCTTCAAAGCTATTGGCTGACAAAACAAAAGCACCCGTACCGCCCTTCACGTTATTGTCATAGAAGTTGAACAGTGCAGATCCCCCGCCAATTACTATACCGTTGATGGCATCAACACCCGATGCTAGGGCATTATCCCTGGCAGCTGCTGTATTAGCACCCACATTTTGAACACCATCACCAGATACGTCAATAACTAGGCGTGTACCATCGAAGTCATTATTAAAGAAGCGGGGTGTAGCAAAATTAATTGCAGAACCAGGAGCAGTGCTACCACTAAAGGGACGAGTAGTCGCATTAATAGCATCAGAAAAACTCTGTAATGATGCCACGCTATCGATTAAAGTCCAACCTACAACTTCTTGTTGCTGATTTGCTCCAGACCAGTAGATTAAGTTAGCAGCAATCTTTCCAAGATTTCCTTTGGAGATGAAATCATTGAAAAGACTACTGTTGGCGAAAGCATCTACATAACCTTGTTTTTGGAGGTTGAACTCAGTAGTACTTATACTTCCAGATACATCAACTAACAAAGATAGTTCTAAATCGACAAGGGTCGCAGCTTTAGCACTTGCGGATATAGCTAAAGCTGACAGGGTACCAGCTACTGTTATAAGTGTTGCCTGAAAAACGTAAGAAGTCTTCATTGATTGATGTAGTTACACTAAAAAACGTAGATTTTGGCTGTTGTAATAAATAGCCCATTGGAAAATTTAGGATAAAGTTGCTCATAAGACCAATCTCTGCAAAAAACTCTGGTGTTTTTGCAGCGATCGCACATAAAACTAAGATAAAAAATGATTTACATTAGAAACTTTTCTTATCTTTATAGTTGTTGTATAAGCGAAACTTTACCCCGTGTTTTCTCTAGATTAAACATTTAATAAAATACAGTGAATCTACTTAATTTTTCTAGTAGTAGCCCTACACCTTAACCAAAAAAAAATATTGTAAAATTTTCTATAACAACAGCTATAAATCCTAATATTTAAGGTTTATAGAGGTTTTTTGAATTTAAATTTAAAACTAAAATCATGAACTTTCTATGTGGTTATAACTTATGCCTTAACAAATTAGACACTAAAATTCTATAAGACATTAAAACCAAGCACTTCTTATCAAGCAATTAAAATACTCAAAATATTCTTGAAATACATTTTATTACTTGTTGAAAGATTTTTACCTATAGAAAGAAGTGGCGTGTTTTCCACGCCACCTGATGGTACTTTCTAGCGCTACGCTAACTCACTACGAACATTTTTTATTAACGGGCAACTCTTGACTAATTCAAAATTATTGCTTCTGGTTTGACTGTTGTTACTTGATTTCGCGATCGCGGTTTACCAGTGGCGATCGCATAACGAATCACCAGCAGCCGCAACCACAACGCCGGATAGCGGGGTTCCAGCCAAGGTCTAATTCGCAGCAGAAACCGTGGGAACCATGTACTCAGCAGGGTACTAACTAGAGCATGAATGCCAAAGTTGAAATAATTACCCAGCCAGCGCACTAGATCTTTAAACCCAGCTAGTTGCCAAATCCACAGCAACAAGGCAGGATTTTTACGAGCTGCTTTGAGTGCTAAGCGGTTAAAGGTGAACCAGTCGCACCGATCTTTGATAAAGTTATCTGCGACTTCTGGGGGTTCGTCTGCTAATAATCCAAAGAAGGTATTCAGCATCGAGTTAATCCGCTGGGGTGGTAAAAATTTCCCAGTCGGTACCATCATGCCTTTGGAGAATAGCCAAGTTACGGAAACATTGCTTTGGTAGGCACGAATGCGGTTTAAGTTGCGGACACTTAACAAATTATGCTTGAGGGCTGTATCCAACAGCGTAGTTAAACGATCTAAATTACGTACCAGTGAACCAAACCCTGTAAAGACTAGGGGCGACTGGAGAGATGCAGCATCACCGATCGCAATCAATCTATCAAAGGCAACTGTGCGATCGCTACTCCCCACACTAAAGTGACCAGGTATATAACCAAATGTCGGTTTTTTCCACACTAGTTCATCCAAGTTGCAACGGCGATACTCTGGCAAAATCGCAAAAAAGTCTTCATACATCTCTAGCAATGAGCCGGGATTTTCTCGATTGACTTCATGGTAGTGAAATAAGTAAATCGTTAGTTCTTCACCTTCTGCGGGAAATAATTCCCAAATCAGCTGTCTTCCGCGGGAAATATCTCCGTGGCTGTACAGCACATCTCCATAATGAGAGTCCCAAACTCCCGGCTCAAATCCCCTTTCGACTACTGCTCCTACTGTCGGACATACACTATCAAAGGCACGACCACCATTTAATTGCCAAGCGATAGGAGAAGCAGTTCCCATCGCATCTACCAACAGCCGTCCACTGACTTGCTGCTCATTTTGACTAGGTAAGTGCTTGACTTTAACTACAACTTGTGTTTTATTAGTATCCGCACGGATAAACTCTGTTTCATCCCAGATTTCACCACCTGCTGCCCGCAGTTTTTGCCCACACATTTGCAACCATTTGTCTGAGTCTAAGGCTACATTTAACACGGTGGGTGTGTGTAAGACAGGCGATCGCAATTTTGGTGGATTATTGCCGTCAAAAAATTTATTGAATCCGTCTTTGTAATCTCTGACAATTACGGTTTCTAACTCGGCAGCTGTCACCAAACCCAGATTAATTAAGCTTTGAATTTCATCGCGGGAAATATTCCATTCCCGGTTCATCCGCCCAAAGGGCAAACGCTCGATGAGTAGGACTTTATATCCTAGTTTGGCCATAACTGCCGCATGAATTGCCCCTAATGCACCACCGATATAAATTAAGTCGTATTGGGCATCAGAATTTCCTGTTGTCCTGTCTCCTTTAAAAATTACCTGCCTTGGCTGTTTAGGGTTACGTACCCCTTCGCGCCATCTTTGCTCCCACCAATAGGCACGCTTTAGGTCATATTCCCCGTTGGGCATTCGCTGAAAGTACTTGACTGTGAGGGGGTAATAGGGCGCTAGCGCTTCAAAAATTGATTGTTGGGAATCAATCTTTGGTGGTTCGGGGTAGTGATACGGAAAACGCTTTCTAATTTCAGCGGTCAAACGTTGTAGAATCTCCCTCTCTCCAGGAAAGGGTTTATCTGCCCAACGGAATACTTTTAAATAAGTGGTGCGCTGTACTGACCAGACAAATACAGAAAGTTCAGTCGGTAATTTTTCGGAAATAGCCGTGTCAACAGTTGTAGTTTCAGCAGGTATTTTTAAGCGAAAGCCATCTGGGGTCAAAACCTTTTCCCCATTTCCTGGCTCAAAATCTGTTTGTAACCAACTACACACAGCTGCTATGTCCGAAATTGGAACTTCTAGATAAAGTATTTCTTTCATGTTTTCCTGACATCTCCGAGCAATCTATTCATTAAGACGGATTTTAAAAAGGCAGAAATTACGCTAAACTCCGCCCTATTACTTGAATAAAGATTCAGTAAAGAATTTTTAATAATTTGTCAAATTTATTGTTCATTTTGAATTTCTGTAAACCCACGCCATGAATTATCCCATCCCAGACAGTCCTCAAGACATTTTTGCTCTACAACAAAAACCGATTGATGAAGAACTAGTCGCCTCAGCGATCGCCGGAGTCATTAAAATTGTTAGTTCTCAAGGTCAATCCTTGGAAGAATTAACCGCCCAAGTACTAGCCGATGATACTGTGCTAGATCAGCAGCAACGACGCTGGCTTAGCAAATTGGTTAGTCAAGCTTGGGAAAATTTTTCTTAAACCAACTTTTTCGATTTTCGTATTTTCCCAGATTGCATCCCAGTACGTCCATAAAACTTGCAAAGGGCTAGACGTATACTGAGGAAAATATAAAACGAATATGTTCAGGGTCAAATGAGGATGTCGTTCTCAGGGTTAGTGAAAACCCTAGCCTGCCTGACGGCTAAGACTAGGGTAGTTTATGGAAAAGTCTAGACCTGTTTATGTGACGTCTGTGACGATATCCAAAAATTCAACTAACTTATATGTGTTCCCACCCTTTGAACGACTAGAAACACAACCATTTACAGATGTTTGGGTACAGCAAATACGAATTATTTTCTATTGTTATAGATGTGGATCACTGTACCCGCCGCTGCACCATTGATTGCATTATTCAAAGGTCTTCTGCAACCACCAGTAACAGCACCAGTTGCTGTACCAGCAGCAGCCCCAACTGCGACATCTTGTCCCAAGTTACGGTTTCTGCGATTTTGTCTTAAACCATTAGCGCCATTGACCGCAGCACCAGCAGCAGCACCCTTGGCTGCATTGTCTACAACAGAACCGCATCTTGTGATAAATCCAGAGACTACACCACTAGCGGCTCCAAGACCTATATCTCGTAGTACTTCGTCATCAGCAGCAGCAGGTTTAGCAGGAACTAAGCTAACAGTAGCTAAACTTGCAGCCATCAAGCTGGATAGAAATGTGCGTTTTAAGATTCTGTTCATGGTGATACACTCTCGGAAAATCAAATAAGTTGGGAAAAACCGAAGTTGCGGTTGTAAAGGATTTTAATAATAATCTAGACAACAACAACATTTTTTAGGTAATAACATTCTTATGATTACATTAAAAAAACGCCAATTTCACCTATTAAAAGTGAGAATTTGGCGTTTGAGTCTTCAGAAATTTTGTTAATTTAGTAGACAATTATAGAACTGGCACATTGACAGAAAGAATCAAAAAGCCTGAATCCATTCTTTGATAAAATACTCTGTCCAGATGTTATTTTTCCAGTAAGGATCATTCTCTATCAATTGACGTACGGTGGCTTCGTCTTCGGCTTCGTAAATGCCAAAAACTTGGGTGATATCTTTAGTAGGGCCAATAGTAATCAGCACACCGGATTCTTTTTGTTTTGCTAAACCGTCTAAATGAGCTTGACGATAAGGGGAGCGTTTTTCGAGAACGTCTTCGCAGTAAGTTCCCCACATAATGTATTTAGGCATGGCAATCAATTAAAAATGATAAAGATGAGGGAGTGGCAACTAACAACTGACAACTAACAACTAACAACTAACTTCTGAGATTAACGCCGAATTTTTCCACTAAGGCTTCGCGGACTTTATTGTGAACGGGTTCAACTTCTGTATCGGTGAGGGTGCGATCGCTTGCCCGATAAACAAGGCGAAAAGCTAAACTTCGCTGCCCTTCGGGTACATTTTCGCCGCGATATTCATCAAACAATTCCACCGATTCCAGCAAGCCTTTACCAGCTTTGGTAATAGATTTTTCAATATCGGCGACTGAGACTTTCATCGGTGCGAAAAAGGCGATATCGCGATCGCTAGCTGGGTAAGTCGAATAAGGTTGGAATGCAGGAGTGAGGATTTCGTCTTCTTCTAGGGAATCTAACAGCACATCTACATCTAGCTGGAACAGATAAACGGAATCTGGTAAACCTTTTTCTAGGCGCAATTGGGGATGCAATTGCCCAAAAATCCCCAGTCTATTGCCCCTAACCCATAGAGAAGCAGTGCGTCCTGGATGCAACCGAGGATCGCGGCGATCGGGTTGATATTCTACTTGCAAGCCTAGTTGCCCAAAGACGCTTTCTAAAATGCCTTTGGCTTCAAACCAGGTCATAAGCTGCTCACGAGTGCCTTTTGACCATTTACCAACGGTGCGATTCCCTCCCATAATTCCAGCCAGGGCTTCTGCTTCTTGCAAACCGTCTTCTTCTTGCCAAAAAATTCGCCCCATGTCAAAACCGTTCAGCGAACCATTACCTTGCTCTAAGTTATATTGAAAGGCATCAATCAACCCAGAGATTAAATCGGTTCTTAAGGCCGAATATTCTGCAAATAATGGGTTACTTAATACTACTTGTCTGTCGTCTCCTGGCTTCACCAAAGAATAGTGAATTAATTCTGTTAATCCTTCCGCCCGCAGGTGAGCGCGTAACTTGCGAATCAATTCCTGATCTAAAGGTAAATAGCCAGCTTCCGATTTTTCTGGTAGAGTATCGCAAAAATTATCATAACCATAAAGACGGGCGATTTCTTCAATTAAATCAATTTCCCGTTCTAAGTCACGGTAGCGATAAGGTGGTACAGCAACAGTCCAACAACCTGCTCCGGAAGCAGTTAGCTGACATCCTAATGCAGTTAAAATGCGCTCTACATCTTGTTCTTTGAGTTCTCCTGTTTCTTCACCCAAATCGACTGGCCCCAAAACTTGATTGACTCGTTCTAAACGCAAAGCAATAGAACGACTCCAAGTAGCAGGATCAGGGCGAGTGTCGGCAATTTCTTGCTGAACAATTACTCCCTCGGCTAGTTCACTCATTAGCGACAAAGCACGACGATTGGCTATTTCCAACTCAGCCCGGTTAACGCCTCGTTCGTATCTTCCAGAAGCTTCACTCCGCAGTCCCACACTCCGGGAAGAACGACGAATTGCCACAGAATCAAATAATGCTGCTTCTAAAACTAAGCTTTGAGTATTTTCATGAACTTCGGTTTCTTCTCCACCCATGACTCCCGCCAGCGCTACAGGTTTGTCTTTAGCAGTGATCAACAAATTTTGGGTTGTGAGGGTGCGAGTTTGCCCATCCAAAGTTTTAAGTGTTTCCCCAGCATTGGCAAAGCGAACACCAATGGTTAAACTTGCGTCATCTGCAACAGATTGTAAACGTTCTTTGTCAAAGGCGTGTAGAGGTTGTCCCCATTCTAATAATACATAGTTAGTTATATCCACCACATTATTAATTGGTCGTACCCCAGCTGAGCGCAAGCGCTGTTGCAACCAATCAGGAGATGGAGCAATTTTGAGATGTGTAACTACTGTGCCAATATAGGCAGGACAAGCTTGTTGATCAGCAATTTTTAAAGTTAAGTTTCTAGCATCTTGAGTCAGCGATACTTCATCAGGCTCAGGGATGTTCAATTTTCCACCCGTTAAAGCTGCGACTTCCCGTGCTATGCCTACCATACTGAGGGCATCAGCGCGGTTGGCTGTGGCTGTGACATCTAAAATCACGTCATCTAAATTTAATAGGGGACGGACATCACTACCCAATGGCAGATTTTCTTGGGAAAAAATATGAATTCCATCAACATCAGTAGGCAAACCGAGTTCCTTTAGAGAACAGATCATGCCTTGAGATGGGACTCCACGCAGTTTTGCAGGTTTAATTTTTAAATCGATATTTGGTAAATAAGTACCTGTAGTTGCCACTGGCACATAAATATCTGCTCGGACATTGGCAGCACCACAGACAATATTTAAAGTCTCTGCTGCACCGATATCTACTTGGCAAACACTTAATTTATCAGCATTGGGGTGGGGTTGACGCTCAAGCACTCTCCCCACAACAACACCATTAGCCCAAGTGCGGCGATCTTCAATATCTTCTACTTCAAACCCAGCCATTGTCAGGGTTTCGGCTAATTCTTCTGGGCCAAGTTTTATTTCTACTAGTTCCCGCAGCCAATTGAGAGAAATACGCATCTTGTTTGAGGAATCGTCTTTTGCTTCAATTTTAGGGTGTCTGCTAGCGAGCGATCGCTACTTTGCAAGGTCTACCCGTTCACTTGAATAATCCTACCGGGTTCTTCGCCGCAGTGCCCCTAAATTTTATTTATGAAGGTTTGCGCTAGGCGAAAAATCTGTTCTCCACCCACGCAAGTAAGTTCTCCAAATCAAAGCGATATAAGTCTATTTACTTGATTCATCAGTACCGATTTGCTAATATGCTCGCCTGTGTATAAGTTGATTTTTTTTCACACTTATAACTTTTAATTGAGCATTTTAAGCTAAATTTCCTTTTTTATAGGAGAGTGCAATGTCTTTTAAAACTATACGTCTAGACTGGTTGCAAGGTCTAGGAATTGCAATTGTCAGTGCGATCGCTTTGTATGCAAATACTTCAGTTGCCCAAATCACTCCAGACAGCACTCTCCCCAATAATTCTAATGTCAGATTAGAAGGTAATACCAGGGTGATTGAGGGTGGAACCACAAGAGGTGCTAATCTGTTCCACAGCTTTCAAGAGTTATCTGTTCCCAATAGCAGTACTGCTTTCTTCAATAATGCACCAAATATTCAAAACATTCTGACACGAGTCACTGGTAATTCAATTTCTAATATTGATGGCTTAATTCGCGCTAACGGCACAGCCAACTTATTTCTGCTCAATCCCAATGGTATTGTTTTTGGGCCAAATGCCCGGTTAAATATTGGCGGCTCATTTTCTGCAACTACCGCAAACAGTTTTAAGTTTCTTAATGGTAGTGAATTTAGTGCTACTAATCCCCAAGCTCTGCCATTATTAACACTAAATCTTACACCAGGGTTGCAGTATGGAGCAAGTCAGCCAGGGGCGACTATTATCAACACCGGAAATTTAGCACCCCGGCAAGACTTGACACTAGTAGCAGACAAACTTGATTTGCAGGGACAGTTAACAGCAGGCAGAGATTTAACACTGCAAGCTACTGATATAGTGCGAGTGCGAGACAGTGTGAAGACTCCGTTTTTAGCTCAAGCAGGTGATAATTTCACAATTGAGGGAAATCAAGGAATTGATATTCTGGCCCTAAATCATCCAACGCAGACACCGTTTGTGAGTGGAGGCGATTTTAGTTTAATCAGTGATGGAATTATTTCTGGTGATGCTCGTTTTGCTAGTGGTGGGAATTTTTTCCTCAGGAGTGTATCGGGGAAGGTGGCAAACTTCGTTAGCCTTTACGATCCAATAATCAGCAGTAATGGCGATGTGGATGTTGCAGCCAGCTACACAGGATCATCTTTATTAGTTGAAAGCAAGGGTAATATTCGCTTTGGTGGTGATATAAATATCACTACACCGGATACTAGTGTTTTACCAGCAGGACAAGATACTGCAACTTTAAGCAATAGTACGGCGTTAATTATGCGTTCTGGGCAGAATACTCTAGCTTATGGGGGTGTCAATTCTGGTTCGTTACCTGCGTTGCAGAATGGAACTGTGCCGCAGGGAATTACGCTAGATGGAGATGTTTCCTTACAGCCGTTTAATGGTGCTGGGGGAATAGTTGACTTGTCGGCGGCATTGGGGAATATCAGTACTCAGAGGATTGATACTAATGGGGGCGCGATCGCTATTAACAGTGCTGGGGCGATCACTACCAATGGACAAGACCTAATTACAATTAATGCCGCGAATAATGGAGGTGACATTAGCTTAAAAGCAACCAACGGTAGTATTAACACTGGCAATTTGTTCTCTTACTCATACAGTGATTCTGGCAATACGGCAAATGGAGGCAACATCAGCCTTGAAGCTGCTAACGGCAGCATTACCAGTACTGGTTTGTACCCTTACTCGTACTCTACATCTGGCAGTACAGGAAATGGGGGCGCGATTAGCCTAAAAGCCGCTAATGGCATTACTACGGGTGATTTGTACTCTTCCTCATACTCTACATCTAGCACTGCGGCAAATGGAGGCGTAATTAACCTTGAAGCCAACAACGGCAATATCACCATTAGCGATTTGTCCGCTTTTTCATACTCTCCTGTTGACAGTGGGGGAAATGGTGGCACAATAATTTTCACTGCCAATGGTAACATTACCACGGGCGGTATGAACTCAGAAGCAGGGGGTACTAGCAATAGCGGGGACATTACCCTCACAAGTATTGCAGGAGCTATTGATACAACTAAAGGAACTATCACATCCCAAATTCGGGACAATTCAGATGGAGCAGGGAATGCAGGTGCGATCGCATTCAGTGCCCAAGGAGATATTCAAACCGCTACAGTTAATGCTAGTGCGGAAAAGGGAAATGGTGGAAGTATCAAACTCATTAGTAAAAGTGGGACGATTAACACCACCGCAGGAGATTTGGCTACTGATTCTCGTAGTGGGGATGGTAGTGCAATTTTTCTCTCTGCCTTTAACAATGTTACAACGGGTCGCATCATCTCAGAAGCCGGGAGTAATGGTGGTGACATAATTATCAGTGCTGTTCATGGCAATATTGCCACTACTGGCGATTTGCTCTCTGACTCCCAGAACACGATATCAAAAAGTACAGGGGGAGCGATAACACTGAGCGCTGGAGCGGACATCATTACACAAAACCTGAACTCTGGCTCTTCCGCCTCTGCCTTCAGTACAGCAGGTAAGGGAGGAGCAATAACACTGAGCGCTGGAGCGGATATCATTACACAAAACCTAAATTCTTTGTCCAGCTCATTTACGGATGTAGCAGGTGCAGGGGGAGCAATAACATTAAAGGCTGGAGCTAATATTAATACACAAGATCTGAACTCCTACTCCAATTCAATCACCAGTTTAGGAGATACAGGGGGAGCGATAACATTGAGCGCTGGAGCTAATATTACTACAGGAATTTTGGAATCCTTCTCCAGTGGTCGTGCAGGAGACACAGGAGGAGCGATAACACTGAGCGCTGGAGCGGATATTATTACACAATCTGTCAGATCCGCTTCCATTTCCTTTCAATACGTTCCTGGAGGTTACCCAGCAGGTGATGGAGGAGCGATAACACTGAGCAGTGGAGCGAATATTATTACAGGAGCATTGGATTCCTCGTCCAGCTCCTCGAACGGTGCCGCAGGTACAGGGGGAGTGATAACATTGAGCGCTGGTGATACTGTCGATCTGAATTCAAGTGGTTCAATTAACTCCTCTGGAACAACAGGTTCAGGAAATATTACTATCAACAGCAATGCTCCTTTTGTTTTCAATAATGGAGCAATAGCAAACGATACATTTGGTTCCGGCAACGCGGGAAACATTCAAATCAACGCGCCTGCAATTTCCCTCATTAACGGTGCACAATTATCCGCCTCCACCCACAGCACAGGAGCAGGCGGAAACATCACTTTAGTTGCTACTGATAGAGTAGAACTGATTGGCGAAACAACCAGCACACCCCGCGGTACTTTTGTTGAAGAAGATTCTAGTAACACTATTGGACTTCCACCTGGTACATACCTTGGTGGTTATATTCCAAATGGAAATACTAACCGCCCGCCTGATGGAACTGTATTTCCTTCCGGTGTGTTTTCTCAAACAACCGTTGGTTCTACTGGCAACGCTGGTAACTTAAAAATAGAAACCGGAAAGCTTATTATTAATAATGGCGCTGCGATCGCCACAACCAGCTTTGGACAAAATAGTAATGCAGGCAACATTTCAATCAATGCTCGTGATTCGATATCAATCAACAATGGCTCAATATTGAGCGGGGTGGCTCCAGGAGCAATTGGTAACAGCGGTAAAGTTGAAATGAGTACCCCGAAAGTTTCCATAACCAATTCTGGAATTGTACAAACTCAGACTTTAGGAGATGGAATAGCAGGAAATATAGTGGTGGATGCTGATACAGTCAGCATTTCTAATCAGGGAAGTGCTTTACGCTCTGCCAGTGGTGGTACTAATGAACTATTACCAGGGACATCCGGTAGTAGTCAAATTGGACGGGGTGGTAATATCAGCGTTACAGCTAACAATCTACAGGTAACTGATGGAGCGGTTTTAGATGCCACAACTGTAACTAACTCAACAGGAGGCGATATTACAGTCAGCGCTAACACTTTGAGTGTTGATAAAGGTGGACAGATTCTTACCTCAACTTCCGGCACTGGGGATGCTGGTGACATAACAGTGAATGCAACACAAATACAACTATCCGACTTAGAGAGTGGTTTGTTGGCTCAAACAACCAGTGCAGGGAAAGCAGGGAACTTAACTATTCAACCGCGTGGTGATGGACAAAGTTTAAGGGTTTTATTCCAAAAAGGAGCGCAGATATCTGCATCCACAAGTAGTAGCGGTCAAGGTGGAACCTTAAGAATAACTGCCCCTGAATCTATTACTATCACTGGCGATGGCTCTATTATATCCGCTGAAACTACAGGTGCTGGCAATGGTGGAGACTTAACTTTGAGTACAGGAAAATTAGTAGCACAAGATGGGGCGCAAGTTACAGTTAGTAGCGCAAATTCTGGGAAAGCTGGCATTTTAACAGTAGATGCTAACTCTATTCTGCTGGACAGCGCAGCCAAAATTAATGCTAATACTACGGGAGGAGGTGGAGATATCTTTCTCAATTCGCCTCTACTATCATTGCGCCGTGGTAGCAGTATAACCACTAACGCCAGTGGTAATAATATCACTGGCGGTAATATTACCATTGATGCCAAAAATGGCTTTATCATCGCTGTTCCTAATGAAAATAGTGACATTAGAGCCGATTCCGCTAACTTCCGTGGCGGGAATGTCATCATTAAAAATACTGCTGGTATCTTTGGCATTCAATCCAGGAACGAGCCTACGCCAACTACAAGCGACATTACCGCAAAAGGAGCAACTCCTAATTTAAGTGGCAATATAGAAATTACTCCACCTGATGTAGACCCCAATAACGGCTTAGTCGAACTTCCAACTAATTTAGTTGATGCTTCTAACCAAATTTCCAATGCCTGTACGCCTGGAACTCAGCAATTCCAGAATACATTTGTGGCAACAGGACGCGGTGGATTACCCATCAGTCCCACGGAACCATTACAAGATTCCAGTACTATATCTGCGTGGGTGAAATTAAGACCAAACACAGAAAACACAGCTAAAACAAATATTGAGCCACAACCAACAGTAGTTTCAACTACTCCCAAAATTGCTGCTGCAACTCCAATTGTAGAAGCTTCTAGCTGGGTAGTTAATAGCAATGGAAACATCCAATTAGTAGCACAAGCTCCTCAAATTAAGCCTCACAGCCCTTGGCAGACCAGTACTTCTTGTCCTGTATCTCAGTAAGGTGTGAAATATGCAAAAACTTCAGCTGGCAAAGCGAGTAGTTAGATTTGCGGTGATTCATGTAATCCTATTTACCCTTGCTTTGTCCTTAACTATTATTCCCAGCACATTCGCCAAACAACCCCCAACCACAACAGCAAAGCAACTTTTTGAGCAAGGAGAAGCGCTTTATCAAGCTGGACGCTTTACTGAAGCGGTAACTACTCTACAACAAGCTGTCCGTAGCTATCAACGAGAAAGCAATAATCTTGCACAAGCCGCAGCGCTGACTAATCTTTCTCTTGTATACCAGCAACTCGGCTCGTGGAAAGAAGCTGATGTAACTATTAACAACAGCTTAAATTTACTTGGCTGGAATGAAAAAAATCAAAAATTAAATGTCAACAATCCAAAATCTGAATTGTTAGAAATTCTTGCACAAACTCTCAATATTCAGGGCGAATTACAACTGACACAGGGACAAGCTGATACATCTGTGAAAACATCACAACAAGCAGAGCAAATCTGGAAAAAATTAGGTGACAATGCTGGAGTCACGCGCAGCCGCATCAACCAAGCACAGGCTCTACGAGTTGCTGGTTTTTATCGCCGTAGTTTGGATATATTGGAGGAAGTATCCCAACAATTACAAGCTCAACCTGACTCACTTGTAAAAGTAACAGCTTTGCGATCGCTTGGTAATGTACTACAACAATTAGGCGAACTTGAGTTATCCCAAAACACCTTACAAAAAAGCTTAAAAATTGCTCAACGTCTGCAATTGCCTCTAGAAATTAGTTTGGCGGAATTTAGTCTCGGTAATACTGCAAGGTCGTTAAGTAATATTAAAGATACAATAACCCATTATGAAAATGCTGCCAAAATAGCGCCCAATCCACTTACTAAAGTGCAAGCTCAAATCAATCAACTCAGCTTGCTGGTTGAGAGTGAACAAATAGCAGAAGTCCAAAAATTAATACCCACAATTCAATCTCAATTAGCTATTCTGCCTACCACTCAAGTTGGTATCTATGCACGGATCAATTTTGCTCATACCATTATCAAAATTGGTAACAAAAAAGACATTGCAGAGATTCTGGCAAGCAGCATTAAACAAGCCAAAACAATAGGTG
This sequence comes from Atlanticothrix silvestris CENA357, assembly GCF_016056295.1. Classification (GTDB taxonomy): domain Bacteria; phylum Cyanobacteriota; class Cyanobacteriia; order Cyanobacteriales; family Nostocaceae; genus Atlanticothrix; species Atlanticothrix silvestris. Next base: position 38,734 of record NZ_JAECZB010000067.1, read on the forward strand.
ACGAACGCGCCGAATCCTATGCGCTAGGCAGTTTAGGGGAAGTTTACGAGCAGAACAATCAATGGCAAGAAGCGCAGGATTTGACAGAGCAAGCATTGTTTATAGCCCAAAAAATCGATGCTTCAGACATAGCTTATCGTTGGGAGTGGCAGTTAGGACGCTTGCTCAAAGCACAGGGAAATATCCCGGCAGCCATAGGTGCTTATGATAGCGCGGTAGCAACACTTGAGTCTCTGCGTAGCGATTTAGTTGCAGTCAACCGAGACGTACAATTTAATTTTCGTGATGGCGTAGAACCTATTTATCGAGAGTCAGTAGAGTTGCTTTTGCAAGAGCAAGGACAAGACAAACCTGATTTAGATAAGGTTCGCAAGCGAATAGAAGCTTTGCAACTAGCAGAATTAGACAATTTTTTCCGAGAAGCTTGCTTAAGTAACCAATTTGTGGTTCTGGATAATGTAGTAGACAAGGATAACCAAAATACTGCTATTTTCTACCCGATTATCCTAGACAACCATTTAGAAATTATTGTCAAACTTCCCAAGCAACCATTGATACATAAAACTTCTGTGGTGAGTCGTGAGGAAGTAGAGCAACTCGTTACAAAAATGCGGCAAACGATAGTTGCACCATCTGCTATTAAAGAATTTCAAGCAGTTTCTCAGCAGCTTTATGACTGGTTAATAAAACCCGTTGAAACAGACCTCAAAAATGATGGAGTGAATACTCTAGTATTTATCCCTGACGGATCACTGCGAAATATCCCAATGTCTGCATTGTATGATGGCGAAGAGTATGTAGTCCAGAAGTATGCGATCGCTGTTAGCCCAGGACTGCAACTATTTACCCCCAAACCCCTAGCACAGAGAAGATTAAACGCTCTTGCTGGAGGACTTTCGCAATCACCGAAAAATGAAGATTTTGAACCGCTTCCCAATGTCAAAGTTGAACTGAAATTCATTCAGCAATTAGGCGTATCAACAACTACATTATTAGATGATAACTTTACGACTAAGATTTTAGAAAAAACCATTAATGATCAACCCTTTAGAGTTGTTCACTTGGCAACTCATGGGCAATTTAGCTCTAAAGCAAAAGACACTTTTATCCTAACAGTTGATGGACGCATCAATGTAAGTGAATTAGACAGCCTGCTCAAAAGTAGAGAGCAGAAACGAACAGAGCCAATAGAATTACTTGTTTTGAGTGCTTGCGAAACAGCAGCTGGAGATAACAGAGCCGCATTGGGATTAGCAGGAATTGCGATTCGCTCCGGTGCAAGAAGTACTTTGGCATCCTTATGGCAAATTGGTGATGATTCTACAGCTTCATTTATTCGTGAATTTTACAGTGAGTTAATCACTGGTAAAACTACAGCAGAGGCTTTACGCTTATCTCAATTAAAACTACTCGCAGATCAAAAATACAACCGTCCAATGTACTGGGCACCCTATGTCTTAGTGGGTAACTGGTTGTAGAGAGGGAAATCTGACAAGATGCCTGCCTCATACTGGAAATGCGATCGCTTGTTGAAGACAACCTAATTTTGCCCTAACTTATCTCCTTCAATATAGCCAAATGCTTACTCACAGGAGCCAGGGTATTAGCAACAATCATCCCACTGGCGGCGACGGCTGGTAAACCGATGCCAGGGAATGTGGAGTCACCGCAACACATCAATCCCGTTAAGGGCGTGCGGTGACCGGGAAACAAACCAGATGCGGCAGAAATTGCTGGGCCGTAGGAACCACGATGGCGGCGTAGAAAACGTTCGTGGGTGAGGGGTGTACCTACCAGTGTAATTTCACAGCGGGTGCGGATATCGCTGATGATTCTTTCTAAAGCTTGCCACATGACCTCGGCACGTAATCGCTTTTGTCGCTCATATTCCTGACTTTTCCTATCTAACCCTTGCCAGAGTGCATAGGGTTCATTACCAGGGGTATATACATGAATTACATGCTTACCTGGGGGTGCAAGAGAGGGGTCGAGAATTGAGGGAATTGATACCAGCACGACATTCTGTGGTGCAGTAATACCCGATTGCCAATCATTAACCACAATATAATGACAGAGCAAATTTGCGGGTAAACCTTGGGCATCAATACCTAAATGCAGGTGCATGAAACTATCACATTCCGGTGTTGCTTGGCGTTGGCTACGGAATTTTGGCGGTAATGCTCCTTGAGGCACTAACTTCAGCGTATCCCACACTGAAGCATTAGATACAACCGCGCGCCGCGCCCGAATTTCTCGACCATCACGTAAACTTACACCAACTGCCTTGTTACCCTCTACTAAAATTTGCTCAACATGACTACCTAAAAATAATTTTCCACCATGTTTTTCTAACCCTTGTACAAGGACATTGACTAAAGCACCACTACCACCGACAGGGTAATCCAAAACTACTCCAGGTCGATACCAATCAGCAAACATAAAGGCTACCTCTGCGGCGTTAGTACCAGCAGCAGGGAGTCCAGAAAGGAGAAAACATAGCAGGTTTAGCCAGTTGCTAATAAAGGGATCACGGACAACATCATCCATGATGCGAGAAAAAGGCCCTGTTAATTTAAAGATGTTGGCAGCGTGTTTAACTAGAGACGGAGCAAATCTGCCGATGGTTAAAGCTACGCCTATATCATTGCGTAACGCAGCTGGGGGGAGAGCGATCGCAGCTTGGGCTAGTGGTGTCATAACCTCTTGCAAGTGTCGCCATTGAGCCACTGCATCTTTACCCCGCAACTTCGCTAGCACTTCACAAAACTGTTCTGCACCCACAGATGCATCAAAATCACCTTCTGGTAAGCGACAGCCCCAAGTATTATATGTAACACATGGTAAATCAACACCTATTACATCTAGCACTTGCCGTAAAGGATTAACTGAAGGACTGTAAGACAACCCAGAGTAAAGAGAAGGCCCTGAATCAAACTTAAATCCTTGATGTGCAAAACTATGCGCCGCCCCACCAGCGATTGTATGACTTTCACAAACAGTCACATCAAAGCCGTAGCGCGCTAAAACAGCAGCACAACTCAACCCCCCTACACCACTACCAATTACAACTACATCTGTTTGGTTCATAGTCATTAGTCATTACTGTTTCGAGGGGATTAAGCTTTATCCAATGGTGAAACCAATTGCTAAGTTTTTTAATAAGCATCAGTTACACGTTGCCGTAAATCAATTGAGCAGAGATCAGGCATTAGTATGGGTAATATAAGTGTTTTTGTTGCTTATACTACTCATAATTAATTTGGTGCAGATATGAGATTACAAGCGATCGCCAAAAAATCACACGAGGGAAAATTTTGCGTTTTTTTTGCGTAAAGCACAGATTTTGAGGTGAATAGTATTATATACTGAACCCACTATATGTAAAGCCAGGGACAACAGTCAAAAAGAAAAGTCCCTTATATAAACTCCCCTACTCAAAGCTGCCCTGGCACATGTCCAGGGCAGCTTTTGATTACTTATGCTTACCCAGCCTGAATTTCTCACAATCAGAAATCCGGGCATGATGTATTTGCATTACTCTATATGTAAAAAATTGCTGAGAAAATAATTTAAGCAGGAATGATTTGAGCAGTAAGTGAACGTTTATCTAGTGATTGGATTTTACCTACTTCGCTTAAGGCGTTTGCAACCCGTTCTAACAATTCTCCAGCTTGTTCACGATATTGGTTTTCTCTACCTCGTAACCGAATAGCAAACTTAACTGAATCGCCCTTACTCAACCATCCAATTGCTTGCTCGATCCGTAAGTTATAATCAGCTACAGCAATATTGGGACGCAGCCGAACTTCTTTCACTGTCGGTCTAGCACTCTGTCCCTGACGTTTTTTCTTTTGATACTGAAGCTTGCCATAGTTGAGAATTTTCGCTATTGGAGCATCTTTGCCTTCAGAGACTACAACTAAGTCGAGCTCTAAGCTTTCGGCTAACTGTAGAGCTTCATAAGTGTCTATTAAACCACGATTGTTATTTTCGTGATCAATCAAGAAAACTTGGGGTGACTTGATTTGCGAGTTAATTAGTTGCTTTTGGATTACGATAAGTTTTTCCTCTCAATTGTTCAATACTTAGTGGATACAAGTGATGCTTTGCTTAACACAATGCTCTTCTAAATACATGGTAACGTAATCTGTCGTTTCTCCCTATTCGCAAAACCCGTCTTCTGATATTCGGCTCTTCCCTAATTGTTATGCGGAATCTTTAATAAAGCATCAGAATTGACTATAAAATCCAGGTTAAAGGCCTAAATTTCACGCATAAGTATAAAATACTAGGAACCCAACTTTTATGAGCGATCGCTTGGGAGCAGTCAAGCAATCAAATGCCCTCTTGTAGAGCATTTAGGGTACTTTATATTAAATAAAGTTTCGAGCAAGCAAAGATTTAAATAAGATATGTTTCAGCAAGAGTTTGAAGATTGACTTGCTCGAACATGATAGTGATGATTCAGAGTTACCACCGCAAAGGAGGATTGAGAAACTTGGAAAGTCACAAAGAAAAAATCCTGGTGGTAGATGACGAAGCTAGCATTTGTCGGATTTTAGAAACGCGCCTTTCCATGATTGGCTATGATGTAGTCACCGCTGGTGATGGAGAAGAGGCGTTGTCAACTTTTCGCTCATCTGAGCCAGACTTAGTAGTTTTAGATGTGATGATGCCAAAGTTAGATGGCTATGGTGTGTGTCAAGAATTACGTAAAGAGTCGGATGTACCGATTATTATGCTGACAGCCTTGGCAGATGTAGCAGATCGGATCACTGGATTGGAATTAGGGGCTGATGACTATATGACGAAGCCTTTCTCTCCCAAGGAATTAGAGTCAAGAATTCGCTCGGTACTGCGACGGAGAAACGATAGAACAAGCGCTGCTGCTATTTCTAGTTTGGGAGTGATTGAAGTAGACGATCTCAAAATTGATACGAATAAGCGACAAGTGTACAAAGCAGGTGGGCGGATTAGATTAACGGGTGTGGAGTATAGCTTGCTAGAGTTATTGATGCGCCATTCAGGAAAATCTTTTTCTCGTGGAGAAATATTGCAGCAAGTCTGGGGTTATAACGCAGAACAACATGCAGATACTCGTGTGGTGGATGTGCATATCTCGCGTTTGCGCTCGAAGTTAGAAGATGACCCAGAACATCCAGAATATATCTTGACAGCAAGAGGAACTGGTTATCTTTTTCAACGAATTAGTGAACTGGAGCATTAACCGTTACCAAGAGGGGGTAAAGGGTAATACCAATTCGCAATTCGCAATTCACAATTAAAGAACTTAGATGCAGCAAAGTTTTTAGGGTTTACATCTGTATCATATTTTTCGTGAAATGGTATTAGTTGTTTTGTTTCTAAACCGCCAAGTCATAATTATTGCAGCGATTGCTAAACCAATAGCTAGTCCCCACCAAAGACCAATAGCTCCAGAACCCGACGAGATTCCGAAAGTGTAACCAGTGAATAGACCAACACACCAATAAGCAAAAATACCAATCAACATCGGAATCCGAGTGTCTTTTAGTCCGCGTAATGCTCCTGCGGCAGTAACTTGTACACCGTCAACTATTTGAAAAATCGCTGCTACTCCCAGCAATTTCACTGCGAGGACAACTACATCTGCATTGTTTGGATCGCTAATGTCAATATAAAGAGAAATAATCGACTTTGGCACTAACCAGAATGTAATGCCTATTGCACCCATAGATAGAGCTGCAATGGCAATGCCTACATATCCAGCCATACGAGTGGCAAGGAGGTCATTCTGTCCTACTAACTGCCCAACACGTACTGTTATCGCTAAAGAAACACCTAGTGCAATCTGGAATGACATCGAAATTGTTTGTAAAGCGATTTGATGGGCAGCAAGAGCGTTTGTTCCTAATTGTCCTATTAAGAAAGTAACAACGGTGAACAGTCCTGCTTCCACTGCAATCAGTCCCCCAATGGGCAATCCAACCTGAAAAATCTCGCTAATGATACGGCGATGCTCTAGGGAAAAAGCTTCGTGAGGCGAAGGTCGAAAAATACCGTAAACTACAAAGTGAGGCTGATTATATATATAAACTGTCAAAGCAATAAACATACTCCAAATTGAGAGTGTGCTTGCCCAACCGATACCAGCTAAACCCAGCTCAGGGAATCCCAGTTTACCAAACATCAGCACATAATTAGCTGTGATGTTGAACAGAGTACCCAAAACCACAGTCACCATCACTAATTGCGGTTGCAACAGAGCAGAAAGAAAGCTTTTAAGTACTGCAAAGCCCAAACCAGGAATAAAACCCAGTGCGATCGCTCTTAAATAAATCTCTGTTAATGCTACTGTGTTAGCATCCTGGCCTAGTAGAAGTAGTAAAGTACCTCCATTGTAAAGTAGCAATGTAATTGGTATTCCTAGTACCAGAGATATCCCAAGTCCAAGCCGGACAATTGTGCCAACTTTTTCTTTATTTCCGGCTCCGTATGCTTGGGCAGCTAACGGGCTGACAGCAGAAACGATACCAGCAACAATCAACAGACAAAAACTAAAGATAACAGCTCCCAAACCTCCAGATGCAATGGTTTGACTTCCCAGCCAGCCCATCATTACCGTATCCACAAAAGCGGTTGCAGATTGAGCCAATTGTGCTGCTACTAAAGGTATGGCTAACACGAGACATTTTTTAACTTCAGAAAACATATACATGTAACCCGATGTAAAGAACAAAGGGTTTTTCAAAATCTAAACCCATGTTCAGGAGATGTTGCTCTTGTGAACTTAAATCTATTTTCTAGCTCTCATCTCCCAGTAGAGCGAAATATAGATTGTACAGCAAGTGATTGCCTGAGCCCGAATTTTTAATCGCGAACTTGGTGTTGATCGCCTCGCCACTCGTTATACCATTTAACGAAAAATTTGATACAGATTTAACCATTGAAAGGTTTGCTGTATCTAGGTTTTTTAATTGCGAATTGCGAATTGCGATCTTCGCAGCGTAAAGCCTGCGGCATAGCTACGCTTAGAGCGACGAAGGAGCGTCATTGTGAATTGGTATTAGAGCTTCTCTTCCAAGCGTTTGGGCTGGAGTTAAATAAGACTGATTATGTCTCCCTAACAATTGTCAATTCGCAATATTTCGGGTGCGCTCAGTACAAGTTCGCCCTTATTTTGGCAAAAATATTGAAGCTTTTTATGTCTCTGTCAGCCAATAAAATTGATATCCTTCTAGAGTAATGCAACTATCACATTGCTCTGGCTTTGTACCACTATATAAATCAACAAACCTACTATAAACGTTAAAGCCTGTATTTCTAAGTGACTCTAAATACAAATATTGCGGATTTGCATCAAAGTTGGCGATGACCAGCACTTTTTCTGATGGACGTTGATGATTGAAACGAATAAAACATAGCAAGTGTTCATTCTCTAGGTGCAGCAATTCACGGTTATTAAAATCAGCAAATGCAGAAATTTCTTTACGGATAGCAATCATTTTTTTCATAGCACTGAATACTGTGTATTCCACCGTGCCTTGTTTTTTGCGTAAATCAGCTTTTTCCCAATTGATTTTAGGGCGGTGTACCCAGCGATTGTCATTGGTTTTGCTTAGATCATCAATATAACTGTAATCATTGAGTACAGCGATCGCATCGCCATTATAAATTAGAGGGATTCCTCCAAAAGATAGAATAATTGCGTGCATTAATAGAATTCTATTAATTGCAAGAGCAATCAAATCCTCATCAGCAATTTCCAGTGCAGATTCTAATCCAACCAAAGAAGCTAATGAACCACAAATACGCGCATCTCCTGTCGCTTCATTAGGCATGAACACCAGTCCCCTAGATGATGATGCCTCAAATTTACCGCTTAAGTAATCAACTAAAAATTTTCTATGCGCTCTTGGTTCATAACCAGCTACGCGAATATCGTGATCGTCAAAACCAAAACCAATGTCATCATGACAGCGCACATAATTTAGCCAAGTAGCGCGTTCTAATTTGTTAGGCAAACTTTTGATGCCTTGGTAAAGTAGCTTAGTGTTTTTAGTTGCGACTCCATCCCATAATAATGCCATTAAAGTAGCGTTATAAGCAATCTCGCATTCTTTGGCGGCGATCGCATCTTCGCCGAAATACTTAATTACTTCCACAGGGGCAACGATCGCTTCAGCGATAAACAACACGCCAGGCGCAGTCACTTGACAACAATCTTTCATTAACTGCAAGATTAAATGTGCATTGCGCTCGTTTTGGCAAGAACTACCGATCTTTTTCCATAAAAAAGCAACTGCATCGAGTCGGAGAACATCCACGCCTTGATTTGCCCAAAAAAGAATAATGTCGAGCATTTCAATAAAAACCCTGGGATTGCTGTAATTTAAATCCCACTGATAATTATGGAAAACCGTCATCACCCATTTTTCCATCTCGGCATTCCAAGTAAAATTGCCCGGATCTGTTTCAGGAAAAACTTCTGGCATGTTTTGCTCAAACATATCAGGGATTTCTCTGTTTTCAAAAATAAAATAGTAATCTTGAAAACTGCGATCGCCCATCTTCGCTTTTTGCGCCCATTCGTGTTCGTCAGAAGTATGGTTAAGCACAATGTCCAGAACCAGCAAAATATCACGCTTTCTGAACCCCTTAGCAATGCGACGAATATCTTCTAAATCACCAACGCGATCATCAATTTGTCTAAAATCACTGATGGCATAGCCCCCATCACTTTGACCATTAGGACACATCAAAATCGGCATAATATGCACCATATTGATGCCTAGCTCTTGAAAATAGCCTATTTTGTTCTCTAAATCTGCAAGGTTTTCTGCAAAACCGTTGGAATAAAGAGCCATCCCTACCCATTTTTGCGACAAAAACCAATTGTGATCTTGCTCACGTTGAATATCCAACCGCTCTAGCTCTGGAGAGCGATCAATATAGCCTTTCGCCATTGTTTCAACTAGCCGTAACATTTGTAGTTTAAAATCATCACGATGTCCGTATAGTGTAAAAAACAGCGAATGAATCGCGTAAAAATTCGCACCAAGACGGGTATAAAAATGCCGCAAATCTTGCCGACGAATTTCCGGCTTTAAATCATCCAGTATGGAATTTAACAGTGAGTGAGAAATTTGTTCGTACATCGTATTGATCTTAAATTATCCTAAAATCCTCTAGTTATTTATATTGTTGACTAAAATTGACCGAGCGTTGGGACGATTATGCTTATTTTCCATTTGAAAACAGCGTTAGACAGCTAAGAGGCATCTTAAGATGTTGGGATCCCCAGTTTTGAGAATAGTTAATAGAATACCCTGCTGTATCGGCAATTTGTGTATAGGTTTTATTCTGCCAAGCACCTTGAAGGATAACCGTCTCAATATCACTGATACCATTTCACGAAAAATTTGATACAGATTTAACCATTGAAAGGTTTACTTTATCTAGGTTTTTTAATTGCGAATTGCGTTAGCGCAGCGTAAAGCCTGCGGCATAGCTTCTCTACGAGACGCTAACGCGAACGCTTAGAGCGACGAAGGAGCGTCATTGCGTTAGCGCAGCGTTAGCGACGAAGGAGCGTCATTGTGAATTGGTATGAGTTGCCGTCCCAGTTTGTACTGCATAACAGCGTTAATAATTGCGATCGCGTAAGTAAAGCTCAAAAAACATACTCTGCGTTTTTATCAAGAAATGATAGTAAAAATATTCGAGAAGACCCCACCACCGAATTAGTAGAACTATGGCAACCGGAGGGAGCAAGTTACTATAACGGCAAATTGATTTTACAGCCCCAGCAACGCTGGACACCAGAGCAAGAACTAGAGTTACTTGAATGGCATCCGATGTTTACTAGTAGGTGTCCTCAGTGTGGGTATGAATTTGACCGCGACTACACATCACTGGTGCATTGGGATCGCGCGGAGTGTGGATGGATGATACCGTTTAGGGAAATTTCTTTAAATATGCCTTCTTAAACTTGGCTGAACTCACGAGAGTAAAGTTCATCAGAAATTTCTTTAAGTTCTGGTTCAACCACTGTCAAATGTTGCTCTAAAATTGCCAAATTACGAATATTGGATTTATAGAAAGCATCAAATAAATCACCCACAAAAGGCACAGTACCCACTACTGTTTCTAAACCAACATTAAAAATCATTTTGGTTAAGTCTTGACGTGGAATGCCGAGGCGGGTAGCTAAAAATATAATGTAAGCTGAAAACGCTGTACTGATTAAATCACCAGCACCTGGAACTAAACCGATAATTGGGTCTATTCCAATATGAAAACCTGTTAGAGGGATGCGTATAGATGTATCCATCAAACGGCTGAGTTTGCGAATGCGATTTAGAGTAGCAAGGCGTTTAGCAGCGTCCATAATTTCCGATATTTGCACTACTTTTAAATTGCACTATTTTGAATTATTTGTCTTATATCGTTAGAAATAACAACTATGAATAAAAGCATCACCATATTTGAGGAAATTTCCAGATTTTGACCATAAGAGCGATCGCCTACTTTCCTCAGATTTACTAAAAGATAGGCTTTTGCCCAAATAAACACCATATATTTTGTATGAATTTTGACATTCTAAAAAGGCACAGAGCTAACACCCTAGGAAAGCTTAAAATTTGTCTTTTTTATTCAAATTCAGCCAAATTGTGGAAAGCCCTTCCATCACAACGCAAAATTGCCCCCTAATGCTTCAGAGGACGGCAGCACTGTAGTGATCGTTTGGGTGGGGATGGGGAGATGGGTTTAGGTTGGGGATGGATGGGGTACAGCTAGTTTAAGTTTCCAGCTGATTTGACAACTTGTTTCAACTCTTCAAAGGTGATACTACCGTCTTTATCTCCATGCATAGCTAGCAATTCCTGGGGACTACTGACACCTGTTTCGGCTGAGATGATTGCGCTTAAGCCAGGGCTGAAAAAAAGCTCATTTATAGAAACTTTGCCATCAAGATCGGTATCCAAGGTATTAAAAAGAGATTGAAGCTCCTGTTCGGTTGCCATAATTTTTTCAATTTTTTTAGATTGCTCTGCTTAAAGAATTATAGTTGTTTTGGAATAATCAACACTTAACCTGATTGCAAAGAAGTATTAAAGTTGCGATGTTACATTGCGCTGTGGTTCAAAAACAAGGGGAGTGTATGCAAAAGTTCAACTTTGATCGTTTGCTATCAAGTCGCCTGAAACGGCGACAACTTTTGATTGGGACTGGAGCCTTAACTGGTTTGGCGATCGCCAATCAATGGTCTAACAAAGTTCTCGCCCAGCCCCGATTTTCTGATTATCTCTTTAGTCTAGGTGTCGCTTCTGGTGAACCACTTCCAGATAATGTAGTGTTGTGGACGCGCCTAGCCCCCGATCCACTCAATGGTGGTGGAATGCCACCATATAATGTTCCAGTGCAGTGGCAGATTGCTACTGACGAAAAGATGCGGCGAGTTGTCCGCAGTGGCGTAAAAATGGCTACTCCGGAATTTGGACACTCTGTGCATGTCGAAGTGCAAGGATTACAACCAGCCCGTTGGTATTGGTATCGCTTCAGAGTTGGTAATCAAGTCAGTCCTATTGGACGAACTCGCACTGCTCCTAACCCGCGCGATCGCGTTGAGCGCTTCCGCTTTGCCTTCGCTTCTTGTCAAAACTGGCAAAGTGGTTATTATGCTGCCTACAAAAATATGGCTCAAGAGGATTTAGATTTAGTAATTCATCTCGGTGATTATATTTATGAAGGCGCACCGAGTACAACTGCACTGCGATCGCACGATGGCAATGGTGAGCCATTTACCTTGGAGGAGTACCGTAACCGCCATGCTCTGTACAAAACTGACCCACACTTACAAGCAACTCATGCTGCATTTCCTTGGCTAGTCACTTGGGATGACCACGAAGTTGACAATAACTGGGCAGACGAAATTCCTCAAGATCCCGAAGTACAATCACGCTCGGTGTTCCTTGCCCGTCGTGCTGCTGCTTTCCAAGCATACTATGAACACATGCCACTGCGGGACTTCTCAAAGCCTAGAGGCCTTGATTTACAGCTCTATCGACGGTTGACTTTTGGTGATCTCGTTGAATTCAACGTCCTAGATACCCGCCAGTATCGTACCAATCAACCCTGTGGTGACGGGCGTAAGCCGCGATGCGCTGAAGCTACTGACCCAACTGCCACCATGACTGGTTCCGAGCAAGAGCGATGGCTGTTTCAAGGACTCTCGCGCTCTGGCGCTCGCTGGAACGTCATGGCTCAACAAACTATCATGGCTCAGTTTGACTACAATACTGGAACTGAAGAAGTCTTCAACCTTGACCAGTGGGATGGTTATGTTGCCTCTCGCAATCGCATTCTCGGTTTCATCGAGCAGCGCCGCCCCTCGAACCCCGTAGTTATTACTGGGGACTGGCATTCTAGCTGGGTTAATGACCTTAAGGTTAACTTCGACGACCCCAATTCAAAAACAGTAGCGACTGAGTTTGTTGGTACTTCAATCAGTTCAGGTTGTCCTTGGACATTTGATGTAGAAGCAGCATTGCCGGAAAACCCGTGGGTGAAATATTTCAATGGTAGACTGCGCGGTTATGTCCGCTGCGATCTTAACCGCGATCGCTGGCGTACTGACTACCGATTGCTGCCTCAGTCTCAACCTACCGGAATTACAGTGTCCGATCCTAATGCATCTGTCATTACAGCGGCTTCCTTCGAGTTGCCAAATCAGGGAATTGTAGTGCAAGTCTAGTAGTCTGGCAATGCAACACAACCCTCAAAATGCGTTGTGATTTAACGTAAGTTCGACAAGTCTTATTTGACCTCTCCCCCAGCCCCTCTCCGACACGAAGAGGGGAGCAAAAAGCTAAATTTTTCGTTGCTCCTCCTTTTTCGTTTCGGAGAGGGAGGGAGTGAGTGAGAGGTTCATCGAACTCACGTTGATTTAATTACCAGTTTTTGAATAAGATTAATCTACTATAGATGTTAGCCCTCGGTTATGAACCGAGGGTTTCTGTTGGTGGCTGGAGCCAAAACTGCAAAGCTAAAGGCATACACGAAACCTATAGAACCAGCCCCTTTAAGCGATTAGATAAAAAATCAGGCGTAATCTCAACTGTTACCGTAATATTTGAGTTGTTGGTTGGGATCAGATCGTGAGCCAATATGAACAAATCACATTTATTGCATTTGATCAAGGACATTTATCAAGATTTATTACCTAGTTTACAAATAGAAAGTGTCAATCCCCGCGATCCCATCAAAGTCAAATATCTTCCACAACCCTGGGGATTGCTGGGCAAAGGAAATTATGCAGCAGTTGTTGATCACCCTGACTACCCTGATTGTGTAGTGAAGATTTATGCTCCAGGACGACCAGGATATGAAGAAGAAGTAGAAGTTTACCGTTGTTTAGGTTCTCATCCGGCATTCTCGGAGTGTTTGTATGCCGCAGATGGTTTTTTAGTTTTGAAACGGCTTGATGGAACAACGCTTTACGATTGTATGCACTTGGGTTTACCAATTCCTCAGCAGGTAATACAGGACATCGATGAAGCTTTGGACTATGCTAGAAGTCGCGGACTCCACCCTCATGATGTCCACGGTCGCAATGTCATGATGCACCAGGGCAAAGGGTTAGTTGTAGACATTTCAGATTTTCTACATCAAGAAGCCTGTTCAAAGTGGAATGATTTAAAAAAGGCTTATTACTGGTTATATCGTCCCGTGTTGCGCCCACTTCGATTGCGTGTGCCATACTCTGCTTTAAATATGCTCCGCAAAAGTTATCGTCTGGCAACTTCACTCAAAACTTTTTGTTGTCAATTAGTTTTAAAATTATCTTATTTTAAATATTTAAAACAGTAGTTAATATACCGTGAAAGTGTGGGATGGCGAATATACTGTTGGGCTGAAGCTGTAGCGAATGGAGATAAAGTAACGCTGGTGGGGTTTGGGTCATTCGAGCGACGCGTTCACGAAGTGTGCCGAAGGTATCGCTCAGAGCGTGAGGGGCGTAATCCTAAAACCAATAAGGTAATGACTATTCCAGCTACTAGAAGGCCTGGATTGTTCATGGGAAGCTGTTTAAAGAAAAAGCAGCGTCAACTCAAAACTTATCTTTATATAGTTTGGTTTTTCCATGCCTACTTACTTATGTTCGGTTAGTTAATTGAGCTTCTCTTCCCCTTACGCATGTTGATTGATTGTATTGTCTACATCAGCTAATGTTTCATACTGTTTAGAAGGCAACTTCTTCAAAACTCGCAGGACTTTCTCATCAACGCCTGTTTCCTCAGCATACTTAACTAAGTCTTTTTTGCTGAGTGGATAGTTAACTGCAATCAAGTTTTTCTCTAATTGTACTAGACTGATCTTAGTAATGAATATTTCGTCAACTAATTTGACCACATCAGCCAGGGTTTCATATTGTTGAGAAGGCAACTTTTTCAAAACTCGCAAGACTTTCTCATCAATACCTTTTTCTTCAGCATACTTAACCAAGCTTTTCTTGCTAAGGGGATAGTTAACTTGGTTCAAATTTTTTTGTAGCTGCACTGGATTCAATTTAGTCATAATAAATCTCCTTGTGATCTGACGCTGTGGAGTCGGTGAAGAGAGTGAAAAAAATCAGTAAAAGTCAGCTTGCCCAATTATACAGAGTAGTTGGTTGAGGAAGATGTAGCCCATACACACCTGTCTCTGTTAGCTTTTGTAGATTAATTTGATTCGAGTAGTACCGGATTTGCAAGCGAGTTTTCCTATCTTCAAATAAATATTTTAGATATATGCAATCAGTTATATTAATCTTTTTTCAGTTTGTTCAGCTTCAGTAATAGTTTGTCCTAAAAAAAATTTTGCATCATCGACTTGCCCAGTATTTAAGCAAACATAAACAATTTCTCACCATTATAGTAAATCTATAAACTGTTTTTTGTGACTGACTATGGCAAATCATCGAGAGGTAAGAAAAATACTCAGCCTACGACAAAACGATCGCCAGTACAACAATGCGACAAAGCTTACCCCAATATTTGCATTTCACCCAACTCAGCAGATTTGAATTGCTCTGATATTCCCTACCGCAGATTTAAAGTGATTCCACCAGATCCGCATGGATGTGATAGAGATAGGGATGGCATAGGTTGCGAACGGTGACTATGCCAAAACATAGCTTTTGTTGATGGGCTAATAAGACTATTCAACTAATCCAAGTAATAATCGAATCGTCCTCATCTTTTAAAAATTAAGCTCTTAATGCTAGGTTGTTTAACCTAATTTTATTTTCATTGTCTCTGTTGAAACTTACTAATAGCTTTTTGAGTAAATTGTAAAAAATTTTCTACAATAGGTGTTAAACCATTGTGCTGCCAAATTACAGCAGTTTCTATTACAGGTGCCTGTTCAAAGATAGGACGATAAACTATACCAGACCTTTGAAGATTTTGTAGAGAAGATGGTATAACTGCCACACCCATTCCAGCCGATACTAGCCCAATAATTGTTTGCATTTGAATTGCTTCTTGAGTAATGTTGGGTTTGAAATTTTCCTGCTGAAAAAGACTCATGATGCGCTCATAAAGTCCTGGCGCTAGATAGCGAGGAAACATAATCAAAGGTTCACTTAAGAGCGATCGCACACAGATATGTTCTTCTTGAGCTAATAGATGAGTTGATGACAAAGCCACAACTAAGGTTTGCTTGTGAATACAGTGATAAGATAGTGTGTCATCTTCCAAAGGTGGATGAGCAAAACCCACATGAATTAGGGAATCCCTTAGTGCTTGCTCTTGTTGACTTGTAGTTAACTCTCGTAAGACTAGTTCTACTTCCAGAAATTGCTCGTGAAATTGTCGCAAAATCAAAGGTAATAAATCATAAATTACCAAACTAGTAAATCCTATTCGCAGTTGACCTGTTTCACCTCTGCCAATTTTTTGAGTCAGTGCTATTGCTGTTTCTAGTTGCACCAATAGTTGATAAGCCTCTTGTAAAAAAACCTTACCAGCTTCTGTTAGCTGTATTTGTCGCTTAGTTTTGCGATGAAAAAGTTTTACTCCTAGTTCTGCTTCTAACTGCTGAATTTGTTGGCTGAGAGGCGGTTGCGCTATATGCAGTTTTTCTGCGGCTTTACTGAAATGTAATTCTTCAGCTACAGCAATAAAGTAGCGTAGGTGTCGTAGTTCCATATTTTTGATATTTTATAAGTCTCAATTTTAAATAAATATATATTGGACATCTCAAATAAGTCTATTTATGATACTCCTACAGAGATTTGAATGGATGAAAAAACAATGTCAGAGAATTTGAGAAGTAAACTTGTCACGCAAGGAGTACAGCGATCGCCAAATCGGGCTATGCTGCGTGCAGTAGGTTTTCAAGATGAAGACTTTAACAAGGCAATTGTCGGTGTGGCTAATGCCTACAGCACCATCACTCCCTGTAATATGGGGATTAATCAACTAGCACTCATAGCGGAAGCGGGAATTAAACGAGCCGGGGCAATGCCGCAAATGTTCGGCACAATTACTATTAGTGATGGAATTTCTATGGGAACTGAGGGGATGAAATATTCCCTAGTGTCACGAGAAGTGATTGCTGACTCCATTGAAACTGTTTGTAATGGGCAAAGTATGGATGGCGTGATTGCCATTGGTGGCTGTGATAAAAATATGCCAGGGGCAATGATTGCAATGGCACGGATGAATATTCCGGCTATCTTTGTTTATGGTGGGACAATTAAACCCGGACACTACGAGGGTAAAGATTTAACAGTTGTCAGTTCTTTTGAAGCTGTAGGTCAATATAGCGCTGGCAAAATTGACCAAGAAGAACTATTAGAAGTTGAAAGCCGTGCTTGTCTTGGTGCTGGTTCATGTGGTGGAATGTTCACAGCTAACACCATGTCTTCAGCATTTGAAGCGATGGGGATGAGTTTGCCTTATTCTTCTACAATGGCGGCAGAAGATGAAGAAAAAGCCAATAGCACCGAAGAATCAGCCAAGGTATTGGTAGAAGCAATTCGTAATCAACTGTTACCCCGGCAAATTATCACACGCAAATCTATAGAAAATGCTATTTCTGTAATTATGGCTGTGGGTGGTTCAACTAATGCCGTGTTACATTTTCTAGCGATCGCTCATGCGGCGGGTGTAGAACTTAATTTAGATGATTTTGAAACTATCCGTGGTCGTGTCCCTGTTTTATGTGATTTAAAACCGAGTGGTAGATATGTTGCCACAAACTTACATCAAGCTGGTGGTATTCCCCAAGTGATGAAAATGCTATTGGTGCATGGGTTACTTCACGGTGACTGTATCACCATCACAGGTAAAACTATTGCCGAAATTTTAGCAGATATTCCCAATGAACCACCAAGCAATCAAGATGTGATTCGTCCTTGGAATAACCCGATGTATGCTCAAGGTCACTTAGCTATCCTCAAAGGAAATCTTGCTACAGAGGGAGCAGTAGCAAAAATTACCGGGATAAAAAATCCCAGTATTACTGGGCCTGCCAGGGTATTTGATTCTGAGGAAGAATGCTTAGATGCCATCCTTGCAGGTAAAATTAAAGCTGGTGATGTAATTATCGTTCGCTATGAAGGCCCTATTGGTGGCCCTGGTATGCGGGAAATGCTAGCACCCACCTCAGCAATTATTGGTGCGGGTTTAGGTAATGCAGTCGGGTTAATTACTGATGGACGCTTTTCAGGTGGTACTTACGGGATGGTAGTCGGACACGTTGCTCCCGAAGCTGCTGTTGGTGGTGCGATCGCTCTGGTCGAAGAAGGTGATAGCATTACTATTGATGCTAATTCTCGCTTGTTACAAATAAACATTGACAATGCAGAATTAATCAGTCGTCGCGCTAAATGGCAACCCCGTCTACCCCGTTATACAAAAGGCATTTTAGCAAAATATGCTAAGTTAGTTTCCTCTAGCAGTGTTGGTGCTGTCACAGACTTGGATTTATTTAAATTACCTCCTACCAAAGGAATGAGTTAGACCTTAATGCTCATACCCCTATCGGCTGTCTGACTTGCATTTTCACTGCCTCAACAATGGCATCAGCGTCTATTTTGGCGGCATGAATTAATTCTTCTGGTGTGCCTGAACCTGGCATTTCAGTTACGGCCAGCTTAATTAGTTGTAGTTGCGATCCATCATAAGCAGGAGTGCTGCTTGTGCCAGCAAAGGCATCAAGCACAGCTGCACCTAAACCGCCTTCTATCCAGTGGTCTTCAACGACTACTAAGTTACCCTCTGTATCATGTGCAGCTTGATGAAGAGTCTGTATATCAATGGGTTTGACAGAATAAGCATCAATTACACGTACCATGATGCCTTCGTTTTTTAGGCGCTCATAAGCTTTGAGAGCCTCATGCAAGGTAATACCTGCACCAATTACAGCCGCTTGATCTTGATCAGAACTGCGGATTGTCTTGCTACCACCAATAGGGAACTCTAACTCAGAGCCATAGATGACAGGTGTACTTTCTCGTGTAGTGCGGAGGTAGACAATGCCATCGCGATCGCTCATTTGCTCTACTAGTTTTGCGGTCTGATTAGCATCACTGGGATAAAGTACAGTACTACTCCACACTGCGCGGAAGGCTGCTAAGTCCTCCAATGCCATCTGGGAAGGGCCATCCTGACCAATGGATACCCCAGCATGGGAACCTACTAATTTAATGTTGGCACGTGAGACAGCAGCCATCCGTACAAAGTCATAGGCACGACTCAAGAAGGCAGCAAATGTGGAAGCAAAGGGTTTATATTGTCTCACCTGTAAACCCACAGCAGCTGCTACCATTTCTTGTTCTGCAATGTACATTTCAAAGTAGCGCTCAGGATAGGCTTCGGCAAAATCTTCGGCGTAAGTGGAGTTACTTACTTCTGCATCCAGAACAACCACATCGGAACGCGCAGCACCCAATGCTGTTAAAGTGTCGCCATAAGCTCGACGTGTTGCTACCTTTGCACCTTTTTCATAAGTAGGGAGTTGCAGAGGTTGAGCATTGCCTGTAATCGCGGGTTGGTCTTGTGTTTCGGGTTTATTTACTTGAATTTTAATCTGGCGTTCCCCACCTAAAGAGGCGATCGCCTCTTTTTCTTGATCGGGTTTCAGTGCTTTGCCATGCCAACCACCCAAGTCTTCTAGAGAAGCTACACCTTTACCTTTCTTTGTCCGAGCAATAATTACCGTGGGGCGATCA
The DNA here is from genome assembly GCF_016056295.1 of Atlanticothrix silvestris CENA357. Taxonomy (GTDB): domain Bacteria; phylum Cyanobacteriota; class Cyanobacteriia; order Cyanobacteriales; family Nostocaceae; genus Atlanticothrix; species Atlanticothrix silvestris. The sequence continues at coordinate 57,935 of NZ_JAECZB010000067.1, forward strand.
TTAACAGCCAAAGCAGCGCTAAATGCTTGATCAATTTCTGTCAAGTCGTGACCATCAATTTCTATGGCCTGCCAGCCAAAAGCTCTAGCACGGTTGGCATAAGCGCGTGTGTTCCAACCTAGTTCAGTTTGACCACGTTGCCCTAATCGATTGACATCGATAATGGCAATCAGATTATCTAGGGTGTAGTGTGCGGCATGATCAAAAGCCTCCCAGACTGAACCTTCCGCTGTTTCACTATCTCCCAGTAATACCCAGACATAGTAGGGCAATTGATCTAAATACTTACCTGCCAAAGCCACACCCACACCAATAGGTAATCCTTGTCCCAAGGAACCAGTAGCCACATCAACCCAAGGCAAAACAGGCGTAGGATGTCCTTCTAAGGGGCTTTTAAAGTGGCGTAACGACAGCAACTCATCATCAGTAATTACCCCCGCCGCTTTATACATGCTGTAAAGCAGTGGTGCAGCGTGTCCTTTTGAGAGAATAAAGCGATCGTTATTAGGGTTATGTGGATTGTCGAAGTCGTAGCGGAGATATTTGGAGAGTAAAACCGCCATCATATCAGCTGGTGACATAGACGAGGTGGGATGACCCGAACCAGCAACGGTTGTAGCACGAATACTATCGACACGAAACTGTTGTGCCAGTTCATGCCATTGCTGTAGTTGCTCCTGTGTGGTCATAGTCTTTTTCCTGCACAAAAATCAAGGTTATTTATAGCGATAAGTCTTTATTTTTTTGGCTAGGCTTTGCTATTTTTTTCGGAAGACATAGCCAAATATGCTCAAAGCCGAACCAAAGATTTTTTACTTATAATTTTTGACTTTTTTCTGTTTGGTAAATTGTTAAACCATACAAAAGATATAAATTTGACTAAGCTTAACTCAGTAATTTTTTCCTATTACCTGGGTTTACTTTAAAAAGTAAAAATTAAAATTGCTTCTTTCTAATGGAGTAATACCCTTTCTTTCTCCAGGTATATAAAATCAGTTAAGTAAGTCGGTGAAATAAAACCAAACTATGTGAATAAAAGTAAATAAGGCTCAAACTCTTTCTCCCCCTGCTCCCTGCCTCCTGCCTTATCCCAACAATAATTATTGACATCGACCTACTTAATTTGTCTTTAAATAAGTCTGGAGGACTAAATATTTTTTAAATAGATTGGTTCTATTTTGCCAACTTATTTATACTGAATGTAATAAAGATATACATTCAAGTTGTCAAATATTTGTGCAAGAGGCTTATTGTTCAGTTAGACCCGCAAGGAGTCACGGAATTGCGGGTCTAGTTGAAAATTTACTTTATAAATCAGATTCAAAATGGCTGCAAATACATTTGGTGGTAACAGGGTGTTCGAGGAAGACTATCTTTACTTTTATGAAACCTTGTTGACACCAGAACGTACTCAACACGAAGTTGATCTCATTTGCCGATTGTTAGATTTACAAGCAGGGATGAGTATTTTACACTTAGCTTGTGGCCATGGACGAATTGCTAATCAACTAGCAGCTCGTGGCTATGATGTAACTGGACTTGATGCAACAGCTTTCTTCTTAGAACAAGCAAAACAAGATGCGGCTAGTAACGGTGTTAAGGTAGAGTATCTCCAAGGCGATATGCGTTCCTTACCCTTTAGCGATCGCTTTAACTGCATCATCAATTGCTTTACAGCGTTTGGTTACTTCGATGACGATGAAAATAGATCGGTTTTAACCCAAGCGCATCGCGCTCTAAAAGCAGGTGGCAAATTGCTTATTGATATTCAGAATTTTAGCCGCGTCTTGCAAGAATTTACGCCTGAGTTAATTACTGAGCGTGAGGGAAATTATATGCTTGCACGTACACGCTACGATGCGCTTACCAAGCGTACCCATACCGAACGGATTATCATTCGTGATGGACAAGTACGGCGCGGTCAATACTTTATTCGCAATTTTACCTTTCCCGAAATCCGCGATTGGCTCCTGCAAGCGGGGTTTAACCAAGTAGAGGGCTATGGTTACGATGGTGAACCGTTCGCGCTTGATAGCCGCCGAATGATTGTGGTAGCAAGCAAATGAAGAGTCCTAGGGCAGAGGAGTCAGGAGACAAGAGACAGTTTTATAGGTGTGAGTGTTCATTAAGGGGACATATTAAAACGACGTAGGGGATAATGTGTGGGAAAAATAAACAGAATTAAAAATCTTAAATCATAACTGAGTAAGAGTTATAAAACTGTGTTGTTAGAAAGATCACAAATCGCTCTTAAGTCAGAGATATATTAGGTACTGTGATAGAGTGTTTTTGAATTTTCTCTTAGTATGATTGCTATAGTCTTTATATAAGTAAAAATTATAAAAAATCATGATTTTTTCGCGATTTACCCAAACTTCATTTCCATTAAATTAGAGATAAATAATTTTTCACTCCATGTTATTAGTAGATAAATAGTCATAAAATAACAGTACAAAACATGAAGAATGCAAACAAAATTGATAACAATACAAATAACTTGGATAAGCATATAATAGCTACCAAAATTGATATTGATTCTGAATCATCATCTAACGAATTGATACAAACAACTAAAACAATTAATATAGATGGTCAGCGCCCAGTTGATCCAAGTAATATTCAAATTACAGAAATAATTGATATAGATGGTCAACGTCCAATTGTAAAGGATGAAGATTATTGCGACAAAACAATGGATATAGATGGTCAACGCCCGATCGTTAAGAGCGATTTTCAAGAGCATGATATGTTAGACATAGACGGCAAACGCCCAATTGACCCTAATGATTTAGAGGTCGAGGGCATTCTTGACATAGACGGTCAACGTCCAATCGCTAAGAGTAATTTTCAAGTTCAAGATACTGTAGAAATAGATGGTAGCCGTCCCATAGTCTCAGGTAACAATGATGATTCGCAAATGTCAACCGATTATATGGATTAAAATTTAATTGTGAAAGATTATTTATAACGAGTTTATCCCCAGGCTGGGTTTTAATCCGGCAACAGATTTGCCTACAATTGTGAATAATTTTGGTCTGTAAAGTTTTTAAATTCAATAGCATCATGACTACAAAACAAGCGTAGCTCATCATTATGTTCGAGTGATCACTCACGTAACTTTTGTTAGTTATCAAGTCGAGCTTTACAGTCTACTTCCATCATCCCTTGGTTTAGTAGACAGGATGATCGCCTTTACTAAGTGTGCAAACAAAGTTGTAGTTTTAGCACCATGAGCGTTGCATAATATTGACGTGAGTTCGACAAGTCTTATTTCACCACCTATGGCTTTACCATCCGTACTTGATTCTGGTTTCATAGCACAAAGATTTGCTCGTTTCCTCAATGTCCTCTTTCCTAATTTCGCTTACGCGATTGGTTCGGTCACAGGACTGTCATCAACTCACCCGCAATTGATCTCACACTCCCCTGCGGATGAGATATGAGATCAATTGCTGTTTCAACTAACAGTTACATTAAGCCTTGATGTGATTGAAAATATTGTAGAGTCAAGAAAAGTCCTAAGTATTGCTCTACGCAACTCATCCTATGACTACCGCACCCTTAAGCTGGCAAGAACTAGAAACCCTCACGGACTATCAAATAGATACCGTTAATGGTCTCACTAACGCTAGAGCCAGGTTGCGCTTATTTGGGAAACCCGAATCTGATGTGCGGGTAACGCTGTACCGCGATAACCACGCCTGGTGTCCTTACTGTCAAAAAGTTTGGTTATGGCTAGAGGAAAAACAGATTCCCTACCGCATCGAAAAAGTGACAATGTTCTGCTATGGAGAAAAAGAAAGTTGGTACAAACGTAAAGTACCATCAGGAATGCTCCCTGCGATCGAGCTAGATGGACGGATTATTAAGGAAAGCGATGATATTTTGATCGCTTTGGAAAAAGTTTTTGCTCCATTGAGCCAAGGGATGGAAGACCGCAGGGTGCTTCCTCTACGTCGATTAGAACGACTTTTATTTAGAGCCTGGTGCGTTTGGCTGTGTTCTAGAGCAGGTTCTTCTCAACAAGAACAACGCAACCGAGAACAATTTATCGCAGTGGTGGCTAAGGTCGAAGAGGCTCTGGGTAGCACCCCAAGCCCTTACTTTCTAGATAGCTTCGGCATCGTCGATGTTATTTTTACACCATATCTCGAACGGATGAATGCGAGTCTTTACTACTACAAGGGCTACTCTCTGCGGGAGGAAAACCCTCGTTTGAACTTATGGTTTGCGGCAATGGAAAGCCGACCTACCTACTGCGGTACCCAGAGCGACTTTCACACTCACGCACATGATTTGCCGCCCCAGATGGGGGGCTGTTGGGAAAATGGCGAACCCCAGATGCTTATCAATAAAGCGCGGGTGGATAATGGCCCCTGGTTCGGGCTACCAGATGTTGCTTATCCAGAACCCGAAAATTCTCGCATGGAAGCTCTTCAACGAACTATTGAACACCGCATTAATATTATCCGAGTCAATCCCTTAAATGATAAATTGTTTGATCAAGCCCTACGCTGTGCTTTAACACACATGATGACCGGTGAAGACTGTGTACCTCCATCGGGATCTGATGTCGCTCTACGATATTTGCGCGATCGCATTAATGTACCACGAGACATGTCCATCTACGCAGCCAAGCGATTGAGGGAATCCCTGGAGAAAACCGCGGCCCTTGCGGGTGATGGGCAGCCAGCCCCTATTCCCACTCAGCATCGACGAGATCAAGACCCATCTAACTTTGTCATCAAGTAGGATTCAGGAACGCCGGATAGAAATTTATTTCCAAAAATATACTCAGCCTGCGTCAGCTGATTTTTCCATCAGCTGACGCAGGCTGAGTGGTCTCATATCAGTCCACACTTGTTTAATGTAATCTAGACACTCTTGTTTTAAGCCACTTTTACCTGCATCTTGCCAACCGAGAGGGTTTATTTGATCAGCAGGCCAGAGGGAATATTGTTCTTCATGGTTGATCACAACTTTGTAGATTGTGTTATTTTCTTGAGCGTCTTTGTTCATTTTTTTATCCTCTTGATTGTGTTTTTTTGATTACGAAATAATTGGTAATTTTCAATGTATTTATTTACGACAAAGAAAATAAACGAGGCGGTTATATTCTGGTTCTACCAAATTACCTTCTTCATCATAAACACCAACTATTTTAAACCCAATATTATTGAAAATAGCTTCGATTTCTCGTCTTGAATAGCTCTTTAATAGCCAAATAAAATCTGAGCGTTGCCAAGCACCTTCTATCATTTCAAAACTGGTACATTGTAGCTCTGATATTTTGGTTGCTGAATGATAATGAGATGTAATTCCCCAAGCATATTCTTGACGAATGTCTCCATCAATAATTGCACCATTCTGATTATAATGAACTTCAGAATGTCCTGTTAAACGCATAAATGTCAGAAACAAACCATCAGGTAAGAGAGCTTGATATACTCTTTTAAAAACATTAGTTAATTCTTCAATGGTCATTATATAGTCAAGACCGTGAGTAACACAATATGCACCGTCATAGATAGATGGTAATGCAAAAGTACGGATATCATCACAAATTAATTTAGCGTTTGGTGCATTCTGATGAGCGATATTTAACATCGCTTGAAATTCATCAATCCCTGTAACTTGATAACCCTTATTAATCAATTTTTGTACTGTTTGTCCGGTGCTACAACAAAGATTGATAAGATGCGCTTTTTGGGGAAGATGAGGTAATAATAACTTGTCTACAGCAGGCAGGCGATCGCAATATTCTTGATCCCATGCTTTGTTATATATTCTGGCAAATGCTTCGTCATTTACATAAGGATGTGGTGCATACATATAAGTTGTTTCTTTGTTTGTATTCATTTGCTATACTTTGGTTAATTTTTGTGAGGGAATTGGTAATATTTTTGCTGCTTGTAAATCTGTGACACTTTCTTTAATAGCTGCTAAAATTCTCTGAATATCATCATCAGTATGCGCCGTAGATAAGAAATTTCCTCCGCCTCGCAGTAAGATGCCTTTATGTAGCAAGTGATAAGTTAACAAGTCTACACCCATAGAACTTTCTGACGCATTTGATGTGGCTGTACCTCCGATAGATGCAGGTGCAAACAGTGAGCCAAAGTTAGCCATTTGAATTGGTAAATCTTCCGCAGCAAAGTAAGCATTGAGGTGTTGAATAAATAGCGATGTACGTTGATTTAGTTGTTCTTGAAGGACAACACCTTGCTCTTTTAAATATTGCAATACAGCTCGCGCTGCCGCTAAAGATAGTGGATGTTTGCAGTGAGTACCAGCAAAAAAAGTTGTCTCTACTGAGGGGTAAGAATCATCGCCATAATTCCACATACCGCCATCAATTTTATCCATGTAAATTGCTGAACCAGCAATAATTCCAATAGGTATTCCACCGCCAACAATTTTGCCATAGGTAGCAATATCTGCTTTGACATCAAACCAAGCTTGCGCTCCCCCTGGATGAATCCGAAAACCTGTCACCATTTCATCAAAAATAAGGGCTATGTCGGCTGCTTGAGTTACTTGTCTGAGTGCTTGTAAAAACTCTTTGGGTTGTAAGTTGGGACGACTGCTTTGTACAGGTTCAACTAAAATGGCTGCTAATTCATGTTGATGAGTTTTGATAATTTCTAGAGATTGAAAGTTGCCGTATTCCAGAACTAATACATCTGCTACAAAATTTGGTAAAACACCAGATGCACTAGGTAAAGCTTGGAAGTTAGCTGCTGTTTTTGCGTCTACAAGAGTGCCATCAAAATGACCATGATAAGAACCAGAGAAGATGACTATTTTTTGTCGTTTGGTTGCAGCCCTCGCAATCCGGATTGCTGTCATGACAGCTTCTGTACCGGTGTTGCTAATAGCTACTCGCTCCATTCCTGTTAGTTCACAAATCAACTGGGCAACTTCACCAGCAAATTCGGCTTGTGGCCCAATAGGAAATCCTTTTTCTAGTTGTTCTTGCAATGCTACTTGAATAAATGAGGGATTATGACCAAAAAGATTGATACCAAAACCCATCATCAAGTCTATATATTCGTTACCATCAATATCCCAAATTTTTGACCCCAAAGCACGCTGACCAACAATGGGGTAGCACATCTCTTTAAATGTGGGATTAAAGTTATTTACGACTCTGGGATCTGCGAAGACAGAGCGATAATTTTGGGCAATTTGTTTTGATGTCTTTGTCTTTTGGATATAGCTCTCAGCAAAGTTTTGTAAATAATTCAGTTGTTCATTCATAGATATTGTTTGATAATTGGAAGCTTTTGGCGGGGTTCAGATTTTTAACTTCTTTGAAAAGTCGGAGATCCAATTTTTTACGTAGATAAGAAAGGTAGGTATGTAATACAGTTTCATCAATTAATGGACAGATAATTTTACTGTCTATTAGTCCATTAAAAGTATTTTGATAATCAAATGTTAATTGATTGTGATTTGATTCTGAATCATCAACTTTATCTGCTGTGAAAAATGATAGTAAGGGAGATAAAGTATGTCCAGGAGAATTTCCAGCTATTTCTCGCAATTTTGTTTGCCATTGCTTATAAGATATTAGTTGTAGAGGAAATCCCATCGTCCGAATCGATTTAATTAAGACATCATATTTTAGTGGTTGAGGATGGAATAAGTGAAAGGTTTTACCAAGTGATTTTTCCTGCTTAGATAAATAAACTAATGCCTGACTCATAAAATCTACAGGAATTAGATTAAGAGTCATATCACTTTCTGGCGCACTTCCTAATTCGATGCAACCAATGATGAGTTTGTACAAAAAATCATTGCGATTAAAAACACCTGTTTGGCTATGACCTGAGATTCTACCAGGGCGATAAATGCAGGTAGGAATGCCGCGATCGCCGGCAATTTTAACTAGTTTTTCTGCTACCCATTTACTCTGAGCGTAGCCGTTAGCTGGGACGACAATATTATCAATACTGTCGTCTTCATAAATAATTAAATTGTCACCATCTGACTCAACAATACCACTTGTAGAAACAAAATGTACTGGCTTAACTTTAACTTGACTAGCTAAGCGTAAAATTTCTTTTGTTCCTAAAACATTGGCTGTTTTTAATTTGGCATAAGGTGAAGTATGGTGAACCCAAGCTCCATTATGATAAATGACATCTATTTTACTAGCTAATATTTGAAACTCTGAAGTAGAAAGTCCTAAAAGTGATTGAGATAAATCACCCACTACAGGAGTAATTCGAGATCTAAATGATTCATCCCAAATTAAATAAGACTCTAAACAAGTCTTAATTTTTTGCCAACCTACTTGAGTATTGTCAGCCCGCACCAAGCAATAAATATTGGCTGATGTTTGTTGCAGCAATTCATCAAGTAAAAATGCTCCTAAAAATCCAGTAGCTCCAGTTAAGAAAATATGACTTGGCTCATTGATATACTCATAGCAAAGTCCCTTGGTATTGATGTCTTCATCGAGAACAGCTTCTGCTTTTAAATCTATGATTGTGCTTGCCTGAACTATAAACGATCCTGTTTGTTGAGCATTTTCAATATTCTCGGCTAAATCTGCTATTGTTGGAGATTCAAACAAAGTGCGTAAAGGCAAATCTACATAAAAATGTTCTCGGACTTGTATTACTAATTGAGCAATTAATAGAGAATTTCCGCCTATTTCAAAAAAGTCATCGTGAATTCCTATCGGCTCAACTCCCAGAATTTCTGTCCAAATTGACGCAAGTTGCTGTTCTAAGGGTGTTTGAGGTGCGACGTAGACAGTATGAAAATCTGATCGCGGTAACTCTGGTGTTGGTAAAGAGCGTCTATCTACCTTGCCATTGGCTGTTAGCGGGAGTTCTTCTAAAATCACAAAAGCCGAAGGTATCATGTACTCTGGTAGCTTTTGGTGCAAATAGTCGCGTAACTGGGGAATTAGTTGACGAGATAATTTACCTTCTAACGGATTGTTAGCGTAAGTATGCCAAGGTTGACGAGTCGATACTAGATGTCGCGCTAGAAATTCTCCTAGTTGTGGTGTGGTTGTAGTGCGGAAAATCGCATCATAGCTACCATCGGACTGGCTATTAAGCCAACTTAACTCTACGTTATAACCGTAACTGCGACCTAAGTTATACAAATCTTCTGGCTCAACCCCGTATTCTGCGATAGTTGGACTGAGTAGTGTTTGTAATTCCCCAACTGTTGCTGGGGTACTATCTTTTGCTAGTAATGCTAAACTTTGAATTTCCTTTGCTAACCGCGCATTGGGAATCCGACATATAGCCAATAATTCCGACTGGCGTGACTGGAGTAACTTCCCAACAGCAGTCAGGTTTAATTTTTGTTTTTGCCAGTCTAGCCATGATTTAATGGGCGCTGTGGCTGATTGTGTGGTTTCATGAACTATATGCAGCACCACATCATAGCGGAACTTAGTGAGTTCGTTATGGTAATTACCGCGTTTTGGCTGAATTTGTACATGAGTAATTTGGGGTAAGTACTGTTGTAAAGCCGTAAAGAATGCTGGTGCGATCGCTAATTCTTCTTCTTGAGCTAGGCGTTTTTGTACTCGCTGCCATAATTGTCCAATTTCTAGGGAAGCATCCGCTTGATGTAACTGCACCGATAGGTGAAAAGCTTTTAATAACGCCAAGTTACGGACATCACCAATAAAAATCTTACCACCAGGACTGACAGCTTTTACTGCTGCTGACAATACCGATAGCAGATAGTCGATATGAGGAAAATATTGGATGACGGAGTTGATGACAATTAAATCAAAGGACTCTGGCGGAATGTTTTGAAAGTCATCAGCTTGTTGATGCAGTAACTTTACTTGCGGTAAATTATGCTGATGTAATTGCTGTTCAATATATTCTAAAGCTGTTGCTGAGAAATCCGTACCCCAATATTCTTCACAGTGGGGCGCGATTTTAAATAAAAGTAATCCAGTGCCACAGCCAATTTCTAGTACACGTCGGGGTTGCAGTGCCGAAATTCGCTCAATGGTATGTTCTACCCATTCACGCATTTCTGACTCTGGTACGGGTAAGCCTGTATAACTGCTGTTCCAACCAATAATATTAAAGGTGGAATCCTCAGAAACAGTCGTTTGACTATAGGTTTCTTCGTAAAGCGATCGCCAGTTATCTATGCGTTCCTCATCTAAGGCTGCATCAGTACCTTGGTATTGAGGATCGGGTACTAAATAAGCAACTAGTCGCTTATCTGCTGGGATATCTTCACGCACAATCACCGCCGTTGTCATCACTCCAGGATGCGATCGCAGTGTTTCTTCAATTTCCCCTAATTCAATACGGAATCCCCGCACTTTCACTTGATTATCGATGCGTCCCAAATATTCAATTTCACCATTGGGCAAATAACGCGCCAAATCCCCAGTTTTATAAAGACGTTCTCCTGATTTTGCATAAAGATTGGGAATAAACTTTTCTGCTGTTAGTTCTGGCCTATGCAAATAGCCCCTAGCTAAACCAGCACCACCAAGATAAAGTTCTCCCGGTACTCCTATAGGTACTGGTTGCAGATAGTTATCTAATATATATGTTTGTGTATGAGCAATAGCACGACCAATCGGCGGTATTCTGTCTGCACCTGGAGGAATTAAAGCAAAAGTAGAATAGGTAGTATCTTCTGAGGGGCCGTAGAGATTGTAAACTTGGCGGATATGGGGCAATTGATAAAGCTTTTGTACTAACGTATTTGGTAGGGGTTCACCGGCAAGATTGATTGTGCAGACAGTAGGAGGGATACCATCAATTCGCAATAATTCAGCGATCGCACTTGGTACAGTGTTGATCAGTTTGACTTGATTGGCGGCTGGTAATGTCGGCAGATACAAGGGATTTTCTGCCAGAATCACTTTACCCCCCCAACTCAAGGGGACAAAAATCTCGAAAATTGACAAGTCAAAGCAAATAGAAGTCGCAGCTAATACGCCACTCAGTTCTGTAGCAGTAAAAACTGTTTCTGCCCAATATAAAAGAGTTACTGCACTACGATGTTCTATGGCTACACCCTTTGGTTTACCAGTAGAACCAGAAGTATAAATTAGATAAGCTAAATTTTGACTATTAACGAGGCTTTGGGAATTTTTCTTGCTGTTTTGACTAATTTTTTCCCAGTCAGCATCTAAGCAAATAACTGTGCAATTATCCTGACTGACAGCATCAACTAAATGCTTTTGAGTCAGTAGCACCTTTACTTGTGAATCTTCCAAAATATAAGCCAAGCGATGCTGGGGATAATTAGGATCTAGAGGCACATAAGCACCGCCAGCTTTGAGAATGCCTAACATGGCGACAATCATATCTAGCGATCGCTCAACACACAATCCCACCAATACTTCTGCATCAACACCCAAACCACGCAAATAATGAGCGATTTGATTGGCTTTGATATTCAATTCTTGATAGGTTAATTGTTGGTCTTCATAGACAAGTGCGATCGCATCCGGTGTTCTTTCGACTTGCGCTTCAAACAGTTGATGAATACATTCATCGGTGGGATAGTTAGCTGGAGGATTCCACTCAACTAATAATTGCTGCTGTTGTTCCTGTGTCAGTAACGGTAAATTTGATATATGCTGTTGGGGGTTAGCAACGATACCTGCCAGCAAAGTCAAAAAATGCTCAACCATTCTGGTAATAGTTGCCGCCTCAAATAAATTCGTGTTGTACTCTAAAGACCCTGTTAATCCTGATTCCCCTTCTTCCATTGAAAGTAGCAAATCGAACTTAGCTGTTTTGTTATCGGCGTTGAGATAATTTACCGTCAAACCCGACAGATGTAATTGTTTTTTCGGGGCATTTTGCAGTGCAAATAGTACCTGAAATATGGGGTTATAGCTCAAATCTCGCTCGATTTGTAGTGAATCTACTAAATACTCAAAGGGTAAGTCTTGGTGAGTGTATGCTCCTAAAGTACATTCTCTGACTTGTCGTAGCAGTTCGAGAAACGTGGGATTGCTAGCCAAATTAGTCCGCAAAACTAAAGTATTGACAAAAAAGCCAATGAGTCCTTCTATTTCTGTGTAATGACGATTGGCGATCGGCGACCCAACTAAAATATCATTGGCAGAAGTGTATCGGTGTAGTAGAGTTTTGAATGCTGCCAACAGCGTCATAAACAGCGTGGCATCTGCTTGGCGACTGAGTATTTTTAGCTTTGCAGTGATTTCTGGCGGGACGGTGAAAGATTGCGTTGCGCCTTGAAAAGTTTCGACTGCTGGCCGGGGATAATCGGTAGGTAGCTGTAATATGGGAGGATCATTGCCGATTTGTTTTTGCCAATAGGAAACCTGTGATTCTAATACCTCTCCTTGCAGCCATTGACGTTGCCAAATCGCAAAATCAGCATACTGAATCGGTAACTCAGGTAGGGGAGAGGGTAAACCTTGGCTAAACGCTTCGTAAAGTGCGGCAACTTCACGGATGAGGATGCCAATAGTCCATCCGTCAGAAACAATGTGGTGAATTGTAAATAACAGCACATTTTCTGTTTCACTCAACCGCAGCACAGTTGTTCTCAACAATGGCCCAGTAGCCAAATCGAAAGGTTTTTGCGCTTCTTCGGTAGCCAATTCCCAAGCCTTGGCTTGCTGTTCTGGTACAGCTTGCAAATCTACGACAACCAAAGGCAAAGTCAGAGACGATGCAATCACTTGCATTGGTTGTCCCTGAACGGTGACAAAAGTTGTGCGGAGGACTTCATGACGGCGGATAATTTCGTTGATACTGCGTTCGAGAGCAATTAAGTCAAGTTCACCGCTTAAGTGCAGAGCAACTGGGGTATTATAAAATGCACTATCTGGTTCTAATTGATACAGAAACCACAAACGCTGTTGAGCAAAAGAAAGAGGGCAAGGGCTAGTTACTGTGCGGCGAGGAATAATTTGTGTGGGTGCAGTTTTAATGCCTTTTTTTAGGAGTAACTGCTGAAAAAATGCCTGTTTTTGTAAATCACTCATTTTAAATTTTGTTGACTGTTGATTGTTGACTGTTGACTGGGAAATTCTCCCCTGCTCTTCTGCTCCCCTGCCTCATCTGGAGAGCATTGCTGCCATTTCTTCAGGTGAGAGTTGTGCTAGTTCCTGCCAAGTTTGGGCGATTTCTTCGACAATTGCTCTTTCGCCTAACATATTTGCTATCAAGTGAACCATCATTTCTGGTGTGGGCGCGTCAAATAAACCCCGTAAGGGCAGTTCTACTTGGAATATTTGCCGCAATCGTGCAATTACTTGGGTGGCTAATAGTGAATGTCCACCTAAATCAAAGAAATTATCATCAATACCTACTTGGGTAATACCTAAAACTTCTGCCCAAATTCCGGTGACGATTTCCTCAGCCGATGTCCGTGGCGCGACATAAATTTGTGTGCGTATCTGTTCTGGTGCTGGCAATGCTTGACGATTCACTTTGCCATTGGTAGTTAAAGGTAGAGCCTCTAAGATGACAAAGACAGAAGGAATCATGTATTCAGGTAACTGAGTTTGCAGAAAGTTGCGTAAGTCTTTGGGGGTGGGTTTTTCTGTATCTGGTACGATATAAGCTACCAAGCGTTGATCCCCTGGTTGGTCTTCACGGACAATCACAGCCTGCGATCGCACATTAGGATATTGACTCAATAAACTCTCAATTTCGCCCAGTTCAACCCGAAAGCCACGAATCTTGACTTGATTATCAATCCTGCCTAAATACTCAATTGTGCCATCTTCCAAATACCTAGCCAAGTCGCCTGTTTTGTACATCCGGCTTCCTGGTTCTTGGCTAAAGAGATTGGAGATAAATTTCTCTGCTGTCAACTCTGGACGGTTGAGGTAGCCTCTAGCAACACCAGCACCACCAATGTATAGTTCCCCTGATACTCCTATGGGAACTGGTTGGAGATGTTGATTTAAAATATAAAGTTGTGTGTTAGCAATAGGGCGACCGATGGGAACTGCTCCTGGTAAGTAAGTTTCTGCTGAGGCTTCGTAAACACAACAACCAACAACAGTTTCTGTCGGGCCATATTCATTAATCAATCGCGTATCTGGTGCATAAGTCTGCCAAAAAGCTAGAGTTTTCCCCAATAATGCTTCACCACCAATAATCAAAGCTCTAGTTTGTTGTGTAGTTCGCTCTTGAGGTAACAACTGACTGAGTATTTCCAAATGTGCAGGGGTGATTTTTACCAAGCTGAAGTTACTTTGGGAACTCAAAATGGTGCTGAGAGCTTCTATTTCTTGTTCTTCCTCTAACAGCACGACCTTTTGACCGACTAATAAGGGAGAGAATAAGCTGGTGATAGTAGCATCAAAACCAATCGAAGAATTTACTGGTGCGCCACTTCCTTGTGCTACAGCGTAGGCTTGAGTAGACCAACTGAGATAATTAACCAATCCTTGATGGGGAATCATTGTTCCCTTGGGTTTACCTGTCGAACCTGATGTATAAATGACATAAGCCAAGTTAGCGGGGTGTACGCTACTCAGAGGATTCTCTTGACTTTCACTTTGTGGCCACTCGGTATCTATGCAGAGGGTATGGGTAGGATATTGGGGAAGGCGAGATAACAATTTTTGTTGAGTCAACAGCACCGACACCTGCGAGTCTTGGAGCATGAAACTCAGGCGTTCTTGGGGATAGGTGGGATCTAAAGGTACGTAAGCACCGCCAGCTTTTAAAATTGCCAAGATACCAATGAGCATATCAAAAGAGCGATCGCAGCACAAACCCACCAAAACTTCTGCTCCCACTCCTAGTTTTTGTAAGTGGTGTGCTAATTGATTCGCACGAGTATTTAATTCTGCATAAGTTAATTGCTGTTCGCCAAACACCACAGCAATGTTATTTGGTGTCTTCTGTACTTGTTCTGCAAATAACTGATGAACACACTTGTCTTGAGGATAATCAGTTTGGGTTTGATTGAAATCTACTAGTAATAAATGCTTTTCCTCTGCACTGAGAATTTCTAACTTACCAATCAAAGTTTGTGGTTGTGCTAAGACACTTTGCAACAAAGTCTGGAACTGACTGACTAACCGTAAAATATATTGTTCTGATAGTAAATTAGCATCGTAGTGAAACTCCATAACTAGAGAATTTTCCCTACGGATACCAGATAATTTCACATGAAAGCGGTTGCTACAAGTGTAGATTTCATCAATAGCAAAAGATACATGATCTGTCTTAAAATTTGTGCAGATTGAATCAAACTCAAAACAGAAGGGTAAAAAATTTGAAGCGGTACTTCCTTGCCAAGTAAAACTTTCTTGCCATTTATAAATTTCGCGAAGAGAATCTTTTACTTGTTGCCAAACATCGCTGAAGGTGTTGGTTTCATTTAACTGCGAAACTATTGGTAGATATTGAGTTAATAGACCAAGAGCAGAATGTAACTCCTCATATTTTCGCCCATCAACAGCAGTAGCGATCGCAATATTATTTTCTTGAGTCAAATGCCATAACAAAATTTGCCAACAAGCTAACAAAAAACTTGCTTTTTCTGACTGCGCTTGCTTGTTAATTTTAGCTAGTAAAGCATCATCTATTTCCCATCGGCAACATTGAGGATGAAAGTCTAAGTTTTTATCAGACTCTTTTGTGTAAGGTAACTTGTGACCCTCTACAATTTTCTGATTACGCCAATATTCTCTGCCTATTTCTGTAGTTGTTTCTGCTAATAATTCATTTTGCCAAGTTGCAATATCTGCATATTGTAGTGGCTCTTGGGCTATACAGCCAGTATAATAACGGCTAATTTCTGCCAGCAAATTTCTAATTGTAGTCGTATCAGCCAGGATTGCAGGTAAGCCTAAAATTAAAATATATTTTTGTGTTGATAATTTAATTAAGGAAGCATATAAAAAATTGCTCTGAGCGAAATCAAAGGGTATTCTTAACAATTCAGTAAAAATTGCTTTGATTGTGTTTTGTTGCTCTGCAAAAGTCTGAGAGCTTAAATCATGTTCAGGTAGCCATAAGATACTACTTTCAGATTGGATAACCTGCATAGGAATATCCATTTCTGGTAAACATTTGAAATTGGTACGAAATAGTTCGTAGTCTTGAATAATATTTTGTAATGCTGCTTTTAAAACATCAATATCGAGATTACCAGTAATTTTAACATTAACCTGAATACGATAAGTTTGTGGCTGCGATCGCTGCAAATTCCACAAATATTTCTGCTGAGGAGAAAGTTGAAATCCTTCAATGGTTGCTGCTGTCATTTTGCGTTTACTTCCTTAGATAATGATAAATAACAAGAATTATCGCCGACGTATATTTAGTAATTTTTGTTTGATGGAATTTTGATATTCTTGTTCTTGACTAATTCGCCATTGTTCATTTCTAGCAGCTAAAATTTCTGTTAGGGCGTTCAGAGAAATTTCAGGTTGCTGAGATACCTGCCGTAAAACTATTTCAAAATATTCTAAAAGCTTGTTAATTCTCACAGCATCAAACAAGTCTGTGTTGTACTCTACAGCTATACTTAATCCTTGATTGGTATCTGTTAAATTTAGCAGCATATCAAACATAGCTGCTCTTCTATCAAATTCAATGGAACTTAATTTTAATCCTACTAGCTCTAAGGGTGGAGTAGGTGCATTTTGCAGTACAAATTTGACTTGAAATAATGGTGTGCGGTTTTGGTCGCGCTTGGGATTAAGTACCTCTACCAACTTATTAAAAGGTAAGTCTTGATGAGCATAGGCTTCCAGAGTTACTTGCCGTACTCTGGTTAGTAATTCGTTAAAACTGGGATTACCTTTTAAGTTAGTACGTAATACTAATTGATTGACAAAAAAACCAATTAAAGATTCAGTATCCGCCCTGTTTCGGTTCGCAACATCTGTACCGACAACGATATCATCTTGACCGGTGTAATAGTGCAGTACGCATTGAAAACTAGCCAGCAGTGTCATAAATAAAGTACACCCAGAATTGATAGTCAAACTCTTAATAGCTTTAGTTAAATCTTGAGGAATAATTACTCTGGCTGTTGCACCATTAAAAGTTTGTATTTCTGGTCTAGGTCTATCTGTAGGTAAGTTGAGAGTAGTTAGGTTGTTACCTAGCTGTTGCTGCCAATACTTCAATTGAGTTTCTAAAATTTCACCCTGCAACCATTGTCGTTGCCAAACAGCAAAATCTGCATATTGAATTAGCAATTCTGATAATGGAGAGGGTTGTTGTTGGCAAAAAGCTGCATAAAGATTGGTGATTTCTTGAATTAGCACCCCCATCGACCAACTATCAGAAATAATGTGATGGGTAGTAAATAGTAATACGTTTTCTGTTGCACTCAGTTGCAGGATGGTGACACGTAATAAAGGGTCTTTGTCTAAAGCAAATGGCTTATTAGCCTCTGTAAATGCTAGTTTTTGGCTAATTTGTGGTTGTTGGTTTTGTGGGTATAGTGTCAGGTCTACTAATGATATAGCTAAAGTTAAAGAAGAAGCGATCGCCTGCACTGGTTGTCCATTAATCTCAATAAAATTGGTGCGTAAAGCTTCGTGTCTTCTCACAACTTCGTTCAAGCTTTTTTCTAGCGCAATTAAATTTAGTTCACCTGTCAAGCGTACAGCCACAGAAATGTTATAACTAGAATTACCTGGGTCTAGCTGGTCAATAAACCATAACCGTTGTTGAGCAAAAGATAAAGGTAGATTTTCTCTTCTGGATACAGGTAAAATTGGTGTTGCTTCCACTACCTGCCCAGATTTCATTTTCATATCAATTTTTTTAGCTAATTCTGCTATGGTTGGCGATTCAAATAAGTAGCTAAGAGGAATTTCCAATTGAAAAGCTAGGCGCAAGCGAGACATAACTTGAGTCGCTAGTAAAGAATGTCCACCTAACTCAAAGAAGTTGTGATGAATATCGATATTTGTCAAACCCAATATTTGACTCCAAATACCCGCTATCACTTCCTCCACAGGATTTAGAAGATTAGTCGATGCTGGCTCTTGGAGTTTTTTTAATTGTTTAATTTGTGGGATTTCTTCAGTAGAAATTTTATGTATCAGTGTTAATAATTTTGTTTCTAAACCATCAATTACACTATTTAATAGTGTGATAAAATGTTCACCAATTTTGCTGACATTCCCATCATCTAAACGGCGTTTGTCATATATAAATTTTAAACGTAGCTGTGAATCAACAGAAGCTAATATAGTTAAGGCATACTTCGTTTGTGCGCCAATAGAACGATAATTATTTAGATTAAGTTTGAAACCACTAGATTGTAGTAAAGTTGAATCTATAGGATAATTCTCAAACACTAAAATACTTTCGTAAAGTGGTAAAGATCCTGTTACTTCACTCCATTCATGAACTTTACCAGCATTACTATGTTCGTAATTACGTAACTCTAAATTTAAATTTTGAATACTTTCCAGCCAAAAAGACAGTTTTTCTTGGGGATAGATTTTAACTCTTAAAGGTAAAGTATTAATAAACAAACCCACTATTGATTCTGCACCTAGTAAGCTTGCTGGACGACCTGAAACAGTGATACCAAAAATAATATCATCTTGATGACTATAGCGGCTTAAAAGTAATGCCCAGACACCTTGAATTACAGTGTTGAATGTTAAATGATTAGCTTTAATTAAAGATTTAATAGTTGTTGTAGCTGAGGCACTTAGTTCTGTACAGTATTCGCCGTAACCTACTTCTAAATCAGAAAAATCACATTCTTTAACCACACCCAATGGAGTTGGTTGAGTAAAATTTTGTAGAGTTTGCCGCCAGAATTTTTCTAATTTGGATGAGCCTTGCTGTTTTAGCCAAGCTAGGTAATCTCTGTAAGGACGAACAGGTGTTAGTTGTACATTTTCACCTTTGCTCAAAGCTTGATAAAAAGATAAAAATTCTTTCAGTAGTAGTGAACTACACCATCCATCCATCAAAATATGATGATGCGTCCAGACAAATTGATAGGTTTCTTCACTCAGTTGAAAGAGTGCAAATCGCATTAATGGTGGTTTAGATAAATTAAAACCCAAACTGCGATCGCTTTGTAAATAAGCTTCTAGTCGTTGTTGCTGTACACTGGGTGAATATTCTCGCCAGTCTTGCTGTTCAAAGGGAATTTCTACCTGATGTAGTACTACTTGTAGTGGTTGTTCTTGTTCTTTCCAGACAAAACCAGTTCTTAATATTGAGTGTCGTTCAATAATTTTTTGCCAACTGTTTTTAAACGCAAAAATATTCAGATTACCCTGCAAACTACAACTGACTTGCTCAATATGTATTCCTGACTTTGGAGCATATATTGTCTCGAACAACATTCCTTGTTGTGGTGCAGAAAGCAAATAAATTCCTTCAACATTTTTTTTATTCACTGTTTATTTTCCTCCAAATTTGCCTAACTAATTTCCATTTCTGTAAACACGTTTTCTAGTGCTTCTAAACTCAAATCAACATCAGGAAAATCCGTAAGAGTATAGCCACCAGCATCGGGAGATTGACAGTGAGTAATCAGTTGTTGGAGCATTTCCTGAAAATGTTTAGCTAAGGACTCTATTGTTGTGTGGTCATAAAGATTGGTACTGTATGTCCAGTCAAGTTTCAATTGTCCATCGCTGACTAAACTGTTAATTTCTAAAAGATGACTGCGTTGGCTTTGTAAACTACGAGGTTGACCGCTAGACTCTGAAGCCAAGCTAAACAAAGATGATTCAGCAAATGTTTGATCAAATTGACCCAAATAGTTAAATAATACTTCTGGTTGGGCGACAGCAATTTCTCGATCATCAGCCAAATACCGTAAAACTCCATAGCCAATACCTCGTTGAGGAATTTGGCGTAATTTTTCTTTGACGGTCTTTAAGGCTTCACCAGGATGAACAACATTTTCTAAACTTAGATGTACTGGAAATACAGTAGTAAACCAGCCTACAGTCCGCGATAAATCTGCATGATCAAAAATTGCCTCTCGTCCATGACCTTCTAAATCTACTAATAGTGATGTCTTACCTGTCCATTGGGCGAAAGTTTGAATTAATGCTGTGAGTAAAACATCATTAATTTGAGTGTTATAAGCTTTTGGAACTTCTTGTAATAAGGCTTGAGTTAGCTCTTTACTAAGGGTAATAGATACTTTGCTAGCAGAAGCTTCTATATTTTCGCCTTGGGTATAGTCTACTGGTAAGCGAGTTTGTGAATGTTCGTTGATAGCTAACCAATAATTTCTCTCTCGCTGCAAGGCATCTGAATTAACATATTCCTGTAACAAATAAGACCAATGCTTAAAGGAAGTAGTTTTAGCTGGTAACTGTATTGTTTGACCTTGGCTCAACTGTTGATAAGCTGTCTGCAAATCTTCTAATAAAATCCGCCAAGACACACCATCGACAGCTAAGTGATGAATAACAAATAACAGGCGTTGAGATTTACCTGCACCTAAGTCAAACAAAGCTATTTGCACCAACCCAGTTGATAAATTCAAGCTAGTTTGTAATTTCGTAGCTGTTGCTTCTATGGCTGTGCGTTGTTCTGTTTCCGACAACTGAGAAAAATCATAACGTGTGAATGGCACATCATCATCAGGATGAGTTATTATCTGCTGCCATCTGGATGTATTTTGCTCAAAACGCAGACGTAGTGCATCGTGATGTCTGAGAATTTCTTGAAGAGCTTGCTGAAGTAATTTAATATCAAGAGTTTGGCGTACTTCCAGCAAAACAGCTTGATTGAAATGGTGGGGGTTAGGTAAGTACTGTGCAAAAAACCAGTGCTGAATGGGTGTGTGTGGTACTGCACCTGTGATAATTCCTTGTTCAGCTTTGATAGTTGGCTCTGTAATGCACACAACTGCCAAATCTGCAATATTTTGATGTTGGAATAGTTGTTTTGGTGTCAGTACCAGACCTGCTTGGTTAGCTTTGGCGATAATTTGCAAAGAGATAATTGAGTCACCGCCTAATTCAAAAAAGTTGTCATAAATACTTACTTGCTCGACGCGCAGCACTTCCGCCCAGATTTGGGCTAACTGCGCTTCTTGGGGAGTGCGGGGAGCGACGTAAGTTTCTTGATCTGCGAGTCTATTTATATCTGCAATTGGCAATGATTTGCGGTCTATCTTACCGTTTGGCAGTAATGGTAAAGCTCTCAGTGGTACAAACACTGATGGAATCATGTAATCAGGTAGTTTTTGTTGGAGAAAGTGGCGTAAGTCTCTGGGTGTGGGCTGTGAGTCCGTCACTATGTAAGCCACTAAGCGTTTGATTCCGCTACTATCTTCTTGCAGCACCACTACACTTGATTTGATTGTGGGATATTGATTGAGTGCGGCCTCAATTTCGCCTAATTCAATGCGGAAACCTCGCAACTTGACTTGATGGTCGATTCTTTCCAAAAATTCGAGATTACCATCAGGAAGATAGCGGACTAAATCTCCTGTTCTATAAAGCCTTTGTCCTTTTTCTAAGCTAAAGGGGTAAATAATAAACTTTTCGGCTGTTAAGTCTGGACGGTTGAGGTAGCTTCGCGCCAACCCATCACCACCTATGTAAAGTTCGCCTGGTACTCCAACAGGGACTAGGCGCAGATATTGATCTAGGACGTAAGTTTGTACATTCCCAATGGGATGTCCGATTGGTAACTTGGTATGAGATTTGTCTAATTTACAAGCGGTGGCAACTACGGTTGTTTCTGTAGGGCCATAGGTGTTGATTAACACGGGATATTCACCTACAAGTTGTTGCCAAGTTTGTACTGATTGTATAGCTGCTGCCTCTCCGCCAATAATTACTAATCGCAGTGACTCAGGCAGCATTAAATTATATGTATCTAAGTCTGATATAAGCTGTTGCCAGTAGGCAGTGGGCAAATCTAGGACTGTAAGTTGCAGTTCACGGCACTTTTGCAGAAATATGGCACTAGAACTCAACATTTCATCGCTACGCAGAATTAATGTTGCACCACACAGCAAACAAGGATAAATTTCTTCGGCGGCTGCATCAAAACTAATTGAGGCAAATTGTAATATACGATCGCTCTCTATGAAACCATATTCCTTAATAGCAGCCTCAGCAAAATTCACTAAAGACTGATGTTGAATCATCACACCTTTGGGTCGGCCTGTAGAGCCTGAAGTGTAAATTACATAAGCTAAATTTTCTGGTGTGGCAGTATGAAGTAGATTTTCTTGACTGTTTTGTGAAATTACTGACCAGTCGGTATCTAAAGTAATGACAGTTGCCTCATGCTCAGGCAGGTTGTTGACTAATTGCTGCTGCGTTAACAACACGGATACTTGTGCATCTGCCAGCATCCAAGCTATGCGTTCTTGGGGGTAAGCTGGATCTAGTGGTACGTAAGCTCCACCAGCTTTGAGGATAGCTAATAAAGCCACCACCATTTCTAAGGAACGTTCCACGCAAACACCCACCAACGTCTCAGGTTTCACACCCAAAGATTGTAAATGGTGCGCCAATTGATTCGCACGCGCATTCAACTGAGCATAGGTTAATTCTTCCCAGTCCTCATTTTCAAAAGATTCTTCAATTTTAAATTTTGAATTTTGAATTTTGAATTTAAGTGCTACAGCATCCGGTGTCTTCTCTACTTGCTCCTCAAATAATTCATGAATACACTTGTGATATGCATAATTAATCTGGGTTTGATTCCACTCGAATAGCACCTGATTTTGTTCTGCCTCGGTGAGAAACTGCAAATTTTTAAGTCGCTGCTGGGGGTTTGCCACTAAATCTGCTAACCAAGTTTGCATATTTGCTAAAAACCGTTTGACAGTTGTAGTGTCAAAGCGGCATGTATCGTAGGCAATATCTAGTTTTAATTGCGTACTTGGCTCTACTGTTAATGTCAGGGGATAATTTGTTTTCTCAAAAGAACGATAATTACTAAAGCCAATACTTTCACCTAGCTGCCATCTGGCAGCATCTACAGGAAAGTTATTAAAAACTAAAATAGTCTCAAATAATGGCAACCCAGGTGCAATGTCACTCCAACGTTGAATTTGTGACAAAGAGGTGTATTCGTACTGCCGGAGTTCTATTTGTTCTGCTTGTAATTGTTTGAGCCAATGTAAAACTAAGGTATCGCCTGTTAGCTGTACCCGTAAAGGTAAGGTACTCAGAAATAATCCGGCGATCGCCTCTACTCCCAATAATGCAGGTGGTCTACCAGAAGATGTAATCCCAAACATGACATCGGTTTCACCACTGTAACGACTCAACAGCACCGACCACACTCCTTGAATTAACACATTCAAGGTGAGCTGATGTTGACGAGCAAAAGACTGTAAAGTGGCTGTGAAATCCTCTGAAAAGATTAGCTGTTGAGTATCGTCATCTTCTTGATTGCTGGGTAAGCTCTGGGGACTTTGATCTACTGCTAAAGTTGTTGGTGCTTGTAAACCTTTGAGTTTTTCTCGCCAAAATACCTCAGCTTTTGACAAGTCTTGTTGCTGTAGCCAAGCAATGTAGTCACGATAAGGACGAACAGGTGCTAACTGATAAATTTTTTCTTGACACAATGCTTGATATATGCAATTAAAGTCTTGCCACAGCAAAGACCAAGACCAGCCATCAAGTAAGATATGGTGATGGCTACGGACAAAATAATAGGTATCGTCAGTCAGTTTGATTAAGGTAATGCGTAGTAACGGTGCTTGAGACAGATTAAAACCTTGTAGGCGATCGCTACCTAAAAAACTCTCTAATTTACTTTGTTGTTCATGTTGAGATATTTCTCGCCAGTCTAATTCTAAAAACGGCACACATACCTGTTGATAGACAACTTGAAACGGCTGCTCTAACCCTTCCCAGTAGAAAGCAGTACGTAAAATTGGGTGACGATCTACAACTTGCTGCCAAGCTTGGACAAATGCGGAAATATTCAGGTTGCCATTTAAGGTACAGCTTAACTGCTCGAAATACACTCCCGAATTGGGTGCAGCTAGGGTGTGAAACAGCAAGCCTTGCTGCATCGGCGAAAGTTCATATATGTCTTGAATATTCTCTGGGTTCATTGCGACTTCCTCCTGTCAGATAGGCTGATTTGAGTTAGCAATTTACTCAAATCTGTTTGGCTGAGTTTTGCTGCTGAAAAGTCTGAGGGTGTATAGCTGACAGCTTTGGGTGATTGGCAGTGAGTGATAAATTGCTGGATGGCTTTGACAAAATTTTGCGCCAAAACCTCTATCGTGGTGCGTTGATGTAGATTCTCGCTATATGTCCACTTCACCTGCATCTGACCACCACTAACAAAGGCTGTAATCTGGAACAAATGCGGACGAATTCCCTGGGGAGAGCGTTCTATTTGTTTGCTGTCTAGCAGCAGCCGGAATAGTGATGATTCCGGTACGCTGTCTGCAAGTTGACCAAGATAAAGAAAAATGACCTCTGGTTGGGGAAAGCTCTGAAGTTTTGACCCTTCCACGCTCAAGTAACGCAGTACACCATAGCTCAAACCTTGATCGGGAAGGCGACGGACTTGTTCTTTGACCGTCTGCAAAATATCCCCAGGATTTTCGGCTTGGTCTAACTTCAAGAGTAGGGGAGCGATGGTTGTAAACCAGCCAACTGTCCGCGACAAGTCAACATCTTCTAAGAGAACATCCCGCCCATTTCCTTCTAAGTCTAAAAGTAAAGAGCGATCGCCTGTCCATTGAGCAAAGGCTTGTAACAATCCTGCTAATAATACTTCTTCTATCTGGAGGCGATAAGTGCTAGAAACCTGTTGCAACGGTTCTGCATCCAGTGTCACCGTTATAATTTGCGCCGATGCAACTGTATTTACACCTTGTGCATAGTCTCTAGGTAAACGGGTTACGGGGTGAGAAAGTTGTTCTAGCCAATAATCCAAATCAGAATTGAACTTTTGTTGTTGTAGTTGTGTTGTCCATTGTTGAAATGAGGTTGTTTTTGGTGGTAATTTTACCCCTAGACCTTGGCTTAATTGCTGATAGACTGTGTGCAAATCCTCAAGGAAAATTCGCCAGGAAGTCACATCAACTGCTAAATGATGAATGACAATCAACAAGCGGCTAGTTACTTTTGCACCTAAGTTAAATAAACCAACCCGCACTATCGGCCCAAACGATAAATTCAAACTGGCTTGTAATTGGGCAGATGCCTTTTCCATTGCCAAATTTTGCTGTTCTGCTGAGAGTTCAGACAAATCCAGACATGTCAATGGCACAGTTTCATCAACAGGCGCATTCACTTGTTGCCAGCCAGATTCCCCAGCCATAAATCGCAGACGTAAGGCATCGTGATGCGCTAGTAAATGCTGTAACGTCTCTTTTAAGAAGCTCACATCTAGTCCTTGCGAGACTTCTAGTGTGATTGACTGATTCCAGTGGTGTGCTTCCGGCTGATTTTGTGTCCAAAACCACTGTTGAATGGGTGATAAAGGTACTAAACCTGTAACACAACCCTGTTCTGCTTGATTATTTTGATGGGTACTAGCAACTGCTGCTAACTCAGCAATTGTTTGATGTTCAAAAACTTGTTTAGTCGCTAACTTTAAACCAGCTTGATTGGCACGAGCAATCAACTGGATACCTAAAACAGAATCTCCTCCTAGTTCAAAGAAGTTATCGTAGATACCGACAACAGCAACACCAAGTAGCTGTTGCCAAATCTCCACCATGATTTGTTCAATCTGATTTGTAGGTGCAGCATAAGCACTTGATAAATTTGGGCGTGTATGCAGTGATAGCAAGTCTACTTTTTTGGTAGCTACCTGTGTTGTCCATTGATTGAGTCTGGCTTGTAAATCAACTGTGGAGACAATAACCTGACTCACTCCTTGTAGAGATAAAATGCGTCGCCAAGCTGCAATAGCTTCCTGTGGTGTCAACCCTTCTGTAGTGGTGGCGGGTTCAGTCAGCCAGCTATCCCAATTGATACTAATCCAAGGTGTAGAACTGGTGCGGTTGCGATCGCAAGCAAAGACATCAAGAAAAATGTGTGCGGCGGGATAAGCAGCTTTCCCTAATAAGCCTAATACCGATGCTAAAGAAGATATTAAAATGCAAAAATCTACTGATATCGTTTGTAATAATTGTTCTAAGACATACAGCCCTTGAATTTTAGGTGCAAATTGCTGTTGGCATTCCTCACGACTGATTTCTTGGACAGTGTTGACTGCTTTGACACCTGCTGCATGAATTACACCGTTGATTTCTCCAAATTGCTCTAGCCCTAGGGAGATAGCCCTTTGCATTTGTGTCAACGAGGTAACATCAGCAGTAATTACCAACACCTCAGCACCTAATGCTTCTAGTGCTTGTACTTGCTGAATTTTGCTGCTAGTAGGATCTGCTGCGTCGTGAGCTGCTAACCATGTTGCCCATGCTGTTTTCTGAGGTAAGGGAGAACGGCTGATGAGTATGAGTTTGGCTTGTAATGTCTCGGCTAGATGTTCTGCTAGCACTTTACCAATACCACCTAGTCCACCAGTGATCAAATAGACTCCTTTTTGCCGTAACCGGGTCTTGGTTTCAGTAGTCGCTTCTAATTTGAATGATTCAAAGGTTTCTACCCAGCGATGGCTACTACGGTAAGCAACGACTAAATCGGGAGATAGGCTCGTGAGTTCGGCTAGCAGTTGGGGTGTGAGTTGGTTAGTTCCAGTTATATCAATTTGACGGCAGGTAATCTGGGGGTATTCTTGGGGAATGACTTTGCACAGTCCCAATACTGTCGCTTTTTCTGGGCAAAGAAGCTCATCGCCGTTAACTTCATGGGTGCTGTTAGTAACAACTATGATTTGTAACTGCTGTGTTGTTTCTTGTTTGCCTAGTGCTTGCACCAAGAAAAGTAGACTGTAAAAACCGTAGTCTTGACAGGTAGCAAAAAATTCAGGGGTGGAACGATCGCACTCTTGAGGAATCAGACTCCAAAAATGAGCGATCGCTTGCGGAATTTTCTCTTGGTTACGCAGTTGTGTAAATAGGCGATCGTAGTCATCTGGAACTTTGGGGTTAATGGCGTAGGCATTATTCCCCAGTTGAGTAAACTGCTCTCCTACAGTCACAGTAATGACTTCTTCCGCCTCTAGTTGTGCTACCACTGGCTCACTGACACCAAAGGTATCTAAAAATACTAGCCATCGTGATTTAGCAGCAGACTTGCTAGGCAAAAAAGAACGTTTCCAAGAAGGCAGATAAAACCAGTCAGCAATGTCAGATTTTTTACCTAGTTGATGCAGATTAGCAACTTTCGCTTGTGGTTCAATCCAATAACGCTGGCGTTCAAAAGGATAGGTAGGCAAAGGGATACGCTGTCTTTGTTCATCTTTATAAAAGCCAGTCCAGTCTATTTGCACTCCAGCCAGCCATAATCTTGAAACAGTATTGAGGATAAACTCTATGTCTGCAAGTTGCTCTTGTGGATGCCGCAGCGAAGTTAACACTACAGCTTGTGGCGCTTGATGCCGCTTAACTAAGGTGCTAAGTGTTCTACCAGGGCCTACTTCTAATAATACTCGCTCTGGTTGTTGCAATAGCTCCGTCATTCCTTCACTAAACCGCACTGTTTGCCGTAGATGTTTCGCCCAGTAGTGAGGATCGGTGGCTTCAGTCGCAGTAATCCAAGTCCCAGTGACGTTAGAGATAAAAGGAATTTGCGGAGAGTTGAGCTTGATTTTTTGTATTTGTTGTGTGAGCGGTGCTACTATCTCATCCATCATCTGGGAATGGAAGGCATGAGAAGTGTGCAGGCGGCGACAATCTACACCTTGGGCTGTGAGGCGATTTTCTAAGGCTGCTACTGCGGTTATCGAGCCGGAAACTACACACAGTGAAGGCGCATTACTCGCAGCTAAAGATAATTCTGCACTCAACCAAGGTTCTACCTCTTGGGCAGACAGGGAAACAGAAAGCATCGCCCCTGGTTCTAGTTGCTGCATTAGCTTCCCACGAGTTGCCACCAATACCAAAGCCTCTGCTAAGGAAAACACACCAGCTAGAGTTGCTGCCACATATTCCCCGATACTGTTACCAATCATGGCTTGTGGTTGTATGCCCCATGCCATCCACAGTTTTGCTAGGGCATATTCAATCACAAATAAGGCAGGCTGAGTTAAGGCAGTCTGTTGTAGTTGGGCTTGTGTAGAACTGGGATAGAGGATTTCTCTTAAATCTAGTTCTAAATGTGGTTTGAGTATTTCACAACAATCATCAACCTGTTGCTTAAAAATTGGCTCATTTTCGTACAGTTCCTGCCCCATGTTAGTATACTGTGCGCCTTGTCCGGGGAACATGAAAGTAACTGAGCGATCGCCTATTTCTTGATAACTAGTCAAAAGTCGCTGCTGGTCTGATTTGAGCGTCTGTACAGCATCATCTAAATTTTGACAAACCAACGTCCGGCGATGGGGGAACCTTCTTCGACCAATTTGCAGGGTATAGGCAACATCCGCTAGGTTGACATCGGGATGACACTCTAAATAATTAGCGAGATTTGCCGTAGCAGTTTCTAAGGCCGACGCAGTTTTGGCAGAAAGTAGCAATACCTGCCAAGGACGAGAAGCACTGGTGGCGGCTTCGACAATTGGGGCTTCTTCTACAATCAGATGGGCATTAGTACCACCAATTCCAAAGGAACTTACACCCGCACGACGAGGATAGTGATTTGTCTGCCAGGGTGTCAGTTGCGTGTTGACGTAAAAAGGACTGTGAGCGAAATCAATTTGGGGATTCGGCTGCTCAAAATGTAAACTCGGTGGTATTTCCTGGTGTTGCAGGGCGAGGACTGTTTTAATGAAACCTGCCATCCCTGCGGCGGCGTTTAAATGTCCAAAGTTGGTTTTGACAGAACCAATGGCACAGAATCTGTGTTTTTCGGTTTTGGACTGGAAAGCTTGGGTAAGTGCGGCGATTTCAATAGGATCACCCAAGGCAGTACCAGTACCGTGTGCTTCTACATAACTGATAGTTTCTGGCTCAATTCCGGCGACAGCTTGCGCCTCAGCAATGACTTTGGCTTGACCGTCAATACTAGGCGCAGTGTAGCCAACTTTTAAAGCACCATCATTATTAACTGCCGAGCCTTTGATGATAGCGTGAATGCGATCGCCATCTCTCAAAGCATCTGCCAGTCTCTTTAATACGACAATTCCTATACCATTACCGCGTACAGTTCCTTGTGCTTGAGCATCAAAAGCACGACAATGACCGTCAGGAGAAGCAATTCCACCCTCTTGATATAGATATCCAGCTTTCTGGGGCAAAGTTACCGAAACTCCACCAGCCAAAGCCATATCACATTCACCACATAACAAGCTTTGACAAGCTAAATGTACTGCGACTAAAGAGGTAGAACAAGCTGTTTGAATAGTAATTCCTGATCCTTGGAGGTTAAGTTTATATGCTACCCGTGTAGTTAGTAAATCTTGTTGATTACTAAACTTTAATTGTTCTAAACCAACAGATTTCACTAAATCAGGGTTAGAAAAAAGATTGAATAAAAAATAAGTATTTACACTAGCGCCAGCATATATACTAATCCGACCGTCATAATTTTCTGAGTCGTAACCAGCACTTTCTAAAACCTCCCAAGCGCACTCTAAAAATAAACGTGCTTGTGGATCGAGAATTTCCGCTTCTCTAGGTGAATATCCAAAAAAATTTGCATCAAATAGTTCTACATCTGCCAAAACACCATTTGCTTTTACATAATTAGGATGATTCAGTAAATCTCGTTCTGAATCAATTAACTCGGCTTCTTCATTAGAAAAAAAAGAAATAGACTCTACACCATTTCGTATATTTTCCCAATATTCCTGTACATTATTCGCCCCAGGAAATCTGCCAACCATACTAATAATAGCTATATTATTTAAGTTATCAGACTCGCTATAATCACTCATTTTTAGCCTACTTGTTGTTTAAATATTTAGGTATATACTTGCTCTTAAAGATTCGTTTTATTTTTCCCTCTCTGCTTCCTCTGTGCCTCTGCGGTTCGTTTGACAAAATTTTGTCGCATCTGCGCCCGTTCATGACTTTGCTCTAAAGACGATGACTGTTGATTATCTGTTTGACTTAAATACTTAGCTAAAGCATTGATAGTAGGATTTTGAAAAATATCATTAGCGGAAATATTTCGATTAAACTTTTGCTGTAGTTTTACAGAAAGCTGAATAATTAGTAAAGAATGCCCACCTAATTCAAAGAAATTATCATAAATTCCTACCTTTTCTACTGCCAACACTTCTTGCCAAATTTCAGCAATAATTCGCTCTGCCTCATTGCGAGGAGGAATGTAAGCTGCGGCTATTTCCGGGCGAACTTTGTCAGGTGCAGGTAACTCTAGACGATTAACTTTGCCATTAGCGGTTAATGGTAAATTCTTGAGTTGTACAAAATGTGCAGGCAACATATATTCAGGTAGTTTCTGCTTTAAGAAACTCCGTAGTTCATGCACATCAATTGCTGTTTGCTGATGGGTAACAATATATGCCACAAGTTGCTTTTGTCCTGGGTTATCTTCCCGTAATACAACGACTACCTCACGCACACTTGGGTGTTGACTCAGGACGGCGGTAATTTCCCCCAATTCCACACGGAAGCCATGCAATTTCACTTGGTCATCAACACGCCCGACAAATTCCAAGTTGCCATCAGGAAGATACCGTGCCTGGTCTCCTGTTTTGTACAGTCTTGCCCCTGGTGTATGATTGAAGGGGTTTTGAATAAAGCGATCGCTAGTCATCTCTGGCTGATTTAGATAACCACGCGCTACACTATCACCGCCAATGTAAATTTCACCTGTGACACCTATGGGTACAGGTTGCTGATATTTATCGAGGAGATAAATTTGTGTATTAGCTAAAGGACGACCCAGAGGCACTTTTCCTGATTTAGCATTAGTGGGTACAGCATAGGTCAGCACTCCAACGGTGGTTTCTGTAGGGCCATAATGGTTGAATATTTGACAATTTGGCGCATATTTGCGTACTAACTCGATTAACTCCCAATTACAAGCTTCGCCACCAAGAATCAAACGCTGACGGGGCAAAATTTGCTGTGCATATTCGGAGGACAGAAGTGCGGATAGATGAGAAGGCACAATCTTTAAACAGTCAATTTGATATCGGCTGCAATAATCAGCCAGTGCTTGAGGATTGGTAGCACGTTCACTAGAGATAATATGCAGGCATCCGCCTGTACACAAAGCTGCAAAAATGGCTGTATTACCTAAGTCAGCTGCAAAGGTGGAAACAGTGGCAAAGTTGGCACTTATTGGTAAGTTGAGTTTTTCTAAAATGCCGTTGAGGTAGTTCAGCAGGTGGCGATGTTCAACAGCAACACCTTTCGGTTTACCCGTAGAACCAGATGTGTAAATTATATATGCTAAGTTTTTGCTACCAACAGGGTGAAGTTGTGGGTTAGATAACTGAATGTCTGCGTCTAGACATAAGACCTGTACTTGATTTTGGTCAATGAGGTGTACAAAATGTCTTTGAGTCAACAATACTGATACTTGGGCATCATGCAATCTCCAGGCTACGGCTGCTGGCGGTAAACTGGGATCTAGAGGTAGGTATGCCCCACCTGCTTTTAAGATACCGAGAATACCAATTGCCAGTTCTAGAGAACGTTCGATATAAAGCGCGACGACTGTTTCGGGTTTAACTCCCAAGGATACCAATTTTTGCGCTACGACATTGGCTTTGGTATCTAGTTGCTGATAAGTTAATTTTTCATCTTCAAAGACAACAGCGATGTTATTTGGCGTGCTGCGTGCTTGGGCTTCAAACCAATGATGAATACACTGGTAGGGAGGAGCAGCAGATTGAGTTTGATTAAATTCAAATAATAATTGCTGACGTTCTAGAGGGCTAAGAATTTCTAATTTACCTACGTTTGTTTCAGGATTTTTGACTGCATTGCTTAATAAAGTTTGCCATTGCTGTGCTAATCGCTCAATATCTCCTTGACTAAACAAATTAGCATCATAGTGCAGTTCTGTTATTAAAGAATTATCTTTTAGCCAACAGGAGAGTTTAACTTTAAAGCGTTCTATACAAGCGTGTTGTTTTTGAACTGTGAATGTAATATTGTCAGCTAAATATTGATGAGGCTGTGAGTTAAAGTCAAAGGCAAAAGGTAAAAATAATTCTTGGCTATCAATATCTTCCCAACTAAAGGTGTCTTGCCATTGCTCAATTTCGCTAATTTTTGTGTTTAGCTGTTGCCAAATTTCAGCAAATGTAGAGTCTTCTTTAAAGGCACAAGATACAGGGATATATTTAGCTAATAATCCCAGTGCGGGCTTTAATTCTGCATAATTTCTGCCATCAAAACAAGTGGCGATCGCTATTTCTATTTCTCCTGTCAGCCGCGATAATAAAATCTGCCAGCTAGACATGAGTAATGTCGCTATCTTCTCAGCATCTTCATTCGCCAATACTGCCAGATTATTTATAAGATCAGGAGATAAATTAATGTTGATTGCTTGTGGATTGAATGCCAGGGGTTTTGTGGACGATTGTTCACTAGGTAACTTACCTGCAATTAAGTGATAAATATTCTGTTTGTGCCAATAATCTTTACCTATTTCTGCTTCTTTGCCTACTAATAATTCATTCTGCCAAGCCGAAATATCAGCATATTGTATAGGCTCATTAGTTAACTCTTTAACAGTATAAGCCGTGAAAATTTCTTGAACCAGATTATGAAGCGATATTATATCTCCACAAATAGCCGATAATGTAATAATTAATATATATTTATTTTGAAAAAAGTTAGTTAAACTAATATCTAAAACACTCCCATTTTCTAGGTTAAAGATGGTTGGTTTTGAATGGTAGTTTTGAATTTTATTAATTTGAAAATCATTATTTTCTGTGATTACTTGTAAAGGCACAGACATTCCTTTAATTGTGGAAAATTTAGTGCGGAGTATTTCATATCTATTAATAACTTTTTGGATAGATGACTCCAAAGAAGATAAGTTGATATCTCCTGTAATTTCTATCATAAGTTTCACAATATATGCTTGGCGATCGCCTGCTTGTTGCAACTGCCATAAACGCTTTTGTTGTGGTGAAATTTGAAACCCTTCTATAGAAATATTTTGCATATTTTTTACACTATATTTAATCCAAAGAATAAGGTTCAGCCATGCCTACCAAAACTTGTCTTGAACCAACAAAAGGCTGACGACCATGAGCAGTTAGCATATTATCTAACATTAAAATATCACCTGCTTGCCAAGGAAACATCACTGCTTCTTGCCAATAGATTTCATTAATTTCTGCTAACACCGAATTTGCAATTTCTGAACCATCTCCATAATAAGCATTACGAGGTAAATCTTCTGTCTTGACTATTGCAAGTAAAGACTCTCGCACCTCTGTTTTTAAACTAGATACATGAAATAGATGAGCTTGATTAAACCAAACCATATCACCTGTTTGAGGATGAATTGCAACTGCTTGACAAACTTGACGAGTTCTTAACTGATTTCCATCTGCTAACCATGCAAATTCAATCCCCACATTCCGGCAATAGTTTTCTACCTCTGATTTTTGATTAGTTTGAAATACAGTTTCCCAATCTAAATCTAAACCTTGGCCATAATTACGGACATACATTACCTTTTTTTCAATAAATTCCTCTTTAATCTTTGGAGGAATACGTTGCCAAATTTTGCGACTATCAGCAATTGGAGTTTCTCCACCTTTCTCTGCAACCTCGACACAAAAGAAACCAATCTTCATTGGCCAACTGCTAGAATAGGCCATTTCATTGTGTAAAGGAATTGATTCTGCTGGTGGATATTCAGTAGATGTATATATCTTACCGCTAACTTGACTGCGAGGAGTTGAGCGATAAGAATATTCAATTAATTCGCTAGAAATCGCTTGAATACAAACTTGAAAATCTTCAGGATTGATTAAATTAAAGTTGCGAAATAAAATCCCACCATACTGGAATAATTGTGTTTCTAACCATTGACGATTGTTAGCAATCCAGGCTGCCAAATCTATACCATCAACAGCAGGTTGAATGACTAACGGAAGTTTCTGCTCATTAATAAACTCCGTTTTGATGAGTTTTTCTGAAGAAACGATAATTGGTTTGCGTTTAATAGATTTTATATTCATCATAAATATGAACCATAAAAAAGACAAAAAGAAAATTATTGACTGATTCCGGTAATAGTTTTACGAGTAATTTGTCCTAATTTTTTACGACTTACTTGTTTAAATTCTTTATTTTTGAGTATTTGTTGTTGTTTTTCAGATTCATCTAAAATTTGTACTAATTGAGCCAGTTTAATTTCTGGTTGTTGTACAACTGTAGCTAGCAGAGTTTCTAGAAGTTCTGCCATTCGAGCAATAGTTGACGCATTGAACAAATCCTTTTTGTACTCAAAAAAACCTTTAATTCCCTCTGGCGTTTCTGATAAATCCAGTTTTAAATCATGCCGCACTGTGCCACTTTCAGTATCTAATAGTTTCAGATCGAGTTCAGGCAATTGAAAAGTTGACATGGGAGCATTTTGCAAAACAAACCACACCTGGAAAAAGGGTGTATGATTTAAGCTGCGTTCTGGCTGTAGTTCTGCGACTAATTTTTCAAACGGCAAATCTTGGTGAGTGTATGCACCTAAAGCAACTTCCCGCACCCGTCGCAATAACTCTTCAAAACTGGGATTATCTACAAGATTTGTCCGTAGTACTAAAGTATTGACAAAGAAACCAATCAAACCTTCAACTTCGCGCCGATTACGGTTGGCGATGGGTGAACCTACAAGGATGTCTTCCTGCGCTGTGTAGTGATGCAGTAGGACGTTGAACGCTGTTAACAAGGTCATAAACAGGGTGACACCAGTTTTCTGACTCAAGAATTTCAAAGATTGGGAAAGTGTGGGAGAAAGGGTCAATGAATGTTTTGCACCAATGGCGGTTTGCAATGCTGAACGAGGTTGGTCTGTGGGCAATTCGAGTATGCTGTTCGCGCCTGCTAGTTGTTGTTTCCAGTAACTAAGTTGAGTATCGAATAATTCTGTTTGTAGTTGCTGCTGTTGCCACACAGCATAGTCTGCATACTGAATCTCTAACTCTGGCAGACATTGCATACTTGCAGGATGATTTTGTTGGTTTTGTGGGATAGGCATCTTGCCCATCCCACAAGAATCATCTTTTGTTTCAGCAACGCCCTCTGGTAATGTCGTAGGCTGGTTATTGACAAAAGCTTCGTAAAGTACGGACATTTCCCGAATTAACACTCCAGCTGACCAGCCATCAGAAATGATGTGGTGCATTGTTACTAGCAAAAGATGCTCTTGGCTACTGAGGCGTAATAAAACCAGTCGTAGCAAAGGGGTGCGTGTGAGGTCAAAGGGTTGCTGGTCATTTTCCAAGGCTAACTGGCGGATTTGTGCCTCACGTTCGATTGCTGGTATATCTTGTAAATCGACTATGGGCAAGCATAAGGTTAGCTGGGGAAGAATTTTTTGCACTGGTTTCCCATCTGAGAGTGCGAAGCATGTCCGCAAAATTTCATGCCGTCGGATAATTTCATTGATGCAATTTTCCAAAGCTGTAATATTGAGCCGCCCTTGCAACAGTAGGGTATTTGAGCCATTGTAGGCAGTGGAACTGGGGTCTAATTGTTGGAGAAACCAGAGCCGCTGCTGGGAAAATGATAGAGGTAAGTCCTTATCTCTAGGAACGCGGGTGATGGGGACAGACTGCCCAAGTTGCTTGCTAGTCATCGCTGCTTCAATATCAATAGCTAGTGCTGCAACCGTGGGGGATTCAAATAAGCGACGTAAGGGAATATCTATCTGAAAAACTTGGCGGACTCGTAACATTAGACGAGTAGCGAGGAGTGAGTGTCCACCTAGTTCAAAGAAATTGTGATGTAAGCCTACTTGCTGAACAGGAGGCAGGGAGAAAGGGGGAACTTCCTCTGCTCCTTTGCTGTGAATACTTAATATTTCTGTCCAGATACTAGCCAGCATTTCCTCTATGGGGGTGGCAAGACGAGTTGGGGTGCTTTCTGGGGTTAAGTCGGGTGCAGGTAGAGCTTTTCTGTCTATTTTGCCATTGGGTGTGAGTGGTAGTTTCTCTAGGAAAACAACAGCCGTTGGCAGCATATAATGAGGCAATTTTGACTGTAAAAATGCCCTTAGCTCTGATGTGGTGACTATTTGCTGTGGCTGAAGGACTGTGTAAGCAATTAAGTTGTCTTCTCGAAGTACGACTACTGCTTGCTGTACGGCTGGATGTGTAGATAAAACTGCTTCAATTTCCCCTAACTCAATGCGGAAGCCTCGCAGTTTGACTTGATTGTCAATCCGACCAATGTATTCTATATTTGCATCTGGGCGATAGCGTGCTAAGTCTCCTGTTTTGTAAAGCCGTTCACCTCCTTGAAAGGGGTGAGGAATAAACTGAGCATCTGTCAATTCTGGACGGTTGAGATAACCAAGGGCTAATCCCGCACCGCCAATATGTAATTCGCCAGGTACGCCCACAGGGGCTAGCTGCTGATGTGCGTCGAGGATGTAAAATTGAGTGTTAGCGATCGCTTTTCCAATAGGAATAATGCTATCTTGTCGTTCGTTGATATCGCTGTTTTCGACTTTGTGAACTGCTGCCCAAATTGTCGCTTCGGTAGGGCCGTATAAATTCCAAACTTCCTCACCCCGTGTTAATAACTGTTGGGCGAGGGAACAATCTAAAGCTTCACCACCACAGAGGATTTTTAATTGGTCGCTACCTTGCCAACCAGCCGCTAACAATAGTCGCCAAGTTGCTGGTGTGGCCTGCATGACTGTAATTTGCTCATGGGTGAGTTTGGCTAACAGTTGCATCCCATCAGCTGCTTCTTCTCGACTAGCCACTATTAAACAAGCGCCAGTAATTAACGGCAGATATATTTCGAGGGCGGCGATATCAAAAGATAATGTGGTGACTCCTAACAGCACATCTTCTGGAGTTAGTCCCAATGTTGGACGCATTGCACCCAGGAAATTTACTAAGGCGCTGTGTGGTATTTGTACGCCTTTGGGTTTACCTGTGGAGCCGGAAGTATAAATGATATATGCTAAATTCTCACCTGTAATCTCACTTCTGGGATTATCTGTATTGTGTTGAGCAATTTCCTGCCAGTCTGTATCTAAGCAAACGACTTGGGCTTGATGTTGGGGCAAGGTGGCGACTAAATTAGACTGAGTTAACAGCACCGGAACTTGAGCATCTTCTAACATGAATGCCAAGCGGGCTGTGGGATATGCCGGGTCAAGGGGTATGTATGCGCCACCTGCTTTGAGTATGCCCAACAGTCCGACGACCATATCTAAGGAACGCTCAACACAGATACCCACAAGTACTTCTGGCTTGACTCCCACCGATTGCAGATAATGGGCTAGTTGATTGGCTCGCTCGTTCAGTTGTTGGTAGGTTAATTTTTGCTCATCAAATACAACAGCTACAGCATCCGGTGTTTTCTCTACTTGCGCCTCAAATAATTGCTGGATGCACTGACAATCACAGAAGTCTGTTTGAGTGCTGTTCCATAGCAATAGTTGCTGTTGCTCATCTGGGGTAAGCAGTGGTAAATCTGATAAGCGTTGTTGGGGATTGGTGACAATACCTGTTAATAGAGTCTGGAAATGCCCTAACATTCGACTAATGGTAGTGGCATCAAACAAATCGCTGTTATATTCCAATATTCCTGTGAGTCCCTGGTCGGTGTCTTCTAGGGACATGGTTAAATCAAATTTGGCTGTGTTGCTATGAATTTGCAAGCGTTTGAGCATTAACCCAGGCAATACCAAAGCCTGCATCGGGTCAGGTAGCAAGACAAACATTACTTGGAATAACGGACTATGGTTAAGATGTCGCTCTGGTTGCAGTTCTTCTACTAGCACCTCAAAAGGTAATTCTTCGTGAGTGTATGCTTCTAAAGCTACCTGTTGTACTCGCACCAGCAATTCCAAAAAACTGGGATTTCCTGATAAATCGGTACGTAGTGCCAAAGCATTGACAAAAAACCCAATTAGTCCTTGCACTTCGGTGCGGTTACGGTTGGCGATGGGAGAGCCGATGGTGATATCTTCTTGCCCAGTGTAGCGATAGAGCAGAGTTTGCCATGCAGCCAGTAAGGTCATGAATAGCGAGACATTTTGCTGCTGACTAAGAAACTTGAGTTTTTGAGTAAGACTGGCTGACAACTTCACAGACTCGATAGCACCCCGAAAGCTTTGTACAGGAGGACGGGGGTGGTCGGTGGGCAAGTCTAAAACTGCGGCTGCACCTATTAATTTTTGTCGCCAATACGTTAGTTGTTTTTCTCGAATTTCTCCTTGTAGCCACTGATGTTGCCAGAGGGCAAAGTCTGCATACTGAATAGGAAGTTCTGGTAATGGCGATGGTTTACCTTGAGAGTAAGCGTCGTAAAGAGCCGCAAATTCGCGAATCATCACACGCATCGACCAACCATCAGAAACAATGTGGTGCATGACAAGCACCAGCACGTGTTCTTGTTCGCCAAGCTGTAATAATATTGCCCGTAGTAATAAGTCTGTAGTTAAATCAAATGGTTTTTGAGATGTTTGCTCTTGCCATCGCTTGACTTCGCGCCATTGCAATTCTGATGGTAAATGGCTGAGGTTAATCAGGGGAATTTCTAAAGTCAAGTTGGGAGCGATAACTTGCACTGGTTGTTCCCCGTGCATAGTAAAGGTGGTGTGTAGAACTTCGTGGCGGTGAATAATTTCATTGATACTACGGTTTAATGCCTCGACATTTAGCCATCCCGTCAACTGCACGGCTACGGGTTGGTTGTATGTGGCACTTTTGGGGTCTAGCTGATGGAGAAACCATAACCGTTGTTGAGCAAAGGAAAGAGGAACAGATTGATTATGCGGACGTTTGGGAATAGTTTGCTCTGAAGAATCAGCAGCAAATTTACCCTGTAGCCGTTTTTCTAATAGCGCACGTTTGGCAAGTGAAAGTTGCGATCGCCGTTCTGTAATTTCCGCTTTTTTTCCGTCCATAATGCCCCCTACTCAACATTATTCCTAATGTAAAATCTCAACTTTCACGTAATCGGGAAAGGATTGAATGCGAGTTAAATCGTTTTCTAAAATTACTAAATCACCGTCTTTTCCAATTTCTTTAAATCCAGCAAATTTGTACGCAACATACATCATGCGATTGCGATTATTGGGTAAAAATTCTGCACATAAACGAGCATGATTTGTTTTAGCCAAATTCATTATATGGTTGAGCATAATTGTGCCGACACCTCTGGACATAACTCGGCATGACATCAGCAACAG
Source organism: Atlanticothrix silvestris CENA357 (assembly GCF_016056295.1). GTDB lineage: Bacteria > Cyanobacteriota > Cyanobacteriia > Cyanobacteriales > Nostocaceae > Atlanticothrix > Atlanticothrix silvestris. The sequence continues at coordinate 97,215 of NZ_JAECZB010000067.1, forward strand.
TTTAATTGTCCACAGGCTAGCTTGACATTCTATTAGTGCTAACCCGATTTTGCCGTAACTGCCATATTTGTCATCTAAACTGGCAATTAATAATTTGTGTTGTGCTGATTGACGAAAATAATTGAGTTCATCATAAGAATATGTATAACCAGTTGTATTTAATTGATTGGTTCTTTGGGTTAATTCTTCTGCTCTTTGTAAATCTTCTGTTTGGGCTGTGGATATAGTAAAAGACATTTGCAGCGTGGCTAGAAATTCCTCTGATGTGCCGACAAACTCTGTTTCTGCATTTTGACGCTGAATATCGCTTAGGTACATTAACCTTCTCTGGCGAGAATCTGCTGTTATAAAACGCGGATTCATCGCTGGCATATCTAATAATTTTGCCAATTCTGAGGCATTGATACAGGAAATTTCTGGTAGAGAAAATTTGACTTCTTCTAGTTCAAATAACTGGTCATCAATAAAAGCGATCGCATCCAAACCAATATTGATTATTTTAGCGATTTCTTGCAAAGAACTAGATTTAGAATTCCAGTTAATTTGGGGATATAAAAAATAATCTTGTAAGCCCAATTCTACCAGTTTATTCATTGCTATGTCATAATCATTCTTGCTAGCAATGGATTGTAAGATACCTCTGCTATCTAAAGTATGGATAATATCAATGATATTTCCGCGCAAGTCAACTTGCTTATCTTCTAATAACACACCATGCCATAAGGTATTATCTAAATCCCAGACTACGCATTTAATGATTTGTTTTTCTACTGATTGTTGTCGAACTAATTCATTGGGAATATTAATCATTTTTACATCCTTGCCACTAACTTTGGAGCCATCAGAGACTGAACAGGTTGTGACAAATATTCTTGATAGGCGTAGTCGGCGATCGCAATTTGTTGAATTTGCGTACTACCTTCAATAATTTCCATGATTTTGGCATCGCGGAGATATCTTTCTACAGGATATTCACTACTACAACCATTACCACCGTGAATTTGTACCGCATCATTAGCTATTTTCGTAGCCGTGGTGGATGCGAAATATTTAGCTATAGAAGTTTCAGTAATTGAACGAGGATCACCAATATCTTTGAGATAACCAGCTTGATAACATAGCAATCTGGCTGCTTTGAGATTAGTTAGCATCTCTGTAATCATTTGCCGAATTAATTGATGTTCTTTGAGATAAACACCAAATTGCTGGCGTTGATTTGTATATTGAATGCAGGCTTCTAAAGAAGCTTGAGCAATCCCTATACAACCCCAAGCAACACTGTATCTGCCATAATCTAATGCAGTAGCAGCTACATGAGAAAAACCAAAACCGACGCGTCCCACTAAATTTTCTTGGGGAATGCAGCATTCTTCAAAGTGCAATTCAGCTAACATCGAAGCTTTTACGCCTAGCATTCCAGAAATTGGTTTAATCACCAATCCGGGGGTATTTTTTGCAACTAAAAAAGCTGAAGATTGACCAGCATATTGAGCAAATACTAAAAAAATATCAGCAACTTGTCCGTAGGTAATCCATTTTTTTTGCCCATTCAATATAAAAACATTATCTACTAATTTGGCTGTTGTTTCTACACTTTTAGCATCACTGCCAACATTTGGTTCGCTTAAGGCAAAAGCAGCGATAACTTTACCTGATGCTAATTTGGGTAGCCAATTTTCTTTTTGTGATTTGCTTCCCCATTTATACATTGCCTGGGAAACCATACTATGAACTGTTAACAAACTTCGTAAAGAAGAACAACCACGACCGATTTCTTCGTTCAATAGACCGAAGGTAATCATGTCCATTTCTTTGCCGTTGAATTGTCGAGGTAGTATGGCTGATAAAACGCCTTTTTGGGCTAATTTATCAATTAAATGTTTAGGGGTATGTTCCTGGCGATCGCATCCACTGGCATAAGGAATAATTTCTTGCTCAACGAATTTTCTAAACTCAGCTTGAGCGTTTTTTTGTTGGTCATTTAGTTCTAGTTGCATTGTTTAATTAGAGGCGAATAAGGCTGTTTTACGTTCTACGAGTTTGGTAATAGCATTGATAGTGCGGAAATTTTCAAAATCTAAGTCTTCATTATCGATAGAAATTTGAAATTGTTGTTCAACAAACAACACTAATTGCATGGCAAACATCGAGTTGACGAATCCTAGAGAAAAAATATCTTCATCCGGCTGTAAGTCATGATTGCCGAAAAATTTAGAAAGAAATGCTTTGATTTGGGTTTGAATTTCTGCCATATTTTATCAACTTTTGTTGACTGTTGACTGTTGATTAACTTATTTCATTGATATAGCGGTTTCCGACCTAGTGAAGTACATTTTCAAAGCTATTAACCGTGTTAAACAAGATTTTGATTTACCTTATACTAATTCTCTATGAAGATGCATAGAATATTAAACGAACCGCCAAGTACGCCAAGAGCGCCAAGAATAGAGAGTTACTCATTTAGTGCAGCTTCACATTAAATTGGTATTAGTTACTTAAGAAACGCTATAAGCATAAAATCCCTTACCACTTTTTCTCCCATACAATCCTGCATCCACCATTTTTTTGAGCAGGATACAAGGTCGATATTTACTATCATTGAAGCTTTCATATAAAACTTCAATGGAAAATAAAATCGTGTCTAAACCAATTAAATCTGCTGTTTCTAGCGGCCCCATTTTATGACCAAAGCAACTTTTGAAGATCCGATCAACTTCTTCTGCTGTTGCTACTTGGTCTTGCAAAAGAAAGATGGCTTCGTTGATAGTCAGCATCAACACACGATTGGAAACGAATCCAGGTGCATCATTGACAATGATGCAGTCTTTACCCATTTGCGCTAACATTTGCTTCGTTGTTACAATGGTATCATCCGAAGTGTGATAACCACGAATTACTTCTACCATTGGCTTCATTGGCACTGGATTCATAAAATGTGTGCCAATGACTTTAGTAGCCCGTTTAGTTATTGAAGCAATACGGGTAATAGATATTGCTGATGTGTTAGCTGCAAATATACAATCTGGTGAACAAATAGTATCTATTTGCTGATATACCCTATTTTTAATATCCCACTTTTCGGTGACATTTTCTATAATAAATTCTGCATTTTCCAAAAATTTATAATTTGTAGAAAACTTAATTTTACTCAGGATAGTGTCGGGACTTGTGGGATTCTCGGTTTTTTGAAATAGACTTTGAAATCTGATGTTATTTTTAATTTGCTGTGTAGCTTGATTGAGAATATCTTCTGAGATATCTACGAGAATTACTTGATGACCAGTTTGAGCAAGGTTTTGAGCCATTCCGACCCCCATAACTCCTGCTCCAATAACACCAACTACTTGAATTTCCATAATTTGAATTGTTTTTTGGTATATTGATCAAGTTTGCTCCCCTTCTTGATTTAGAGAAGGGGATAAATGTTTAGCTACGGATAGCGTAAACGTTATAGATATTTGAGCCTTGATACAAATCTTCTTGTTCGGCTACAACTTGATACCCTTGTTTTTTTAACAAATTAGTTATCTGTTCGAGCCTTCCTTCTATGTCGTGTACCTCAATCACAATCTGCCGAATTTTTGACCAATCTTGTGCTTGAATGCCTTCTATTACTTCCATTTCACATTTTTGAACGTCAATTTTGAGTAAGTCTATAGATTTGACGTTTTGTTCGCTAATGATGTCAGACAGGGTTTTTAATTGACAGTTATAATGCTGTTCTTTGAATCTTTCTTCTAATAACTCATCAGCATGTTCCATGACTTTATCCATGCCAGTCATGCCAGTTTCTAGCTGATTGAGCATGATAGCTTTTAAGACTTCCTTTTCTTCTTCTTTGTCAGCATAAAAGGAAGACATCCCAGAACTGTTGGGATAAAACGTAAAGGTAGCTGTTTTTGTTTGGTTGGATACCCCAAAGTTGAAAAGTTTAGCATTTACTTCATACAAATTCGTATTCAGGCGGAGGATTTCAAACAAAGGTGGAGCAGGTTCAAAAGCATAAATTGTGGGATTTTGACAGTGTTGAGCCATAAAAAGTGTAAACATGCCGATGTTTGCTCCCACATCAAAAATACAGGCGCGATCGCCTAACGTAATTCCATGTTTGACATACACCTGATTTTGAAAAATATCTTCGTAGAAATAATCAGCTTCTGCTTTGGTTTGATAGGCAATTTCTAAATTGTTGGGTAATTTATAACGTTGTTGAGTATTGGCTGAAAGTGTTTGTTCTGATTTTGGTGCAACTAAAACAAATTGTTGCACAGTATCTTCTGGTAATTCTTCTAGCTCTGCTATGAGCATTTCTTCAATTACTAAAGCTAATTCACTGACTGTAGGTGCTTCAAACAAAGGACGCAGTGACATCTCTACATCAAAATCTTTGCGGAGTTGAGAAATCAGTTGAATACCTAACAGTGAGTGACCACCTAATTCAAAGAAATTGTCATAAATTCCAACTTGTTCAATACCCAATAATTCTTGATAAAGGGTAGCAATGCGGCTCTCAATTTCGTTAGTAGGTGCAACGTAAGGATTACGAAGATTAGAGCGCGATTGCGGAGAGAAAACAGATTCTAGAGTTTTTGTTGTTTCTGTTTCCTCTGCAATTGACTCCGAATTGAGGGCAACAGATGTTTGTTTAGCTGGTGAAATCCAATAACGTTGTCTTTCAAAAGGATAGGTTGGTAAAGGTAGGCGATCGCGTTTTTCTTCTGCATAAAATCCTGACCAGTCTATCTGCACTCCTGAGAGCCACAGTTGACCTAATGTGTTCAGCAAAAAGCCAACGTCTGATTGTTGTTCGTAAGCATAACGCAACGAAGGTAATACAACTCGATCGCTTTCTAAACATTGCATTGCCAAGCTGCTTAAAGACTGTCCCGGCCCTACTTCTAATAAAACTGGGTTATGTCTTGCCGATAAATGATTGATTCCCGCAGCAAACAGCACGGGCTGACACAAATGCTGCACCCAATATTCTGGGTCTATGGCTGCGGCTGGAGTAATCCAAGTACCAGTGACGTTGGAAATATAGGGAATTTGGGGAGGTTGCAGGTTGAAGGTGGCGACTAAATCTCTAAGAGTAGGCGTGATCGCTTCCATCATGGTGGAATGGAAGGCATGAGAAGTAACCAGCCGCCGGCAAGCCACTCCTTGTTTGGTTAATTTCTGTTCTAGTTCCTCTACAGCTTCTATAGGCCCAGCAACTACACACAAAGAATTTCCATTTACAGCTGATAACGATAGTTGCTCACCTAGTAGGGGATAGACTTCTTTTTCTGTTAGTGGAACAGCTAACATGGCACCACTAGGCAACTCTTGGATCATTTGCGCTCTTTTGGCTACCAATGTGAGCGCATCTTCCAGGGAAAGAACTCCGGCGAGAGTTGCGGCTACATATTCACCCAAACTGTAGCCAATCATCGCCATCGGGCGAATTCCCCACGACATCCACAATTGCGCCACAGCATATTCAATTACGAATACAGCCGGCTGGGTAAGAAAGGTTTGATTGAGTTGTTGTGTGGCTGCATCTGCTGGTTCTACATCCCGACCTAACATTTTTCGCAAATCTAAACCTGTAGTCCCAACCGCGCTTTTTTTAGAGGATTGAGGATACAATACATCCCGTAAATCAAGACCCAAAATCGGTTTGAGGAGTTCACAGCAATTATCAACTTGTTGCCTGAATACTAACTCACCTTCGTATAGTTCCCCAGCCATATCCACATAGTGAGTTCCCAAACCCGGAAACATAAAAGCCACAGGATGTTCTTGAGCCTCTTGAAAGCTGGATTTGACTCGTTGGGGATTTTGCAAAGCCGCGATCGCATCTTCGACATCACGACAGACAACCGCTTGTCTATAGTTGAAAGTCCGTCGCCCTACCTGCAATGTGTAAGCTACATCAGCCAAGTTAATGTCTGGATTTTGCTTGAGGTGATCTGCAAGATTAGCCGCAGCCGTTACCAGTGCTGATTCTGTTTTTGCAGACAGAACTAACAGCTGATATTTTTTCCCCTGCTCCTCTGCTCCTCGGTCACTGAGCGCAGTCGTTCGCGTAGCGTCTCGTAGAGAAGTGCTGCTTTTCTGCTCCCCTAAAACTGGTGCTTCTTCTAGAATCACATGAGCGTTAGTTCCCCCAATTCCAAAAGAACTTACACCTGCGCGTCTAGGAGTGCCGTTTCTTTCCCATGTTGATAGTTTATTGTTGACGTAAAAGGGACTGTTAGCGAAATCAATTTCGGGATTAGGCTGCTCAAAATGCAAACTGGGTGGGATTTGTTTATGTTTAAGTGCCAAAACAGTTTTGATCAAGCTGGCAATTCCCGCCGCCGCATCCAAGTGGCCAATGTTAGTTTTTACAGAACCAATGGCGCAAAATCCCTGCTTTTGAGTATTGGCGCGAAAAGCTTTGGTTAAAGCTTTAATCTCAATCGGGTCTCCTAAAGCTGTACCAGTACCGTGAGTTTCGATATAAGTAACGGTTTCGGGATTGATATCACCCAAAGCTAGGGTTTCTGCAATGACTTTTGCTTGTCCTTCTATACTTGGTGCTGTGTAGCCAACTTTAGCTGCACCGTCGTTATTGACAGCCACACTTTTAATCACCGCATGGATGCAATCTCTATCAGCGATCGCATCTTCTAATCGCTTCAACACTACAACGCCTAAACCACTCCCACCTACTGTTCCTTGGGATTTAGCATCAAAGGCACGACATTGACCAGTAGGAGACAAAACACCCCCTTCTTGATATATGTAACCGGCTTTTTGCAGGACGTTGACACTCACGCCACCTGCTAAAGCCATATCACATTGGTAATTGAGTAAACTTTGACAAGCTAAATAAATAGCAACTAAAGATGTAGAACAATTTGTTTGAACTCCAATACTTGGCCCTTTGAGATTTAACTTATAAGCAACCCGTGTGGCAAGGTTATCTTTTTCATTGCCAATCAGTGTTTGATAATCAATAGCTGTGCCTAAAAAACCTCGGTTCTGAGTGAGGTTAAATAATAGATAACTGTTCCAACCTGTACCAGCATAAACTCCTATTTGACCAGGATAATTTTCGGAGTTGTAACCAGCATTTTCTAAAGCAGACCAAGCACATTCTAAAAATAGACGATGCTGTGGATCAGTAATGGCTGCTTCTTTAGGATTAAAACCAAAAAATGCCGCATCAAATAAATCTATATCTTCTAATATAGCCCCTGCTTTAATATGTTTAGGATCATTGATTACGCTAGGTTCAATACCTGTAGAAATTACATCTTCGTCAGTTAATTGAGAAATAGCCTCAACACCATCCCGAAGATTCTGCCAAAATTCATCTAAATCTTTGGCTTTCGGAAAGCGTCCCGCCATCCCGATAATTGCAATACCTTCTATTTCTGAGCTACTCATTAATTCATCCAAACACTTAATAATTCAAAAAAACTTTCTCTTGAAAAGTGATGATGTCTGACGACAAGCCGCTTGCGCGTCTACGGAGGAAGTCGGCGCTCATACTTTTCGCTGCGTACCTTTGGGTTAAAGAAAGATACACTTTTAAACGTTAATTAATAACTCGATCTCAAATAAGGAAAAGCTGAAGTCGTCAATTTTAAACGTAGTTTATTGATAGTTTGAAAATCTGTAGTTTTGACCATACCCTTCTCCTAGTAATTTTTATCGACTTCCGACTTCATTCATCTGCTGCTACGTAATCCTTTTTGACGATTAATAGCAGCTTTTTGTTTTTGCGTCCGGTCGTGAACTAGTTGCAATTCCAATGCGGAATCCTGCTCTTGAGTTAAATATTTTGCTAAAGAATGAATCGTGGGATATTCAAGCAATTCAATCATTGATAAATCAAGCTTTAACAGTTCCCGCAGTTGATTGTGAACTTGAGCCACCAGCAAAGAGTGACCACCAACATCAAAAAAGTTATCGTGAATTCCTACTTTTTCTAAATGGAGTACATCTTGCCAAACAGCAGTAATAGTTTTTTCTATCTCTGTGCTGGGTGCAACATAAGCGACTTCTAAATCTGGTCTGAATTCATCTGGTATTGGAAGTGTTTTTCTATCCACTTTGCCGTTAGTAGTCAAAGGTAAAATCTCAAGTTCTACAAAAGCTGATGGAATCATGTACTCTGGTAGTTTATCTGCTAAAAATTGACCCAATTCAGTAGTAGCAAAAGGTGATTTAGCATCAAAAACTATATATGCAGCTAAACGTTGATTTCCTGGTACATCTTCTCGCAACAATACCACAGCTTCTTTTACATTGGAATGTTCAAGAATAGCTGCTTCAATTTCTGCTAACTCAATCCGAAAACCTCTTAATTTGACTTGATTATCAATTCTTCCTAGAAATTCCAAATCACCATCTTTACGGTGACGTACCAAATCACCCGTTTTATAAAGTCGTGTTCCTGGAGTATGACTAAAAGGATTAGGAATAAATTTTTCAGCCGTCAATTCTGGTCTGTTTAAGTAGCCTCGTGCTACACCATCACCACCAATGTACAGTTCTCCTTCTTCATCCACACCAACGGGTTGTAAGTTCTCATCTAGTACATAAAGCTGTGTATTGGCAATCGGACGACCGATAGGAATTGAGCCAGAATATTGTTGACCTTTGGTTACTTGATAAACGCAACAGCCAACAACGGTTTCTGTGGGGCCGTATTCATTCACCAGCATGGTATCAGGGGCAAAATTTTGCCAAAAACTAACATTTTTGGCTAAAAGATTTTCACCGCCAATAATTAATGCTCTAGTACAACCTGCCGCTGTTTCAGGGGATAATTGTCCTGCGAGTAATTCTAAGTGAGCAGGTGTGATTTTCACCAAACTCAAGTTAGAACTGCGACGTAAAGCAGTAGAAAGTGTTTCAATACCTTTATGTTCTGGTAATAATTCTACGGAACGACCTACCAATAAAGGTGAAAACAGGCTGGTAATTGTCAGGTCAAATCCTAAAGGAGAGTGGACAAGAGTACCATTACCTTGAGCTATCGTATAAGCTTGGGTACACCAGCTAAGATAATTAACCAATCCTCGGTGTGGAATCAATGTGCCTTTGGGTTTGCCGGTGGAACCAGAGGTATAGATAACATAAGCTAAGTTTTGTGGGGTGGTTTGGCTAATTGGGTTGTCTTGTGGCTGTTGAGCTATGTCTTCCCAGTTTGTATCTAGACAAATAGTTTTGATACCTTCTGTAGGTAAGCTGCTTACTAGATGCTGTTGGGTGAGAAGTATTGATATTTGACTATCAGCTAAGATAAAAGCCTGTCTTTCTGGTGGATAGGTTGGCTCGATAGGGACATAAGCACCACCAGCTTTGAGAATTCCTAACACCCCAACTACAGTCGATAAAGAACGCTCAACGCAAATACCTACCAACACCTCTGGCTTCACACCCAATTGTTGTAGGTAGTGAGCTAGTTGATTAGCTTGAGCATTTAATTCTCGGTAAGTGAGTTGTTGACTACCACAGATAACAGCGATATTATCTGGTGTTTGCTCCACTTGTGCAGTCAATAAGTCTTGGATGCACTTATCGCTTTGGTAAGAAGTTTGGGTATTGTTGAACTCAACTAAGAGTTGTTGGCGATCGCGATCGTTTAAAATATTTAAGCTACTAATAACTGCTTGAGGATTAGTAACAACACTAATTAACAAACTCTGAAATTGTCCCGCTAATCGCTCGATAGCATCAGTCGTAAATAGACAAGTGTCGTAGTGCAACTCATAGCCAAGACAATCATCTTGACTCCAACCAGAGAGTTTAATTTTAAATCGGTCAATATAAGCATACTGTTGATCAATAGAAAATTCTAGCTCATCAACAGCATACTTTGCTTCTCTATGTTCAAACTCAAAACAAAATGGCAGGAAAGATGCTCCTATATCTTCTACAGAAAAATATTCCTGCCACTCAGAATTTTTAATAGTCAATTCATGGATTTGCTGCAAAACTTCACTAAATTTCAGGTTATCTTTTAATTCACAAATAAGTGGTAAATACTTGGCAAATAGTCCTAACGCCGACTCTAGACCTTCATAATTGCGACCATCATGAGCAACCCCAACAATCATCTGAGGCTGTTTTGTCAGTCGCCATAGCAAAATTGTAAAGCAAGTCAGTAAAACTTTAGCCGTAGAAGTATTATATTGATAAGCAATTTTTGCAATGTTAACCTTTAAATTATGCTCAAGTTTTGAGACGAGAAACTTGGGTGCAAATTTAGTCTTAACAGTGATTTTATTTTCGCTTTTTAGCTGTAAGTTAGTTAATGCAGCAAAATCTTGTTTCCACCAATACTCTTTACCTAGTTTTGTTTCTTCTGAGAATAGTAAATCATTGAAAATTTCCGATATATCTGCATATTGTATCACCCCATTAGGTAATTTGTGACCACACAAGCAAGCTGAGTAAGTATCAGCAATTTCCTTAACCAAATTTTTTAATGCAATTGTGTCGGCACAAATAGCAGGCAAACTCAAAATCAATTTATGTTTTTCAATAGACAGTTGTACAAGAGCAATATTTACAAGTGGTAATTGTTCAAAATTCAAAGGTAATTTGCTGAACTTGTCAAACAAAATGGCGATATTTTCTGCTTGTAATTGAACAGTTAAATCACCAAAATTATATTCTTGAATTAGAGGAATAGTATCTAATATACTATCATTGATAATTTGAATGGGAATATCCATCCCTTGTAAAAAACGAAAAGAAGTGCGTAAAATTTCTTGATGCTGCCAGACAACTTTTAAAGCTTGATTAAAAATTTGACGATCAAATCTACCATTAATATCAACACTAAACTGCACACGATAAGGCTGCATTGTATCAGTTTTTTGCAACAACCATAAGTGCTTTTGTTGTGGAGATAAACGAAACCCTCTAATATCTTCTTGCATATTTATGCCTTTATTCTTGACCTCTAAATAACTTGATAATATCCAAAATCTAGGGTGCGTCAATTAATGCCGTAAAATCTAACTATTCTAAAAAATTATTCATACTGAGGCACCCTAGCAATTATTTAATTCTGAATTCTTCACCGGGGTTGACATTCCCACTACAATTTTTCTGTCACCTACAAATGGCGCACGTCCATGAGCAACTAGCATATTATCTAGCATGAGGATATCTCCTTGTTGCCAGAGAAACATCACTGTTTCTTGTTGATAAGCGGAACGAATTTCATCTAAAACTGTAGATTCAATAGGTGAACCGTCACCATAATAAGTGTTCTGCGGTAAGTCTGATTCTGAAAATTCTGCTAGTAGGGAATCACGCATTATCGGTTCTAAAGTTGATATGTGAAAAAACGCAGCGTGATTAAACCACAGCATTTCACCTGTTTTGGGGTGCTTAGTTACAGCCTGACGAATTTGTCTGGTTCTCAAGCAATTATTTTCTGTCCATTCAACTTCGATATCATTTTTGCGGCAATATTCTTCTACTTGAAGCGGATCATTTGTTTGAAAAACTGTTTGCCAAGGTAAACCAAATCCTTTGCCGAAGTTGCGAACATACATGACTTGCCTTTGACTAAATTTTTCTCTAACTTGAGGACTGATGCGTTGATATACTTTTCTGACATCAGCAATTGGTGTTTCTCCTCCTTGCTGTGCTGCTGTGACACAGAAAAAGAATATTTTTAAAGGCCAAGTTTGCTGATAGGAATTTTCGTTGTGTAAGAAAATGCTTTGATTAGCAGGATAGTCAGTAGAGGTATAGATATTACCACTAACATGACTGCGTGGTGAAGAACGTTCTTTATACTCTAATAAATTACCTGATACAATTTCGATAAACTGCTCAAATTCTCCTACGCCGTTGACATTAAAGTTGCGAAAAAGTATGCCTCCGTATTTGAGCAATTCTGTTTCTATCAAAGATTGATTACTTCTAATCCAAGCTAAAAGATTAATTCCTTCTACGTTAGGTTTAATGATCAATGGTAAAGTTTTCTCAGACTGAAAAAATTCTGTCTTAATCAGTTGCTCTTGGGAGAGACTAATAGTTTGTCGTTTGATTGTTGGTAATTTTTTGATACCAGTATTATAAGTTTCAGAGTTTTTCATAATGCAAACTCTTCTGTAATAACTTTGCGCTTTAGGTTCTGAAATTTTTGCAGACGAGCTTGTTTTAGTTCTTGTTCTTGTGCAAGTTGGTGTTTTTGGTCAGCTTGAGTCAGTATTTCTTTCAATTCATTAATCCTGAGTTGAGGTTTAACAACGAGAGTTTCTAAAAGATTGACTAAATTTGACAGCAAACGCGTGATAGTTGCTACTGCAAATAAGTCTGTGCTGTATTCTAACCACCCGATTAGACCTTGTTCTGTTTCTGTGAAATTCAAAAGTAAATCATATTTGGCAGTGTGATTATCAACTTCGGTAACGCCTACACTCAAACTAAAAAGTGTTACAGGTGGCATGGGTGTATTTTGCAATACCAGCTTGACTTGAAATAATGGTGTCCGATTTAAAGTTCGTTCTGGATTTAAAACTTCTACTAATTTGTCAAAAGGCACATCTTGATTCGTATAAGCTTCTATAGTTATCTGACGCACTTGTGTGAGTAATTCTATAAAGGTAGGATTATCAGACAGATTTGTACGCAGCACTAATTGGTTGACAAAAAACCCGATTAATCCGTGGGTCTGAACTTGATTACGGTTAGCAATGTCTGTACCGACTACAATGTCATCCTCGTTGGTGTACCAGCACAACAACACATCAAAAGCTGCTAGCAGAGTCATAAATAAAGTGACTCCCTGCTGTTGGCTAAGTAGTTTTAATGCGGCTGTCAGAGATTCAGAAATAACTACAGGTTGTCGTTTGCCTTGAAATGTTTGTACTGTGGGTCGGTGATAATTAGTAGGTAGTTCTAAGGCTGGCAGGTTCTTGAGTTGTTTTTGCCAGTATGCTAGTTGAGTTTCTAGAACTTCCCCGTCTAACCATTGCCGTTGCCAGATAGTATAGTCTGCATACTGAATGGTTAACTCAGGTAAGGGTAAGGGTTGACTCTGAGTAAAAGCTTGGTACAGTACAGTCAGTTCATGAATGAGTACTCCCATTGACCAACCATCAGCAATGATGTGGTGCATGACAAGTAACAATGTGTATTCTTGCTCGCTGCAATGTACTAGAGTAACTCGCAACAATGGTGCTGTGGTTAAATCAAATGGCTGTTGAGCTGCTTCGAGTGTAATTTTTTGTAATTCGGTGGGGCGATCGCTTGCCGCAAAATTCCGCAAATCAACTACAGGTACTTCTATACTTACACTAGGGCAAATCTCTTGTTTTGGTGTCCCGTCCACAGTTTTGAAACTGGTATGCAAAGCTTCGTGACGTTGCACAATTGCATTGAAGCTGCTTTCAAGAGCCTGGATGTTGAGTACACCTTTGAGATCTAAGGCAACGGCAATATTATAAAAAGAGCTATCAGGTTGTAATTTTTGCAAATACCAGAGCCTCTGCTGTGCATAGGATAGAGGTAAATTTTCTGTTCTCGGCTGGGGATGCACAATACCACTACTCTGAGATGCTGTTGCTAATCGTTCCAATATCTGCGTTACCAAATGTTTGATGCTGGAACTTTGAAAAAGGTCTACTACTGAGACATTGATACCACAGATAGCTTCTATATGATTTTTCACCTCAAAGACTTTTAAAGAATCTAACCCCAAACTCGTCAAAGGTTGTTCTAAGTCTATAGAAAATGCTGCACCGCCTAGTATTTGAGCAATTTTTTGTCTGAGATAGGATATAAGTAAGGATTCCTGCTGTTGAGGTGCTGCCGCCAAGATTACCTCACGAGTTAAGCTAGGCTCACTTTCTTCACTATCAACACTGTCTAAAATACTGCTGCCAATAACATTGAGATTGCCTGCTAAATACTCTTTTTTGGTCGCACGGCGTTGAATCTTACCACTAGAAGTTTTGGGAATAGTACCAGCTTTAATTAAAACTACTGCATAAACTTGGATTTCGTGTGCTTCGGCAACTGCTTGACGAATTTTAGCTGTCACTTCGTCAATGTTTGGTTTAGCGCGAAACTCTAATTCTTGGACTACAACAAGTCTTTCTTCATTGTCCACTTCTACTGCAAACGCTGCTCCTGCACCAGCACGTAACAATGGATGACTGCGTTCTGTGGTCAATTCTATATCTTGTGGATACAGGTTGCGACCACGAATGATGATTAAATCTTTCAAACGACCGGTAATAAAGAGTTCACCATTGTCTAAAAAGCCTAAGTCTCCGGTGCGTAGAAAGGGGCCTTGTTTGGTGTCTTGGACATAAGCATGAAAAATTCGGTCTGTCTCTAGACTGCACCTCCAGTAGCCTTGACCAACACTCGGCCCGGAAACCCAAATTTCTCCGACTTCGTGGGGTTGACACTGTTGTAAAGTCTCTGGATGGGCAATGACAATATTTTGTTGTGGTAGGCTGTAACCGCAACCCACAAAGTTCTGGATATCTTCTTGATCTGTACGAGCTTCGATAATCTGGTTTTGGGAGAGAGCCGATTTGTTAACTGTTTTAATCGTTGGTGAGGCGGTTTTTGCAACTCCACTTACCATCAAAGTTGCTTCCGCCATCCCGTAACAGGGATAGAACGACTCTTTACGAAAACCACATTTTGCAAAAGTAGCGGCAAAGCGCTCTAGAGTTTCGTGGCGAATAGGTTCAGCACCGTTAAAAGCTACGCTCCAACTAGTTAAGTCTAAAGTTTTTTTCTGTTCAGGGGTAATCTTTTGTACGCACAATTCATAGGCAAAGTTGGGGCCACCACTGGTTGTGCCTTGATAGTAGGAAATTGTTTGCAACCAACGGTAAGGACTTTGTAGAAATAATGCCGGGGCCATCAAAACACAAGGAAATCCACCATACAAAGGTTGTAAAATGCCGCCAATTAGCCCCATGTCATGATATACAGGCAACCATGAAACAAACTTACTGTCAGGCGAGTGTTCCATGAATTGATAAGTCATGGCTGCATTGTGCAGGAGGTTGCTGTGACTGAGGATTACGCCTTTGGGTGTGCCGGTAGAACCTGATGTATATTGCAGGAAAGCTAGGGAATCTTGATTGATATTAGGCTCTTGCCAAGCAGTTTCAATGTTTTCAGGCAAGTTATCAGTGGCCAGCCACTGTAGGCTTTCTGTAGTTGTTGTCGATAGTAGGGATTGTAATTTTGGGAGTAGTGCTGTTGTTGTCAGTGCCATCTTGGCCTGAGCATCTGCCACGATCGCCTGAACTCTAGGAGTATTACGCTGATTGTGCGGTGGATAAGCAGGAACTGCAACTACTCCTGCATACAAACACCCAAAAAAAGCAGTTAAAAAATCTAGTCCTGGTAAGTAAAGCAGGAGTACGCGCTCACCACTCATCCCCATCGCTTGTAGTTGGGAGGCGATCGCGCGACTACGTTGATCTAACTCTTGGTAAGTGAGTGTTGCTGCTTGTATTTCGCCATCTAGCAGGAAGGTAAAAGCTTCCCTTTGCGGCTGTGTCAAACTTCTGTGACGTAGAACATCAACAACCGTTGAGTAGTTTTGGGCAATTTCTGTTAAGCCCTGAGAAAGTTGAGTCATTGAGATGCACACCTAAGACATGGAAAATGCGCCACTGTCCATGCAACCCTCACCTTGTGAAAGCTGAGTGAGACAGCTTGTATTCAAGCTGATATTTGTTATTTACCAAAGATATGGCTCGTAAATCTGACTTGGCTTGTACCGCAACTAACTTCATACAACACCAGTATCTTAATGCAAATAGTTAGCATTTAGCAATCCCCTTTTTTAAAAAAAATTATCAACTTCTCTAAATGAGTTATTTTCTAATTATTGAGAAAGTTTTTCTTTATGACTAGAGGTATACTTGTCAAGTTGTAGTCATCACAAGCCTTACCGCTTTTATCAAGCTACTAGCCAACTATACAAAATTCTTGCTGAGTATAGGCTGCTAGTGGAGATTTCTACAGAAATATCACATTTTATTGTCAATTCTGGTACGGTTTGTGGTATTTTATGCGTGCTTTGCAACACTTGTAAAATTTGAAAGTAATTTGCAAAACTTTGGGCATTAAACTACTAAAAATTTGGAACAAATTAGTTTATTATTTTAAAATTAATGCCAATAAGTATTAATAAACTCAGAACTATTTGAGTGGTGAGTTGAGTGGTGCAATCCAGTGTGAAACAGATGAAGTTCCAGTACTACCTCTTTCAAAGCCTTTTATTGACAGGTTTTGCCATATTTTTAGCGACTACTCCGGTGGTGGGAAAGCAAGTAGAAGTTATAGATGCAGAATCGAGAAACTCGTCAAGTGATGCAAAAGCGAGTCTACATCAAAAGTCATCCCCAAAAATTTCAACATCTCCATCGGTATCAATCAAACTAGTTCAGTCTCCTGTACCCAGTGCGCCGAGTTCTTCTGAAATCTCAGCCATAACTAGTGTGAGGTTGGAAACAACAGATAAGGGTCTGGAGGTCTTTTTAGGGACAACAGCCGCAGAAACTTTGCAACTTGTCAACCGCAGTCAAGGTAATAGTTACATTGTTGAAATTCCCAACGCCCAACTGCGTCTAGCATCAGGTGAAAATACATTTCGGCAAGAGAATCCAGCAAAGGGAATCACGGAAGTCACAGTTATCAATCAAAATGCCAACACTGTCCAAATAACTGTGACAGGAACTTCCGGGCTACCAACGGCTGAGTTATTCGACTCTGACGAGAGCTTAATTATTGGTTTGACACCAGTAGCAGAGTCAGCACAACAACCAACAACCGAACCAACCACAGAACCAGAACAGCCCACAACTCAAACCGAACCAACCACAGAACCAGAACAGCCCACAACTCAAACCGAGCCAACCACAGAACCAGAACAGCCCACAACTCAAACCGAGCCAGAACAACCGACTGCGGAAGTTGATGATCCGATTGAACTAGTGGTGACAGCAACGCGTACAGAAGAAGACGTTACGAATATACCTCGCTCTGTCACCGTCATTACCCGTGAAGAAATTGAAAAACAATCAGCTACTACGAATGATATAGGAGATATCTTAGGGCGAACAGTTCCAGGATTAGGGCCACCAAACTCACTCAACCGCGCAGGTAACGCTCAGACTTTGCGGGGTCGTCCAGTGTCGATTCTGATTGATGGTGTACCACAGCAAGGTAATTCCTTTGTCAATACTCAGTTGGAGTATATTTCCCCAGATGCGATTGAAAGGATTGAAGTTGTACGAGGCCCTACAGCTGTCTTCGGTCAAGGTGCATCTGGTGGGGTAATTAACATCATTACAAGGAAACCCACCACTCAAGGATTCACTTCTACTGCTCAAATTGGGATCAACGCGGCGGCTGGCGGTGATGCGTTCTTGGGCGAAAATAGCTTTGGTAATTACCTGCAATATGGATTTTCCGGTAAGGATGGCATCTTTGACTATGTGTTTTCCATATCGCGCAATAGCGTTGGCGGCTTCTTTGATGCCAGTGGCGATCGCATTCCCAGCAACAACGCCACATCAGACGACACTGTATCTGCCAATATCTTAGGCAAGATAGGATTAGACATTGGTAAGGATCAACGTCTGCAATTTACCGTCAATCGTGGAAATAACTCGCGCAACATTAATTTCATTGCCGATCCAGTGACGCGCACGATTCCTGGATTGCAAAGGACTCGCGCCCTCAGACAAGAACAGGAATATCAAGGAACAGATACACCCCGAATTACCAGCACATCTGTTAACCTCAGCTATACCAACGATGCCATTTTTGGTAGTAGTAAACTACAAGCTCAAGCCTATTATCGGAGTTCCGAAGAGTTAGGCGTAGCTAGAGATGATCGAGGTCGGTTTGCAGATTCCATCAATCGCTTCCGTTCGGAAGAAGAAGTGTTTGGAGGGAGATTGCAGATTCAAACCCCCCTAAGTTCATCTGTATCCTTGCTGTGGGGATCTGATTACGAGAGACAACAAGAAGGAGCTACCCGCCAAGAGTTATTTGATCCAGTAGCATTTGATGCCGGCAGTGGCGATCGCCGGGTTCTGCGTCAAATTGGGGAACAAGTCTATTACCCAGCCTTTGATTTGAGTGGCTTAGGACTGTTTGCTCAGTTTCAATGGGATGCTAGCGAACAATTAATTCTCAGCGGTGGTTTGCGTCATGAACGCTTTAACTTTAGTGTAGATGAATTCACACCCTTATTTGATGACAACTTTGATCCCTATGTCGGGCCGAGCGTGGCTGGTGGTGAACTAGACTTTAGTGACACCGTATTTAATATTGGCACTGTCTATAAAGTCACGCCTGAAGTGAGCGTATTTGCCAACTTTGCTCAAGGTTATTCCGTACCACAACTCTTCCGCGTCCTTAACTTCCTACCACCTGGATTTAGCCTTGACAGAGATGTCCGCTTCCTCCAACCGCAAAAGGTAGACAACTACGAAATTGGGATACGCGGTAATTGGAACAATGTCCAAACAACCATAGCAGGATTTTTTAACTATTCTGCTCTGGGTCTATCTTCCAGAGGTCAGCCAGACGGTACGATTCAATATATCCGCGCTCCCCAAAGAAACTATGGGATTGAGGCGACTATAGACTGGCAAGCATCGAGCAATTGGAAACTTGGAAGTAGTTTCACTTGGACTGAAGGAGAAGATGATCAAAATGAAGATGGTGATTTCAACGCTCTGCGGACATTAGAAGTGCAGCCATTGAAGTTAACAGCTTATGTGGAAAATCAAACTACTCCAGGCTGGCGTAATCGATTGCAATTACTCTATGTCGGAAATCGCGATCGCGGTTTTGAAGCAGGCAGTGATTTTGTCAAAATTCAAGATTATATTGTTGTCGATTACATCAGCAGTTTTCAAATTGGTTTAGGAAGTCTAGAAGTAGGTGTGCAAAACCTATTTAACAGTAGATATTCTTCTGTGTTTTCTCAAGCAGGTGGTGGACTTGATGAATTGTTGAATAACTATGAACGAGGCCGAACCCTTAGTGTTAATTACCGCGTTAGTTGGTAATTAGTATGGAATACTAGATCCCCGACTTCTTGAGGAAGTTGGGGATCTGAAATCGATTACTTTTTTATACATTTTTCAGGAGGCTAAAATTAAATTTAGAAGTTACATAAAATTATTTTTTATAGGTTTATTTTCTATCATCTTACTTTGGATTTATCAGTCTGTTACTGACAACAAAGCCAGTCAATTTGATAGTAATTTACCTATTTCTTCATCAGCAGTACCTACACGAATAGTTAAACATGCTGGCGGAGAAACAAAGATTCCCATCAATCCTCAACGGATCATCACTTTACATGACTCAACTATTCTCGATCCTGTGTTGGCTTTGGGTATTAAACCAATCGGTATAGCTACTTATCCTCCTGAACAGGGTGTTTTATTTCGTGGTATTGATGAATACCAAGTGAAGAACATTCCCCAAGTTGGGAGTGCATTTCAGCCTTCTTTGGAGAAAATACTCATGCTCAAACCTGACTTAATTCTGGGACGTGAAAACCACAAAAATATTTACACCCAACTTAGCGATTTTGCTCCTACAGTATTGGTGGATTGGGGTAATTTTGTTTCTTTCCAGGATAATTTTCGTTACATTGCTCAGGTATTAGGTGAGGAAGAAAAAGCCAAGTTAATACTAAATAAATACCAAAAAAGAATTCAAGAATTGCAGCACCGGATGGGTAAACGTTTACAAAAAATAAAAGTATCAGTAATTGGGTTGTCTGGACAAAATATCAAATCGTTGAATCGTGATGCTATCTTTAACCAAGTTCTTGATGATATAGGCGTAAATCGCATACCAATTCAGAAAAATCAAAAGGAACGTTATTTGGTATTGAGTTTAGAGCATTTAAATAAATATGATGCAGATGTTTTATTTATAATTAATGAATCTCGTAAACAACTATCTGATTATTTGAAAAACCCTATCTGGTCACACATGAAAGCAGTACAAAATAAACAAGTATATGAAGTAGATCCAGGAAATTGGTTTTCAGGCGGCCCTTTAGGAGTCAACAAAATTCTTGATGATTTATTCAAATATTTAGTGGACTCAACAAAAGCCAGCACATAGTAGCAGGAAAATGGAACAAAATCAACCAAAGAGTCTCAATACTTTTTTGATTATTTGGGCGGGTCAGATAGCTTCTATTCTTGGCTCAGAAATGACAAGTTTTGCTATTACTATTTGGGCATGGCAAGCGAGAGGTCAAGCAACACCCATATCTTTAATTTTGCTGTTTCATCAAATACCAAGAGTTATCGCTTCTTCCTTTGCTGGAGTAGTGGTTGATCGTTGTAACCGCAAACAGCTGATGATGCTAGGAGATACGGTAGCGGGAGTTTCTAGCATTGTGATCTTCGGCTTGTTTTTGATGAATCGCTTAGAAATTTGGCATCTCTATATTACAGCCGCAATCAATGGATTGTTTGGCTACTTCCAAGGGTTAGCTTATTCCGCTTCAATGTCGATGATTGTCCCCAAGCGGCATTATACTAGGGCGGCGGCGATGAGTGACCATATAACTCAATTCGGTTCGACGATTTTGGCTCCTGCTCTGGCCGGAACTCTCTATTACACGATTGGCTTAGGGGGTATACTAGCGATTGACTTGTGTACCTTTTTAATTGCGATCGCTACTATTTGGAGCGTGCATATTCCGCAACCTGAGCGTAGCCAACAAAATCGAAAAAATGAAACTTTATGGCAAGAACTGACCTTTGGTTTTCGATACATTATCAAGCGTTCTAGCCTTTTAGCTATTTTACTCTTTTTGCTGGTTCTCTACTTAGTTGATACTGTTTTGTATGGCATTCACTCACCCCTGATTTTAGCCCGTAGTAACAATGATGCTACTGTTTACGCCAGTGTGCAAGCTGCGATCGGTGTTGGTGGAGTAGTTGGAGCATTGTTACTCAGTGTTTGGGGTGGTTTTAAGCGTCGTATCCACGGTTTTTTGTTAGGTACTATCTTCAGCTACGCTAGCATGGTGGTGTTTGGTTTGGGGAATTCACTATTAGTTTGGATGATTGCTGGCTTTTTTGCGGCTTTCTTTTGGCCTTTTATCAGTAGTTCCAGTCAAGCAATTTGGTTATCTAAAGTAGAGCCGGAGGTGCAAGGACGTGTTTTCGCATCTCGTTACCTAATCTCTCAAATCGCTTCACCAGTTGGGTTGGCAATTTCCGGCCCTTTGGCTGATTATATATTTTCGCCTGCAATGCAACCGGACGGTAGTTTGGCATCTATTTTAGGAAGGTTTTTCGGTACAGTCACCGGAGCCGGAATGGCAGTTCAATACACTTTATTTGCCTTTTTTGGTGTCTTGATTGGTTTAGCTGGTTATACATTCCGTAAACTGCGGGATGTGGAAATTATTGTGCCTGATTATGGAGTGGAGACTGGAAAATAGAGGCAGGGAAAAAAACTCATAACTACTAAAATTTAGGTGAATATGTTAATCAATGAAACTCTTAGCGATTGCCGTTTCTGCTCAGTCATTTCTCAGAATAATGGTGAAGATCCTATTGGTTCAGCAGGCACACCTGAATACTACCTCATTATTGAAGCAGCACCTCCTTGGCCTGTGGAAATGTGGCTAAAACCTCAGCCAATGTCACAGCAAGTTCTCGATGCCTTAAGCTATGTTTGGGCGCAGGGAATTAAAATTCGACAACTAGCGATCGCACCAGATCGGCAGTATTCTATTCCTGGCTATAAACATGTATTTCACTATCGCCGACCAGCAGGCTTATTTGCTGAGTATGAAAAACAAGAATTTATCGTACCTGATAGTGAGATTGGTGCTTTAGCACTTGCTTTAACCAAAGAACCAGAAAAGTTGTCAGATTTTGCAAATTATCGGCAAGACAGTCATAATATTCGAGAATTGTTAGTCTGCACACATGGTAATCTTGATGTTGCCTGTAGCAGATTTGGTTATCCCATTTATCAAAAATTGCGTTCTGAGTATGCTACAAACACTGATAGCAACTTGCGTGTTTGGCGATGCAGTCATATTGGTGGACATCAGTTTGCACCTACCCTAATTGATTTACCAATAGGACACTATTGGGGTCATTTGCGGCCAGAAATTTTAAATTTATTAGTTCGGCGGAATGGTTCTGTCAAAGAACTTTATCCCTACTATCGGGGTTGGGGTGGTTTAGATAAGTTTGCACAAATTGTGGAACGAGAAATATGGATGCAGGAAGGATGGAGTTGGCTAGAGTATCAAAAATCGGGCCAAGTCCTGGCTTATGATCAAGTTAATCAAGAATGGGCAGATGTTCGGATTGATTTCACTACACAGGATGGTAGTATTCAAGGCATTTATGAAGCTAAAGTCGAAGTAAGTGGTTATGTGATGACCGCTTTTTCATCGGGAGAAAATGAACCTTTGGAAAAAATTAAACAGTACTGCGTCAGCCATCTGTGGAGATGATGTAATGATTGTGCCGAGTTTATACTTACTACTTTGACACATGGCAGCCCTTGGTCAAAAGAAACAGGGGTCAGGGGCCTATGGTGTACACACATCTCTACAAATGAGAAGGAATAACTCTTGAAACTCTTTACTCTGCGTTCTCTGTCTTGAAAAGTTTCCTACGGAGGAGCCAGTGCGGTCTGTTTGCTTGACCTACAACGTGCCGAGCGTTTGTGCTTAGGCATCACTTTTGTTGCAGTATTTAGTCTTTTTTGTAATTCTTATCATTAGCTGAACTTTTCCTGGCAGATTCCACAGATTTTCCACAGATATTTCATCTGTTTTCCACAGGTATTCTACAAGCCAATAGGGCTTTGTTGATTTATTGGGGATTTTGTCATGCTAGTTCCCAGAAGTGTGAGATACCGAGTTTAGATTAAGTAATGTAATAAAAATCTAGCTGTAAGCCTTATCCTGTCGTAAATATTTATTTTTTCTATAGTTATGTTTAACAGTTTGCAACATTGACAAACCTACCCCCTTTGAGCGCACAATAATTTGATAACCTTTCGTAATCTGTTCAGACAGTAACATCAATTGTATAAAATTACCCAAGTGTTAATGCAAAGTAACAGATAGACAAAAGAAGGTGTAACAGGTTGTTTGAAAAGTGGTTGGCTGTGACTTTAGACACTTATTGATTTCCTAGCCTCCCTTAAAAAGGAACTTAGGGGAATCTAAAATGTTTTTATACCGGGCAGAGGACTTTTAAAACATCCTCCAAGACAGTCAAAAGCTTATTCACAACAATTTCCTTGTCCTTATTGATTCGCTTTATAGAACCTTTCATATAATGAACGCAACAATTAATATCTTCACAGAAATTCCCTCACCCCTCCATGACTGTCTCAAAGACTACTTAGAACAGCATCCTGATTGGGATGAGAAGCGAGTCTTGACAGCGGCAGTCTCACTTTTTTTACTACAAAATGCTGATGGCGATCGCCGTGTTGCCCAAGTTTATCTAGAAACTCTATTTCATCACAACTAATCAAAATAATTAGGGACTGGTCAGTCCGTGTACATTGGGATTGTTTAAATTCAGAATGTGCTTGGCTAGATGGTACAGTTTAGAGCGATCAGGTACTTATTGTCTGATGAAGGATGGATTATTCAATTGCGATTCAAACTCTCAAACAATCAGATCCGATATTGGCAAAGGTGATAGAAATCGTAGGAGATTGTAAGCTTTACCAAGTACAACAAACAGGAGACTTGCTATTTTCGCTTTCTCGCTCAATTCTTTACCAACAGATATCGGGTAAAGCTGCGGCTGCAATTCACAGTAAATTTTTGCAACTTTATCCTCATAGTGCTTTGCCGACAGCTTTAGATATTCTCAACACTCCAGATGAAATATTGCGGGGAGCAGGTATTTCACGTCCTAAGGTTTTGTATCTCAAAGACCTTGCTCAGAAGATTTTAGATGGATTGCCTACTATAGATGAATTGCAGGCAATGGATGATGAATCTATCATCCAGACTTTAACTCCAATCAAAGGCATTGGGCGCTGGACAGTGCAGATGCTATTGATGTTTCGTTTACATCGCCTTGATGTTTTACCTGTGGATGACCTGGGTATCCGTGCAGGTATTCGCCGAGTTTACGGTCTAGCTGAATTGCCCAATAAAAAAAATATAGAAAATTTAGCTCAGATCTGGAAACCCTACCGCACGATTGCCTGTTGGTATCTTTGGCGAAGTGTAGAAATAGCAATCATTCCAAGTAATCACAGCTAGTGCTAGTACTTGATTACAAAGAAATTTAAGATATATCCTATGACTAAATATATTCTGGCATTCGACCAAGGCACGACTAGCTCGCGCTCTATTATATTTGACCGCAATGGTAATATTCTGACCATTGCTCAAAAAGAAATTACCCAAATTTTTCCGCAGCCTGGCTGGGTAGAGCATGATGCTGACGAAATCTGGTCTTCACAAATTGGTGTTGCTAATGAAGCCTTAGCTCGCATTGGGATCAAGGCTAGTGATATTGCTGCTATTGGTATTAGCAATCAACGAGAAACCACGATAGTCTGGGATCGAAAAACAGGCAAGCCGCTTCACAATGCGATCGTTTGGCAAGACCGCCGCACTGCTGCTGACTGCGATGAACTTAAAGCATCTGGATACGAGACAAAATTTCAGCAAAAAACAGGACTAGTGATTGATGCTTACTTTAGTGGTACTAAACTCAAGTGGTTGCTTGATCATGTACCTAATGCTCGTTCTCAAGCCGAGCGAGGAGAACTGGCATTTGGAACTGTCGATAGCTGGTTGATTTGGAAACTCACTCAGGGAGAACTCCACATCACCGATGTAACTAATGCTAGCAGGACGTTGTTGTTTAATATTCACACTCAGCAGTGGGACGATGAATTGCTGTCTATTCTCAATATTCCTCGTTCCCTTCTGCCCCAAGTGCAGAGTTCATCACAAGTTTATGGATATACAGCTGAAGGTCTTTTGGGCAACCGTGTTCCCATTGCTGGAATTGCCGGAGACCAGCAGGCTGCAACATTTGGGCAGGCATCGTTGCAATGTGGCATGGCAAAAAACACTTACGGCACAGGCTGTTTCATACTGCTGAATACAGGTAACAAACCCATGCTATCCAACCACAAATTGCTGACCACCATTGCCTGGCGCATCAATGGACGCACCGATTATGCTCTAGAAGGCAGTATATTTATTGCCGGGGCAGTTGTGCAATGGTTGCGTGATGGGCTTGGTATTATTAAACACAGTGCAGATGTGGAATCTCTAGCTTGCAGTGTTCCTAATAACGGTGGTGTGTATTTTGTGCCTGCGTTCGTCGGTTTAGGCGCACCTTATTGGGACAGCTATGCTCGCGGCACAATTGTAGGTTTAAGTCGTGGTTCAACCAGTGCCCATATTGCCCGTGCAGCGCTAGAAAGCATTGCCTATCAAACGGCTGATGTGATCGATGTTATGCGCCAGGATTCTCAGCTTGATCTTTCAGAACTACGGGTAGATGGTGGTGCCTCTTGCAATGATCTGCTGATGCAGTTCCAAGCAGATATTTTGGGTGTGCCTGTTGTCCGTCCTAAAATCACTGAAACTACTGCCTTGGGGGTAGCTTATTTAGCAGGTCTAGCCGTTGGTTATTGGGAAAGTGAAGCAGAAATTGTGCATCAATGGCAAGCTGAGAAATGGTTTGAGCCGATAATTAGCTATGACCATCGCTTAACACTACTAGATTCATGGCATCAGGCGATCGCCCAAACTCGACATAGGTAAATTATTGGATATGTTTGTTGGCTTCCAGCCTAAGTTTCTGGCGGTGCTTGGTGCGGTAGCACTGCGAGTAACACGCAAGTTTATGGGAATATGGGCGTTTCCGTCCCAATAGTCTAATCGCCTTTTGCCCCTATAGTTTCTTCCCAATCGCAGATTGATATCACATTAAAACTGCGACCATAGAGGGTAGTTTGGCAAGACTGCTTAAACAATATAAGCATAAATTTCACCCTTTGATTAACCCGGTGGTGTAATGGCAAAAGCTGATTAATTAAGCCAATCTATTTATAGATATTGTTAACCTAATTGAGTTAAAAGTTTTGACTAAGGTTAATAGTATCTAACCGTTTTGAGGGAAGTCAGATGAAACTGGAGATTTTAGCTACCGCAGTATTAGTAAGTACGATTTACTATGCCATGCCGGCCCAGGCTGCAAATCCTGTCCATGTTAGACAATTACTGAAAACGGGTAAATGTCCAGGGTGTGACTTGGCAGGAGCAAACTTGCGTTCGGCTCGTTTAGTTGGTGCAGATTTAAGAAATGCTAATTTAAAGGGAGCTAATTTAGAAGGTGCCGAGTTGATTAGTGCTAATCTAACTGGTGCAAACTTGAGTCAAGTATTCGCAAGAAATATTGATTTAAGCGCTACTAACTTAACAAATGCCAAGCTGACTGATGCCAAGCTTGATAATGCTAATTTGGAGGGTGCTGTATTAACTGGGGTTAATCTTAAGGAAGTTATAGTATACTGAGCTATCTAGTTATTAAAGATAAATTTTCCTTTTTTAAGGAGTTAAATTAGTAGTTATGCAGCGTTCTTAGAACAATAGAATTACCATCCGTGAGAGATTAGGGTAATTGCATTGATGTCTGCGATAGTGCAGTCATTAGTGACGAACTTATCTTGTATACTAGATTGCATCAGCAATACTCAATGGTATATAGTGTTTCTTAATCTACTGACATACAAATTTATCTGCGTCCATCCTCTTTTATGGGTGGTTAATTATTTATTGCTCTACATTACCAAGGGAAGAATCGCTATAAACCAAATATTGCTTTTGCAAATTTCTACTTTCTTAATTTTAGAACCAAATTTTTACAAAAAATTGAAAGCATTACTTATTCATTGAGGTACTCCTATGAAAAAATTGATTAAAGGTTTACGCGAATTCAAAAGTAGTTATTTTTCCACCCATGAAGAACTGTTTGAACAACTTTCTCATGGTCAAAAGCCTAGAGTATTATTTATTACTTGTTCCGATTCGCGTATTGATCCAAACCTGATTACACAAGCCGGATTAGGTGAGTTGTTTGTTATCCGCAATGCAGGCAATATTATTCCACCATTTGGTGCAACTAATGGCGGTGAAGGGGCAACAATTGAATATGCTGTTCAAGCATTAGATATTCAACAAATAATTGTCTGTGGTCACTCACATTGTGGTGCTATGAAAGGGTTAATGAAGTTAGACAGCCTGCGGATAGAAATGCCGCTTGTACATGACTGGCTCAAGTATGCAGAGGCAACCCGACGATTGGTGAAAGACAATTATAGCAACTACGAAGGCGAAGAACTCTTAGAAATAATTATTGCTGAGAATGTACTTACCCAAATTGAAAATTTACGGACTTATCCCGTGATTCGCTCTAAGCTCCACCAAGGGCAACTCAGTATTTATGCTTGGATTTATCAAATTGAGACAGGTGAAGTTTTGGCATACGATTCACAAAAGCACGCCTATGTCTTGCCTCAAAATCAGTCTCTCCCATCGGAAATAGATGAGACGTTACTTAGCCCACCTTTAGCCCAAACTCAAGAAGCAGCGTTTCAATCATCTCAGGAACTGCTTATTTCTGCACATAAAGGGTTTCCAATGACAGTGCTTTCTCCACAGCAAATGGATCGAATTTATCGAGGCTCGAAAACAAACTAAAAATGTAAAGTATGAAAAATTCCTTGTAGGGAGAACTCTGGTTTGACTAAAAGTAACAGACGCGAGAGCTAGTGGCTTAGGGATTCTAAGCAATATTACGCGATATGTTTAAAGGTAAATAGCTATCTTACAAGCGATCGCACAATAATGGACGACAGCAAGGCATTGTTTGACTACTGGCATGACCGAGTTCGGCTGAAAAACTATGAGTTGATTGCGGCTCCTGAACACGTCCCAACTCAGGATCTACGCCATGATTGTACCAACTATGATGATCTTTGGCGTAGCCCTGAAGTTCAACAACTGGATGAACCAGAGCGTAGCAGAGTTATTGCTATTATTAAGTACGAATGTACAGCCAAAGTTCTACAGAATCGGGCTGGTCGTCTGCGCGATCGCGCTAATGAGCTTGAAGCAGCTAGCTATGAACAAGATCAGCAAAAATCCAAGCTGCTGAGTCTCATTAAAGCATTACAAGAGAAATTATTTGGTAAAAATAAAGAAATTAAGAGATTAGAAGCACGAGTTTTCTCACTAGAAGCTGAAAATGAAGCCTTACGATCTGAAGCTGAGAATAATAAAGCTAAGACTGAACTGGTTACAGAACTAGAACAGCTTCAAAAGAAGTACAATGCAGTTGAGAAACGAAGACAGGAATTAGCTCAAAATAATAAAAGTTTGGGTGGAAGAGTTGCCCATACCAAACGATATAAGCAGCAAAGGGACGAAGCAATAGTTTTAATTGAACAGCAGAAACAGCAAATTGCTACGTTAGTTCAAGAGAGTCAGCGTCTTCGTGAAGAGAATGAAAGACTTTATCAAAAATTAAAATAAGTAGATCGATAAAATGCTCTAAATTGGGGATGCTCGACAGTAATTATGAAACTTCAAGAGCTAAAAGCTATAGCCTACGAGTTAGCTGGAGTAAACAATACCAAACAACTCAAGGCAAAAATTCAGGAGATTAAGACGTTAGATATGCGTCTTAAAACATCATTTAAAAAAACTATTGCTATTCTTCAAAAACTGCAAAGTGAGTTTGACGAGTGGTTGAAAAATCCACCTAAAGAATACAAAGATATTTTTTCTGAAATTACAGAAGCTTCTCAAAAATACGATCAAAAATCAGCAGAGATGAAAAACCTAGCGCAAGAGGTATTGTCAATAGCAAATGATCTCGAAGAACTAGCAAAGGAATGTCAAGACGAAGCAGATCAAATGAAGCAAGAAGTTGAAATAACTAGACGGATTTCAAAACAAGCTAGACTGAACTAGTTTTGGTATCAGAGGACAGCTAACAAGTTCCTGCACCAAAACGGAAGCATCAGTAGTCTGTTAATTGGCAAAGGTTATCTCCATCCGTTACATAAAGCAGATTAATATTTTATGCGATCGCCACTTTTGCACAACCCCAAAAGAAAACTACAATTTATATATTTAATAACACTCACTTGTTATATCAAGTAAGTGCTGTAGTTAACCTCTACATAAGCAATAATCACTATTTTTATGACTGTAAAACCTCAAACCGAAAAAGACTTTCTTACAGCAAGTACTAGTATACAGATAAATCAAGAAACAGAAAACCAAAAAATTCTATGTTCTCATTGTCAGCGCACTGCTACGAACGGTATTAAATGTAAAGGGATTTGTGTGGCCGACAATGACTATTAATATGACGTGAGTTCGACAGGCCTCTCCCTCACCTAAAAGGCGTACTCCTTTGGAGAAGCAAGCTACGCTACGCGTAGCGTCTCCGTCAGGAGAGGAGGAGCAACGAAAAAATCATTTCATTGCTTTACTCCCCTCTCCTGGTACTATCCATTAGTCACATCTTTCTTAACAAAGCTGAAAAGCTGATAATTGGTGGTTTTCACGGTTATGATGGATTAGTGAAGTTGACAAATAAACTAATATGTGAGGTGCATTAGGAATGTATTTATATGACCTACAGTTTCGTTAATTACTCTAATCCGTTTGGTGGGCTAATTTCCAGGTTGCGGCGATATCATGTAATCGTCGCAATCCTCTCCAAATTGTCTTAACTCCAGGCTCTCCGTCGCCTTTACGACCTAAAAAACCACCGAGCAGGGCAATCATGCGTATAGCTTCTCTCAAGCTTGGTGGCTGTTTGGGAGGAATGGGGTTTTTAGTAAAATTGACGCACAGAGATTGCCATTCAATCGCATCTAAAACAGTGTCACAACTCACATCGGGATTATGTCTTGCTTCGTAAGTTAGCCATAATAAACGCCATGCCACAATCGAATATGTTGCTAATGCCATATTGATTCTTTTTGCGGTTTCAAGTTGTAATTTGATATTAGTCCTTGTGTTTGATTTAATCCGTCTAACCAGCGCTGGCTTTCTTTTTCTACTGTTTGACGTTGACGGCGTTTTTTTGCTATTCCTAAGTCTTTGATATCTCGTGCCCAAACTTGTTGATTAATTAGGGGTTGCTGAAAAAGTCCTTTAGTGTGGGTAGGGAACAGGGAACAGGGAACAGGGAATAGGGAACAGTTTCACCCTTATTGTTTCCAGTTTTTTGAAGTCCAAAAAATTGTCAATGCAAGGTTTTTAAAGCTTCTACCTGTATTCTTTTGCACTTTTTTCTCCAAAAATAGCCTGGAAAGCTTACAACATAAGAGTTTTAAAGCTATTCAGCAGACCCTAATTATTCCTAGAGGAACTCACGCAATGTGCTTGCTGCAAATGTTGAATGTACTTTTAATCCGAAGCATTTTGTATTGTCTAGATACCCAATTCCACTTGTACCGGGATGACTGGTCAAATCTATATTTGTTGTGTCCTGAATCATCAGCACAATCTCGTGTTCTTTAATTCTTTCAACTGTACTTTTGATATGGGCATTGCGTATATAGGAATCTGCTTTGATTCCTGAAATCATTTGCGTAGTAAGGGAACAGGGAACAGGGAACAGGGAATAGGGAATAGGTAAGAAGAAATAAAGCCGAAAGTCTTCCGGGGAGATACTCCTGCCGGAGAACTTTTCAAGAAAGTGTACTGAGTTTTGTTCAGAAATCAAATATGAGTCCCATATCATCTGCTTCAAAATACGGCGAACTCCAAAAATCGTATGCTGCTGATGTTGCTGCTAAACTTCCGCAGGCTTGAGGTACGCTACTTGTTGGTTGTGCTGCTAAATCTTCTACTATGCGTACCAATCGAACTCACGTTAATATGATTTTTCCAGCATGATATTCTCTTCATCAGACTCTATATTCAATTTTCCTTCACGCCAACCATCTGCAACACTTTTAATAAAACTTGCTAAAGGTATAGCAACTAATAACCCTAATAATCCTCCTAACTTCACTCCAAGTAATAAAGAAATCACGACCCAAACAGGGTTTAAACCTGTTAAATTACCAAGAATACGGGGTGCTACAAAATTAGAATTAAATTGGTCAATAGCTACTGCTACAACTACTACTTCTACTCCTAACCAAAAATTATTTAATGCTACTAAAGAACTAACAATACTAATTCCTATACCTGTACCAAAAGGAAATAAAGCAAAAAAACCAATTACTAATCCAAAAAGTAAACCTAATGGTACTCTAAGCGCCAAAAAAGCTAATATAACACCTGATGCTAAGATAGTGGCTAATATGAATTGACCAATAAAGTAATTTTGAAAATCTTCACGTATTGACTGGCGGATATAAGTTCCAACACGGGAAGGAAACCACAAAAAAATCCCATCCCAGAGAGATTCTCCATTTAAAACTAAATAAAAAGTCAATACTACCGTTAGTAATACATTAACGATACTACCGATGGTGTCTAAAGCTAAACTTAGTATTTTACCTGTAAAATTTTGAATTTGGGTAGATATTCTATCTAGAATTTGCGGAACTAAACCACTTAAGTTAATCGGTAATTGTTCTGTAATCGCCCAGTTTTGAAAATTTTGTAATTGTTGTCTCCCGGAATCAATCCAAGCAGGCAATATGTTAGCTAATTCGTTAATCTGTTGTATAATTAATGGCACTAAAGTGATCCCAAAAGCTGCAATTATCACTACAGCTAACAATAAAACTATTGTGATAGCTATATTACGTTTTACTCCTTGTTTTTGGAATAATCTAATTGGATAATCCAAAATAAAAGCTAGTAGTAGGGCAGCAACTAAAATACTAACTAATGGTTGAAAATATTTGATGACTTGAAGCAATACCCAACCGTTAAGGATGACCAAGGGAAATGCCAAACTTAAGGTTAACCATCGCGGTAATTTGTTTACTGTTTGCATTGTGCTAACTCCACATATTTACTGTGGTTTTCTTTCGTGTATAACCCAACTGGTGGTAGTGAAAATTAAATAATATCCTTCAGTTGAGAAGTCATACCGAAAAACTGGAGAATTTAACGGCTTCATCCGTAAGATTAGCGATTTGTTTAACGCGCGATGATTATAACTCCCGGTTCGCTCGTTTTCTGGGCAGTTAGAAAAAAAGTGGAATAGAAGAATAAGGGTTAAGTGTATTTGTCCCAGATTGCGATCGCAGTTCACTCATGTTCACTACACTGAAGTTGACTCAAGTGTACCCAACCAAGATCTAAAAGCATTGCAGTACTCAACCTATATTAGCTCTAATCTCAACAACACTTTGATGTGAGAGAACTTTGATGTTCAAGATCAAGCACGATTGGCAACAGCAGTTTCAGAATTTGCCCACAACGCGTTTCAATATGCCAAAGGTGGAACGGTTGAATTTTTTCTTGAAGGAGAGCCTCAGACGTTTCTGATAAAGAACTTAGATGCAGCAAAGTTTTCAATGGTTAAATCTGTATCATATTTTTAGTGAAATGGTATAAGGGGTAAAGGAATTAAATTTAAAACTTTTCCCCAGATAGTATAAAGCCCGCGAAGTCTGCCACATGGAAGATTCCACGTGGCGAGCTTCGCGCGAAGCTCTTTGGGCAGAATCCTTTGTCCGGAAGACTTCGCCTATTTTTAAGCATGGGGCTCCCTTTCCCCTTTCCCTCTTCCTCTTTTCCCTTCTCCATGCCGACCTACTTATACCTCTGGTACAGGAATGGGGCTAGGCATCATGGGCAGCCGCAAGCTAATGGATTTCTTTGAGATGGAATCGTTGCCAGGACAGGGAAGAATGGCGGGAATAGCTCATTAATTTTATGTAACAATCTTATACTCAACATAGTTTTTATCAATATCAAAAGCTCTATTACTAAGCAGCAATTAGTAGTATACTGAGTTACTAGTTGATAGAAATTAATATTTCGTTAACCCAAAATTGATGGTTATAGGTCAGGCAAAACGAAAAGTTAAAGGTTTATTCCTTTATCTCTTCGGTTTACCCTGCCAAAAGAACTTGGCTAACTATGAGGTATCTAGGAATAATGTTGAAACGTCGCACAATACTAGCTGGTTTAACTGTGCTAGGCTTCACGCCCCTGGCTGTCTAATCAGTATTTAAGAGCTTAAAACTCAAGCAGAGACCGGAGTTCCTGATGTTGATTAACTAAACCTTGTATTGTGCTACTTGGATCATGATGAAGACGATGTTTTTGTTGACGGGGTGCTTCCGCCAAAGCCAATTTACGACGTTGGGTTTTATACTCAGTTAAAGGTACTTGCTGAATTTGTTCAAGTAACTGTTGTTCACTTTCGGCAAAAAAGAGAACTTGATATTGCCCAAAATCACGCAATTCGGCAGTTGATTTACGTCCACTAATTCATCGTTGGTGGCGACGCTTATGGCTAAATAAAGACTCGATTTTGAGATTATCTGGTGGCAAGCCAGGGATATCATAGCAGTGCAACAAATTAGTTCCGTATTTATACCACAGTTTTTGTAACTTTTTCTTCAAGGCAAACTGTGCCGGATTTTGTGGAGGGTCAGGCACAAACTGCTGTAATAGCTCTTCCATCTCCTGTTGAACTTGAAAACTTGTTAAAGGTAATTTCGGAGTTTGTGTAATGTCAGTCACATTATCTGTGCTAGGACTGGTGTGTTCAGGATAGTGCAAACATTCGGCAATTCGTTGCAACCATTGGTGCGCCTGTTCCAAGTCTGATGCTACCGAATGACTGTTACTTAAAGCCTGGTCAACCCAAACCGACAACAGAGATAAATAATCTGTGTCAATTGCGAATTGGTTTGTCCCTCTGGCTGTAAAGCATCAATTGCCCAAATCAAACCGCCATGTTCAATCGCTGTGGCAGCTAATTTATCCTGGGTATGTGCAATCGTTCCACCTAACAGTGCCAGAAATTGCCGATATAGCTTACCTACATTTCTCTCATTAATCTCCACACCACGACCTTTTAATGAGCGTTGAATTTCTACCAACTGTTGATGCTCTTGCTCATGTTGCCAACCAATAAATGCCAGTACATCTAAACCATAGAGATCATGCCAATATTAGGAGTTTCTAGTGGTTTCATCAGTACATGGAAAAAAGCCTTCTTTAAAAATGGAATTGATGGTCTCAAGCTAGGATATAAAGGCAGCAAAGTACTACTCAATGAGATGCAACGTGGGGAGGTAATCGAATGGTTGCAAACAAAGCAAATATGGACGTTGAATGAATTAGAGTACCACATTGCAGCCAAGTATGGAGTGACATTCGCCTCCAAATAAAGTTACTATGATTTGTTTAAAGCAGCGCGTATTAGATGGAAGAAAGCACAAGCCCATAATCCAAAACATGACCCAGATAAGGTCGCCTTAAAAAAAAAGCTATTTGTGAGCTATTGGCATCGAGACGGGCCGAAATAGAGTCGGGAGAACTGGTGGTATTCATGGTTGATGAATGTCATTTATTGTGGGGTGATATTTGTGGTTATGTTTGGGGAAAAACTAGTGAACGAGTCACGATTCCAGTATTGAATGAGCGGGAGAAGCAAACGTATTATGGGGCATTAGATTACAAAACCAAAGAATTCCTTATTTACACAGCTAAAAAAGGTGACTCGGAAAATACGATTCATTTTTTAGAATATCTACGCTCACAAAGACCTGAAGCCAACTTATTAATCATTTGGGACGGTGCAAGTTATCACCGTTCTCAGACCATCAAAGATTATTTAGAATCTTTAAATAGCCAACGGCTACCAGAAGACTGGTTAGTAACATGTGAAAGATTTGCTCCGAACGCACCACAACAAAACCCTGTAGAAGACATTTGGTTACAAGCCAAAAGATTGATTCGAGAATTTTCTTTTTTCTGTCATTCTTTCTCTGTCGTCAAGAGCTTATTTGAATTATCTGTACATTGTCAAATATTTGACTTTCCAAAGCTCCATGAATATGGTACTTTCTCATAAATCATTTAGAATTGCTATATAAGTTTTACTAATATTAAAATATCTAGCTTAAATTACTAAATAATATTAAGATAATATAAAAGTAAGCTGCTAATAGCTGCTTGTAACAATTGTACGTCATTAGCTCAGGTAAATTGAAAAGTTACCGCTTTTCCCTTACCTTTTCGGTTTACCCTGTCAAACAAACTTGGCAAACTATCAGGTATCAAATAATAATGTTAAAACGTCGCACATTACTAGCCAGTCTAGCTGCGCTTGGCTTTATTTTGGCTGTGAGTACACAGGTTTATGGTACAACGGCTACCGGGCCGAACGCTTGGGAGACTGTATACAATAATGCAGTTGCCCACGCAACGACGACAATTCCACAAAGCTCACTTCTTGGTATTATTACTGGTCTGATAGATGACTTGGTAACATTTCTCAACGTTTATAACTTGTTGAGCGGATTTTGGGCTGGTTAATTCTCTATCTTATAAGCAAGTAAGAAAGAGTTGAAAAGGGGAATTGTGGCAATATGATTTTTTGCTAATTCCTCAGATTGGCCTAGAATTTCGCTGACTATAGGCGACGCTGAATTGTATCTTTTCCTCGTTAACACAAATTATTCCGCAAATAAATACTCCATAGCTCGTGAGGAGCCTTCTTTTAATGTTCAAACCTCGCACAATTTTTAGTGCCTTTACTGCAATTATCCTTGCGTTTGTCCTAGTTATACAGGTAGATGCACAACCAGCCCTTGCAAGCCTTGCTTCGTGTAGTCCAACGGCAGTTAACCGACCTATATGTCCCAGTACAGCAGCCCCAGCATCAGCTAATTTTATTGACCCAGCTGCGATAATTACCAATCCCGCAAATATTACCTTGGGGGGAAAAGTCTACGTTGCACCATTTGCTCGGTTAAATGCTACTAATGGCCCCATCATTATCAGTGAAGGATCCAACGTCCAAGACCAAGTGAGCATTACACCTTCAGTAGTGGGGGCAACTATTGGTGAGCGAGTCATCCTGGCACACTTGGTCACTGTCAAAGGTACAGCCAAAATCGGTCTTACTGGCTCAACTGGGCCTTTTACTGACCCCGTGAGCGGTGTTCAGTTTAGCAACACTCAGCCAGAGACATTCATCGCCTTCAACGCTGAAGTAGACGGTGCAACTATAGAGTTCAACACCGTAGTCAATTTTCTCTCGCGGGTCGGCCCTGGTGTTACCTTACCCTCTGGTAAAGTTGTCCTCCCAGGTAAAAATGTTACTAGTAACATAGAAGCTACTAGTGGCAGTTTGGGGAAGGTGTCTAACCTGACACAAGCCGATGTTGCATTGATGCAGGGTGTAATTGCAGTTAATCAGTCATTGGCCCAAGGTTATACACAATTAGCCGTAGCCAATCCGTCAAATGTCACAGGGATAAATTTCAGTCCATCCACCCCTAATAACCCAACACCAAGTTTGCCAACCATAGGTGGGGTTACTACTCAAGATCCCAACTACCCTAACCGCATCATCGGCAATGTGATTCTGCAAGATTCTCTCGCAGCCTTAAACCAGAAATTAGGTAATAGAATTTCCATCCGTGCTGATGAGGGTCAACCTTTTAACATTGGGATACTTGCCGGTGTAGCAAACGATGTTGTCTTTCATGGTTTAGCGACAACTAATCTGACTATTGGTAATGGAAATGGTTATGGGCCTCGTGTTCTAGTTCATGGTGGTAGGCAGGTTGTCAATGGTGTTGATAGTGGCCCGGAAACTAGGCTAGGTGATGACGTAGGGTTAGCACCTGACGTTGTTATATTCCGTGCAGAAATTGGTAACAAATCAGCCGTGGGAAGAAAAAGCGGTGTCTTCAATTCCACACTACCTGCTAGAACGCATATCCGTTCAAGAACTATCTATGCCGATAACGGCAACCTTATTTCAAAGGTAGAGTGGTAATCATACCAATTCGCAATTTGTAATTTAATGAGGCTTAGATGTAGCAGGATTGTCTTTTGCTGCATCTGATGCCTAATTTTGAAGAATCGGGTTAAGCATTTAAGTTTTGCATGACTATGAATTTTAAAATCCTCCCCCTAGTGCCTTCACGATGCCTACGATTGGTTGTGCTACTCACTTTGATATTCGGACTGATGCTAGGTCTTGATGTCGGTTCATCTATAGCTGCACAACAGGTTGAGCAACCTGGATATATAGAATCTGTTAATTCCCAGTCGCCGCAAGTCGTACAACCTCCAGTTACCGGACTCGTTTCTACCTTGTCGGATGAGGTTAAGGAATCAACAACAAATTTGATTAACTGGTCAACCTACTGGAATCTTTGCTGGGAAGCTTATCCAGGGGCTAAAGAGTACGAACTGCAAAAGGTGCTGGTGGATGGTGAGTCTCCAGATTTACAACGTCAAAGCGATCGCTGTTTTCATCTCCAAGCTGCATCAAACGAAAACCTCAAATCACAAGGCTTACTCAACCGAGATTTAATCTTATTAGTACATAAAACTCAGCTTGCTTATCGAGTCCGAGCCGTTCTAGATGATAACCGCGTCAGTGAATGGTCTACAGTCATGGCAGTTGGTGCAACTACTGAACCTGAATCGAATGCTACTTCCATCAGTGTAAATCCTTCATAGTCAGGACTTAGGCACAGGTTTGGGAGTAAGGGTATAGGGGAAATGGTGTTCTAAATCCTTACACTTCTATAGGACTCATATTTGATTTCTGAACAAAACTCAGTACACTTTCTTGAAAAGTTCTCCGGCAGGAGTATCTCCCCGGCAGACTTTCCGCTTTATTTCTTCTTACCTATTCCCTATTCCCTGTTCCCTTACTACGCAAATGATTTCAGGAATCAAAGCAGATTCCTATATACTCCTATACCCTTGTCCAATCTTTTGATTTTTAGTTTTCATGAAGGCGTTGTTGCGTGAATAGGCAAAATGGTAAATTTTACTTATTGCCTATGTTCGCTCGCCACCTAGCTCAAAGATGAAGACGAAAGCCCAACCTTAGCTATCTAATTAGTATGAAAATTAGTATGAAAGAGCCTGAGACTCAAGCACAGAGAGAATTTCTTGATGTTGATGAACTAAGCTTTGTATTGCGCTAACTGGATCATGATGAAGGCGATGTTTTTGTTGACGGGGGGCTTCGGACAAAGCTAATCTACGACGTTGAGCTTTGTACTCAGTTACAGGTACTTGCTGAATTTGCTCAAGTAACTGTTTTTCGCTTTGAGCTAAAAATAGAACTTGATATTGTCCAAAATCACGTAATTCAGCAGTAGATTTGCGTCCGCTAATCCGTCGCTGGTGGCGACGTAAATGACTAAACATAGTCTCCATTTTGAGGTTATCTGGCGGTAAGCCAGGGATATCATAGCAATACAGTAAATTAGCCGCGTATTTGTGCCACAACCGTTGTAACTTGTTCTTGAGAGCAAACTGTGCCGGATGTTGCTCCTCTTCAGTGACAAACTGCTGTAATAAGTCTTCCATCTCGCGCTGAACTTGAAAACTAGTTAAGGGAGCTTTTTCAGTTTGTGTACCAGTATCATCACCTTTGTGGTCAGAGCCATTGCCATAGCGCAAGCATTCGGCAATTCGATGTAACCATTTGTGTGCGGTTTCTAAATCCGTTGCTAATGAACGACTACTACTTAAAGCTTGATCGATCCATACTGATACCAATTCACGAAAAATTTGATTCAAATAAAGCATCAAGAATAAAATCCCAACCTGTAATAGAAGCAACGATTGATGTGTTTAATTTTTCCAAACGCCTCCAGATAAATTGTCTTAACTCATCTAAAGTTCCAAAGCTTTCCCAAGCTAAATGCCTTTTAATTTCCTCCCATAATCGCTCAATTGGATTAACTTGGGGTGTGTGTGGAGGTTGAAATAATAAAATGATATTTTCTGGTATTTGAAGATGCTGGCTAAAATGAAAAGCTCCATTATCTAACTGAATAATATGGATATCTTGGGCATAAGTGGCAGAAAATTTTTCTAAGAAAACCTGAAAACAAGCTGCATTTAAATGAGAAAATTCCCAGATGAAATACTCACCCGTTAACGGTTTTACTAATCCATATAAATAAAAATTATCTCGTTTCCATTGCATGATACCGATAGGTTTAGTCCCAAAGTTGGTAATTAATCTACCCGCTTCAGTCTTTAACCCCACACGACTTTCATCCTCACACCAATATCTAATTTTTCTTTGTTTATCTATTGGTGGTATGACAT
>NZ_JAECZB010000068.1 GCF_016056295.1 Atlanticothrix silvestris CENA357
ACCTTTAACCTCTCCACCCTTAATGGTAGCAACGGCTTTTTTATTAACGGCTTCGCGGCCGCTGCCTTCTCAGGCAGATCCGTCAGCAGCGCAGGGGACATCAACGGCGACGGCATTGATGACCTGATTATCGGGGCAGTAAGTCCTTCCTACGGCAGCTATTCCGGGCAGAGCTACATAGTCTTTGGCAAAAGCAGTGGCTTTAGTGCCAGCCTCGAACTTTTTACTTTCAATAGCAGCAATGGCTTTTTGATTAATGGCATTAATGCGGGTGACTTTTCAGGCTCCTCTGTCAGCAGTGCCGGGGACATCAACGGCGACGGCATTGATGACCTGATTATCGGGGCAGTAGGTGCCGACCCCAACGGCAGCAACAATTCCGGGCAGAGCTACGTGGTCTTTGGCAACAGCAGTGACTTTAGTTCTAGTCTTAACCTCTCTTCTCTCAACGGCAGCAACGGCTTCGTCATTAACGGCATCGCGGTGTATGACTACTCAGGCTCCTCCGTCAGCAGCGCTGGGGACATCAACGGCGACGGCATTGATGACTTGATTATCGGGGCATCTCGTGCCGACCCCAACGGTGAATCATCCGGGCAGAGCTACGTGGTCTTTGGTAGTAGCAGTGACTTTAGTTCTAGTCTTAACCTCTCTTCTCTCAACGGCAGCAACGGCTTCGTCATTAACGGCATCGCGAGGTATAACGCCTCAGGCTACTCTGTGAACAGCGCCGGGGACATCAATGGCGACGGCATTGATGACCTGATTATCGGGGCACCAGGCGATTTCGACACCAGCTTTCCCGGGCAGAGCTACGTGGTCTTTGGTAGTAGCAGTGGCTTTAGTTCTAGTCTTAACCTCTCTTCTCTCAACGGCAGCAACGGCTTCGTCATTAACGGCATCGTGGCGCTTGACTACTCAGGCTCCTCTGTCAGCAGTGCCGGGGACATCAACGGCGACGGCATTGATGACCTAATTATCGGGGCATCTCGTGCCGACCCCAACGGCGTCACTTATTCCGGGCAGAGCTACGTGGTGTATGGCAACCCTGCCCCCGTACTCGACCTTAATGGCAACTCTTCTGGAATTGATTTTAGCACCACCTTTAGC
The DNA here is from genome assembly GCF_016056295.1 of Atlanticothrix silvestris CENA357. Lineage (GTDB taxonomy): Bacteria > Cyanobacteriota > Cyanobacteriia > Cyanobacteriales > Nostocaceae > Atlanticothrix > Atlanticothrix silvestris. Next base: position 1,111 of record NZ_JAECZB010000068.1, read on the forward strand.
GGCACTCCTGTTTCCATCGTCAACAGCGACTTCAGCCTGAGCGACAACAGCACTACCTTAGTTGGTGCCACCATCACGATTACCAATCTCTTGGATGGCGCAGCCGAAAGTCTGGACGCTACTGCCATCAGCAACATCACCGCTACCTACAACCCCACCACAGGCA
>NZ_JAECZB010000008.1 GCF_016056295.1 Atlanticothrix silvestris CENA357
CCCTTTACCCCTTCCCCATTCCCCTTTACCCCTTCTTCCCAATGCCCCATGCCCAATGCCCTATGTCCTATGCCCAATTCCAAACTTTTAACTTTCAGGATAGAGGGGCACCAAGGGGTGAAACCACAAGATTATGACTGCGAGCTACTTAGTAAAAATCTTGTTAATTGAGGACAATCTGGCTGAAGCTAGGCTGTTGCAAGAGTTTCTGAAGCAAGCACAGTCCAAAGAGTTTACGCTGGTTCATGTGAAACGATTGCAGGAAGCTCTCCAAGAACTACGTCAAGACACTTATGATGTCATTCTCTTGGATCTTACACTGCCTGACAGTCAAGGATTGTCATCTTTACCTCCTTTGATTATTAATGCTCCTAGCGTCCCAATCGTTGTACTTACAAATACCAACGATGAAGAACTGGCAATTGAAGCAGTACGGCAAGGGGCACAAGATTATTTAGTCAAACGGCAGGTGAATACAGATGTTTTGGTTCGCTCTGTGCATTATGCAATCGAGCGTAAGCAAGTTTTAGAGACATTACGCACCGTTAATCAAACACTACAAAGCCGAGTTGAAGAACGAACTGCGGAACTGGTAAAAGCTAATGAACTTAACCAATTCAAATCGGAGTTTGTTTCGATGCTTTCTCATGACATCCGCAATCCTTTGAATACTATTCTCTTGGCTGCTGGATTGTTACAAAACAACGACGACAAATTAACTAAAGAGAAAAAACATACTCATTTGCAGATGATTCGTTCGGCAATCAAAAATATGGCAAAAATGTTAGATGAGGTGTCATTCATCGGTAAAGCAGATTCAGGTAGACTTTCGTGTCAACTTAGCCCCCTCAACTTAGAAGCATTCTGCCGCCAACTTGTTGAAGAAGCTCAACTAACTGTCAGGGAAAAGCATCTCACTTTAGTTTTCGCCAGCTTTGGGGAATTAAGCGATGCTTTATGGGATGAAAACCTGTTGCGCCACATTTTGGGTAATTTGCTTGGTAATGCCATTAAGTATTCATTACCAGGTGGTAAAGTCCAGTTTGAGCTAATCGCTCAAGAACATGTAGTAATATTTCGGATTCAAGATTGGGGCATTGGCATTCCCCAAAACGACCAAAAACAATTATTTCAGCCTTTTCATCGTGCCGAAAACGTCGGTTCAACACCTGGTACCGGCTTGGGATTAGCAATAGTTAAAAAGTGCGTTGATGCACACAGGGGCGAAATTGCAGTTGATAGTAAAGTTGGCTTCGGTACGACATTTACTGTCACGTTACCTTTGATCAAAAGTTAAGCTGTTAGAAAAAACTTTAGCCTGTCTGTGAATTTATGCCAGAATTAACAATTAAACCTCTGTGTTACTCTGCGTAAACCTCTGCGCCCCTTTGCGTTTAAAAATAAATTCTAGGATTCACCACCAGCAAATAAAGGCAAAATAAGCGCTGCAATCATTCCAACTACCACTATTACTTCTATAATTTTTAAAGGCAAATTATTTTGCTGCCAATTACTAATGGCTGTTCCAAAATTAGCTGATAAATTACTCCACCAATTACGAACACGATTCAACCAATAACTAGGACTATCTTCAGGACGTACCTTCAACAAAAACATAGAGACTAATAACGGTAAACCACCCACTTTACTAGATATTAAAATATGAATTGCTAAACAGCAAACTATCACAATCCAAGCACTTAAGTGGAGGTAATACCAACTGTGATTCAACTCTCCTATTGGCAGCCATTCTTCTTTCATCATTCTGCCAGAAACTACAGCTAATACAGAAGCTATCAGCATCAGTGTATTGGCAATTCTTTGCAAGCTAACCCACCAAATTGGCTTACCAACTTGAGTTAAATTCTTTAAAGAATCTTCTTGCAACAGCCGTTTATTTCCTGCATGAAAACTGTAGAGGGCGAACGCTGGTAAAGCAGCAAAGAACATGACTGCAAATGTACCGTGAATATCTATAATTGCATCGACACGAGGAATTAGTATTTTACCAAATCTACCATCGAAGGTATTGTAAACCAAAAATCCTGTAATGATGGCGGCGATCGCTAGAATGCCACTTACACCATGAAGAATTCGCAGTAAAAAAGGTTGATAGCGAGTATAACGGGACATAAAAAAATTTGATTTTTAATAGAACAGTTCGTCACGCTAAGACGCACCATACTTGTTTTTAAGAAAAGTCAGGAATTGTAGATTTTTCTAAATTCGCTACTAATTTCACGCCAAATTCTTCTTCAAATACTCCTTTTTTAAAATTTAAACTCCACAGTTCTAAGGCACAATCATCATTAAGTTGAAATGGAAACACTTGCAAATTAACCTGTTTAAATTCTGGATAATACTCACATTTAACTCCGGCGATCGCCCCAATTTGCCGTCTATCTAATGCTACTGCTAATCTCAAAATACTACTCAATTGACTAACTATTTGTCGGTGCTGTTTACTCAGCAAATTACGATAATTTTCGTGCTTTTTCTTAGGTGCAGATTTGCGATGATAACGCGCTAAATTGGCAATAATTTCGATCTCGGTTTCGGTATAGCCGAGTAATTCACCATTACGAATGAGATAGTAAGAGTGCTTGTGATGGGCCGAATGGCTAATATAATGACCGCAATTGTGTAATATCGCAGCAGCCCAAAGTAATTGTCGCTCGTTGACACCCCAGTTGTGGAGTGTACCCTGAGTTTGGTCAAATAAACTGAGGGCAAATAAAGCCACGCGATCGCTATGTTCTAATTTAATTTGGTACTTATTCGCATGTTTTAAGACACTCCGTTGACGCACTGAACCTTGGTAACGCAGTCTATCTTCAATTAAACCGTGGGCTAGCATCCAATCTACAATCACGCCTTCCCGCAGGGAACGCCCACAGGCTGTTATGGATTCAGCACCCAACAAAGTCATAGCTTCTTGTAAAATCACCGCACCAGCTAAAATCACTTCAGCCCGCTTATCTGGCATACCTGGTATAGCAGCCCTTTCGAAATGGGTCATTTTCCGTAAGCGATTTACCCACTCTTGTAAGTCTTGAAAACTAAATTGGTAGCCATTAAGGGTAGAAGGAACAGAACCTAAATTCTCCCGCGCATGGATCATGGCGAGGGTTTCAATCGTGCCAGAAGTGCCAATTAACCGGGGAGATTCGCCAAACTGGATATTTGCCAGGACTTCGTCTACAGCACGTTCTAACATACCTCGTGCATAGGCTTGTAGGTACTGAAACTCTATATTGCTGATGGGGTCGGTGGTGATTATCTCGCTAGTGAGTCGCACTGCACCAACTTTAGTACTGGTAAGAGTCCGCGGTTCATGACAGTCCCCCAAAATTAATTCTGTGGAACCACCACCAATATCGATAATCATCTGGGGTTGGTTGTGAAATTCCATCCCCGACAACACACCTAAATAAATGCGTCGCGCCTCTTCTTGTCCAGAAATCAAGTCAACGCTTAAACCTAATTCTGTATCTACTCTGTGTAAAAAATCTCGTCCATTAGGAGATTCACGTACAGCACTAGTAGCCACAGCTACGATTGTTTCAGCGTTGAAGGTTTTGGCAACTTCTTGGAAGCGTCTCAAAGCTGCGATCGCTTTTTCAATAATCTCTGGTTTCAGTTCCCCAGTAGTAATATTGCGATCGCCCAATCTCACGGTTTCTTTTTCTCTGGCGATGATGCTAAAAGCTGGTAGAGTCGGGTCAATTTTTACTACTACCATGTGCAGAGAATTTGTTCCCAAGTCAATGGCAGCAATAATCCGTTGTTGCTTAACTAGTTGAGTACTAATACTCTCCCAGTTAGGTGAAACTAAATTTAATCCCATATCACATATTATTAATAGTTTTAGCTGATGATTTTTCTGGAATACTCAAAAATACTGTCTTTAATATTTAATAACGAATCTAGCTTGTTTCGTTTTGAGTAAAAAGAAGAAGTTGTTAAGAAGTGCGTAGAAGCTCTGCTTCTTGTCGCCAGACATCACTTCACTTCACAAAGATTTACCTGTTAAGGCTACACTTGGGAACTACCAGCTTGAAAAATTTGTTGAGCAATCAGGTTTAATTGGGGAAAAGTAGGTGATACAATACGGTCGTCGCCTCTAAAGCGAGTAACTTGATATTCACCATCAATTAATTGATAAATAGATATAGTAGGTTGTTTGGGGTTGCCAGTGAACTTTTTAGCGCCTAGACCGAGATAATCTACAACCCAGTATTCAGGAATGCCAATACCTTCATACTTACCCTGTTTTGTGTAGTAGTCATCATCCCAGTTGCTACTAACTACCTCAACTACTAAGGGAATTGATGCTGCAAGGCTTACAGTTGATTCTCTTTTCCATAGCGGCTCATTCACTAAATTAGGGCGATTGAGTAATAGTACATCTGGGGAGTAACCAGATTCCGAGGTCAAAGGTTTTACCAGTGCAGTTTTAGGGATTGTATAGGGTAAATTTAATCGATCAAATTCTACTGTTAGTTTTCTTGCTATAAAACCAACAACGTCTTCATGGTCTCCTGCTGGTTGTGCCATTTCCACAATCACGCCATCATGTAATTCGTACCTTCCTCCTTCGGGTCGCCACGCTGCAAAATCTTCAAAGGTTACTAGTTTGCGTAAGGCTTGAATCATAATAGTCGTTTTGGTCATGCCGCTTTCTTGCATCTGTCATACCATCAAAGATTCAGGCAAAAACATTTCTTCAGTGACGATATATTTACCATACTTGCATATCTTTGATTCTCCCTTTAAGGATAAATATTGCTATATATGGAGTTAGTTGCTCTCCTCACTGCTGATAAAATGCTAAAGTTTAGTTTTTTATTTTTATGTTAAGTACGCCAGAACGCAACCCAGAACCTTTATGGTTGGTTATTGTCCAGCTTTTGCGGTGGCATAAACCAGAAGGACGATTAATTTTAATGATTCCTGCTCTTTGGGCTGTGTTTTTGGCAGCCTCTGGAAAACCGCCCTTACCTTTAGTTGGCGTGATTATATTGGGTACTTTGGCCACAAGCGCGGCTGGTTGTGTAGTCAATGATTTGTGGGATCGAGATATAGATCCACAAGTAGAGAGAACCCGCGATCGCCCCCTTGCTTCCCGTGCCCTTTCTATAAAAGTTGGTATTGTAGTTGCCATAGTAGCAATGGCATGTGCCGCAGGTTTGGCATTTTATCTTAACCCCCTAAGTTTCTGGTTATGTGTCGCAGCAGTGCCTGTAATTTTGCTTTATCCAGGGGCAAAACGTGTGTTTCCAGTTCCACAGCTAGTTCTTTCAATTGCCTGGGGTTTTGGCGTATTAATTAGCTGGAGTGCAGTCACGCAAAACCTTTCACCTGCAACATGGTTTCTGTGGGGGGCGACTGTACTATGGACATTGGGATTTGATACTGTTTATGCCATGAGCGATCGCGAGGATGACCAACGCATAGGTGTTAAATCTAGTGCCTTATTTTTTGGAGATTATGCATCTGTAGCTATTGGTATTTTCTTTGTTGGTACAATTATTTTCCTAGCTTGGTTAGGTATTTCTATTCACCTGAAGCTGGCTTTTTGGATTAGTTTAGTAATTGGTAGTATTGGCTGGTTTTGGCAGTTTCTCCAATTACGAAAACCAGATTTACCTAATTCTGCTTATGGCATAATGTTTCGGCAAAATGTATGGATTGGTTTTATATTGCTGGCTGGGATGATCATCGGTTCTTTTTAAACCAGAGCGATCGCATTTCCAGCATTTACTTAAAAGTTAAATTTTTGCATATCAGCAAAGCAATTATAGCTATCGCCAGCCAGTTAGTTTAGGACATAAACTCGATCCTACAACCTTCATACCAAAAGACTTTCAAGCCTATTGCCTGTTACATTATTTACCTGTAAGCTTAACTAGACCAACACCACCGAAATATAGCCCCAGCACTGCTCCTGCTAAAAGACTCTGGGTAAGGGGATCAGTAGAAGGTGTGAGGATGGCTCCTAAAACCACTGCTCCCATGATCACGAAACGCCAACCAGCTATCATTCTTTCAGAAGAAACAATACCTAAATTACCGAGCAAAAGTTGGATAATCGGAATTTGAAACGCCAAACCAGTACTGAATAACAACAGCAAAACAAATTCAAAATATTTGTCAATTGACCACAGCTGCTCTACGACATCTGCTCCATAGCTGATAAAAAATCTCAAAGCTGCGGGGATGAGAAGCAAATAGGCAAATACTAACCCTGCACCAAACAATACACTTGATCCCAAAACTACAGGCCCTAGTAAGCGACGTTCGCGGCGAGTCAGCCCTGGCAAAACAAACTGGATAATTTGGTAAAGAATGAAAGGGCTAGCAAGTACCAAACCGCTATAGCCTGCAACTTTGATGGAAACAAAGAAATATTCTCCTGGAGCCAGTTGGAGAAATTTTACTCCTTGAGCTGGGACTTCCAGTAACTGCACAATCGGCTTAACGGCCAGAAAACAGCCGACAACACCAATTATTACAGCAATCAGAGAGTAGAAAATTCGCTGTCGTAACTCTTCTAGGTGGTCGAACAAAGACATTTCGACCTCTCCTGGCAACTCATCAAAAGGATCATTTTCCAAGTTGCCATATTCTTCTTGGTCAATATCTGGAGTAGGGATAGTGTCTACATCTTGTGAAGGTGTCATGAGTCCGCTAGTAGGCAACATTTATTAACTATTTTATCTGGGGAAGCAGCTACGAAAATATGTTTTTGGCTACTAGGGAATTTTATCCTGATTTGCGGGATGGACTGTGCATAAGTTAATGGGAAGCCATCTTGTAGACATATCTACACTCAACAACGGTGGAACAGATAATTTGTAAATCACGTCTCTGCGGCCAGTAGCATTAAATAAATTGACGCAACATCAAGATACAATGCTCAGTTTTTAAACTCCGGTTTATCAAGATGGTGTCTATACATAACGCGATCGGAAATTTTTTGCTGAGGTTTGTATGAATAGGACAATTTACATTGGACTAATGGCATTGCCTGTTTATTTATATACTGCCGAGGCCAGCTTTGCTAGTAGTGGCAACATACGAATTTTGCAAGACCAGATCTCTATAATCAAAGCTTTAACTGTCCACAGTAAAAATACTCAGTTACACTTACTTCCGTGGCAGATATTTGCCAGAGACGAACAAACAGGAGAGTGCCTGCGCTCTGGTGACTGTAAAGATTGATAGATTTGGAACTAATTTATACAAGAATAGGCATTTATTTATGCAAAAATCGGCTGTAAATTTAAAACAAAAACACGGAGAACATCTTCACCAGATAAATGCTTAGGAGATTGCAAAATTTCAGGTGCTTGATTAGGACGATAAATAATGACTTGTTGATCTTTAGGATTGATTAACCAACCAAGTTGTAAACCATTTGTTAAGTATTCCTGTATCTTAGCTTGAGTATCTTTTATATCATCAGTTTCTGAAACTAATTCCACTGCAAAATCTGGACACAAGGGGAGATATTTCTTTTTTTGTTGCGGTGTGAGAGCGTCCCACCGTTCCGTCTTTACCCAGGAAGCATCAGGAGAACGAGTTGCGCCATTGGAAAGTTTAAAACCAGTGGAAGAATCAAAAGCTTTTCCTAAATTATTTTGACTATTCCAAAACCATAGTTGACCTAACAAATCAAAATTACGGTTTCCCGTTTCTCCGCCAGTGGGTGACATAATTACTAACTCTCCTTCAGCAGTTAACTCCAAACGCAACTCTTTATTTACAGCAACAATCTGCTCAAATTCCTCATCTGTAAATTTGAGATTAGGAGGTAATTGTAAAATTAAAGCAGTCATAATTAATTCTGTTCCACTAAAATGCTATTTGTGTCAAGGAAGTGGTAAAGGGGAAATCAGCATCTGGGAAGATAAATTCAATTTGTTTGAAGTACTACAAAATTCTACATAAAACTACCTTTCATTCTACTGAATATTTTTAATATTCCTAAAAGTACCTATTTTTATATTATAGATTTTGGCAATTTGTATTGTTAGTAGTATTGCTGCTGACTTAAGGAATGGCATAATTGCTGTGTTACCTATAAAATATAAATATTTTAAATTATCTCAAATTTATACTAGTTTGGTTATTGATTTGATGGGATGAAATTAAACCAAATCATAAATATACAAAGTAAACAAATTTATTAAGCAGATTTCGTCATCCCATTTCTGAAGTGAACCTGACTAGTTATGCTCCTAGATTTAGAAAGATTTTATCAGGCTTGTAATCCGAGCAGACCTCTAATGATAGGAAATGCTACCGATCGCCGATACTATATTGATTTTGCGGCGGTGCGGGGTGGCAAAATCATTGAGGCTCTGCAACGTACTATTACTCGGATATCACCGAATACGCCCACCTGTCAGCTATTTACGGGGCATCTAGGCTGTGGGAAATCAACAGAATTGTTGCGACTGAAAGCAGAGTTAGAAGAGCAAAAATTTCATGTAGTTTATTTTGAGTCTACCCATGTCTTAGAAATGGCAGATGTGGATGTGACTGATATTTTGTTGGCGATCGCAGGTCAAGTCAGCGAAAGCCTAGAAGCAATGAAAATTCGACTCAAACCCAGCTACTTTACTAAATTATTTGCTGAGGTTATCGATTTTATGCAAACGCCAATTGAATTAGGGGTAGAAGCAGAGTTGTCTGTAGGTATCGCCAAAATTACCGCCAAAACTAAAGAAAGTCCCCAATTGCGGCGGCGGTTAAGAGATTATTTAGAACCGCGTACCCAAAATATTTTGCAGTCAATTAATCAAGAACTATTAGAGCGTGCTAATCAACAACTCAAAGCCTTGGGTAAATCAGGATTAGTAGTAATTGTTGACAACCTAGATCGAGTAGCAATTCGTCCTTTACCATCCGGGCGATCGCTACCAGAATACTTATTTATTCAGCGAGGCGAGCAATTACGCAAACTAAATTGTCATATCGTCTATACGATTCCCCTAGCCTTGACTTTTTCCAACGATAGCGCCGAACTTCAGCATCGCTTGGGGGGTGGAGTAGCTCCGAAAGTTTTACCGATGATACCCGTGCGTCTGCGTTCTGGTGAAGTTTTCAACCAAGGGTTAGCAATGATCCGCCAGATGGTTTTAGCGAGAGCCTTCCCAGAGATTCTGCCAAGCGATCGCTTAAACTTGATTACAGAAGTATTTGATAATTTAGCAACATTAGATCGGTTGTGCCTGATTAGTGGTGGTCATGTGCGCGACTTACTAGGACTGCTATATGACTGTCTGCGAGAACAAGATCCGCCTTTTGAGCGAGAATGTGTGGAGTTGGTGATTCAAAGACAAAGAGACTACCGAGTTAATGCCATAGATCCCCATGAGTGGGAACTAATATTTCAAGTCATGCAACAGCAAAAGGTGAGAGGAGATATAGAATATCACACTTTATTGCGGAGTTTGTTTGTTTTTGAATACCGCGACCATCAAGGAGCTTGGTTTGCCGTCAACCCCGTTTTAGAGGAAACGCAAAAATTTAAATCATGGTTGAACGACACCCACAAGCAAATATAACAGCAGCTAACGAACGGGCTTTGCGGAGTCTAGGGAGGGCAATTTCTCTCTCTAACGGCCAATTTTCTGTGGTTTTAGTGTGCTGCAACTATCGAGTCTTGCAAGAGCAAATACTGCAACAACTCGCAGAAAGATTTTTAGGAACGCACTACATTCAAAAGGTAGTTCTGCCTCACAATGCCAGGACTCTGTATACAAGTATTCATTTACAGATACTTACTGATGAGCAACCACCATTAGCATTGATGGTTTTGGGTTTAGAGTCAGTGGAGGGAATTGATGATTTATTGAGTTCAGTCAATCAGATTCGGGATGAATTTCGCAAACGTCATCCATTTCCCATGATTGTATGGGTGAATGATCAAGTATTGCAAAAAGTGGCACGCTTAGCACCTGATTTTGCTAGTTGGGCCGCTACACCAATTAGATTTGAAATGACAACTCCCCAGTTGCTGCAATTTTTGCAACAAGAAACTGATTCTTTGTTTGCCAAAGTGCTGCCAACTGATGCTGTAGAACCCCAAAAAACTCAAGTAGGCGATAATCATTCCACCTTAGAGCAAGTCTGGGAACATAGCGATGAGCTTCAATTTGCCATTAAAGAGTTGCACGATCGCGGCATTACCTTAGAACCAGAATTACACGCCAGTTTAAAATTTGTTTTTGGTCTTGATAATTATGTGAGCGATCGCATCAATATAGCTTTAAACCATTTTCGCCAAAGTTTGCAAATTTGGCAGCATTTAGCACAGCAAAATCACCCAGAAAATCACATTCCAAAACTTCCAAGTTCCTGGGGTACAGAATTAGAAATTGTCAACAATTACACTTCACCTCCACTAAGACAGGGAGTTTTGCTATTTTATGTCGGTTTATGTCACTGCCGCCTAGCAGAGCAAAATCGCACAGAAAATCGCCGCCATTGGGAAGCGGCTAAATCTTATTTTCAGCAATGTTTAAATATTTTGCAGGTAGCTCAGCGTCCAGATATAGTTGCTGAGTTTATTGGTCAACTTACAGAAGTTTTACAACATCTAGAACAGTGGTCAGAATTACAAATTATTGCCGAACAATCTTTAGAGTTACATCAAACTTATGGCAGTCAAATCCAACTTGCTTGCGACTATGGTTTTCTAGCACAAGTGGCAGTACAAGAGTCACGATGGGTACAGGCGAGTGTATTAGCCCATGTATGCTTACTAAAATTAGGAGAAGCGCAAAAACATAATGATCCCCATCACTGCTTATTTCCCTTACTCTTGGCACAAGTTTATTATTTAATTTTAGCAAAAGCACAGCGAAATTTAGGTGAACGAAAAGTAGCGGGGGAATATTTAGAAAAAGCTAGCAAAGAACTACCAAAAGCTTTAGAAAATAGCGCTCATCAATACGATGCCCATCGTTATATTCGATTGTTGCGGACATTGCGATCGCTTTATTTTGAAGCAGGTAGATATTTAGAAGCCTATTACATTAGACAAAAACGGCGTTCTGTCGAACAGCAGTATGGCTTTCGGGCTTTCATTGGTGCAGGGCGTTTGCAACCCCAACGCCAAGTGACAAACCCAGCTTTAATGTCTCCCTCAAGTAGCAGCACTATTGCCCTAGAAATTGCCGCCTCTGGTCGAGAGCGAGATATTAATAACTTGATTGGCAGAATTAGCCGCGCCGATCAAAAGTTGACAGTAATTCACGGGCCATCAGGGGTAGGCAAGAGTTCTACTGTCACAGCGGGTTTAGTACCGGCATTGCAAAATCGGGCAGTGGGCGATCAAATTGCCGTGCCTGTAGTCTTGCAAGTTTATACTGACTGGGTGCAAGCATTAGGAAAATCTTTGAGCGAGTCTATATCTCATATTAAAAAAGAAGTAGCTCTTGCGCCGGAGGATTTGCCTGACTCTACCCAACTCGTTAATATTGATGAAATTATCCAACAATTACAAGAAAATGCTAATAATCATCTGATCACCGTTTTAATTCTCGATCAGTTTGAAGAATTTTTCTTTGGATATAGCGATCGCCAGCAAAAACAAGAATTTGATAAATTTATTAGTCAGTGTTTAAATATATCCTTTGTGAAAGTTATTCTCACCTTACGAGAAGATTATTTGCATCGGTTATTAGAGTTTAAACATCTCTCTGCATTAGAAGCAATTAACAATAATATTCTCGATAAAAATATCCGCTACCAATTAAATAATTTTTCTCCAGAATATGCCAAAGCCATTATTCGTCAGCTAACAGGACGTTCTCAATTTAACTTAGAACCTGCCTTAATTAATGCTTTAGTTGATGATTTAGCAACAGAATTAGGAGAAGTTAGACCTATTGAATTGCAAGTTGTGGGAGCGCAACTCCAAGATGAGCGAATTACTACCTTAGAGCAATATCAGCAATATAGACCAAATAAACTTATTGAAAGATATATCAAAGAATTAATTAAAGATTGCGGCCCAGAAAATGAACGAGCAGCGTTATTGGTCTTGTATTTTTTAACAGATGAAAGCAAGCAACGCCCTTTTAAAACTCGTGCGGAATTAACAGCAGAATTAGCTGAAATCGAAGATGCTGCCAAATTAGAGTTAGTATTGGACATTTTAGTGAGTTCCGGTTTAGTAGTACTGTTTCCCGATATGCCGGAACGCTATCAACTAATTCATGATTATTTAGTAGACTTGATTCGTTATCTCCAACAACAAGAATCGAGTTTACAAGCCCAACTTAACCAACTGCGTTATAAAGTAGAACAAAGCCAATCTGAGATTGAGCGACTCAAAAACGAACTCAGCCAAAAAAAGCAGCAAGCCAAACTAATAAATATTCATCCCCAACCAGGATTAGATTTAGTTGCAGAATTACGAGAACTACGCAAGCGTGAAGAATTGAGTCAGTTAGAAATTGAGCAATTGCGAGCTGAACTCAAAGAAAAAGAATTAACTGCTCAACTAGCAGAAAGTCAAAAACAACAAAGGCTGAGTGAAGCGCGATTAAACCGCACACTGAAAATTGCTTTGGCTGCTTCATTTCTAGCCATATTAGGGTTAAGCGTCTCTATTGTTACAGCAGTAGATAGCGAAATTAAAACCCTCAGTGTATCTAGTGAAGCTCTATTTGCTTCCCAAAAAGGACTTGATGCTTTAAAAGAAGGTTTAAAGGCAGGTAAAAAACTACAACAAGCTGTTTGGGTAGATATTTCTACGAGAGAAAAAGTACAGACGGCGCTATATCAAGCACTTTCAGGAGCGAGAGAATATAACCGTTTAGAAGGACATAATTCTGGGGTAAATAGCGTTACATTTAGCCCCGAACGCTCTTTAATTGCTTCGGCAAGTGCAGATAATACAATCAAACTTTGGCGCTTTGATGGTAGTTTAGTGACGACTTTATCGGGACATGATGATGTCGTCAATAGCGTTACATTTAGTCCTAATGGACAACTTTTGGCATCTGCTAGTCAGGATAAGACAGTCAAACTCTGGAGTCGGGATGGTCAGCTGCTTACCACCTTACTTGGTCATGAGGGTGTAGTAAATAATGTTAGTTTCAGCCCTGATAGTCAATTCATTGCTTCAGCTAGTACAGATAAAACGGTCAAATTATGGAGCCGAGACGGCAAATTACTCCACACATTAAAAGGGCATAATCTGGCGGTTTTGGGCGTAGCTTGGTCGCCTGACGGTCAAACCATCGCTTCTGCTGGTGCTGACAATAGTATCAACCTTTGGAATCGGGATGGTCAGTTGCTCAAAACTTGGGAAGGACACGAAGACGCGGTGAAAAGTATTACCTGGTCGCCGGATGGTCGGATTATTGCCACCGCTAGTTTAGACAAAACTATTAAACTTTGGAATACCACAGGTCAGCTGTTGAGGATTTTGTCAGGCCATAGTGCAGGAGTTACTAGTGTCAATTTTAGCCCTAATGGTAATACTATTGCCTCAGCCAGCACCGACGAAACGATCAAACTTTGGACTTCCCAAGGTGTGCTGCTAGGAACTTTAAAAGGACATAATAATTGGGTCAATAGCGTCAATTTTAGTCCAGATGGTCGCACCCTGTCTTCTGCTAGTCGTGACAAAACTATCAAACTTTGGCATTGGGATGAGGTGCTGCTACGAAATCCCAAAATTAATAATGACAATTGGATTACTAGTATTAGTTTTAGCCCAAGCGATCGCACTTTAGCAGCAGCAAGTCAAGATCAAACTATCAAACTTTTAAGTCGCAATGGTAAATTGCTCAGTACCTTAAAAGGTCATCAGGGTCAAGTTTGGGGCGTTAGCTTTAGTCCTGATGGTCAGACTATCGCCTCGGCTAGTAGAGATAAAACACTGAAGCTTTGGGGTCGTGACGGTAAACTACTAAAAACCTTGCAGGGTCATCAAGATGCGGTTTTGGGCGTGGCTTGGACACCTGATGGTCAAGAAATTGCCTCGGCTAGTAAAGATAAAACAGTGAAGCTTTGGAGCCGAGACGGTAAACTAATCAAAACCTTGCAAGGACATCAAGATGCAGTTAATTGGGTCAGCTTTAGTCCTGATGGTAAGCTTTTAGCCTCTGCTAGCGATGACAAAACCGTGAAGCTTTGGAACCGTGGTGGTAAATTACTACATACCCTAAATGGGCACAGTCGTCGAGTCAACGGGGTAGCATGGTCGCCTGATAGTCAGGAGTTAGCCTCAGTTAGTATTGATAGCACGGTCAAACTTTGGAGTCGGGACGGACTTTTGTTAAGCAATCTCGTAGGGGACGGCGATAGTTTCATTAGTGTCAGTTTTAGTCCCGATGGCAAAACTTTAGCTGCTTCTAGTGATAACAAAGTCAGGCTTTGGAACCGACAAGGAACTTTGTTAATTGCTTTGAAAGGTGATAAAGAAGAGTTAACTAGTGTCAGCTTTAGTCCTGATAGCAAGACTCTGGCTGCGGGTAGTGGTAACGGTACAGTGATTTTCCGCGATCTGGAAGATATCAAACTAGAAAATTTACTAGCGCGGGGTTGCAACTTATTACAAAATTATTTACAGACTAACCCGAAAGTTACAAGAAGCGATCGCGCCTTGTGTTTTGGTAGATGATACTAATTCGTAATTCGTAGTAAAGCTGACTTAAAAATACTCCTTCGACCAATATCAACATGGAGACTCCAATGCCCCATGCCCAATACATCTTATTAAACTAAAGTAATTACAGTTACTTCTGGCGGACAAAATAAGCGTCCTGGTCGATAAGTTCCCAAGCCACGATTAACATACAATTGATTGTCTGCAACTTGGTGAAACCCCTGCGCCCACTCCCAATATCGCACTACTTTTGAACAATCTCCTAATAAAAAGGGTACCCAACGCCGCATTTTTTTGGGTAGTTGTTTCAGTAGCTTTTTATAATGAAAAACCACAGGGCCAATGCCTGGGATCACAATATGACCACCGTGGGTATGACCCGATAATTGCAGATCTACGCGCCACTGTGCCAATATTTTGGCAGTATCTGGGTTGTGAGATAAAACAATCCGAGGTATGGCTGGGTCTATTTGCTTCATAACTGGTGCAGGACTAAATTCTTTTGACCAATAATCAGCAAGTCCTACTAGTGGTAATTCTTGCCCTAATGGATAGGCAATTTCATTCCAGAGGACGTGAACCCCAATACTAGTGAATGCATCTGTAACTTCTGCTTGGGAGTGACTGTAGTGTATGTCATGGTTGCCGAGTACAGCATAAATACCATAGCGACTTTGTAGATGTTTGAGTCGTAACACAAGTTGATGAATCGGTGTGGGATCGTCAGTGACGTAATCACCAGTTAATACAATTAAATCGGGTTCAGCTTCGTTAGTAGCAACGATCGCTTCTTCTAACATTTTTTCCGATAGCCGCAAACCATCATAATGAAAGTCTGACAATTGTACTAATCTTGTACCTTGTAAAGATGGGGGAAGTTCCGCAATCTTAACCGTTAATTTATCTACACTTAAACAACCCGTAAACAACCAGTGCATAATACGATAGATACTCCTCATACCAGCGTTTACAGCTTATCAAAAATTAAAATGTATCTCGAATAAATGCAAAAATTTAATATGAACTTATTAATTTTATAGGGTGATGTCTCTAACTTATGGCGAATAAAATAGGCCTTTTGATAGATGATTTTTCCCTATTCTCTATTCCCTTTCATATATAAAAACAATAACCCCTGCATTTGCGGGGGTTATTCATTGGTCTTCCACTAATTGTAATTAAAGATTCAAAATGGCGCGATCGCCCAACAAATTGCAGCTAAGATAGCGGCGATTATATAAAATACGGCAACTACTTGCAATTCTGACCAGCCGGTTAATTCTAGGTGATGGTGTAGAGGAGCCATTTTAAACAAACGCTTACCTTTCCCATCTGGCCCCTTGGTGGCTTTGTAGTAACTCACCTGTGCCATTACAGAAAGAGTTTCTACGAAAAAGATACCACTGAGAATAAACAAAGCTACTAAGCTGTTTGTTAGCAGTGCTACAGCCGCTAAAGCTCCTCCCAGTGCCAAAGAACCAGTATCACCCATAAAAACACGGGCTGGGTTGCGGTTATGGGCTAAGAAACCTAAGCAACTACCACTTAAAGCCGCACAGAAGACCATTAATCCTAAAGATGTAGGGGCTACTAATGCGCCTAGCGCCAGTAAAGCGATCGCCACTGTTCCTGCGGCTAAGCCATCAATGCCATCAGTTAAATTAGTTGCATTACTCTCTGCAACTAACACAAACCCAGCCAAAGGCCAGAATAAAAAACCTAATGGTAATACCCAGCCCACTCCAGGCAAAGCAATATTTGTAATATTAGCTGGTTGATTAAACATCAACCACAGACAAAACACGACTGCAAAACCAACTTGCAAAGCCAGTTTCATCCGGGGAGATATACCTTTATTAGACTTACGGCGGAGGATTTGCCAATCATCAATCCAGCCAATAAACCCATAGCTGAGTGTCAAAGCTGAGACAGCAAGTACTTCTTTAGTAAAATCAGAACAGACACAGGCAATTATCACAGCTACGGGGATAAAAAATATACCCCCCATTGTTGGTGTCCCTGCCTTTTTTAAATGAGCTTGTGGCCCATCTTCGCGGATTATTTGCCCAGTTTTGAGTGCTTGTAACAGGGGTATGACTACGTACCCGATAACAGCCGAACTCACAGCACCCAACAAGAGTGGCAGAGTCAGCGACATACCTTGCAAGGGCAATCTATTGCCCATCCAATCAAAAATCAGTGCTGCTACACCTAGCCCGGTGGCTAAACAAGAAGCTAGACCGATACCAGAAAAATTCAATCCTTCGTTAGGAGATAATTTAGCGTCCACGGAAATTTCCCTTCACTCCACACTTACAAAACTGAACAGCAGGGACGATAGATATCACCAAGTTTCAACCTGCCTCAACAGGCTAATCTTCGCTTATGCTCACATCATCGTCATCATCAAGATCGTAGTCGTTGATGCCGTCTTCTCCACCGAGAAAATCTGATATTTCTTCGTGATCTTCATTCCGAAGATCGCGTTCGTGAACTTCACGGGCTATGAGACGACCGTTAGTTTGCAACCAGTCCAACAAAGAGGACTCTTGCTTTAAAGGAATTACAGTAGCTCGCTGGTTACGAGGTGCTTCACGTAAAGGAGAATTCAACATACGACCAATACACAAGAGGGTTTATGTAACTAGACATTAAGAAGTCTATCACTTGACACGGAAGAATTTAGTTATTCATACATTCAACTCGTGGGTTGATAAATCCGCAAGCTGGCAAAAATCTTTTATTTAATACTGGCAAGGCAATTAGAAATAGATTCTTATTAATTTGCACGGCTTTATACATAGGACATTAATATCGACTTAATAAAGGTGATAGGTGATAGGCAATGATGGGAAAAGCGGCTTTAATCGATGCGATCGCTGGTACTAATCGCGGTTTACTGGCAAGTGATCAGCAAAAACAGGCTATCTTAGTGGCGATCGCTAACTTAGAAGACCTTAACCCTACACCGTGTCCGGTGGAAGCAAGCAACTTGCTAGATGGCAATTGGCGATTACTATACACCACTAGCAACGGTCTTTTAAACTTAGATCGCGTACCTTTGTGTAAACTTGGTCAAATTTATCAGTGTATTCGGGTAAATACTACCAGCGTTTACAACATAGCTGAGATTTACGGCTTACCATATCTCGAAGGATTAGTGAGCGTAGCTGCGAAATTTGAACCAGTTTCAGGTCGTCGTGTCCAAGTAAAATTTCAGCGGTCTATTGTCGGTTTACAACGTTTAATTGGGTACAGTTCACCAGAAAACTTTATCCAACAAATTGAAGCTGGTCAAAAATTTACGGCAATTGATGTTCCCATCAACAGTGATACACAACAAGGCTGGTTAGACATCACTTATATAGATAGCGATTTGCGAATTGGCAGGGGCAACGAGGGTAGTGTGTTTGTTTTAAGCAAAACATAGGAGTTTTTACATAAAGCATTTGCGAACGAACTTAGTCGATTGTAGGAACTTTGTCAAGGAGGGTGTGACCTCATTTTAGGTTTGGCACGTGAGGATTAGAACTACCGAGAGAGGGAGATAGGCATTAGGGGAGCAGGAGGAGTAAATAACTAACTTTTGACTGTTGACCGTTGAACATTAACCAATTAGATAAATAACTTAATAAAGCCTCTAGCAGAGACCTTCAGGTTGTAGAGTGAAATCAATTAGCCCCATATATTGGCGATTGATAACTAAAAGGGAAAATAATCATGGTTCAACGTGGTTCTAAAGTACGTGTTCTCCGCCCCGAATCCTACTGGTTTCAGGATTTAGGAACCGTGGCTTCTGTTGATCAAAGCGGCATCAAATACCCAGTAATTGTCCGGTTTGAAAAGGTAAATTACGCTGGTATCAATACCAATAACTTTGCCCCGGATGAATTAATCGAGGTAGAAGCACCTAAAGCTAAGCCTAAAAAATAAGCAGCAAAGCCTAAAAGGGATTATTTGATGAGATGATGAAGGGAAGCCTTAAGTATGAAGTATGAAACTTTCATTTCTTTCATCCTTCAACATAGCCTACTCTACTCTACAAGAAACCGACCTGCGGGTATTTACGGGTTCTTTTTGGTAGTGTGGTCAGCTACCAAGAGGTGTCTACATATTTCTTCGTCTTGTCTGCTTTGATCCCTAAAGTACATCAAATTGTTTGCTTAATCAGCTTTAATGCCTGAATTGCCTGAAGTTGAAACAGTCCGAAGGGGTCTAAATCAATTGACCCTCAACCGAGAAATTACGGGTGGAGATGTGTTGCTCAATCGCACCATCGCCTACCCGTTTTCTGTCGGTGAGTTTATTTATGGAATAAAAGGAAGTAGCATTGCTGCTTGGCATCGTCGCGGCAAATATCTCTTAGCTGAACTTACTCCATCTCCCGCCACCTGTTGGTTAGGAGTTCATCTACGAATGACTGGTCAATTGCTGTGGCTGCATCAAGATGAGCCATTACACAAGCATACGCGGGTGAGATTATTTTTTGGGGATCAGCAAGAATTGCGCTTTGTTGACCAACGCACCTTTGGTCAAATGTGGTGGGTTCCCCCAGGTGTGGCAGTAGAAAGTATTATTACTGGTTTGGGAAAACTCGCCTTAGATCCGTTTTCACCAGAATTTACAGTGGATTATCTTGCTGCAAAACTGCAAAACCGCCGCCGTCCGATTAAAACTGCACTGTTAGATCAGTCTGTGGTGGCAGGATTAGGCAATATCTATGCTGATGAAGCACTGTTTAAAAGTGCAGTGTTACCAGAGACTTTATGTACAAATTTGCAGTTAAAGCAAATTGAGCGTTTGCGGAGTGCAATTATTCAAGTATTGGAAACTAGCATTGAGGCTGGAGGCACAACTTTTAGTAATTTCCTCAATGTTAAGGGGATCAATGGTAATTATGGTGGTGTTGCCTTAGTTTACAACCGTACTGGAGAGCCTTGTCGGGTTTGTGGTGAATTGATCCAACGGATTAAGTTAGCTGGTCGTTCCAGTCATTTTTGCCCCCAGTGTCAGACCCCTACGGGGAATTAAAAATTAAAAATTAAAAATTAAGAACCCTACAACGAAAAGTGGGCGCTTCACGGTTTCCGTGCGCCCAACTTTTCAAGACAGCGAAAAGTTCTGCAAAGAGTAGTTTACGACTTGAGCGAAATACCGTGGGCTTGTATCTTTGATAATTAGCTTGTCAGCGTTAATTGAGTTTCGCTAATATTCAATGTATTTGCATGTTGATCACGAGCTAAGATCCTCTGTAAAAGAATCTGCGAATTTTTAGAGGGCAACTCATGGCGGTCAAAAAAGGAGATATGGTTCGCGCTGTGCGCGACAACCTGGAAAACAGTACAGAAGCACTAGCCAGTGATACTCGCTTTCCTTCGTATTTGTTTGAAAGTCAAGGCGAAATTGTAGATGTTAAAGGTGATTATGCCTTGGTGAAGTTTGGAAAAGTTCCTACACCAAATATTTGGTTACGCTTGGATCAACTCGAAGAGTTTAAATAGTTTTTAGTTTTTAGTTTTGTAGTGAGTTAGCGCGGTGAAGCAGTGCGTTGGGCGGGTTCCCAAGGCACTCCGTTGGGCGGCTATGCCGACTTGAAGGAAGTGCCGCCGACTTAAAGCAACTGCTGAACCCGTAGGGTCTTGGGGGTTTCCCCCATGAGCGACTAACGTTAGCGTAGCGGTAGCGACGTTAGGAGCGTCACCCGAAGGGTAAGCACTTTAGTGCTTAGAAGAGTCAGGACTAAAGTCCTTACTACAAACTTACTTTAAACTTGAAGACTTTATCTAACCCGCCTTCGCTGAAAGCGTTCCTGTAATTATGATTTCTTCTCCTGAGTCCCCCATTCTGTGTCGTTTACCCCGTGTAACCATCGTTGGCGCTGGTAGGGTTGGTAGTACCTTAGCGCAACGTATTGCAGAGAAAAATCTAGCAGATGTGGTATTGCTAGATATCGTTGAAGGAATGCCCCAAGGTCTGGCACTAGATTTGATGGAAGCTAGGGGAATTGAACTACATAATCGCCAGATTGTTGGTACAAACAATTATGCTGATACCGCTGGTTCCCAAATTGTGGTGATTACCGCCGGACTTCCCCGCAAACCAGGGATGAGTCGGGATGACTTGCTGAAAACTAATGCCAAGATTGTTGTGGAAGCAGCCAAGAATGCGATCGCCTGTTCTCCCCATGCTATTTTTATAGTCGTCACTAATCCTTTGGATGTGATGACTTATTTGGCTTGGCAAGCTACAGGTTTATCACGAGAGCGAATTATGGGTATGGCTGGCGTGTTAGATTCTGCTCGCTTTGAAACCTTCATCGCTTTAGAATTAGGAGTGTTACCTGCTGATGTTAAGGCGATGGTATTGGGTAGTCACGGCGATTTAATGGTTCCCTTGTCTCGTTATGCCACTGTCAACGGCATTCCCATCACAGAATTGCTGGATGCAGCCACAATTGAACGTTTAGT
Organism: Atlanticothrix silvestris CENA357; assembly: GCF_016056295.1. Lineage (GTDB taxonomy): Bacteria > Cyanobacteriota > Cyanobacteriia > Cyanobacteriales > Nostocaceae > Atlanticothrix > Atlanticothrix silvestris. The sequence continues at coordinate 21,103 of NZ_JAECZB010000008.1, forward strand.
GCAGAGAACTCGCAATGGTGGTGCGGAAATTGTGGAATTGATGCAGACAGGTGGAGCATTTTTTGCCCCGGCTTCTGCTACGAGCGTGATGGTGGAATCGATTTTGTTGAATCAATCGCGGTTATTGCCTATTGCAACATATCTGCAAGGCGAATATGGTTTAGAAGATGTTGTAATTGGCGTTCCCTGTCGTTTGGGTTGCGGTGGAATTGAGAATGTCTTGGAATTAAATCTTAGTGATAGTGAAAGAGAAGCTTTGCATACTTCGGCTCAATCTGTGCGTCAAAATATTGTGAGAGCGCAAGAAATTTTGGCGATTAAATAATAGGTTTACATGGAGTTTTTTTAGTAAATTTGCTTTTGAATAAGCAATAATTTATGTAAATTTTTTATCTTAGCGACACCAAATTTGGGTGTCGTTTATTTTTTATGAATCAGTCCCACTGTAACGCTGATATATTCAGCAATTTCCCGGTTATTTATCCGGGCTAAATAATTTAAAAAGATACAGTTGTGATTTTTTGGTCAAAAGAATATATCCAATATGTCATCAAAAAAAACAGCCCAAACTCAAACTCGTCTTTTGCTAGCTTTGTGGGATTTGGGAGGAAAACAGCAAGAAGTAAAAAAAGGACAACTTACGAAGCGGATTGTAGCCAAAGGTAAGAAAGCAGCAGATTATCAGGATGTATTTGAAGGATTACAGCAACAAGGAGCGATCGCAATCTCCAAAAAGGGATACTCTCTAACATCTCCCAAGGGTTTAGAGGTATTGGGTGATGGTTTGAGAAGTGATGATTTTAAATTTGAAGGGACGATTGTCGGAACTTGGGCGGCGAATGCGTTAGTGAAGTGGATTAGTCAGATTGATGTTGCGAACGCTAGTGCAGATGTACCAGTTAATGGTAAGAGTGCGATCGCTTCTTACGACGAGTTTAAATCAGTGGCGTTGGAAGTCTACGACAAGCTGAACCAAAACTATAACTTAAACGATCTTGTGCCAATTTATCGCATCAGGAGAGAAATAGGCGAACGAGTTAGTCGTACAGAGTTTAATGATTGGCTGCTGGAAACGCAAGCTAATGATATTTTTCAGCTGATGACTGGAGAGATACCAGACTTTAATTCTGATAAACGTGACGACTCAATCACCATACCTGGAGTAGGATTACGCTCTTACGCGAAGCGTTTGAATTAATCAGATTCCCACTAATCCCCGTGCATTAAGTTACACCTTATAGAATCACTATGACCAATAACCTTACGTCTCCCATAGAAGCTGTCAATGCTGCCATTCAAAGCCACAATCCATTTATAAACTCTGGCATTGTTAAAGAACAGGATATTTGGAAGAAGAAATCGCCAGACGTACCTAGCTTAAATGCCCATGCTTCTGATGCAGTTTTTCGAGCAATTGAATTAGTGCGAACAAGTCAATCTAGTCAAGACAAAGTGACTTCAATTGCTATAACTGCACAGCAGGGAGTTGGTAAAACCCACCTCCTTAGTCGCATTCGTCATCATCTCGAAAAAGAAGGTGGTGCTTTATTTGTGTATGCGAGCGCTAATAACTATACAGATTTAAATCTGGTTAAGTACCAATTCCAGCAAACCTTGGCAGATAGTCTAAGTAAAAGTGGTAGCCAAGAAGTAATGCAGTGGCAAGAAGTAGCCGCAGCTATGGTAAGCGAAGTTAAAACTGATAATTCCTCCACTCCAGCAGAGTTAGTAAAAAAATTTGACCAAGTGTATGCAAGTAGTTTGGCTAAAAACAAAAACTTGATGAATGCTCTGCAAAAACAAGTTATCAAAACTAAAACCAATGCAGATCCCTATATTCTTCGGGCTATTTTGTGGACGCTTTCAGAAACTCAAGCACCTTTTGCAATCAAATGGTTATCTGGTGGAGAATTAGCTCAAGTTAATGCTGATGAGTTAGGACTACCTAATCCTAGCAAAGCAAATCAAGATAGAGAAGCTGAAGCTCTTAAAAATATTCAGCAAATATTGAATCTGGTTAGTTTTTATAACCCAGTCGTTATTTGTTTTGACGAAATAGATGTTAAAAATAACTCTACTGAGGATGGGTTTCCAACCGAAAGCGTAATTGCTAATTTGGTCAAAATTCTCCATGACACTCTCGAAAATTCTGAACTTAGTCAAGGTGTTGTTATTCTCACAGTAATGTTGCCTGAAACATGGAGAGATAAAGTAAATTCTATGCCAGGTGGTACGCCTGATAGAATTTCAAAGTATACACAAAGAAAACCACTAGAGTTAAAACACGTTAGTGGCGATTCTATGGTTGAATTAGTCACCGTTTGGTTGAAAGAATTTTACAGTAAAAAAAGTTTAATTCCTACTCATCTACTTTACCCATTTAAAGAAAGTAAGCTAAGAGAATACGGCAAAGTAAGTAAGCCCAGTGTCAGGGAAGCTCTGCGATGGTGTGCAGATAATTTTAAGATTGATGATGAGCCACTTCCATCTGCTCCATTTGAGAGGTTTGCTCTGGCATTCAAAAGAGAAAGCGAGGCAGATATTGGAGATTACTTAGAGAATAGTGACCTAATTGCTGAAGCTCTCTATTTTGGCTTTTTAACTTTAAAAAATCAGACTTTAGAAGGAGTAATGATTGAAGAAGTTACAACCGATGTAAAGCCTAAAGCATATCATATAAAACATTATATAGACTTCAAAATTATTGGTAATGAAGAAGGAAAAGAAGTCAAAATCGGCGTAGCTGTAATACAGTCTTCTCAAGTTACATTAACAGCAGGATTAAAATGGTTAATAGATTACGAAAAATATGATCTTACTCGCGGGTGTTTAGTTCGTTCTGAATCCAAAATAAAACAGATAAAAAATAATTCATCTGCATATAAATTACTAGACGAGCTTGTACTAAAAAGAGGTGGAGAACACGTAGATTTGATAGAAGAGCAAATTCGTCCACTTGTGGCAATTTTAGCTATTTCTCAAAAGCGGCAAAATTATCAATTAACAGAGGAGCATATTTTCGACCTTATTTCTAAGAATAAGATTACATTTGATAATCTTTTACTTCGAGAGATTTTAAGTAATCCGTCTGGTAATATTCCTAAACTTGATGATGAAGACGATGATAGTGGAGTAATAAAGGAATTAACAGATTTGTCTAGTAGGAGTGAAATAGAAGACGATGAGACTGAACTAATAGGGGAATTAACAGATTTATCTAGTAGGAGTGAAATAGAAGACTCAGACGAATTGAGCGGGTTGTAATTAAACATGAGTGAATCAATTTTGATTTATAACGCTCTATGTCTACCTGCTCCTGATATTGAAGCTTTAATACAAGGGCGAATTATTGCAGTCATGCCTCGTAAATTGCTTAATACTGAGCAGAAATTCGCTCTTTATCCCCTTGATTATTCAGCAAGTTTGCTTTCAATTGAGCAATACTACCACCCAAATTTTGTACCTCTTGCTCAAAGTGCTTTGACACAGTTAAATAGTCAAGGTATTTTGTTACAGCCTAAGCAAATAAGCTTACTTAAAAATGATGAACAGTTACAATTACCCCTGTTATCTCATGAGACAGTTTCAATTAAAGCTTGGGCTAAATGTGAACATTGCCAAATACTAGATCCGACTAAAAACTTAGATATTTTGTCTCAATTAACTATATGGAAAACAGAAGTATTTGAGGCAATTTTACAGAAACAACCGCATATTTTTTTGGCTTACTTGCGAGTTTATCATTTACCTCAATTATGTGCAGTTGTAGCTGAACCCAACATTCAAGAAAAACTAGGTAAATTTGTGGCTTTACCTAATATTGGTGCTTCTGAAGAAAAGCCAATATTAAACGATCGCACTTTCGCCCAACGCAAACACCAGTTAGAAAAACTAGAGCCACCCCTATATCCTGAACTAGAAGAATTACAGAGTGCGATAGCATCTTTAACTATTAGCCAACCAGTAGCGAAACAATTAGACGACGATATCAAAATATTTTTAGGTTGGAGTAGTGACAAGCTAATTAAGCAACCCGATCCAGATTTAGCTTGGATAAATAATATTGCAAAATTGGGCGATCGCAGCATCGAGCTAGAAGAGAAAAAAAGCAACTATCAAGCTGGTACAGATTTTGAAAACATCACACGTCAGAGTCTAGAGTTTTTAGGATTTAAAGTTGAAAGTGCTTACAAAGGTGGTGCTGGAGGGCTAGATTTATTTTGTTCCCAGCCTTACCCTCTAGTTTGCGAATGTAAGGCAGGTAAACTTATTCCTAGCCGTACTGTTGAAGAATTACTTAAGCTGGGTGGAATGCATTTAGGTAAAACTCAATTATTAGGCTCAGCTAAGTTAGTAATCGGCCCTGGTAATCCATCGCCAGATACACTGAAAGCTGCTAAAGAATGGGAAGTAAGTATTATTAACGCTATGACTTTACAAAAACTAGCTGAACTCAAAGCAAAATATCCAGGTGCTATTAATTTAGTCGAATTACAGCAATATCTACAACCTGAGCAAATTGACTACCAAATTGATAAATATATTGATAAAGCTGAAAAAGAAATCAATTTGCGATCGCAGATTATCACAGCAGTAAAAGAACTGTCTGAACAAGACAACGAAAGTTCAAAAGCTACACATCAGAGTTTTACAGTTACAGAAATTCGTGTTCATTACAATGCCACTCATACCCCCAAGCTAGCTGAAGAAGCGGTTAATGATTTATTGATTGAACTTTCTTCACCATTAACAGGCTATTTAGGAAGAAAAAAAGGAAGTGATTGGAAAAGCGATCGCTTTTACTTTTTACGCGATCTTCCAATTGTTCCAAAATAATATTACGTATCTCTTTATACCAAAAAAACTACTCGAAAAGGACTTTGGTGAGATCTCACCAAAATTAATTGCTAAAGATACTAGCCATTGCGAAATGTCTATGCTATATTAACAAAGGATTGAAAAACTTGGCTCAGTAGCTCAGTTGGTTAGAGCACGGGACTCATAAGCCTGGGGTCGTTGGTTCAAATCCGACCTGAGCCATATTTGATTAAGCAAAATATAAAGGTTCCAGCTTCTAGTCATGAGTAGTATTGGATAGCTGGCGTTGCTGAGCTAGGAATCACACGACTTTGAGTCGTCTGAGGTTCAATAATTCAGCATAAATTGTTCAAAATGTACCCTTAAATGCAGCATACGCAAGGGTAACAATAATTGGAACAATGATAGGAATAATAATAATTAGTCCCGTTTTGCCAAAACGGATTTTTTGCCCATCCGCTTTTAGAACAGCAATTACACCTGCGGTGGCCATTGAAATCCAAATAATTCCAAAAACGATAAAGATAGTAAATGTTGAATCATTCATAGTCTTTTTGTACTAAGCTGTCACGTATCTAAGTTGCACATCTTTTTGTATGGACTGTTAACGGTCAGCAATCAACAAACTTAGGAAGTGATTGTGTAATTTAAAGGCGTAATAGCTTATGACTTATTTTCTCAATGCTAATGCCTGCTGACTCATTTGCACTACCTCTGTGTTCTCCAGGTGTTTTAAAGGTAGGAAGTAGGAGATTGGAATAGGCAAAACTCACAACCAAGCTGGACGATTGATAATAAAGGCAGGTGTTATATTTGCTTTGGTTATGTACTTAACTTGGTTAGACAGCAATAGTTGGCTACTTGAAATCGGCAATCAACGGGTACTGATTGACCCTTGGCTAGTTGGTTCATTAACCTTTAGTAACTTGGATTGGTTGTTTACAGGCTCTAAATCTCAAGAACGCCCAATACCAGAAAATATTGATTTGATTTTGCTGTCTCAGGGTTTAGAAGATCATGCTCACCCACCGACGCTGAAGCAGCTTGACCACAAAATTCAGGTTGTGGGTTCTCCTGGTGCTGCAAAAGTAGTGCAAGAATTAGATTACACTGCTGTGACATCCCTGACTCATGGGGAAAGTTTCACGTTAAATAATCAACTAGAGATTACAGCTTTTCCGGGCTCTCCAATTGGCCCTACCCTCGTAGAAAATGGTTATCTCCTCAAAGAGTTAGCAACTGGTTTAACACTCTATTACGAGCCTCACGGTTATCATTCTCCCCAAGTTAAACAAGTTGCAGCAGTTGATGTCATTATTACACCAATAGTTGATGTGGCACTGCCTTTGCTGGGGCCGATTATTAAAGGAACAAACAGTGCATTAGAAGTGGCAAAATCTTTACAACCACAAGTAATGCTTCCCACAGCAGCCGGAGGAGATGTGATGTTTGAGGGATTGCTCATGAAAATATTGCAAGTTAAGGGGAGTGTAGAGGAGTTTCGTTCGTTACTAGAAAAGAATAATCTGAAAACCCAGGTGATTGATCCTACTCCAGGCGATCGCTTTGAATTACGCTTAGAAAAGCATAAAACTCTACCTACAAGGGGATAGAGTTTGGTCAGTGGTCAGTGGTCAGTGGTCAGGGGTCAGTGGTCAACCGCTTTGCAAAAGCCAGTAGTCAGTAGTAAAACGGGTGCATCCACTTTCGGCAAATAACCCCTCAGACTAGAAGTCTGGGGCTAGACAAACAAAGCCTGCCTCCGCAGGCTCAACACAATCCACGCAGGTGAATTTGGTTTTTATAGCCGCGATTTCTAATCGCTTGGTATTTCTTTCAAAAGTGGATGCTCCCAGTAAAACTTATGGCGTTGCGATATTAAATCAAATTAAAAACAACTAACAACTGACAACTGACAACTAACAAATGACAACTGACACGCTTAGCGTAAATAAAATCAAAAACTAAACGCATGTTATCTTTTCCTATCCCTGTTTTTTTTAGTTCATACTGGAATAATAGCTTTCACTTAGAGCATCATTTACAAACATTTTTGAATTTAGAGCCAGACCTTTTACAAGCTAAGCTGCTTGCAGGCCAACAAAAGATGTCTGATTTAGGTCAGAATGATTTCCAATGGGAAACAGCGACAGAGTTTTATAATAACCAAGTAGGTAGTAACTATTTATTTGATTTAGCATCTTTTCATTTAGGAAGCCAAGACTATATTCGAGATACCTTATGCTTAATTGCAGATCAAGCTGATGGCAAAGTACTAGATTTTGGTGGAGGTCTTGGTACTCATGCGATCGCAGCTGCTCTTTGCCCTGAAGTAACGCAGGTAATCTATTGTGATATTAATCCTATTCATTGTGAATTTGTCAAATATCGGGCAAAAAAACTGGGGTTAGAGGATAAACTGACTTGTTCTCCACAATTTACTACTACAGAAACTTTTGACACTATTTTATGTTTTGATGTTTTAGAACATTTGCCAGATCCAACTCAACAATTGTTAGATTTTTATAATGTTCTCTCATCTAACGGCAAGTTAATTGTCAATTGGTACTTCTCTCAGGGATTGAATAATGAGTTTCCTTTTCATACAGAAGATCCACAAGTAATAGAAAAGTTTTTTCGTACAATTCAACGACATTATTTAGAAGTTTTTCACCCTTATTTAATTACAGCTCGTTGTTATAAGAAGTCACTAGAGCCTATTATTTAATATGGGGCATAGAGCATAGGGAAGAGTTACATTAAGTTTTGATTTTTTGTTTTGACTCGCTGATATAACTCCTCCATTGTTTCAATAAAAGAATTATTTTTTGACCAGAAAGCAGGGAAATCTCCCTGTTTTTTGATCAAAATTGCCGATACACCGCTAGGGGTGGGAACTTCAATAGTTTGTGGTAATCGCTTGGTTCCTAACCAAAATTCCCTTGCAGTTGGCTTTTGATCAATAGATTGCTTTTCTAATTGGGTATAAAAAGAGGTGGAATTTTCTAAAGAAATTTCTTTAGCTTTCAGTTCTTCTGCAAGTGCTTTACCTAATGGGGAATCAGCGAGTTTTGCTTGCAGTTCTGCTTGAGATAATCCTCTTAGTTCAAATAATAAAAATGGATTGTTATCTAGTTGTGAGGCTACTAGATAATAAACTCCGGCAATATGCTTACAAGGATTAGCATAATCTGGACAAGAACATTTAGTAGTGAAGTCTTTACTACTATGGGGTAATAAGTGTAATCCCAAGCGAGAAAAAGTATCTTCAATATTTTCTGGCACTTCATTAAGCAGTAATCGAGACACAATACTAGCTTTGGAAGAAAGTTTTTTAATAGCTTCATTCCAGCTTGTTTTGGCAATGGGTTTGATTTCAATGTTTATATTATATGTTGGTTCTTTATAAACACCAAAATAGGGATTAATTGAGCCTTTAACTCTAGCAGTAATTCTATTTTGGTCAATATCAAAACTCAAAACCTTACCGCCAGTTGCATAAGAACGTCCTCGTTTGAGTCGATTATCATCTGTAAAATCTTCTAATGCTTTAATAAAGCGATCGCCCCACCAAGTCCGACTAAATTTAGTCATAAAAACTACTCCAAAATTGCACTTTTATTTAATGCGATTAATTGCTTAAAGGCTTCATTATTTAATTCTGTTAACCATGATTCATCACTACCAACCACAGCAGAAGAGAGTTTTTTCTTATCTTCTATCATCTGGTCAATTCTTTCTTCTAGAGTACCAATGGCAACAAATTTATGCACAAAAACATTCTTTTTTTGACCGATACGAAAAGCTCGATCGGTTGCTTGATCTTCAACGGCTGGGTTCCACCAACGGTCAAAATGAAAGACATGGTTAGCTTTAGTTAGGGTAATGCCAACACCACCTGCTTTGAGTGAAAGAATAAATACAGATGGTTCTGTATCTGGTTCTTGAAATTCACTAATCATCTGTTCGCGGCGCTTGCGGGTAGTGCCGCCATGTAAGTAGTAAGTATTGCAATGCAGATGATGTTTGATATGCTTTTCGATGTTTTCGCAAACTTCAGTAAATTGGCTAAATATTAGTAGACTTTCTCCTTCGGAGACTGCTTCATCTGCCATTTCTGCTAACCGACTGAGTTTATGCGATCGCTCGGTGGAAAATTCACTATTATCTTGTAAAAACTGGGCTGGATGATTACAAATTTGTTTCAATTTCATTAAAGTTGAAAGTATTAATCCTTTACGTTTAATACCTTCTGTTTCTTGTAATTTTTCTTCTACATCTTTGACTACTAATTCATAAAGTGATGCTTGTTCTTTTGTCAAGTTGGTGTAGAGTTTTTGTTCAACTTTATCAGGCAAATCATTAATAATCGATTGGTCTGTTTTGACGCGTCGTAAAATTAGAGGTTCAACTAACTTTTTGAGGGTAGTTGATTTCACGCGGTCGTTATCTTTTTGAATGGGAACTTCAAAAGACTTACGAAATTGAGCTTCTTTACCCAGATAGCCGGGATTAAGAAAGTTAAAAATTGACCACAAATCTAGTAAGCGGTTTTCTACAGGCGTTCCTGTTAACGCTAGCCGATGTTTTGCGGAGAGTTTAAGAATAGCTTTAGTTTGCGCGGCTTTGGGATTTTTGATGTTTTGTGCTTCATCTAAAACTAGGCGTTGCCATTCAATACTATTTAATAACTTCTCATCTTTGCGGGCTAGGGTAAAGGAAGTAATGATGACATCATGCTGTTGACAGGCAAGTTTAAACTCTTTAGAGTCTTGCAGGCGATCGCTACCATGATGCACCATAGTTTTTAAATGAGGTGCAAACTTGGCAATTTCTTTTTGCCAATTCCCCACAACGGAGGTAGGTGCAATTAACAGTGTTGGTAAAACAGTTGACTGTAAATCCTTCTCTTGTACTAATCTCGCAATCACCTGTACCGACTTACCCAAACCCATATCGTCTGCTAAACAGCCATTTAAACCCAAACGTTCCAAATATTCCAGCCACGAAACGCCGCGTTTTTGGTATTCTCTCAAGTTTCCTTGCAGATTTAATTGGTCAGAAATTGGTTCCAGTCGGCTTTTATCTTGGAGCTTTGCTATCATTTCTGACAGCACATCATCATGTTCAATTTCCCATTCTTCCCCAACTTCGGCACTGCGTTGGAGAAATTCCAGCAAATTCATTTGGGGCTGTTCATCGCCGTGAGATTGCCAAAATTCGAGTAATTGCTGCATTTTATCTCGATCTAGCTCCATCCACTGACCGCGAAAATGCACTAGGGGAGATTTGGCATTAATCAGTTGTTCCCATTCTTGGGGGGTGACAACTTGCTCACCAATCGCTAACTCATATTGATACTGTACTAACGAATCTAAACCAAAATAGCTTTTTGTCTCACCCTTAGTTGGGGCAAGTTTACGTCCTGATGCTTGCAGGCGAATTTTAGCGCGACGGCGACCTGCGGGAGTATACCAAGCAGGTACAATTACTTTAAATCCAGACTCTTCCAGCACCCAAGCACTTTCTTTGAGGAAGTCAAAGGCTTCATCTAAAGTCAGTTGCATATCTGTAGGTTGGTCTGTTTCTAATCCTTGCCACAATTTGGGATACATTCTGGCTGCGTAACCCAAACTTAACAGCAGATTAGTTTCAAATTCTTTGCCAAATTGTTTGTAGACATCAGTTTTAGCAGTTTTATTCATATTCCAGTAGTCTGCCAAAGCCAGCTTCAAAGAAGGGTCTTGTTTGTTAGCTACCAAAAACTGCATTTGCCAGTTATCTATCTTTTCAGTAGGAGGGGAATGTAACTGAAAGCAAAGATGAAAGGGAGAGTCTGCTTGAGTGCGGGTAATTTTAGCTTTCCAAGCTTGCCATTGCTTGTATTCTTCTAGTGCAGCATTTTTTGTTAACGGGTTATGTCGCTGGGGATAAAAGCAATAATCAATGAGAGAATCGGCAATTTGTTTGTCAAAAGTGGCTGTAGAAGGTGTGTGCGTTACCAAATTGTTAAGTACAGATTCCGAAAAGTGACGCAACAAAGTTTCTTTATCGAAAAACTCAATGCTACTGGCTGTTGTAGAACCTGCCACACAAATCAGCGGCATGTAATCAAGGTATTTTTGAATATTAGCTGTGTATTCTTCAGAAATAATTTCCCAAGTGGCGTAGATTTCAAATGGCGGCAAAGTCGGCAGTTTGCTTTTTTTCTTAGTCGTTTTAGCTGCTAACTGCCGATATTTCAACGCCGGAATATATTGATCTTTGAGAATTATTTGCTTAAAAGCTTGGGTGTAGTGATACCAAAACAACAAATCGGAACCAAGTTGAATATCACCAGAGTTATACAGTGCTAAAAAATGAATGTCGTTGAGGAATTTAATTACGTTGATTGCTGGTTCGGCTTTAGTAGATATCACCGTTTGATAACAATCTACTTGCCAATATTGAAATTCCTCGTAATCTTCAGGAATTTCCACTTCTAAATACTTAATTAATTCGGGTGAAGGGAGGGGTTGATTATTGATAGTTGGCAGGGCAAAGTATTTTGGGGATATCCGCTGACTTAATTTAGGCGCTGGTTCTTTAATTCCCAACTCTTGGTTTAGAAATGCGATTAATTCATCCTTTGGTAAATGTCCAGGATGAGTGTTTTGATGATTAGCACGGCTTTTTTTTACGGTAGAGGTTTCTACCCACAAGCAAAAAGCACCTGACTGCATAAAGTCGGTGTCTGCATTTGGTATCCAGGTGCCATGAAGGACTTTCATAGTTGCAGTGCCTCTGGATGAGTGAGAAATTTTAGTGGTTTAGAATTACTTTACCAAATGAAAGTAACAGTAACGTTTTTACTTTCTACTAAAGCTACCTTGTACACCCAAGTTTTTTAGAGTTGCTGCGTAACGCAGGATAGATTAATTTTTACAAGTCGATGTATTGGCATTACAAGTCGATGTATTGGCATTGCAGGTCAATGTATTGGCATTACAGGTTGATGCATTGGCATTACAGGTCGATGTATTGGCATTGCAGGTTGATGCATTGGCATTGCAGGTTGATGCATTGGCATTGCAGGTTGATGCATTGGCATTGTAGGCCGATGTATTGGCATTGCAGGCCGATGTATTGGCATTACAAGTCGATGTATTGGCATTGCAGGTCAATGATTTCTCAACTTTATTCCAATTCAGTGCTTATACCGTGCCAGAATCGCTGTGATTATGAGTAGAAAGATATCAAATCTGATACTTTTAACGCAATGTTATTAAAAATAGGTGGTATTGTAGGAGCGATCGCTGCTTTATTCAGTAATGGTACTGCGATCGCTGAAGATATAGAAAGATATATCACAGTGGGACATGATAAATTAGGCAACCGTATAGCTCTAGATATAGAAACTATTAGTGGCACGACATATAAGCTTTATGGCATGTATGGTGATGGTATTTTTGAGACTACATTCTCGGCATCATGCGGACAATCACGGCTTTTTCTCGATCACATTGCCATTTACGGCTCAGAAGGACAGGTACTTCAAGAAGAGCAGAAAAAAGGGGAAGTAGCTTTTGTCGCCAGTTCTTCCCCAGGTAAAGCAATGCAAATTGTGTGCAAAAATATTGGTGCTAGTGGTTGGTAATTCGTAATACTTCGGCTGCGCTCAGTACAAGTTCGTAATTCGTAAATTAAAATTTGATCTCAATACCTTTTAGTTAAGCCAAAAAGCCTCATGTAGAGACGCGATTTATTGTGTCTAATTTAATCGCGTCTGATAAGACTAAGGGTAATCCTGGTGTTGTGGTTAATTCTGGGGGTGGAATCTGTCGTGTTGAGCTTCTAAGATATTGCCCATCAAAAGCAGGAGGGACTACCTTCATCCGATGAGAGATACTGTAAAAGCGGTGAGTTTGTTGAGTTTTCTGCCGTTCTTGAATACTTTCATCGGCAATTTTTTTCCGCAGTTTGATAATAGCATCAAGAACTGCTTCTGGTCTGGGGGGGCATCCTGGTATATAAACATCAACTGGAATTAACTTATCTACACCGCGAACAGCAGAGGGAGAATCTACACTAAACATACCTCCTGTAATGGTGCAAGCTCCCATTGCAATTACATATTTGGGTTCTGGCATTTGCTCATACAGACGTACCAAGTTAGGCGCATACTTCATTGTGATTGTGCCTGCGGTAATCATCAAGTCTGCTTGTCGAGGAGTAGCACGGGGAATCATGCCATATCGCTCCATGTCAAAACGAGATGCATAAGCAGCCATGAATTCCATAAAACAGCAGGCTGTACCAAACATCAGGGGATACAGGCTAGACATTTTTGCCCAGTTGTAGAGGTCATCTAGCGTTGTAAGAATGATATTTTCAGATAGTTGTTGTGTTACTTCGGGAGACTCAATTGGATTGATAGTTGTATTTGTCATGGGTCGAGTACCCTAAAATATTGAATAAGTTTTTCAACAATGGCAGCTTTGGCGATGTTCGTCGGAGAAATGCTGGCAATTGCTGGTGAAAAATTGATATCTTCAGTTTCTAATCAAGCTCAAAAGTTTACCAGTAAAGATCAAGGTGTTAAGGTGCTAACTTAAGCTCTGCGACACAATCATAGTTGTCATAAATGCGCGAACTCCTGAAATGAGAAAGTAATCAAGCATTTTGCTTGTTGTCTCAAAACTAGTAAAATTAACTTCAACTTAGCTTTAGCCTTGTAATCCAATGGAATTGCCCAAGCAAAGACGCAGGCGTGGTGTTATCCTTAGCCATCCAGGATTTCAAAAGCTTCAGGAGGCTAGGCATCAAGCCGAGATTTTAGAAAATGATGGAGCCAGATTTACCTTAGAAGAACTGAGCGATCGCACTCAATTAGCTCCTTTTACTGTTTCCAAAATTCTGGCGCGAGTAGAAGGAGTTGATAAACAATCTCTTAATTACTTTTTTAGAGCTTTTAGCTTAGAACTGACACCAAGCGATTATGTCAGAGCAGGTATTGAGGAAGGTTCTAGAAAGCGGGAAAATTTAAATACAGAGACTAAAAAAACAATTAAAAATTTAGTGGACTGGGGTGAAGCTGTTGATGTGTCCATTTTTTTTGGACGCATAGATGAACTTAGTAAGTTAAAATACTGGATTATCAACGATCGCTGTCGTTTGGTGACACTGCTAGGGATGGGTGGAATGGGCAAAACTTCCCTATCAGTAAAACTAGCACAGCAGATTCAAGAGCAGTTTGAGTTTGTGGTGTGGCGCAGTCTCCGTAATAGTCCACCTCTGGGAGAACTGTTAAAAAACCTACTCCAATTCTTCGCCAGTGGACAACCAATCAATTTATCGGAAAATCTGCAAGTTCTTATCTCGCAATTCATGGCACATTTGCGATCGCACCGTTGTCTGGTAATTTTGGACAATGCAGAATCAGTTTTAGATAGTGGTGAGCAATCGGGACACTACCAGCCTGGATATGAAGACTATGGACAACTCCTGAACCAGATAGGAGAAACAACACATCAAAGCTGCGTATTGTTAACGAGTCGAGAAAAAGTCCCAGAAGTTGCAGCCTTAGAAGGAGAAAATCTGCCAGTACGTTCATGGCAACTAACGGGCTTGAGTGCGATTGCTGCTTTAGAATTGGTAAGAACTAAAAATTTCTTTTGTGGCTCAGATATAGATTGGCAAAACTTAATTCAACACTACGCAGGTAATCCCCTAGCTCTTAAGATTATTGCTACTACCATTCAAGAGTTATTTAATGGCAATAGCGCTGATTTTTTTGCTCACGGTTCTACTGTTTTTGGTAGTATATACGACTTACTCAATCAGCAGTTTCATCGCCTTTCATCTCTAGAAAAAGACTTGATTTATTGGCTAGCAATTAATCGAGAAGCTATCACATTAGCAGAGTTATGTGCTGATTTAGTTTTACCTGTATCATCCATAAAATTGTTAGAGGCGTTAGAGTCTCTCAATCGGCGAAGTCTGATTGAAAAAAAGACAATCCCAGAAACTGCTGTCCACTTTACCCTCCAACCTGCGGTAATGGAATATGTGACAGATCAATTCATACAGCAGGTGTGTGCAGAAATTCTGGGGAAACCTGTGATCAATTCTCCACTTTTTAACAGCCACGCTCTCATTAAAGCTACTACCAAAGATTATCTGCGAGTTGTCCAAACTAAACTTATCCTTCAACCTGTAATTGAGCGCTTGTTACAAAAACTGCGAACTAAACAGGCAATTGTAACTCGGCTCACGCAGATTTTGCACACACTTAAACAGTCATCTCCCTATACCGAACCGGAACCCGGATATACAGCTGGTAATATTCTTAATCTTCTCTGTCACCTGCAAATTGATTTAACTGGTTATGACTTTTCTTATTTGACAATTTGGCAAGCTTATCTTCAAGATACTCCTTTGAAGAAAGTTAACTTCGCTCATACCGATTTATCAAAATCTGTATTTGCAAAAACATTCTCTACAGTCATTTCTGTAGCATTTAGCCCGGATGGTAAAACTTTAGCAACAGGTCATTTCGACGGTTATTTTCGATTATGGGATGTCGCCGGCGGTCAACAGTTAATTGCCTATCAAGGACATGTCGGTTTGATTTGGTCTATTGTTTTTAGTCCAGATGGTAACATTTTGGTTACTGGGGGGCAAGACGAAAAAATTAAACTTTGGAATGTTACAACTGGACAGTGTGAGAAAACTTTAGAAGACCATCAAAGTGGAGTCGTTTGTGTTATCTTTACCCGTGATGGGAATACATTAATTAGTAGTAGTCACGACTCTAGCATTAGGCTTTGGAATCTGAGCCTGGGAGAATGCACCCAAATATTGCAAGGACATAGCAGTAGAGTCTGGTCAATAGCGTTTAATCTACAAGGCGACATCCTTATTAGTGGCAGTGAAGATCACACTATCAAACTCTGGGATTTAGCTACAGGCTCATGTATCAAAACTTTATCAGGACATACTGACTGGCTCAAGTCGATCGCTTTTAGTTCATCAGGGATACTTGCCAGTGGTAGCTTAGATCGAACAATTCGACTTTGGGATATCAACAGCGGTAATTGTATTGGCGTTTTAACAGGACATTTAAATGGCATACTAGCGATCGCCTTTGTCAAAGATGGAAGTATCTTAGCTAGTTGTAGTATTGATGGCACGATTCGACTTTGGGATATTACCACACAAAAATGTCTTAAAACCCTGCAAGGACATACTAATTCTATTGATGCGATCGCTGTTAATTCCCAAGGAACCCTGATTGCTAGCGGTGCTGATGACTTCTCACTGAGGTTATGGGATGTTACCAGTGGGGAGTGTTTGCGGACATTTAAGGGCAGAAATAACTGGGTAAAAACTATAGCTTGTAGTCCCATTTTACCTAGTGCTTCTCCTCAATCAAAGATGCTACCGATGATTGTAAGTGGTAATGAAGACCGTACCGTTAGATTGTGGACAGCAGAAGGTGAATGTCGTGTTTTATCTGGGCACACAGATTTAATTTTTGCTGTAGACTTTACTCTTGATGGTAGTACTATCGCTAGTGGTAGCGCAGATCAAACAATTCGGTTATGGGATGTAGCAACAAATCAGTGTACCAAAGTCTTGCAAGGGCATACAGGTATGGTGACAGGAGTCGCATTTAGTCCCAACGGTCGTTTGTTAGCCAGTAGCAGTTATGACAACAACAGTAGATTGTGGGATGCATTAACAGGACAACTTCTTGATACTTTTCCAGTACATCTAGGAATGTCAGTGGCTTTTAGCCCCGATGGCACAAAATTAGCATTTGGTAGCTTTAATAACACAGTGAATATTTGGGATATTGCCACTCGACAATGTTATCAAACCTTTACAGGACATCGTAATTGGGTTTGGTGGATTGCTTTTAGTCCTGATGGCCGGACTTTTGCCACTGGCGGTAGCGTCGAGGGAATCATCAGATTATGGAATATAGAAACAGGAAAATGTCTGCATATTCTCCAAGCCCATCGAGATATGCTTTGGGCGATCGCTTTTAATCCTGATGGTACAATCCTAGCTAGTAGTAGCAGTGACGGTACAATCAAACTTTGGGATATCGCAGAGGGTCGCTGTATTGCCACCCTAGAAGGGCATAATACTTGGGTCATGTGCATTGCTTTTAGCCCTGATGGTAATATCCTTATTGCTGGAGGTGGGTATGCTGCGATTAAATTTTGGGATATGCAGACGAAAAAGTGCATTACCACTCTCAAAGCAGAACAAATGTATGAAAAGATGAATATTTTTGGTGTTACAAGTTTGACAGAGGCACAGAAATCAAATTTGTTGACTCTTGGCGCAGTTGATATCCTAGTATCCAGGTAGCCTATTCGTATTGGTAAATACGAGAATACATTAGACATCCAATCAAATAATTTAAGCACGCTGTCACCATAAAATTTAAGCTTCAAATGGAAATAAAGTAAAACCCCAGAACTGGGAATTTCTGGGGTTGTTAACCTGACCACCTTTATATTTGTAATTGAAAAATCTTTAAAATGCCCCCTCTCTCAAAGACATAAATATCTGATTTGTGTCTGATACATATTTAAATGTGTTTCTACACGATTGATCACAAATTTGTTTTAATTCGTAGATTATTCTAGGGCTGGAGTTCATGTATTGTTAATCCAGAATAAACACAATATAAAAATTATACTTTTTCTACATTTAAATATATTAAAATAAAGGATATAACTCAATAGCTTATGTCTAAATACATGTTTTATTTGCCTTGATTTATAGACAGATATGATTGAAACTAAAAACATCATGTACCACATGATTGTAGCCAAAAAGTGACAGAAAGCCTTACTAATGTCCGCAAATGCGGACATTTTTATGTTTATACATTCGGTTAAGTAAGATATATAGATTATGTCCAAATAATTAGTATTTGCTACTTGATTTTTTAAGCTTGTTGATCAACAATGAATATACAATCTGACAAGATTGTTACCCATAAAAGTAACAATTGCCCCTTACTTTTAGTCCGCGATCGCGGACTTTATTTATTTTTATTAAACTGTTTATTAAGATAAATAAATCTTAGTAAAATATTTTTTTATAAAAATATTAAATCTACTCAAACTTATTCAAGATTTGGACAATAAAATTTTAAAACCCTTGATGTAAAATTTAGAAGGCTGCACCTTTTATTTTAAAATCGGGTATAAATATTTAACTGCTTATATGTAGCGATCGCTATGTGCAAATTTACAGCAAATGTAGCAAAACAATAATCATAATCTAAATTCGGTAAGCTAGAGTAAGCTACTGCGATACCATTTTTATAATGTAAATCACATAACATCAGCTTATGCAGCCAGATTCTTTAGCAACTGAGGTGATTCTGACACATCCGCGTCAGTCACTCGGCAAAGTCCAACTCGATTGGACACCCCAACCAGGAAACTATCTCGATTTTGAAGGTAAAACTTACGCGGTTTTAGAACGCCGTCACAGATACCAACTTAAATTAGGACGTTACCGCTTAAACAATATAGCCCTGTATGTGCAATCTGCTCAAAGACCAGCAGAGAAAAGTTTAGTAGCAGGACGTTGGGTAGTAGGTGATGCCACTTGTCGCTACAATGCTCATTCTGAGATTATTCGCTGTGCAGTCAAACCAGACGGGCCTTGTGAATGTTGCCATTTCTACGAAAAAACCAAGTAAGACATCTTTCAACCTTCTGCAAACACTTCTCCTACAGCTAAGCGAGTACCATTAACAAAATCCCATCCCGATTGGGGACGTTTGCCAGCTGGCTGAACTTCTTGCAACAACAACAAACCCTCGCCAGTTTGAGCGATTGCTCCAATTCCCTTGGCGATGCTTACTACTTCCCCTGGATTACCCGATAGATTTGATAAATCAGGCAGTTTTTGAAGTATGCTTTGTAAATCTTTTGGTAGTTGGCGATCGTAGGCAGAACCAAGGGGAATGGTAGCCGTTATCTTTAGTGGTTGGTTGCGAAATGTAGTAATGCAGTTTGGGTAAAAGCCTCGAATTTGATTGTGTAATTGAATAGCACTTTTTGACCAATCTAACCCGTAATTTTGCTTTTGAATCAAAGGTGCATAAGTCGCTTGCGAATTATCTTGAGGAATCGGTTCAATTTTCTGATGTTCTAGTTTCCAAAGAGTTTCTAGCAATAAATCTCCACCAATTGCAGATAGCCTATCGCCTAAATCTTGGGCATTATCTAATAATCCAATGGGTGTAGTTGCTTTCAGTAACATTGCCCCAGTATCCATACCTGCATCCATTAACATTGTGGTGATGCCTGTTTCCTTCTCATCGTTATACAGACACCACTGAATCGGAGCTGCACCTCGATATTTAGGTAAAATTGAGCCATGTACATTAATACAACCCAACTTCGGCATATCTAAAATTTGTGGCGATAAAATCTGTCCATAAGCAACAACCACAAACACATCTGCGTCTGATTCTTGGAGTTTGGTTAAAGTTTCAACGTCTTTTTTCACTTGTTGGGGTTGCCATACTGGTATATTATGAGCCACGGCAACGTTTTTGACTGGTGAAGGAGTAAGTTTATTTCCTCGCTCCCGACGTTTATCTGGTTGAGTAACGACTGCCAAAACTTCAAATTCTGGTTGATTTAGTAACTTTTCTAAAGTGGGGACGGCAAACTGAGGAGTACCAAAAAAAACTACTTTCATTAGTTTTGAGCCAATAGTCAATACTAACCACTGACAAATGATAGCTGATACCACAATTTTCGATCAGGCTTTTGCAAGGCAAATTTATTGTTATGCAATTAGATGGCGTGATCTTGGCGGAATTGATGTTTATTTGGTAAGCTTATGAGCAAGTTGTTAGCAAATAACCTACTATTAACAGTACACTTGTAAGTTTATTTGGCTAGAAGTGTAGTTGTGTTCTCAAATAGGATTGTATTCTCGCATTTTTGACAGATTGTTAGCAATTTCCATTTCATGGTGGATGCTAACGGTGCTTTTCGAGTATTATATGTTGTGCGTCATCTTTCCCAGCTTTTAAAGTAACGCCTCACTTCTACCGTTATCAGGGTCTGTGCTGTTGTAGCAGGATATAAATAGGGAAGTTTCCTGCGGTTTAGCTGTTGCTAACGCCATTCCCAACAGTTCAGCATATTCTGCTCCACTTCTGTGCTGCTAGTATCTGTGGCTTACACGATATGCTTAATACTTTTTAACCAATGCCAATTATCTGGTGCGGTTGGATATTAAAAGCAGCAAAAGTCTATTTTATCCAGTAATTATTTAATGAGTCTGCGTCTATTTTGTGCTGGTGTTTTTTACGTAAAATATCGTAAATGGCAGGTAAAAGGGTGAACAATGATACTGAACTTTTGTAAAAATCTACAAACTTAAAGAAATTATCTCGTTAAACCTTTGAGTTTGTTGTTATACCTGTAATCATCACCTCCCCTTTGCTACATAGTCATTGCTCCTTACACAGCAACCACCCCTCTACTCTAGAGAGTCCACACATGCTTAAACCCCTCTTGCTGTCAGGATGGTTCCGCGTTCAACCATTTCTCAATTATGTTGTTGTTGTGATGCTGATTGCTCCCTTAATTGCAGCATCAGGTCACTCTACCTCAGCGAAACAATCGCAAGCAGTAGCAAAAATTGCTTCTGAGACTGGAGACTCTGACTTTGTACCACAGGAAGTGGCTACTATTAGCCAACCTGATTTAGCTGAAATATTAAAACCATCTGAAGTTTACTCTGGAACTGAAGAGTCTGACTCTGCGCGGTTGACAATGGATGGTGTTGGGGAAGTGCCAATATTACAAGAAGACAAAATAGAGTCTTTGGTAGTAGAAGATTATTCCGTATCAAGTAGCAATTTAGCTACTGCTGATACATTGGCAGCAGTGGAACTCGCGCCGATCCCAGAGATGCCTGTTAATAAATTAAATGTAATACAAAAATTAAAAGCTGCAAAAATCCAATCTTTGACAAGAGAAAATAATTCTCTATCCAAGAAAGTTCCTGTTGTTAAATCATTAGCAGCAGTTCACGTTGCGCCAATAACACCAATTCTTACAGAATCGCAACCAAATTCCACAACGGAAGTACCAATCACAAAACAACCTGATCAAGAACAAGCAGTACAAGCAGATCCAATAGGAAGTCCTCATCCGATCCCTTGGAAATGGATTTTAGGAACTCAGGAGACTATTGGTGCCAAAGGTAGTTCTGGAGTGCGCTATTACCGTAGTGTGCCTGTGATTTCTCCTGATGGAAAGTATGCGGTTTATAGCAGGGTACAAATGGAAGTAAAACCCGAAATGTACAACAGCAGGGTTACTAGTGTTCTATTTGTAGAAGATAAACAAACTAAGAAGTTGCGGGTGATGGCTTCTACTGCTTCTGTAAACGATCCTTTATTAAGTACAAATGTTGCATCGTCAGAACAAGAAGATAAAAATGGCAAAATAGGGGTGTTAGTTCCTGTTAGCTGGTCGGAAAAAGGCGATCGCTTTTTAGCCCGTAAGTTTGAAGGGATATTTAACACAGGCGATGCGACAGATCATGCAGTAATTTGGGATCGGCAAAAAGATCATGCCAATACTGTTGCTCCATCTCAAGAAGAAGATGGGCATGAGAAAATTGCTGTGTTATTAGGTTGGAGTAAAAATCAACCAGATCGCGTTCTGTTCCGTGCAGGCGAAATGGGAGACGAAAACTGGCCTTTGGTACAAGTTGGCACTGACGGTAAGACAATAAATACCACAGATACAGATCAACCTATTACCTTCGGTCAAAAAATTACAGAAGTTTGGGCAGGGCCACAAGTCGCTTCTAGATAGTTTACAGAAAATTTTATCGTTTCCCGTTGTTACCCATAGTTAACAATGGGAAATTTGTTTTCGAGAACGATTAACTTTCACCTTTTAGTGGATCGTGTCCCCAATTCATTAATGAGTAGCGCCAGCGTGTATTTTCAACATCACCTCCAGGCTGCTGTGCTGAGTGGCGATGAATGTAACTAACGACTTTTTTGATATGCGATAAATCATCATCTGTATAACTATCTTTGTTCTTTTTTAGCAAATCGATGATGCGCTTACCGGATTTGTGCCCAATTGATTCATCGTCATTTTTCTTTTGTCCCACAGATTGAGATTCTTCTGTTTCCAGCCAAGATGCTAGTTCCTTTGGTGTCATGTTGACTGAAGAATGAAACTCATCTATTACTGATTCGATTTCTTTACTCATAACGCTACATTACTCTTCAATTTTCTCTAGGGCATCAAGTTTATGAGCAGCTTCTTTTCCAGTTTTGTCGCTTTTCACTAGATACTGTGGATTTTCCTTTGAGGCAGCAACATGATGTCCACCAATATCTATAGGTGAAGTTAATTTTTTTTCTACCTTACCAGTTGTTTCACCCTGTGCCGTATTCCACTTCACCTTATCGCCTTTCTTTAATTCTTCAGTCACGAATTTTTCTCTTTGCTATTTTATACATATTTATTGTGTTCGGGTGGCCAGAAAAAATTAATCAGCCGAACGATAGAAATGGGTGGCTGATCATCTGAAAAACAAGATCCCCGACTTTTTTAAAAAGTCGGGGATCTGAGTCTAAGCTAAATGAGGTGGTTTTTGAGAAATTTCAGGTGCAAATCAATCGACTAACTCAACAATTCCAGTTCATTATTGAAATTGATCGCCTCAAGCAAATACTTCGCCAAACCTTGCTCACCGATGGATCGCGCCGAGAAAATAGTGCAGAACATTCTTGGCATTTGGCGATGATGGCGATCGCATTAGCAGAATATACTCCAGAAGGAGTTGATTTATTTCATGCCATCAAAATGCTACTGATTCACGATTTGGTAGAAATTGATGCTGGTGATACCTTTTGTTATGATGTCCAGGGTAATCACAGCAAGGCAGAAAAAGAAGCTCAAGCCGCCTTAAGGCTGTTTGGAATTTTGCCCGCAAATCAAGGTAGTGAGTTACGTTTACTCTGGGAAGAGTTTGAAACAGGGAAAACACCCACAGCTAAGTTTGCCGCAGCTTTAGATCGCATACAACCTTTATTGCATAATCAGCAAACTGAGGGCGGAACTTGGCGTATTCATGGCATTAGGCGAGATCAAGTGATGAAACGGGTAGCGCCTGTAGAAACAGGTGCGCCAGAACTTTGGCCGTTTGTTCTTCAACTAATTGAAGACTGTGTAGCAGCAGGGTATCTGCAAGAATCTTCAGCAGCCCTTTAAATTCAAGACTGATGCGCCGAAATTGCTTGCCATTCAGACTGTGAGAGGGGTTGCACTTCTATTTCCATACCAAAACAATCACAAGCAGCGGCAATCAAAGCTGCAATAATGTTTTCGACCTTAAAATTTTGGGGAAGTTGCACAGTTGTAGAATGTTCTGCACCAAATACTTGAGCAAACAATTCTGCATCTTGGTTTAGGCGAATTGAACCATGTTGTAAAATTGCTTTTCCGCGTCGCAGTTGGGCACTACCAATGAATTTGGTTTCATCTGGTAAAACTAAATCTGCACCTGTAGCAGTGCCAAAACAGTTAGGGTTGTGGATATAGCCTCGCCCAGCTGTACCATAGTGTAACTCAACGCCAAGCGATCGCCATCCTTGAATCAAAAACTCACAAATTTTTTCGTATGCCTGGAGGCGACTACCAGTTAGCCCCGATGTGATGACGGCATAAGTTAAATCACCTTGGTGTAGTACTGCTCTACCGCCAGTAGCACGCCGCACTAAATTTAGCTTCTGACCTTGCCAAGTCAAGTTTTGCCAATATTGCGGATATTGGCGTTGATGATATCCCAGAGAAATAGCAGGTGGCGACCAAGTGTAAAAACGCAGAGTTGGGGGATGGTGGCCAGACAAGTGTTGCTCTAACAACCACCCATCAATTGCCATCTGCACATCACCAGAAGTTTCTAGTAAAGGAATGAGTCGCCACACTTTAAAATTCAAGAGTTAAAAGTTAGTTACTTAGTCAACATAATTCGTAATTCATATTTACGATTCTAGGGGACTGAAACCCATTTAATTACGAATTACCCTCCGGGTTCGGTAGTCCCCCATCGTCGGGAACCGCCAAGACGGGGGTTACCTCACGAATTACGAATTAGTAATTATTTAGTCAAGCTCCACCAAATTCAGCTTGTAAAGCTTCATCGTTGTCATCAGCGATCGTGGCTACGATAGTAATCAACCGAGAAACTTCCGCAGGAGATAACTCCTCTAGAGTACGTGTTGATATCACAACCACTTGATTGTCAATAATACCAAAACGGGCTTCAAGAGTGCCAGAGCAGTTCATTTCCAAAAGATGCCGCATCAACTTGGGTTCATCTTTAGCAGGTAACTTTAGTACTACAGACCACACTGTTATGGTGTCTTCGTCAGTTTTGCCAGTAAGTTGTACAAACACTTCCACACTGCCATACTTAAACTTCCAGAGATAACCGCCCTCTGGCGTGTGGCTGACCATTGCACTGTCATCTTGTTCTAAACTGTCAATGACATTTTCGATGACATCTACATGATTAATGCTTGTTGTCTCCATAATGACAGCATTATCGAGTTCGTTGCTAGATAGGGTTTGTTGGTAGCTTGTCATACAGATTTTTGTCTCAATATACTAGCTGTTTGATCTACACATACTTTATAGCTTGTGGGCGCAGTTAGTTTGAGTCCCCTAAGTGATATTTTGGTCATTAGTCATACTAAATTAAGTTTTCTGTGAATACTTGAGTAAAAAATAATACTAGATATTTATGTAAGCAATTACTTGTAAGATATTTTAACTGTACTTGCTATCCAAAAAGTGAGCAGCACAGCACGCTTTAAAGTCTAACGCAGAAAAACATGTCCGAGCCTATATCATCTATCTTTCAAACCGCGCAAAATCGTGATATCCGCCAGTTGGGTATTAACCCCAATCATTGGTATGTGGTTGCACGTAGTGATGAAGTCACAAATAAGCCTTTAGGTGTGACAATTTGGCAACAGGCGATCGCACTCTATAGAGATAGTCAAGGACAAATCCACGCTTTAGAAGATCGCTGTCCCCATCGTCAAGTGAAACTTAGTCATGGTCAGGCGATCGCTGATGAATTAAAATGTGCCTATCACGGTTGGCGCTTCAATTCTGAGGGCAAATGTACAACAGTTCCCTACTTAGCAGCAAATCAGAAATTACCAAATTGTAAAATTCGTCATTATCCTGTAATAGAACAAGACGGTTTTATTTGGCTATTTCCTGGTAATGTTGAACCTTCTACAGAACCTTTAGGCTTACCAGAATGGGAACATTTAAATTATATTGCCACAGTTGCAATTATTAAATGCAATGCTCATTATTCTTATTTAATTGAAAATTTGATGGATATGTATCACGGACATTTGCATCAAGATTTGCAAGCTTGGGCAGAAGCAACATTGCAAGATATAGACGAAGATGCTAACCGGGTGGATGCTCATTATCAAGCACAAAGTTATTATAAAATAGATAAAATTTGGTCTATATCCCAGCTATTTTTCCCTGCTTTGCGGCGGCTACATCCTGAGCCATTGGATGTAAGTTATATTTATCCTCACTGGGTTTCTACTTTGGGAAAAGATTTTAAAATTTATTGTTTATTATGTCCAGTAAATGAGATACAAACAAAGGCTTATTTGATTCATTTCACTTCATTAAATGCCTTTTGGCGATTGCATAAATTGCCTATTTGGTTTCGGCGATTTGTGAAAGATAGTTTGTTTGGTGCAGCGCAAAAGTTACTTGATGGTTTAGTTGTTCAAGATGTGCAAATGATTGAGGAAGAACAGCAAGCGTATTTACAAAATTCTCAAACACGGAATTATGAATTTAATCGGGCATTGGTGAATGTACAAAGGTTGATGAAGAATCAAGTTGATAATTCGTAATTATTAACTCGATTGTATCTATTTTTAGCAGCGGGATAGCGCAAGCGATCGCATAATATAAAACTATTATCCGTCAGTAATTTTTACATTATTGATGTCACCAAAATTAGTCACAGAAGAAAAAGTTTTGCGCTAAAGGTAAAATTGTTGCCAAACAAGAAGACCAAATTATTTGATTTGGAGCAAATCGAGCTTTTGGCATTCTGAATAATCCAATACTTGGGACAATTTAAATTTACACCCTGATCTATTTTACTAATACTAAAAAATACAAGTTATTTAAAAATAAAGTATTTAGTTATACTGTTAATTTATTGATTATAGCGCTTGTATTTATGTTTTCTAAATCCAAAATAATTTTATCATGGCTGACGCTATTGCTCAGTTTTGGCAGTATATTTCTCAGTTCTTGGATTTTTCTTCCTGCTCCCAATATGTTCTTATTGACTTTAGGGGTGGGAGCGCCAGAAATCAGCCCTTGGTTATTTTTATTAAATTTGCTTTGTTTGTTACTTGCTTTTTTTTACATCCATCGCCGTCAATTACAGCGTCTAATTTGCATTATGAGTTTAATCGGATTGCTAATTTGTGGATGGGTACTGGTGAATATACCACTAACTCAAATGCAGATGGCTAGGGCGATGAAACAAGGATTGGGAGGAGACTATTTCAAGCAAATTCCAGCCCTAGTCAGCGCTCAAATGCAAACCCATCCTTTTAATTTAGTTAATTTTTTTAGAGGTATTCCATCCAGTAAAACACGTCATCAAACAGGTATTCTCTTTGCTAAGCCTGCGGGAGTGCCTTTAACAATGGAAGTTTACCAACCTCCAGAGATAGGGAAGTATCCAACCTTGGTAGTAATTTATGGTGGAGCTTGGCAACGTGGCAATCCTGGAGCCAATGCTGAGTTTAATCAATATATAGCTAATCGTGGATATACAGTATTTTCAATTGACTATCGACACGCACCTCAATATCAATTTCCAACTCAATTAGATGACGTGCGTACAGCCCTTGATTTTATTCGTGAACATGCAAGTGAATATGAAGCAGATCCACAACGCATGGTACTTTTAGGTCGTTCTGCGGGAGCGCATTTAGCTATGCTAGCGGCTTATCAACCAGATGCACCACCTATCCGTGCTGTGGTGAACTATTACGGCCCTGTTGATTTAACTGAAGGATACAAATCACCACCAAGTCCAGATCCCATAAATACCCGCGCTGTATTAAGAAGATTTCTCGGTGGTTCCCTTGAAGAATTACCCAATCAATACAAAATTGCTTCACCAATAAATTACTTGACCCGTCTCATACCACCAACTTTGTTAATTTACGGTAGCCGCGATCATTTAGTAGAAGTACGATTTGGCAGACAGATGTACAAACGTTTACTTCAATCTGGTAAAACTGCGGTTTTTCTCGAAATTCCTTGGGCAGAACACGCTTTTGATGCTGTTTTCAATGGTGTAAGCAATCAATTAGCTTTATATCATACCGAGAGGTTTTTAGCTTGGGCAGTAAATTAGCGATCGCAAATTACGAATTACGAATTACGTAGCTTGCTTCTCGCCAAAGGCGAGTATTACGAATTACTGAGGCCAGCGCCAATTATAGCGATTCCATTCATAGATGCCTTGAATTTCATACTCAGCACCACTGTAGAAACGGACAGTGCAATTGGTAGAAGAATCATCACCATTGTTAATTTCGTTAACCTCAAGGACGATGCAACCAAACCATTCCCGCTTACACGGGCCATTTTCTTGTACCCATTCCCACATGGCATTGGAAACCTCAATGCGATCGCCTACTCTCAGTTTCAGTGCATCTTCAAAGTAAGAATACTTGTCGAAATGACATGACTGCAGACGATTTAACCATTGTAAACCGTAGCGTTGGCGAATAAATTTTACTTCTCCGGAGTCATTGTCATGCAGCCAATCGTTGAGTAATTGCACTTTCCAGGTGCGGTTTTGTTGTTCTTGTGTCTTGACGAACTGTAAAAATATCTCTAATTCTTCTGGTGTCAGGTCATCTAAGGGATTGGCTACATCTGACGTTCGAGATTTAGAATTTCCCTGAATTTGCTCGACTACTTGTAGTAATATCTGTTTTTGTATATCAGTGAGAGGACAGCTTGCTGCATCACAACTATTAAAGGCTGCTTGCAAGGCTGTTTCAATCTCATCTGGAGTCATAATTTAATGGAAATTTAAGGGTTTGTTTCCTTAATTATTACAAACGTTAAATTCAAGTCTACAACCCCCAAGTAATTAAATTCAGGTAAGCTGGGGTTACAAGTTGCATATTATTTAGATTAAATCACGGGGTTCTTTATGCGGTTGCGCTCACTCACGGTTGTCTTTCTTTCTTGTTTCGTCACCTTTCTATCGTGGGCGTTTATTCCCTCTGCCATAGCATTGACACAGATTAAACTTTCTGATGTTTCCTATAAGGATTGTCCCCCAGAATTGGCACAAGGAGCTGTGATCAGCAGTGGTAGTGCGGCTGCCAATTGCTTTATTGTTACTGGCAAAGCGGAAAATGCTACTTACAAAACCGTTTATGATGCAGATATCTTCGGGCGCATCTATGATGCCAATAACAACCCGGTATTGCAAAATCGGACTCGTCTTGGTTCAATTAGTGAGGTTCCACCAGGTATCAGCGATTTTGAATTTAGAATTTCTGTACCAGCCAATCAGTCATTACCTCTGCAACTGAAGCAGTTTAAAGCTGCTGGGTTTAGCGGCCAAGTCCGTAGATAACTTGTAATTCAAATGAGCAGTCTTTTGGAGCTAAGGAAAGATTATCAGTAATTTAGAAGCCCTTAAAAATTGTAGAGACGTTTAGTTCAAAAACGTCTCTACAAATAAGCTGTGTTGGAAAAGTACAGTAATTAAAGTCCCTGTACAAATGGCAAGGTAGTCAAGCTTCTCAGTAAGTCACCAGCTAAATTAAGTGCCAAGAAGGCTAAGATAGGTGAAAAATCCATACCACCCAATGTGGGAATAATTGAGCGGAACAGATTTAGATAAGGATCGGTAATCTGGCTTAAAGCACTAAATGGTTGGTTATACCAATTGATGCTGGGGAACCAGGTCAACAAAACCCGAATAATTAGTAAATAGCTATAAATCGTTAAGAAGGTAACGAGTGTGGTAATCAGTAAATTCATGGATGGCTTGGTTTCCTGCTAAGTCTCAAAATGGTCTTATTATTGATTTTAATTTAGTCTACGCCATGATGTTTGCAGATTATTGCCGTATTAACCACCATCAACACCTTTGCTAAAGGTGAATTTTTTAAGAATCTTTGGTGAGGGAAGGGTCATTCATAGACGCAGATGAATTGCCATTGACATTACCCAGATGCTTTCGCACTTCGTCAATTGTGGCATTGAGTTGGGCAATTTTATCTTCTAGCGATCGCCTTGCCGTTTCCATTTCCATACCATCGCTATCTGAGGCTACAATTTGACGGCGTTTTGTTGATACTTTCTTAGTTCCGGCGGGGCTATTGGTCAGTTCTGATTCTTCCTCAGTTAACAATTCCCCATCACGCCTTGAAGCGATCGCCGCCCCCACAATACCACCTACTACGCCACCAACAAAGGCCCCTGCTAAAAAACCACTGGCAAAACCGTCGCGCTGACTCATACTTTACCCCCTTGAAGAAATTTTGCAACTGTTAAATTTAGTTAAGCTATTTTCCTTCCCTAGCTGCATACTAGCTTAAGTCCCAAAAATGCGATCGCCTGCATCTCCTAACCCAGGTACAATATAACCCTTGTTGTTTACGGTTTCGTCAATAGTCGCCGTGTAAACTATTAAACCGGGATACGTGGCACTCAACTTTTGCAATGCTGGGGGAGCCGCAACTACACAAACAATTCGCACCAAACTTGGATCAATACCCCGTTGTGTCAATTCTGCCATTGCAGTCATGATCGACCCTCCCGTTGCTAACATCGGATCGGTAATTAGCACTCGTGTTTGGGGGTCAAATTTCTCTGGCAACTTGTTCAAATAACACGCAACTTCCAAAGTTTCTTCATCTCGCACTAAGCCAAGATGGTAAATCGAAGCCAAAGGCAGTAACGTTTGTGCTCCTTCCAATAATCCTAGCCCTGCCCTTAAAATTGGCACAACTGCCACAGGGATCTCAGGATTAATCAAAGTTGCTGGACAAGAATCTAATGGGCTCTGCACCATCGTTTCTAGAGTCGGCAACCATTCTCGCGCAGCTTCATAAGTTAGCCATCGGCCCAACTCAGTCATCGCACTGCGAAATAATACTGAAGGTGTAGCAGCATCGCGGGCAACCGCCAGCCAGTGCTTAATTAGGGGATGGGGTGGAACATAAACACGCAATTGGGGCACCATAGCCAGAAATAGGCACTTTTATTGTACTGGAACTGAAACATCATCATACTCTTTCGCGCGTACTGCTGAGCGCTAAAATCAACACCGTTAATTTTATTGAAAATCTTTTTCATTAATAGTTGACATCTATTCTCAATCAAGGTTATATTATTATTCAGTGTTCTCCTCTCTTTAAGGATCGGCAGACGGGATTAGCCAGCGGTAGCAGGCTTGTCCCTCTTTTTTATGGAATTAAAAACAAAATATAGCGGTTTTTAATTGTATTTAATAGGTTTTTGCTGTGGTGTCAGAAGCCACAAGTTAAAAGTGATAACAAAAAATTTGTCTACCTCCTTTAATATTTAATATCTAGCAGCTAATTGGAGAATAAAGAAGATTTAGTACGTATTATTTATGCAAATCAAAGTAATATACAGTACTATTTTCTTGATTGATTTCATTTAACAGCTGATCCTATGTATCCAAACTCCAGCACCACTACTTTCTCCCTTGATCCTTTATTTGATGTGATTGTTATTGGTTCTGGTATTGGCGGCTTGGTAACAGCAACCCAGTTAGCAGCAAAAAACGCGAAAGTACTGGTATTAGAGCGCTATTTAATTCCAGGTGGTAGTGCTGGCTATTTTGAGCGCCAAGGGTATCGATTTGATGTGGGTGCATCAATGATTTTTGGGTTGGGACACAATGGCACAACCAACTTACTCACCCGCGCCCTTGAGGCTGTAAATGTTAATCAACAGACAATTATCGACCCGGTACAGATTCATTATCATCTGCCTAACAGATTAGACATCAAAGTTGACCGAGTTTATGATAATTTTTTGCAAAATCTTATTGCTTATTTCCCTCATGAAGAAAAAGGGATTCGTCGCTTTTATGACGAATGCTGGAAAGTTTTCAATTACCTTAACACTATAGATTTATTGTCGCTAGAAGAACCTCGGTATTTAATGCGGGTATTTTTCCAGCATCCTCTAGCATGTCTTGGCTTAGTCAAGTATCTGCCTCAAAATGTTGGGGATGTCGCACGCCGCTACATTAAAGACCCCCAGTTATTGAAATTTATCGATATGGAGTGTTACTGCTGGTCGGTGGTTCCAGCTGACATGACACCAATGATTAATGCTGGGATGGTCTTTTCTGACAGGCACTATGGCGGAGTCAATTATCCCAAAGGAGGGGTAGGACAAATTGCCCAGAAATTAGTAGAGGGCTTAGAAAAGGCTGGAGGTAGGATTCAGTACCAAGCTAGAGTTACGAAAATTATCACGCAGCAGGGACGAGCTGTAGCCGTGCAATTAGCTAATGGTCAAGTCTATCGAGGTAAACGCATAGTTTCTAATGCTACACGCTGGGATACATTTAATAAATTACTACCTGTAGAGAAAATACCTAATAATGAGAAAAAATGGCAACAATCATATCAAAAATCGCCCAGTTTTTTGAGTTTGCACATAGGGGTAAAAGAGTCAGTGTTGCCTACTAGAACAGAGTGCCATCATATTGTCTTAGAAGATTGGGAAAAAATGGCAGCATCGGCAGGTACAATCTTTGTTTCGATTCCTACATTGCTTGACCCAGATTTAGCACCAGCAGGATATCACATTATTCATGCGTTTACGCCTAATTGGATTGATGAGTGGCAGGGACTGTCTGCAAGTGAGTATGAGGCGAAGAAAGAAGAAGCAGCTTGGCAGATAATTGACCGACTAGAGAAAATTTTTCCTGGTTTAGATGCTGGCTTAGATTATTTGGAAGTAGGAACCCCTCGTACTCATCGCCGTTTTTTGGGGCGAGAGGATGGAACTTATGGGCCGATTCCTCGGCACAAGCTACGAGGATTATTGGGAATGCCCTTTAATCGCACAGCTATCCCCGGACTTTATTGTGTGGGTGATAGTACCTTTCCTGGTCAGGGCTTAAATGCAGTGGCATTTTCTGGATTTGCCTGCGCCCACCGCATTGCTGTTGATTTAGGATTTTAGAGTATTAAAAATAATGGCGTTGCATAGTTGTGGGATGAATTGAGATTTTCGACCAGGGGCAAAGGTAGATTCTTTGCGTTTTTGCGCGACAGTCGCTACAAGTCGGCAAAGCCGACGACAGTCGCCTCAAGTCGGGAAACCCCGAAGTTGCTCCACTTGGGCAAAGCCCAAGACCGCACTTCTCTTCGCCCACGGCGCTGTCTGCCCAACGCGCTGCCTGGCCTTTGCGTGAGGCAAAAATCATCTCATCATTCAGCAACGCTAAAATAATAATTTAAAAATTCAAGTTTTGAAGTTAATTTGATAATTTCTGAACAATGTAAAAGATATAACCATAATAATCAAAATATTTTCGATATAAATCAATTTCAAATTGTGCCATATTAACTACTTCCAGAGCTTCTGCATCATCGTGGTAATGTTTTTGCATTATCTGTAATCTTTTTTCAAGAGGATTATAGTAGTCATTCCACCAAGATGACTCAGGTAGTACAAAATAGTCAATAATCTTGTATTTACAATTTTGGATAATTTGCAGATTACCTTCAATGTTTTGCATGGCAGGATAACCCGTATTCCAAAATTCTTTGAGTTCGTCTGGTGGATATGGTTTAAGCCATGTTATTTCGGAAGCAGCCAAGTAACCTTCCAGTTTGAGCAAGGGTCTCCACTGCTTCAGCCCATTTTCAAACCCGATAATATAAATTGCACCTTCAACCCAAATAATGTCAAAGTTTGTATTAAGGAAATCAAGTGCAAACATATCAGCATTGATGACTTCAATTTGGTCTGACAACCCTTTATGAAAGACTTTTTGTTTCAGTTCATCGACATAAACAGGATGATTATCGATAGCAGTAATTTTTCCATTTATCAGGCTAGCTAAATCAAAAGTCTGAATGCCTGGGCCACAGCCAATATCCAAAATATTTGGATTTTGTGGCAAATCAATCATTTTAAGAAAAGCATTTTTTGTAGATTCAGAACTACCAGGGCCTTCTCTGGGAAGACTCTGATGAATTTGGAAAAAAATTTCTGTTTGCTTGTCGTTCATACCTACTGAACCTCATGGTCTGTAGTAAAGGTTTGAATTATTAAAATCCTGGCTACAAACTTTTGTTTATTTACTGCTTACTACCAATAAAATAAAATTGACTAGATGATTGTGATTTTACTGGCTGCTTTTGTAGCCTTTGCTCTTGCCTCTTGTACATCAGCACCTTTAGCTAAAGCTACCCCCATGCGGCGATAAGGATGAGCGCTGGGTTTACCAAAAAGTCTAATATCTACATCTTTTTCGGATAAAGCATCAGCGACACCTGTAAATGCAATAGAGTCTGATTTTTCAGAGGCTAAAATAACGGCACTGGCTGATGCTTTTAATAGTTCTATATGGGGAATGGGTAAGCCTAAAATTGCTCTGAGGTGCAGTTCAAATTCATTGAGATTTTGTGAGATTAATGTCACTATTCCCGTATCATGGGGTCTAGGGGAAAGCTCAGAAAAAATTACTTCATCTTTAGTGATGAAAAATTCAACACCAAAAATCCCGGCTCCACCCAAAGCATCGGTGACTTTTTGAGCTATTTGTTGAGATTGTAATATTTTGTCTTCAGAAATAGCTGCTGGTTGCCACGACTCTTGATAATCTCCTCTTTCTTGACGATGACCAATAGGAGAACAAAAGATTGTCGGTGCATTCCACTGTTTAATTGTCAATAAAGTGATCTCGATTTCAAAGTTGATAAATTCTTCAACGATCACTTTTTGACTATCACCTCTAGAATTAGCGATCGCATAATTCCAAGCTTTCTCTACTTCACTCGTAGATGATACTACAGATTGACCTTTACCAGAAGATGACATTACAGGTTTAACCACATTAGGAAACCCTACCTCATGAGAAATAGTAATCAATTCTGCTAAAGTTTCTGCATACCCATATTTAGCAGTTCTAATGCCTAATTCTTGATGTGCTAATTCCCTAATTCTGTCACGATTCATTGTATAGTTAGTTGCTGTGGCAGTGGGGATAACTGTAATTCCTCTTTGCTCAAATTCTAGCAATTTTTCAGTTCTAATAGCTTCAATTTCTGGTACAATAAAGTCAGGCTGGTACTCCGTTACTACAGCTTCTAAACCATCAGCACTCAGCATAGAAATCACTTCAGAACAGTCAGCCACTTGCATAGCTGGAGCATCGGCATAGCGGTCAACAGCAATTACATAATTTCCCAAGCGTTGAGCCGCAATTACAAATTCTTTACCTAGTTCTCCTGAACCTAGCAGCATCAATTTTTTGGGTAATTTAATCGAATTATTCATTAATTTATGCAGATTAATTTTAATTAATTCAATGTTTTGTATTTTAATTAATCATCTACTGAAAAGTTAAACTTGGCTCCCCGCGTTTGTAAATATTTACGTTGCAATTCAGTCAAACCTATACCCAAGCCGAACTCACATCCATCTACCAGAGCATCTAACCAAATAGTCTCATTCAGGGTTGCATCACTTAAATTGGCATTTCTCATGTCGGCTTTGGTAAAATTTACAAATAATAAGTCTGCATTGACTAAACTAGTTTTTTGCAAATTGGCTGCTGATAAATTTCCTCGAATAAAATTGACTTCATCTAAAACTAAACCAGATAAATCTGCTCCGGCTAAATTTGGAAATTTTAGCTGGTTGGGATTTTGAAAAAATCGCATTATGCAGGTTATGTTTGCTTCATTAAGGCGCATTTGAGTTAAAAAGTCATAACGACCTATACCCAGCGCTTGTAGAGTTTGTAGACGTTTTAAGGGACTTTGTTCTAAAAACTGGATAGCAGTAGAACGGAGGTTTTGAATTGGACTATTGAGCATAATTTAAGAATCAATTTCAGCTAACTCTAACCAGCGTTCAGTAGCCACATCAATAGCTTGTTTAAGTTCTTCCACTTGTTCGTAGAGTTTTTGGACTTGGCTATAATTTCCAGGAGGAACACTCGTCATTGCTTTTTCTGCTGCTACTTTATCAGCTTCTAACTGAGCAATTTTACCTTCTAATTGTTCAAATTCCCGCTTTTCCCAATTGGATAATCCACGCCGCTTTTTATTTTCTGTATCCTTGGGAACAGAGGCAACTTTGTCTTCAGCAAGATTTTTGGATTTATCTTTATTATTAGTAGCTTGCTGCTGTTTTTCTTCCTCTTCTTCGGCTTTCTTATAATCTAGATAAACTGAATAATTACCTGGATATTGCCGTAAATTACCACCTGCTTCTAAGGCAAAAATTGTGTCTACAGTGCGGTCTAAAAAGTAGCGATCGTGAGAAACTGTAATTACACACCCCGCAAAATCTTCTAAATAATCTTCTAGTATTGCTAGTGTCTGCACATCCAAATCATTGGTAGGTTCATCTAAAATTAAAACATTGGGCGCACTAATCAGAATACGCAATAGAAATAAACGTCGCTTTTCTCCACCAGAAAGTTTATGGATGGGAGCATACTGCTGGTTCCCAGGAAATAGAAAACGCTCCAACATTTGAGAGGCTGAAATTTGAGTGCCATCGGCAATCTTGACAAATTCGCCTTCTTCTTTAATGTAATCAATCACGCGCTGATTTTCGTCTAAAGCTGTGAGTAATTCCTCAGAATGCTGGTCAAAATAACCGATATGAATGGTAGTACCAATTTCCACACTACCAGCATCTGGTTGAACACGCCCAGTGATAATATCCATCAAAGTAGATTTACCTGCACCGTTACCACCAATAATGCCAATGCGGTCTTCAGGACTAAATTCGTAGGTAAAGTTATTAATTAGAGTCCGGCCATCGTAGGCTTTAGAAATATTATTTAGTTCAATAACTTTTTTACCGATGCGGCGACCAACTGTAGAAATATCAACTTTCCCCTGAGCTTGTTTAAACTCAGTGTCTCGCATGGCGTGAACGCGCTCAATTCTAGCTTTTTGTTTTGTACTTCGAGCTTTTGGGCCGCGGCTTAACCATTCTAATTCACGCCGCAATACACCCTGATGTTTACGTTGACTACTAATGGCAGATTCTTCAGCTAAAGCTTTTTTTTCCAGGTAGTATGAATAATTCCCCGCGTAAGTAAAAATATCACCTCGGTCAATTTCTATAATGCGATTTGTCACCCTATCCAAAAAATAGCGGTCATGGGTTATGAGTAATAGTGCGCCACGAAAGCGATTTAAATAACTTTGTAACCATTCCACAGAAAGAGCATCAAGATGGTTTGTTGGCTCATCCATGAGTAGAACATCTGGTTCTGATAGCAAAGCTGTTGCTAAAGCAATGCGCTTACGATAACCTCCAGATAAGGTACTGATTACGGCATCAAAGTCAAAAATTCCTAACTTACTAAGGATAATTTTGGCATTGGTTTCGAGTTCCCAAGCGCCAGTTGTTTCCATCTCCTGCATAACCACAGAAAGGCGGGACATAAGCTGCTTATCTTCTGGGTAGTGAGTCAGTTTATCTGTGAGTTCTTCGTACTCACGTACCAGAGACATGTGTTCACCACTGTCAGCGAAAATTTGTTCTAAAACTGTACGATTTTCATCTAAATCTGGCTGCTGAGGCAAGTAAATGATTTTAGAACCAGAAGTACATAAAATCTGACCACTATCGATTGATTCCAGACCAGCGATCATTTTTAATAAAGTAGATTTGCCAGATCCATTAGTACCAATTAAACCAACTTTATCAGTAGCATCAAGACTAAAACTAGCATTTGTTAATATTTCTTTGATTCCAAAGTCTTTTTTTACCGATTGTAGCGTAATAATACTCATAAAATTAGTTATTGTTAATTGTTAATTAGCTAGTAGGTAAGGCATACTCCCTACCTACACAGCCAAATTTTAGACAAATAAATCGAGTGGTAAATGTCCATACATTTCGTTAATTCCTCCTTCGTCGTAAGACTGGCAAGACACTAATACTCCACGATGATGTCCGGCGTAGGAATCGAGGTAACACAAACCATTTTTACCATTCAATTTGATATAAACTGGCCCTTCAGGTGTAGCTAAATCACCTGGAACTCCATAACCAAAGGCATGAGAGTAAGTTCTCATCGCTATTATTCCTTCTTCAGCTGTATCAGCGCAAATTCCTAATATTTGGTAATCAGAGAGGCTAGTAATTAAAATTAAGGCCTTACGGGTTATAGCTTTTTCTGATGGTTTAAGGATAGGTGCTATATCTAAACAGTTGAATTTATTCAGGATTTTTTTGGCTTCTGCGGTTGTGAGATTCTGATGATTAGGGGTCGACATAAATTAGTTTATTATTTCCTTGGTTTTACTTTTGTGTCTCAGGTGGGTTATACCCACCTTTTTTGTATTATTTACTCAAGTTATGGCTGATTGGGAATATTCCCTAAGTTGAAAATAAAAGGGACACTACCTTTTGAGTCACCACCCATTACTAAGACTTTTGGCATTTGGGCACCGCCTGTTTTCCATGCTTCAATTGCTTCTTTTTGCAGAACTAGTTGCCCGCCTTGAGCTTTGAGAGTTTCTGCTAAGAGTCTTTGAGCTTCTGCTTTACCTTTAGCCCGATTAACTTCTGCCTGGGCTTCTTGCTCAGCTTCTCGTGCTACATAAACGGCTCTTTGGGCACGTTGTTCAGCTATTTGTTTTTCTTCTACGGCTCTGGCAAATTCTGGTGAAAAAGTCAAGTCAACTACACTAGTATCTAGTACAATTATCCCATATTTATCTAAGCGATCGCCTAAAGCATTATCGAAGTCTTCTTTTAATTCACTTCTTTTGGTAATGGCTTCTTCGACTGTGCGTCTAGCCGCTGCGATTTTGAATGCTTCTTGAGTCTGGGGGGCAATAATTTTTGAGACAATATTTGCTAAGGTTCCTTGTTTTCTTCTCACCTGAACTACTTGTACAGGATCAAGACGAAAGTTAATAGCAAATCTCGCAGATAAATTTTGCAAGTCCTTAGTAGAACTTTCTGCTGGAACTTCAAATTTTTGCACCGTCAAATCATACACATCTATTACTGATATAAAAGGTGGTTTTACATGAATTCCCTCCAACAAAGCACCGTCTCTCGCTTTACCTAAGATGCTGATTACTCCTGCTTGTCCTGGGTTGATAATAATAAAGGAATTTAGCCCAAATAGCACAATTATTGCTAACACAATTCCTAAAACTGTAGTTTGCCAATTCCCCAATTGCTGATTTTTCAAGGTTTTATCTCCTTTTGCATCTTTAGGCAACTCCTGTACTATGGTGACACGTTATCTGCCTACGCAGGTTCAAGGCTACAAAAGTAAGATGCTTCTCTTGATCGTGGTAGTATCAGTTTTACGCAACTGTAAATGGCTGTGGCTCAAGCATTTAAATTTCATCCAATAATGAAAAAACGTAGACATTCAGTGCATCCTCTCCAGCGCCTGCTTGACTACGGACATCAGTATCGTCAGCAAATTTGGCTGGCTACTGGTTGTTCTATCCTTAATAAACTTTTTGACTTAGCACCGCCGGCATTAATTGGGATTGCAGTAGATGTAGTGGTCAAACAGCAGGATTCTATCATTGCTCAGTTGGGAGTTAAAGATGTCTTTGGGCAGTTTTTGATTCTTTCTTTCCTCACTGTGATTGTTTGGATACTAGAATCGATTTTTGAGTACGCTTACGCCCGACTTTGGCGCAATTTGGCACAGAATGTCCAGCATAACTTACGTTTGGATGCCTACAAGCATTTGCAAGAGTTGGAATTGGCTTATTTTGAAGAACGCAGCACTGGCGGTTTAATGTCCATCCTCAGTGATGATATTAACCAACTAGAACGATTTTTAGACGTGGGAGCGAATGATCTCATCCAAGTTGCTACAACTGTCGTCATTATTGGCGGTGCTTTCTTCGTTTTGGCTCCTAGTGTAGCGTGGATGGCCTTGTTGCCGATGCCGTTTATTCTTTGGGGTTCGTTAGCTTATCAACAGTTGCTTGCACCTCGCTACGCTGATGTTAGAGAAAAAGTAGGTTTCCTCAACTCGCGTTTATCCAATAATATCAGCGGTATTACTACTATTAAAAGCTTTACAGCCGAAACTTATGAAGCGTCACGTTTAAAAATAGAAAGTGAAGGTTATCGCCGCAGTAACACTAAAGCGATTAGGCTTTCAGCTGCCTTTGTACCATTAATCCGGATGCTAATTTTGGTGGGGTTCACCGCATTATTATTATATGGAGGTATGGCAGCAGTTGCAGGCAAAATGTCTGTTGGCACTTACAGTGTATTAATATTTTTAATTCAGCGCTTGTTGTGGCCTTTAACAAGATTAGGTGATACCTTTGACCAATATCAAAGGGCGATGGCTTCTACTAGTCGAGTGATGAATTTATTGGATACTCCCATCGCTATTCATACAGGAGATATCGCTTTACCAATTGAGCAAGTACGCGGCGAAGTGCAATTTAAAAATGTCACTTTTGCCTATCAAGATAGATTTCCTGTAGTCGTAAATCTATCATTAGATATTCCCGCAGGCAAAACCATTGCCATTGTTGGTTCAACTGGTTCAGGTAAAAGTACTTTAGTCAAATTGTTATTGCGGTTGTATGAAGTCAAAAGGGGAATGATTACCCTAGATGGGATCGAAATACAAGATTTGAAATTACAGGATTTACGCCGTTGCATTGGTTTGGTGAGTCAGGATGTATTTTTATTTCATGGCACAGTAGCAGAAAATATTGCTTATGGCAGCTTTAATGCTAGCGAACCAGAAATCATCATGGCAGCAAAAGTGGCTGAAGCTCACGAATTTATTATGGAATTGCCCCAAGGTTATGAGACAATTGTGGGAGAAAGAGGGCAAAAGTTATCTGGTGGACAAAGACAAAGAATTGCGATCGCTCGTGCAGTATTGAAGAATCCACCCATTTTGATTTTAGATGAAGCCACTTCAGCAGTAGATAACGAAACAGAAGCAGCTATCCAGCGATCGCTCGAACGAATTACAGTAGATAGAACTACAATTGCGATCGCTCATCGTCTTTCTACTATCCGCAATGCTGATTGTATTTATGTCATGGAACATGGGAAATTAGTAGAGTCGGGAACCCATGAACAACTGTTAGAGCAAGATAGTATTTACGCTAGTCTCTGGCGTGTACAAAGCGGATTGAAATAGGATCATGTATTTAAATTACGAATTACCCTTCGGGTGACGCTCGCAAGCTCGCTAGCGCTACGCTAACGGAAGTTCGGGCTCGACGGGAACCGCCAGACGCTCGATGACTCGCTACCGCTTCGCTATCGCGCAGCGTCTCCCCTTGGGAGAAGACTCCGACTTCCTCACGAATTACGAACTACGAATTATTTATGATGTTTGGTAACACTCAGACAGAATCAGGTGACAACAAGTGGCGTGGCCAGTTAGATAGATTTGTCAAAGCCAATCAGCAAGATTTAGCAGCTCTATTTTGGGGATTATGGTTAGAGAATGGTGCTAGTAAGGGCACTATTGGTATTGATTTGCAACCAGCCCCACATTTTGTTTATTGTCCCAAAGAAGCGGTAGAAAATTTAAATGATAAAGTTGAAAATCGGCTTCAGGAAATTTTAGGAATTGTCGAAAATCATCAACCAGAAGTAGAAGTAGTGATGATTGGCATTGGTAAGGGTGAAATTAAATTAATTCAGTTTGCACCAGAACCAGCACCACCTGATTGTTTTGAGCAGGTTGGTAAAGACGTTGACGGGTTGTTAGAATTACTAGAACAACGCATGAGTGAAAGTTTAGCTAATTAAATAGCGCTGCAATAAACCAATGAAAATTTCTGGTGTTTCTAAATGAGGTAAAATCCCTGTGTTAGCGATCGCCTGAAAATTTTGAATTGCATCTATGTTTAAGTTAACCAAACGTCGCCCTAATTTAATGCTAGTAAATTGCGCCTTTTCTCCCCAAAAAATGGTAGTAGGAATTTGCAATTGCTGAATGTACAAACTCAAGTCAAAATAAAGATCGCCCCGCAAAAATGCCAAAGCCGCAAACTTAGCATTTGGTTGCTGTGCAGAAGTTAAATAAGCTTCTACCATTTCTTGAGAAACTCGTTCTGGTTTCGCAAACAGAAAATTTTCCAAAAAATTTCTAACTGCAAGTGCATTTTCAGCGCCAAGAGCATAAATTATATTATCCAACAAAGGTGTATTGATAATAGGTAGTGGAAGTCTGCGTCCAGCCCCTTGGCCAAAATCATCAAATCCAGAAGGACATACCAAAAATAATGCTTGGAATAAATCTGGCTTGTTAATAGCTAAGCGAATAGTTAAAGCTGCTGTTAAAGAAGAGGCTACTACAGTTACAGGTTTAGGACAAGCTTGGGTAATAAATTCTGCGATCGTATTAAGATAGTCGTTAATTTGGTAATCTCGTACTGGATGAGCAGACTCTCCCCAACCAATTAAATCTGGAGCTAGTATGTGGTGTGTAGAGGCAAAAGCTGGGTAAACTTTAGACCATTCATAAGCTGATGCTCCACCACCAAAGTTATGCAGAAACAATAACGGCGGTAAATCTTCAGTGGTAGCATTTAACCAAGGTGTAGTGGTTTGAGTGTAGTACACCATTGCTCCCAAAGATGTATGAATGATTT
The DNA here is from genome assembly GCF_016056295.1 of Atlanticothrix silvestris CENA357. Lineage (GTDB taxonomy): Bacteria > Cyanobacteriota > Cyanobacteriia > Cyanobacteriales > Nostocaceae > Atlanticothrix > Atlanticothrix silvestris. Next base: position 62,897 of record NZ_JAECZB010000008.1, read on the forward strand.
TATGCCCAAAGCCAGGGGGTTGAAACTGAAGCATAAAATTACATTTTAAAGTGTGAAAACAGAAAATTTCATCATTTATCCTGCTTCTGATCTCTCGTAATGTGAACAAGTTGGTTGAGGCGATCGCCACTAATTTGATAAGCTGTACCAAAACCAATCACAAACCGACCTGCTTTCGGAGTTAGCTGAAAAATCCGAAAGTCGTCCAAACTGCGAAAAATTTCAATAATTTCGCCAAAGCGCTTTTGGAATTTTTCTACGATGCTATTCCAAGTCTCGGTTTCACGTTCGATTAAAGTAGCTGTACAATCAAAACTCAAACGGCGACGAGCAAAAATTTGCTCACTTTTAGCTTCATCATCGATAAATAATACACTGACTTGAGGATTGGCATAGAGATTTTGAGTATGAATAGCCAATCCACTGACGTAAATGTAGATATTTTTGGCATCATCCATTACAAAAGGAGCATAACTAGCATTAGGTATTCCTTGCTGGTTAATGGTGCTAATAATTACACTGCCCAATTCTTCCGGAAAAGTTTCATATTCAGCTTGAGCTTTTTCAAGTTGGCTCATAAGATTTCTATTTGATTAATAGCACTCATAAATATCCTAACGTTATTGAGCAATAGTATGAATTGATGCTCCTCACATTACGCTACCCTTTACCCTTTTCGCCTCTTTTTTATTTCTCCACAGGTGTTAATTTTAAAGGATACAATGGCTCAGATCCATTTAATTGCCAAATTCTAAATACTAATACAGCAGCTACAGTTAGCCATACACAAGAAAAGGATAAAATCATTCCCGCTACAGGATTAGTTTGCCAATAAATTGCCGTCACCACTACAGCAGATAACCAAGGGCCTAAAAGAACTACAGGAACAGCAGCACCTAATCTCCGTTCTACAGTAAAAATTGTATTCCAAGTATCTCCTAAAGCCAGATGTACTACAAACAAAATTAAAGGCAGCACTAAAAATTGGTGATTCATTTGCTGCCAAACCAATACAGAAGAAATTACTCGCAAAATGGCAATTATCATCCAAACGATGGGAAATGCTAAACGTGGAGGAGCCCATCTTGGTCTGATTATTTGGTCGTATGTTTGACGAGAACGGGTATTATCTAAAATAGAAAAAATTCTTGAACGGATACTTAATAGAGCAAAAAATAATCCCGTCAATAAAGTGCTAAACCATCTGGGAAAATCAGAATTGTTGTCAATCAACATTACTAATTTTTCCATTCCCAATAGCACAAGAATCATGACTGTTATTTGTATAATAGTCCCTAGTTTATAAACTAAAACTGCTTTGATATCTAGTTCTTGCGTAGTAGCTATTGATGTACCAGAAGACCGTTCGTGATTTCCATTTTTTACCCCCATTACTTTATTGACAAATTGTTCAATTATTCCACTATTATTGGATTGATTCATAATTAAGAAATTATGCGTAGTTTATAATTAATAATAATAAGTCATTATATGATAATTGAATGTTAAAAAATTAAGTCACAGCTAGCTCACCTCTAAATGAGTAAGAGTGCGGGGCTAAACAGAGCGATCGCTCTTTTCATCTCTGTGAGAGTAAATGCTGTAGTGCTAAGAACTAGCAACTGTTTCGTTATCATATAACAAGAAGAAATTTTATGAGGACGCAGTTGTGAGTGACAAAAATCGTTCTCAATGGGACTTAGGCAGGTTTATCGAAACTCTGACCTACTTCGAGGTCATTCCTTTGCTTAACTGGGTACAACAGTTAATCCCAGGTTGGTCTAAGGAGAATCAAGATAAACCCAAGGGAGGCAAAAACGTGGGTGTAATACTGGTAGCTGGTGCGACTGGTGGTGTCGGTAAACGAGTAGTGCGGCGACTAGTTGAAAGGGGCTATAAAGTGCGATCGCTTGTCCGAAATATGGAGAAAGCACGCTCAATTTTAGGTGATGATGTTGACTTAGTACTTGCGGATATCACTAAACCAGAAACATTAACTCCTGTAGTTATGGCCAACATTCAAGCTGTAGTTTGTTGTACAGCGGTACGGGTACAACCAATAGAAGGAGACACAGCAGATAGAGCCAAATATTACCAAGGTGTGAAATTTTACCAACCAGAAATTGTTGGGGATACTCCAGAAAATGTGGAATATCAAGGTGTGAAAAACTTAGTACAAGCAGCAGCAAAATATTTACCCCAAGCGCATGAAAAATTAATATTCGACTTCACCAAACCATCAGCAGAGTTAAAAAATACCTGGGGTGCAGTCGATGATGTCGTTATGGGTGGTGTAAGTAGCAGTAATATTCAATTATTAGAAAACACAGCTGTATTTGCTGGTAATGTCTCCACTGCTAACTCTGGAGGATTTGCTTCAGTTAGAACCAAAAATTTTGATCCACCCTTTGATTTATCTGGTTATGAAGGCGTAGAATTGCGCGTTAAAGGCGACGGTCAGCGTTATAAAGTCTTTCTACGGACAGATACAAAATGGGACGGTGTTGGTTACAGCTATTCTTTCGATACCGTTGATAATACTTGGATAAATGTCCGCGTTCCTTTTGCAGATTTGACTCCTGTGTTTCGAGCAAAAGTAGTTCAAGATTGTCCACCGATTGAAACTAGCAAAGTTAGCTCTTTTCAATTGATGTTGAGCAAATTTGAATATGATGGCGCTTTAAACCCCAAATTTTCGGCTGGTGGCTTTGCTTTGCAAGTGGAATCAATTAAAGCTTATGGAGGGGAAACCTTACCACAGTTTGTTCTTGTAAGTTCAGCAGGTGTAACTCGTCCTGGACGACCAGGCATTAATTTAGATGAAGAACCACCAGCAGTCAAATTAAATGACCAGCTAGGAGGGATTTTAACGTGGAAGTTAAAGGGAGAAGATAGCTTAAGAGAAAGTGGTCTGCCTTATACGATTATTAGACCTTGTGCTTTAACTGAAGAAGCAGGAGGAAAGTCATTAATATTCGATCAAGGTGACAATATTAGAGGCAAAATCAGCCGCGAGGATGTGGCTGAACTTTGCGTACAAGCGCTACAACAATCAAAGGCGTGTAATGTTACGCTTGAGGTAAAAGAGGGCGAAAATAGTATTAACTCCATTAATTGGTATCAGCTATTTTCTCTGTTACAACCTGATCAATAAAATTAGCAGTAGGGGATGAAGAGATAGAGAAAATTATACATGAGGTGGAATTTATCCGCCTTAATTTTTCTATCTCTACCAAAGGAGTAAGTTAAAATGTTTCGCAGATTATTGTTCGCCGCAAGTTTAGTAATAGTTATCTGGATGGGGCTATTATCTAACAGTGCTTCATCACAGCAAATCGAATCACGCATCAACAATTTACAAGCGGATTTTAATCGTGTCGAGTCACGCCTCAGCCGAATAGAGGCTCAAATAGGCCAAACCAGCCAGCCGTCATCTTCAAGAACAACACTAACACCGCGATCGCCTGGTTCTAGACGAAATTTATCACAATCTGACGCTATGTTTGACCGACTAGCAACTTTGGTGGTTGAATTAAAACAACAAGTCAACAAATTAGAAGAGCGCGTTTCTAAATTAGAATCTTAATTGATATTCCCCAAGTAATTTACATGACAATCAAAACCAAAGAATTAATCACTTATGAAGGTGGATGTCACTGTGGTGCAGTCCGCTTTCGAGTGGTAGTTGAAGACCATAAAGTAGATGATTGCAACTGTTCGATTTGCACAAAAAAGGGCTTTTTACATTTAATTGTGCCGCGATCGCAATTCACTTTGCTCAAAGGTGAAGATGAATTAACAACCTATAGATTCAACACAGGAATTGCCCAACACAAATTTTGTCGCACTTGTGGAATGCATCCTTTTTATATTCCCCGCAGTCATCCTGATGGCATTGATGTTAACGTCCGATGTTTAGATGGTGATGTAATCAAAAATTTTCAAATTGTGCCTTTTGACGGACAAAATTGGGAAATAAATGTTCACACCCTACGTTCCTGATTGCAGAAATTCATGACCTAATTTAAGTAATCTTTTGGATGAGCAACTTTCGTTACTGTTATCAGTGAAGCTTCTTCTTGAATTCGATAAACGATGCGATAGTCATTAAAACGAACTAAATATAAAGGCTTTTCATCCTCCAGCTTTTTTGCACCTTCTGGAAGTGGATTTATTGCTAATTCTTCTAGTTTTTTTACCACTTCCTGCTGAACAGAAGGGTTTAGTTTTTCAATTTGTTGTACAACTGTAGATAGAACCTGTACTTGATAACTCACTGTTGTAATTGCCTTTTTAAATCTTCAAGAAATATTGTGCTGATTTGCGATACTTTTTCTAATGCTGCATTAGCATCTTGTATATCGGCTCTATCACGCTTGGACTCAATCAATTGCTGTAACTGCTCCATTGAGTGAATCTCAATCCCTGGTGTTTCTCTTAATTTGTCAGCGAAAGCGTAAAAAGCTTCTTGGTCATCTCGGTGTTCCAATACATAAGCTCTTAATTCTTCCTTCGTCATTGCTTGAAAATTTGGTTTATTCATAAGTATCTCATGCTGCCATTTGGAAATATTTCTAATTGGGTTTCTTCTCCAGCAAGGATATAAATACGGCTTGTTGTTTTATCTATCCTTACCAGATGGATTGAGCAGTACATATTGGTCAATTGGTAGCAAACCCTGAAAAGCTCTTTCGCCTGCTCTATTGTCGGTTCTTGCATAGTTTAATTTTCATGACTTTATAAATAAATGGATAAATACGGCAGGTTTTATACTTTTATCATAAAAGCGGAATACACATATCTGGCGCACATAAACCAGGAAATTGCAGCGTTGTCACCTCAAAATTATTCAAATCTACGCAGCGAATAACGTGATTATTAGTATCAGCAATATATAAATGTGAATCCATAATACTTAATCCCGAAGGTTCAAAAAAACGAACATTCTTACCCTGACCATCTTGTAAACCTGCTGAACCATCTCCCAAAACTGTTTGACAGTTACCTGTGGTAGGGCTAACTAATTTAATTTTGTGATTATAGGTATCTGCTACCCACAAATAATTTTGGGCGTATTCCACTCCTAAACAGTGCTGCAATCGAACATCTTCACCTTGTCCATCAACATCGCCAAAACCGAATAAATCACCACTACCGCACACTGTTCTGACTTGAAACGGTTCTATCAGTCCTATAGCGCGAATTGAACTAACTTCACTATCAGCAATATATAATTCTTGTCCATTGGTAGTGATACCACTGGGTTGAGCAAAAGCAGATTCAGTTAATAAACCGTCAACACAAGCTTCTGCACCAGTCCCAGCATAAGTTTTGATAATGCCAGTTTCTAAATCCATTATCCAAATTTGATGCGACCCTGCGATCGCAATGAACAAAGTATTTCCTACTTTGACTAAATCCCAAGGAGAATTTAGCGCAGTTTCTAAACCAGCACCACCATGAGGATGAATATTGCGGCTTTGTTCACCAGTTCCCGCGATCGTTTTTACTACCTGATGTTTTAAATCAACTTGTCGCAGGACATGATTTTCGGTATCAGCAACATAAAGAATTTGTTTATCTGCATCAAATGCCATTCCTTGAGGTGCAGAAAACTGCGCTTCACTAAAAGCACCGTCAGTTAAGCCAGATTTACCAGTTCCAATGATATGCAGAATTTCCCCGTTAAAAGTACTCATAACTAAACGGTGGTGTCCAGAGTCAGCAATGAACAAACCCGCTGGAGTGGCTATAACTTTACCAGGAAAAGCTAAAGGTGTAATTAATGGTTGGCGTTGCTTTTCTAAAGTCAAGCTAAGTTCTTGAAAATTAGTTGTGCCTTTTTCTTGGTGTTGACTAATTAATTTTTCAATTAACTCATCTAAAGCATCACGATTTCCTTCACCAGCAACGTAACTAATCACGTAACCTTCTGGATCAATTACCATCAAAGTAGGCCAAGCACGCACAGCATATTCTTGCCAAACTTGAAAACCACTATCTACTAAAACTGGATGTTCGATGTCGTAGCGCAGAATAGCTTGGCGAATATTTTCGGTTTCTTTTTCGTTGTCAAATTTGGCCGAGTGAACACCAATAACCGTGAGACTATCTTTATACTTTTGTTCTAAATATTTCAAGTCTGGTAGGATGTGCAGACAATTAATACAGCAATATGTCCAAAAATCTAAGATGACGATTCTACCCTTGAGTTGCTTCAAAGACAAGGGTTTTTCTGTGTTCAGCCAAGCATAATTTTGCGGTAATTCTGGCGCTCTAACGCGAGGAATCATAAGAATTCACAATTATTACTACAGTTTAAGATGTTGAAAAAACTTGCAAGACTAACTAATACTGAGTTATCAACTTGGATACAACAAGCTATAAATCAAACTAAACAAGGTCAAGTTGCCGATCGCATTCCGCAATTGGCTTTAGCTAATCCCCGTTGGTTTGCAGTTAACATCTGCCATACATCTAATCACATTCATCAGGGAGATACAGCTTGTGTGTTTCCTCTGATGAGTGTAATTAAACCGTTTTCTTTTCTTTATCTGCTAGAACACCTGGGATTAGAAACAGTTTTGCAGTGGGTTGGTGTTGAACCGTCGGAGGCTGCTTTCAATTCTTTAGATCAATTGATTGCCGATCGCGGATATCCCCGCAATCCCATGATTAATAGTGGGGCAATTACCATTGCTGATAAATTACCAGGAAAAACTGCCTGTAAGCGCACCCATAATTTATGTCAATGGTTGAACCAATTAGCAGGTTGCCAGTTATTTTTAGATGAAGTCATGCTGGCTTCGGTACGTATATCTCGTGCAACCGCTAACCAAGCGATCGCTAATCATCTTACTGAAACAGGACATCTAGAAAATCTGGAAATAGCCCTTGACACTTATGAGCAGATATGCTGTCTCTCTGGGCGAATTGAAGATTTAGCTTTGCTTGGGAAACTCTTAGCTTTTAAAAACGGTTATTTATCTACACAAAACCGTCAAATTGTCAATGCTGTGATGTTAACTTGTGGACTGTACGAAGCTTCTGCCAAATTCGCAGTTAAAATTGGTTTACCGATGAAATCTGGGATTAGTGGTGGACTTTTGGCAATAGTACCAAATGAAGGAGCGATCGCTTGCTATAGTCCTGCCTTAGATAGTATAGGTAATCCCGTAGCTGCGATCGCTTTTGTTAAAGCTTTATCGAAACAATTAAATTTAAGTATCTTCGGTTAAAGATATCAAATCAAACTGTCAATTTATTGTTCTGGTATAGATGTTGTTTCTGGTACAGGTGAAGCTGTCGGATTGGGGCGACGCTGAAAATATTTGCTAAATCTTGAGGTTTGAGGTTGAGTTACTTGTTTTTCAGGAACTTCGGTACTTTCAGGTGCGGGCGTTATTTCCGGCTGAGGTTCTGTTGTAGTTTCTGGGAATTGTAAAGTTGGTTCTGGAACAGCAGGCTCAATAATCTCAGGTAATGTCGGAGGTAAGTTAGGAGATGGTTGAACGTTAGGACGAGGACGACTATTGAAAAATTCGTCAGATTTTGGTTTTGCTGGTTCAGGAACTTCAGGAGTTTCAGGAGTAGGCGTAACTTCGGGCTGTGGTTCTGGTGCAGGTGACTCCAAAATTTCTGAGGGAGTAGGAGTCACACTGGGAGATGGTTGAGTGATAGGGCGGGGGCGATTAAAAAATCCGCCAAATCTTGATTTTTCTGCTTTGGGAGCTACTTTTTGTGGTAATTCAGTGGCTTCTGGTGTAGGTATTACCTCTGGCTGTGTTGGAGTTATTTCTGGAACTTCTGTTTCAGGAATGGGCTGTGGTTCTGGTGTTTTTTCAACAGCAGGTACTGGTATTTCTTGAGTGTAATTTTGCTCTACAATGCCACGTACTTGATCAGCTTGCAATTCTCCTCTGATAATTCTCGACAGAGTATCTTTGCCCTTTGGCTGGTAATTGATTAGTCTGACTGTCGTGTTAAAGGCATTTTTGAGAGGATTTCCTTGATTATCGAGAAATTCTAGCTTTACCCAGTTTTTACCAGGCTTAAAGCCTTTAAGATGTACTGCTTGCCAGCGATCAAGAATGAAGCTTTCACCATTAATCGTGCAGCGAATGCGCCAATCGCCAATTTGGTCATTGAAGTTATCTTTAGCGACAAGGCGCAAGGGAGCATTCGTTAAATAAAAGTCCAACAGAATAGGTTCTGCACCGTAGTCGCCTTTAGGACGGCTGTAGGTCAATACGGGCAGGGTGGGATCAGGATTATTATCATCGGTTTTGGTGACAATATGAAATGTTGTCTGAGCATAAGCGCCTTCATTTTTAAAGCTTTCATGCCAAGGACGAGAGGCAAAAACCCGCAGTGTATGAGTACCTGGAGATAAGTCTGGCAAAACCAAGGGCTGATTTAAATCGTAAACAGCTATATAAGGTTGGTTGTCAAGAATTACATGGAGATGGGGGCCTAACTCCCATTGGGGGTCTTTAAATATAGGTAGGTCTTTAACCTGAAAGCTGACTGTAACTGTATTTTCCGGAATAACTTCATCAGCTTTAGGTGTAACTATTGTGACTTGTGGTCGATACGCTTCCAAGGTTGAGCGCAATTCTTGAAGGACATCGGGCGGAGAAACTTCGGAGAATTGCTGAGAAATTTGGGAATTCTGTGGAGATTTTTCTCCGTAGCCAAGGGATACTTCTTGGCTTACAGCCTTTTTACCACAACTGCTCAAACTCAATATTAGGACTAGTGTAATTAGCCACCTAAAAATAGTGAAACCCCTAAAGAAGAGCTTATCTAAAACTGTCTTCTGCCAAGAATTCATGCCTTGCACCCAGTTATAGTCTTCAAAAACTGACAGATTATTTTTGCTTAAACTGTCTATTGGACACCATAGACCAAAAGGTGAAATCTTCTGGGTTTTGCTTGTTGCATATCAGGGTTATTACGAAAATAGTAATACTTTTTACAATTCTTACCAACCAATGTTGTAATAAAGTTCAAAACATTTGAGCAGTAAGGGTAACAAAAGCTAAAACTTTTTATACATCGAATTTAAACTATAAATTTTACGAATTGTTATCCTTTGTAAAATATATGAATAAACTATTGACTTTTTGAACAGGAGTTTAAAGTTAGAAAGCCGATCAGACAATAATTTCAGGGATTTTGAATTATTGTTAAAATGTGTCTAACAAAGTACAAGTTAAGACTCTATAATTCAACGAGAAACAACTCTCCACATAGGGTCTTATTCGCTGCTCTAGAAATTTTCTGGAGGAGACGGCTAAAATTCACGTTGTGGTATTCATGATTCCTCATTCCTGATCAAGAGAGGAGGTCGAATGACAATCAGTCCTCCGGAGCGAGAGGAAAAAAAGGCCAGAGTCATCGTTGATAAAGATCCGGTTCCCACTTCCTTTGAGAAGTGGTCACAACCAGGGCATTTCGACAGATCTTTGGCTAGAGGTCCCAAAACCACCACCTGGATTTGGAACCTGCACGCACTCGCCCACGATTTTGATACACATACAAGCGATTTAGAAGACATCTCCCGCAAGATATTTGCAGCCCACTTTGGTCACTTGGCTATAGTGACTATTTGGTTGAGCGGGATGATTTTCCACGGCGCGAAGTTTTCTAACTACGAAGCCTGGTTGACCGATCCCTTGAACGTTCGACCCAGCGCTCAGGTTGTTTGGCCTATTGTTGGTCAAGACATTTTAAATGGTGATGTCGGTGGCGGCTTCCACGGCATTCAAATCACCTCCGGTTTGTTCCAGGTATGGCGCGGCTGGGGTATTACCAACTCATTCCAGCTTTACTGCACCGCTATCGGTGGCTTGGTATTAGCAGCCTTGTTCCTATTTGCTGGTTGGTTCCACTACCACAAGCGCGCTCCTAAGCTGGAATGGTTCCAGAACGTGGAGTCGATGCTAAATCACCACTTACAAGTGCTGTTAGGTTGTGGTTCCTTGGGTTGGGCTGGGCACTTAATTCATGTGTCCGCACCGACTAACAAGCTTTTGGATGCAGGTGTTGCCCTTAAAGACATACCCTTGCCCCACGAGTTCATCCTGAACAAAGACTTGTTAACGGAGCTGTATCCTGGTTTTGCTGCTGGTTTAGCACCTTTCTTCACTTTGAATTGGGGTCAGTACGCTGACATCCTTACCTTCAAGGGTGGTCTAAACCCAGTAACAGGTGGCTTGTGGATGACAGATATTTCCCATCACCACTTGGCGATCGCGGTACTGTTCATCATTGCTGGTCACATGTACCGTACCAACTGGGGTATTGGTCATAGCATCAAAGAGATCCTAGAAAACCACAAAGGCCCCTTCACCGGGGAAGGTCACAAGGGTCTTTACGAAAACATGACCACTTCCTGGCACGCTCAGTTGGCAACTAACCTTGCCTTCTTAGGTTCCCTGACAATCATCATCGCGCATCACATGTACGCGATGCCCCCTTATCCATATTTGGCAACGGATTACGCTACGCAGCTGTGTATCTTCACTCACCACATGTGGATCGGTGGTTTCCTGATCGTTGGTGGGGCTGCTCACGCTGCCATCTTTATGGTTCGGGATTACGATCCAGTTGTTAACCAAAACAACGTACTGGATCGGGTGATTCGTCACCGGGATGCTATCATCTCTCACCTCAACTGGGTGTGTATTTTCCTCGGCTTCCATAGCTTCGGACTGTACATCCACAACGACACAATGCGTGCCTTGGGCCGTCCCCAAGACATGTTCTCCGACACAGCAATTCAGTTGCAACCAGTATTCGCTCAGTGGGTGCAAAACTTGCATACCCTAGCTCCTGGTGGCACTGCTCCTAATGCTTTAGAGCCAGTCAGCTATGCTTTCGGCGGCGGTATTTTGGCTGTAGGCGGTAAAGTGGCGATGATGCCCATTGCTTTGGGTACAGCGGATTTCCTAATCCACCACATCCACGCCTTCACCATTCACGTCACCGTTCTGATCTTGCTCAAAGGTGTCTTGTTTGCCCGCAGTTCTCGTCTGATTCCAGACAAAGCAAACTTAGGCTTCCGCTTCCCTTGCGACGGCCCTGGTCGTGGCGGTACTTGTCAAGTATCTGGTTGGGATCACGTATTCCTCGGATTGTTCTGGATGTACAACTCCATATCGATTGTAATTTTCCACTTCAGTTGGAAAATGCAGTCAGACGTTTGGGGAACCGTAGACGCAGCTGGTAATGTGTCTCACATTACTGGTGGTAACTTTGCCCAAAGTGCCATCACTATCAACGGCTGGTTGCGTGACTTCTTGTGGGCACAAGCTTCACAAGTAATCAATTCATACGGCAGCGCGCTATCTGCCTATGGATTAATGTTCTTAGGCGCTCACTTTGTCTGGGCTTTCAGCTTAATGTTCCTGTTTAGTGGTCGCGGCTACTGGCAAGAACTAATTGAGTCTATTGTTTGGGCACATAATAAACTGAAAGTAGCACCAGCAATTCAACCTCGCGCTCTGAGTATCATTCAGGGTCGAGCTGTCGGTGTAGCTCACTACCTCCTCGGAGGAATTGCTACTACCTGGGCATTCTTCCACGCACACATCCTTTCAGTAGGGTAGCAATCAGCAAAATTTTGGATTCCGAATTTTAGATATAATCTAAAATCCGGAATCCAAGATCGAACTGATACCTGATGGCTAAAGGTCAGAGGATTTATCAAACCTATGGCAACAAAATTTCCAAAATTTAGCCAGGATCTCGCACAGGACCCGACTACGCGTCGGATATGGTATGGGATCGCCACAGGCAACGACTTTGAAAGCCACGATGGCATGACAGAAGAAAATCTTTACCAAAAGATTTTCGCCACTCACTTCGGTCATTTGGCAATCATTTTCCTGTGGGCTTCCAGCCTCCTGTTCCACGTAGCCTGGCAAGGTAACTTTGAACAGTGGATTAAAGATCCCCTTCATGTCCGTCCAATCGCCCATGCGATTTGGGATCCCCACTTCGGTAAACCTGCTATTGAAGCTTTTACCCAAGCTGGCGCTAGTAATCCTGTAAACATTGCTTATTCTGGTGTTTACCACTGGTGGTACACCATCGGTATGCGGACGAACGGTGAACTGTATACAGGTTCAGTGTTCCTCCTATTGTTGGCAGCATTGTTCTTGTTTGCTGGTTGGTTGCACTTGCAGCCCAAGTTCCGTCCTAGCCTCTCTTGGTTCAAGAGTGCTGAACCCCGCCTCAACCACCACTTGGCTGGTTTGTTTGGTGTCAGTTCTTTGGCTTGGGCTGGTCACTTGATTCACGTTGCTATCCCCGAATCTCGCGGACAGCACGTAGGTTGGGATAACTTCTTAACCACTGCGCCCCATCCAGCAGGCTTAACACCCTTCTTTACAGGTAACTGGGGCGTTTACGCCCAAAACCCAGATACCGCTGGTCATGTATTTAGTACATCTCAAGGTGCAGGTACGGCGATTCTGACTTTCTTGGGTGGTTTCCATCCTCAGACAGAATCTCTGTGGCTGACTGATATGGCTCACCACCACTTGGCGATCGCAGTGATCTTTATCGTTGCCGGTCACATGTATCGTACTAACTTTGGAATTGGTCACAGCATCAAAGAAATGCTGAACTCCAAATCTGGTTTAGTACCCGGTAGCAAGAGCGAAGGTCAATTCAACCTGCCTCACCAAGGTCTTTACGACACCATCAACAATTCGCTGCACTTCCAGCTGTCCCTAGCTTTAGCGGCACTGGGAACCATCACTTCTTTGGTGGCGCAGCACATGTACTCTTTGCCTCCCTACGCATTTATTGCGAAGGACTACACAACTCAGGCATCGCTGTACACTCACCACCAGTACATTGCTGGTTTCTTGATGGTTGGTGCTTTTGCCCACGCCGCCATCTTCTGGGTACGTGACTACGACCCCGAACAAAACAAGGGCAACGTACTTGACCGTGTACTGAAGCATAAAGAAGCGATTATCTCTCACCTCAGCTGGGTATCGCTATTCTTAGGTTTCCATACCTTGGGCTTGTACGTACACAACGATGTAGTAGTTGCTTTCGGTACACCTGAAAAGCAAATCTTGATTGAACCTGTGTTTGCTCAGTTCATTCAAGCTTCTCACGGTAAAGTACTGTACGGTTTAAACACCTTACTGTCTAACCCTGATAGCGTTGCTTACACAGCCTATCCTAACTACGGTAACGTTTGGTTAGGTGGTTGGTTGGATGCCATCAACAACAGCACCAACTCTCTTTTCTTAACAATTGGCCCTGGCGACTTCCTGGTACACCACGCATTCGCTTTGGCTATTCACACCACCACCTTAGTACTTGTTAAAGGTGCTTTGGATGCCCGTGGTTCTAAGCTGATGCCCGATAAAAAGGACTTCGGCTATGCCTTCCCTTGTGACGGCCCTGGTCGTGGCGGTACTTGCGATATCTCCGCTTGGGACTCTTTCTACCTCGCGATGTTCTGGATGCTCAATACCATTGGTTGGGTAACTTTCTACTGGCATTGGAAGCATCTAGGTGTTTGGCAAGGTAACGTTGCTCAGTTCAACGAAAACTCGACATATCTCATGGGTTGGTTCCGTGACTATCTCTGGGCTAACTCTGCTCAGTTAATTAACGGATACAATCCCTACGGCGTGAATAACCTGTCTGTTTGGGCTTGGATGTTCCTATTTGGACACCTAGTTTGGGCAACTGGTTTCATGTTCCTCATCTCCTGGAGAGGTTATTGGCAAGAGTTGATTGAAACCCTTGTTTGGGCACACGAGCGTACCCCTCTAGCTAACCTAGTTCGCTGGAAAGATAAGCCCGTTGCTATGTCTATCGTTCAAGGTCGTTTGGTTGGTCTAGCCCACTTCACCGTTGGCTATGTCCTTACCTACGCAGCATTCTTGATTGCCTCCACTGCTGGTAAATTCGGTTAATTCGGCTGCTAGTTTTGTAGGTAAGTAAAAAATCCCCTGCCGCAAGGTAGGGGATTTTTTACTTAAGATAAATAGTTGTTGTGCCTGAAAAAGATACAAAGCCCAGCAGCCAGTGTCACAGTGATCATAAATTCACTATGAATAAGTTGATAGTGTATAGTCTATTCGTAAAATTACTTATCTTCTTGGACAATTGATGTCAATTTAGCTAATGACTGAGCTACCGCTACAGCTTGTTCTGATGTCTGATTAGCAATAGTTGCAACTTCTAAAATAGATTGGTTAGCAGCTATTGATGTTAGGTCTTGGTTAGCAGCGGTTTGGGTTAATTCTTCAATCAGTGCGTTGAATTGGGCGCTGATAGAGTTAATTTGATTGAGTTTTTCTTGAGCTGCTTCTACTTTTTGAGTTCCTGCGATCGCCTGTGCTTGTGCAGTCTCTATTAACGTTATTACTTGGTTATCTGTTGTGCGAATTTCTCCAACCAGGGATTTGATTTTGGTAATGTCAGTATCCAATTGTTCCCCCAAAGCCAGAATTTTTTCCGCTGCAAATTCTTGACTTGCTTCGCCAGTACGAGTAGCTTCTAGGGCGATTTTCATAGCATGAAACTTGATTTGTGCTACAGCCTGACTGATGACGGTTACTTCTTGATCAAGCTTATGGGCAGGCTGTTCTAAGCACTTAACTTTGGTGGCAGCTTCCATAACTGTGACTTGAATCGCAGAAATGTTATCTGCAATTTGATACATGTCTTCTTGCCCATCTTGAATTGCATGACTGAACTGCTGCCCTTGGTTTTCTGTTTGTTGGATGCAAAGGAGCATTTGCCCAGTTAAATTAGCCAATTCTTGAATTTGGTTGTAGGCAAATGTTACAAACTCCATCTGGTTGAGTGTCTGAGAAGATAGAGTTTCAACAATAGCTTCGCTATTTCTCAGTAGTTCTGATATTTGATGTTGAAATACTGCATTGTTTTGATGCTGTTTGTGAAAGGCAGATTCCACAGAAGTATATGCCTGTTCTACTTGGTCTAGGAGCCTAGCATGGTCGAGAGCAAATCCTACCTGCATAGCTAACTGAGCAAGCAAATCAATCTCAGATTGCTGCCACTCTCTAGGCGCAGCGCACTGATGGGCAATCAATAAGCCAAACAATTTTTCGTCTTTGAGAATGGGTGCAACCAGATTCGCCTTGACTGCAAAAGGTTCCAGTTGACTGATATGACAAGCACTCAATCCCGCTTCATAAATATTGTTGACAGCTTGAACTCGCCCTGCTTGATATTGTTCCACATAGCCTTCGGCAAAACAAGGATCTTTGATGTTGGCTCGTAATGCTTTAGGAAAGCCAGGAAGCACTGCTTCGGCAATTACAGTGCCATACCAATTGCTATCAAAGCTATAAACCATTACTCTGTCAGTACTTAGAGCTTTGCGAATTTCGTCAACGGTGGTTTTGAGGACATCTGCTTCGTTGAGCGATCGCCTAATCTGGCGGGTAATATCTCCTAGTAAATGGGTGCGTATCCCTTCAGTATCAATGCGCTGGAGCAATCTGGCATGGTCGAGAGCAAATCCTACCTGCATAGCTAACTGAGCAAGCAAATTAATCTCAGACTGCTGCCACTCTCTAGATTTAGCGCACTGATGAGCAATCAATAAGCCAAATAATTGATCATCTTTAAGAATGGGTGCAACCAAATTCGCCTTGACTGCAAAGGGTTCGAGTTGACTAAGATGACAAGCACTTAATCCCGCTTCATAAATATTGTTGACAGCTTGAACTCGCCCTGCTTGATATTGTTCAACATAGCCTTCAGCAAAACAAGGATCTTTGATGTTGGCTCGTAATGCTTTAGGAAAACCAGGAAGGACTGCTTCGGCAATTACTGTACCATACCAATTGGCATCAAAGCTATAAATCATTACTCTATCAGCACTTAGGGTTTTGCGAATTTCGTCAACGGTGGTTTTGAGGACATCTTCTTCGTTGAGCGATCGCCGAATCTGACGGGTAAGATCTATTATTAATTGGGCTTGGTCAGCCCTAGTATCCATTTGTTCTACAAGTCTGGCATGGTCGAGGGCAAATCCTACTTGTGTGGCGATTTGGGCGAACAAATCAATCTCAGATTGTTGCCAAAAGCGGGGTGCGGAACACTGATGTCCAATTAACAAACTAAATAGTTGGTTATCTTTGATAACAGGTGCAATTAAATTTGCTTTGACTGCAAATCGCTCTAATAAACCGATATGACAATCGTTAAGGTTGGCTTGATAAATATCATCAATCGCTAGGATGCGACCCTGACGGTATTTTTCAACATATCCTTCTTCAAAACAGGGATCTGAAACGGTCGCCCACAAGGTTTTCGGCAAACCGGGTGCAACTGCTTCTTCAACAAACGTTCCATTTCCACTAGAGTCAAAGCGAAAAATAACTACGCGGTCTATTCTCAAAGCTTTGCGAACTTCTGCAACGGCGGTTTTCAGGACATCTTCTTGCGAAAGTGCTTCCCGAATGCGACGAGTAATATTCATTAATACCTGAGAGCGCTCGGCTTCAGATTCTTGTTTCCAAAGCAACTCTGGTAACTGCTCTTGCAGGAGGTTAATGTTTGCTTTTAAAGCGGTTAATTCATCTTTGCCAGCAACGCGAGCTCGCGTCCTGACTTGCTCTAGACGTAACCTATTTACTAAAGCGGTAGAAATATTGGCAGCAGACAATACAGGACGCGTGGCACGATTGGCAACAAAAGCCGCGATCACTCCTGCTACTAGAGCGATCGCCCCTGTCTCCAGTAACAAAAATGACCTGTGTTTTTGAAGCGCCTCTTCAATTGCGGTACTTGCTTTTTGGTCTGGGGTAATTTGCTGAATAACAGATTGACTGCTAAAGTAGCTACTTATACCAACTGTTAGCACTGGAAACATAGTCAAGGCGATCGCCCAAGCAGTTGCTTTAGACTTTAAGTTCCATCGTTGCTGCCCTTGTTGCTGATGCAGGCTAGACTCTGAAGGATTTGAGTAATTTTTTAAATTTGTCACCCGTCTATCAATACTAGTCTGGGAATTACTAACCGCAGTTTTATCTAGGTGTTCAATAGAGCCATTGTTGGCGCTATTACCATTGGATTTATCAAAGGAAGGCTGAGTCATGAATAAAACCTCGCCAAGATTAAATTGGCACAGCTAGATTTGACTAGTACATTTTGCAAATTGGTGATGAAGTAGAGAAGCAAGATATCTATATATAATTCAGCGCCAAAAACTATAAATATTTTGCTAATTCTGGAGTCCGCCCTTTCAACCCAATCATTAATTTGAGCGTAAACACTTTCAGTATAGGTACTCGCTGCATCACCCATAAACCTATACGACGAACTACTACCAAGGGTAAGAAGTTGTTAGAGAATATCCGATCTAATAAATCTGTAAACCCTAAAATTGTTAAATTTTCCCACTGCCGCCAACGTTCATAGCGCTTCAGTATCTTAACATTGCCAATATCTTTACCAGCTTTGTGTGCTGCTTGAATAACTTGCGCTAGAGCAGCAGCATCCCGAATCCCCAGATTTAAACCTTGTCCACCAACAGGGTGGCAATTGTGTGCTGCATCACCAATTAATGCTAATCGCGGCAGGACATAGCGATCGCTTTGCATGAGTTGTACCGGAAAAATAAAGCGATCGCCCAGTAATTCCAACTTGCCCATTTGATTACCATAGCGCCGGCTGAGTTCTGCCAAAAATTGCTGGTCATCTAAGGCACACAAGGCTTTGGCTTCTTCGTGAGGGGCTGTCCACACAATCCGGCAACGGTTCCCAGGCAAAGGTAAAATTGCAAACGGCCCGCTAGTCCAAAATCTTTCGTAGGCGGTATCGTTATGAGATTTTTCTGGTTTAACAAAGGCAACAATACAAGACTGCCAATATTTCCAGCCCGAAGTTTTGATGCCAGCCGCCTGACGAATAGGCGATCTCACTCCATCAGCAGCTACTAATAGCTTACTACGTACTGTCTGTATTTGGTCGGCAATTTTGATATCTATGGTTACAATGTCTTGCTGATATTTTGTATTTACCACCTCAGCCGGACACAGATAAGTTACATTGGAACAATTTTGCACAAACTCTTGCAATGGCTGTAATAGCGCTTGATGTTCTGCCACATAACCCAACTCTGGCGTACCGATATCACTAGTTTCAAATGTCACCACATTGGGATAATTGGCATCAGAAAGGCGAACTTGCCGATATTTAGCAATTTGAGGTAATATTTCGTCCCAAACACCAATTCCTTTATAAATCAGTGCCGAAAGCATGTGTATTGCGTAGGCTTGGCCTTTAGCTACTGCTGCTGATGCTACTTTTGCCTCAACTAGCAAAACATTCAAGCCAGAATCTTTTAAGGCAGAGGCTAGGGTTAAACCAATAATTCCACCGCCTACAATTACCAAATCATAGTCGTATCCCCGTATGTCTGTGGAGAATTGCTGAGGGGAAGAAGTTTGAGTAAGCTGCGTCGCCATTGTTAAGAGAAGTTAAGCAATCTTAATTACTATTGTTACGCGATCGCCTAGTTCTGGGCAAGTAAAATCAAGTTGAAAATGAGCGCGATTAAGGCTTTTTTTACGTATTAGCTCACTTTTGGGATTAAAATCTGCCCTAAGTTCCATAAAGGAAATGTCATTTCAGCAAATTGTGAAAACCGATACCCTTTTTTATAGCCTTTTTCAAGGCTCTCCTAGCATAACTGAGCCGCGAAGAGGTAGAAGCTATGTTAGGGTTGGATGCCATTAGAAATACCAGAGTTTATCAAGAAGCTAAAGAAGAAGGCAAGCTTGAAGGCAAGATCGAAGCGGTTCCTCGCTTGTTAAAGTTAGGGTTGAGTCTGGAGCAAATTGCTGAGGCTCTAGAATTAGAAATTGATGTAGTACGACAAGCCGTAGAAAAACTGTCTTCTTAAAGAATGATTTACAAATTTCCCAAACTAAGCCGCGAAGAGGTAGAAACTATGTTAGGGTTGGATGCCATTAGAAATACCAGAGTTTATCAAGAAGCTAAAGAAGAAGGCAAGCTTGAAAGTAAGTTAGAAGGTAAACTCGAAGTAGTGCCTAGGGTTTTAAAATTGGGGTTGAGTGTTGAGCAAATTGCTGAGGCTTTGGAATTAGACATTGAAGTAGTGCGACAAGCCGCAGCAAAATCATCTTCAGATTCTTAAGTAATACTCATAGCCAATAATTGTTCTGCCATTTCAAAATTAGATGTAACATTTTGTACATCATCCAAACCTTCTAAGGTATCAATCAACTTGAGGAGCGATCGCGCTTGTTCAGGATCAGTCACCTCAACATTATTACTCGGAATCCAGCGCAATTCGGCATCAGTCACCTGAAAACCTTGATCTTTTAAAGTCTGGTTGAGGATTTCTAAATTTGCAACTTCTGTAAACACTTCAGCCGTCTCATCTTCAGTCATTTCATAAAACTCGGCATCGCCTTCAAGTGATGCTTCTAAAAGCTGATCTTCGTCAACTACTCCCTGCACAGTACATACACCTTTTTGGTCAAACATCCAGCTAACGCAACCTGTTTCACCCAAATTGCCACCATTTTTGCTAAAAGCTACACGCAAATCAGCAGCCGTGCGATTGCGATTATCGCTCAATGCTTCAACCAAAATTGCGACACCACCGGGGCCGTAACCTTCGTAGCGAATCGCTTCAAAATTATCATGATCGCTGCCAAAAGTACCTGCGCCTTTAGCGATCGCCCGTTCGATATTATCATTGGGGATACCCGCTGCCTTAGCTTTATCAATTGCTGTACGCAATTGAAAATTTCCCGCCGGATCTGGTACACCACTTCTAACAGCAACAATAATTGCCCTCGAAAGCTGAGTAAAAGTTTTTCCCTTTTTTGCATCTACTACCGCCTTTTGGCGCTTAATATTTGCCCATTTACTATGTCCTGCCATAACCTAAGATTATTAACGCTCTATTTCAAGATTAGGATATACATAGCTTCTGCCAAGATGCAAAGGCAAGCTTGGGAAAATATGCAATATCAAGGATGAAGTGTAAAATTTTTCAACTTTCTATCTTAATCCTTCAATAGAGTCTCTGCCTAATCCCAAGCGCCAAAGTTGTAGTTATCAAATTTAGAAAATTGGTGAATCTTTTTAATCAACGTTATGTGCAGCTTTTTTTAAAGCCCCATAATTACAGGAGAAAAAGAAAAAACGTACAGTATTACCTTAGCTGTTTTTTGTCGTTCTTTCTGGTGGGTATACTTGCTTTAAGCGGATGCCAGGTTTTGCGGACTGGAGTTAAAGCAGATAAAGTAACTCATGTGACTTTATGGCATGGAGTGAATCCACCACCAAATCGGGATGTATTGCAAAAGCTGGTAAACAAATTTAACCAAGCCCATCCAGATATTCAAGTAGAGTCCCTTTATGTTGGACAGCAAGATCAGCAAACGCCCAAGATTTTGGCAGCGGTAGTAGGGAATGCGCCACCAGATATATTGTGGTATAACCCGACAATTGCAGGGCAATTAGTGGAACTGGATGCTTTGATTCCTTTGGATGAAATGCTGGCAAATTCTCCAGTTAAAGACGAAATTGACCCCACTTTATACACATCAATGGAATACCAAGGCAAGATTTGGTCAGTACCATTTGCGACAAATAATGTTGGTATTTTTTACCGTCCAAGTTTGTTTAAAGCCGCTGGAATTACTGAATTACCCCTTACCTGGGAGGAGTTTCGGCAGGTTGCCAAGAAATTAACTCGTGATATCAACAATGATGGCAAGATTGATCAACATGGTGTGTTTTTACCTTTAGGAAAGGGAGAATTTACGGTATTTACTTGGTTGCCATTTATGTGGAGTGGCGGCGGCGAATTGGTCAATGGGTATTCACAAACAGCCGCAGCAGTAGAATTGCAAGGTAATCAAGGAGCGATCGCAGCTTTAAATTTTTGGCGTACTTTAATTACAGATGGTTCCGCTATTTTATCTGGCCCGGAACGGGGTTATGAAACAGATGAATTAATAGCTGGTAATGTAGCAATGCAATTAAGTGGCCCTTGGACTTTGGGTCAATTTCAAGAAACTGGCATTGACTATGATGTACTGCCGATTCCTGTTGATGAAGTTCCTGCTACCAGTATTGGCGGTGAAAATCTGTTCCTTTTCAAAACCACGCCACAGCAGCAAAAGGCAGCTTTTAAGTTTGCTGAGTATACTTTGAGTGAAGAATTTCAAACAGAATTAGCGCTGGGAACTGGCTATTTGCCGATTAACTTAAAGTCTCGCCAAAGTGCAAAATATCAAGCCTTTGTTGATCAAGTGCCACAGGTAAAAGTGTTTTTAGATCAGGACAAGTATGGGCGATCGCGTCCTATATTTCCTGATTATAATCGGATTTCTGATAGTGTAGGTCGGGCAGTTGAATCTGTATTATTAGGGAAAAATCCGCCAGCAAAGGCGCTACAAAAAACCCAACAGCGCTTGGATTTAATTTTCAAGTGATTACTTTTGAAAACCAAGCACCAACTTGATCTTGATTCATTCGACGAGAGCGACAAGCCACTGCGCCTCTACGTACAATATGCAAAAATTGAGTTAGTGTTGTCTGTACCTATCAACAAGGGCACACTATAAAGCAGGTATAGACATACGACTTGTTCATGAAACCTGTTTTACGCAAAGGGCAACTAACCACATGGAAAGATAATCGGGGGTTTGGTTTTATACAAACCAGCAGTGGTAGTCAAGAAGTCTTTGTTCACATCACAGCATTTAAAGACCTTGACCGTCGCCCCCAAGTTGGTGATTTCATTTGTTATCAACTCACAGTTGATAAAGACGGCAAGGTACGTGCGTGTAATGCTTCGATTGAAGAAATTACATCAAAAGCTACACCTCAGTCCTCATCTTCTACCGCACCGATGAAGCTTAGCTCCAAGCCTAGAATAAGATCATCATCATTAGTATTAGAAACATTGGTCTTATCTATAGTACCTGGGTTAGGTACAATTCATTTTGCACTAACTACTAGCAACCGAATTCCTCTAATACTTTATCCTGTTATGAGTTTAATTACCTTTGCACTGTATGCCCAAGATAAATCTCGTGCAAAACAAGGAGGATGGAGAGTATCAGAGAAGACGTTACATTTATGCGAATTTATGGGTGGCTGGTTAGGTGCGTTTGTTGCCCAACGAAAATTACATCACAAAAGTAGCAAAGTTTCTTATCAAGTTGTCTTTCGGGTAATAGTAATTTTTCATATTGTATTTTGGTTAGTGTGGCTACTGTTTAGTAGAGCGTTGATAAGTCTATTTCTTGGTAATGCTTCTGGTGGGTAATTGAATTAGTTCATCACCTAGCTTGATCCACAATTTGAAATTTTCAAACTTGAATTTGAGATTGAGCCAAAGTCTGAGTGAACAGCCTAAACTTGAATTTTCCACCACTATCAAAAATGGCCATACATTATTGTTGGGAATGCTATCTGTGAATTTATATTTTGGGCGATCGCTTGTGCTGGTTTTTGTGTGCGATCGCTTCTAGCCAAAAATATCAAATTATACTTAGTAGTTAGTGGTGCTGTATGAGGAAGAGTAATGAGCTACGCCCACTGTAGGCGATCGCATTTCTCAAAGTACAACCTGTCTAAACTATGATTAAGGGCACGTCAGATCCAGTTAAGCTGTAAATGAGGCTAGTTGGATGAATGGAGCGCGAAAGATGACACTTAATGAACTACTTCCTGTTGTTCGGAAACTCTCTGTATCAGAAAAACTTAAGCTAATTCGTATCTTAGCGGAAGAATTGGACACCAATGAAGATATTTCGCCTCTTGAACCATTTAAGACCTATGACTTACCCACACCTTACAATTCGTTTGGTGCTGGTGAGATTCTGATGCAAACTTTAAAACAGTCAGAATAGGTCTGACCAGATGCGATTTAAATACTCTACCACTGACCCTTCTCAAAATGAGTTTGATAGTTTGCCACGGATTCCCTTACGTCTTCGTCAGGGCGATAGAGTGGTTGAAGCTCTTGGACTGGTGGACAGTGGAGCAACTGTGAATGTTCTACCCTATGAAATTGGTATTGAGTTAGGTGCAGATTGGGATGACAGCAAGGCAATTATTCAATTAGCAGGGAACCTAAGTAATCTACCAGCAATGCCATTTTTTGCAACTGCTGAGATTCATGATTTTGCACCAGTTCAATTAGTATTTGCTTGGGTGAAAAGGGCGAATACACCGTTAATTCTGGGACAGACTAACTTTTTCCTTGAGTTTGATGTGTGTTTATACCGTTCCAAGCTTGAATTTAAAATTGAGCTAAAGTCTGAGTGAACAGCCAAACTTAGCTCTTGCAAGATTGTCTAATCGCCTGTGCTGGTTTTTGTATGCGATCGCTTTTAGCCAAAAATATCAAATTATACTAGTAGCTAGTTACGCTGTATTGATATTAAAGCGATAGTATCAAAACTTTCTGGTATGAAATTAAACATCCGTGATGGTTTTCACTTAACCAGTATTCGTCCTACAGATAAAGCTGCTTACTTGGAACATCTCAAAGACAGAAGTATTTCTGATTTAATTCCTGTGATCCCTTATCCATATACAGAAGCTGCCGCAGATTGGTGGATACAGCGTCGGCTAGAGTTTTTGAGAGAATCAGGCAAAGAAATATCCTTTGCACTTCGCAACCCCGAAGGTTATTTGATTGGTTCAATTGGCGCGGATGACTTCAAAGTAGGGAAAGAGCATAAAGCGGAAGTTGGTTATTGGCTATCTCAAGCATATCGTGGACAGGGATTAACAACTGACGCACTTCGTGTTTTTATACAATATGCATTTGATAATCTTGAATTAATTCGCCTTACTGCTCATACTCTTGATTTTAATGCCCCTTCAATGAGAGTTCTAGAAAAAAATAGATTTCAGCTAGAAGGTTGTTTAAGACAACATACAAGAACTAAAAACGGTATATTTAATACGCTTGTGTATGGTTTGCTTAGAGATGAGTGACCAATCGATGTAAAGCAAGTTTAGTCTGTACGCAGAAGGAACTAATGACTAACTAAATAATAACTAGCCATTAGCCAATCTCCGCGCACCTCTGCGCTTACCTTAGCGCCCCTTTGCGTTTAAACTTCCCCTCAACTATGCCGTGCGAAAACGTGCCAACTCCTCACCAGTCTTCGCATCATGGGCGTGAACAGTACACACCAAACAAGAATCAAACGATCGCGCGACATGACCAACTTCTACAGGGTCGGTAGAATCGTAAATGGGTGTCCCAACTAATGCTTCTTCAATCGGGCCGCGGATACCTTCACCATCGCGGGGGCCGATATTCCAAGTACCAGGGGCAATCACTTGGTAGTTTTTAATCTTACCGCCTTCTACTTCCACCCAGTGACACAATGAACCCCGCGCAGCTTCCGTTGCACCCCAACCTTTACCGTCTTTTTCTTGGGGTTTAATATACCAGAGGTCGTTTAATTTAAACTCGCGCAAGCAGTGTTCGGCTTGACGATATAACTTGACAAGCTCGTGAACTCGTGCTAGCTGACGGACATGAATATTAGCACCGCCCATACTTTTGAACACATCTAGAATGAACCCATCATGGTGTTGCCAAGATTCACCGTGTTTGCCACCAGCTACTAATTGCCTAGCTAAGGGGCCTGCTTCTAGGCGACCGAAGTCTTTGTGCAGAACGGCACTTGCCCAAGAATAGGCATTGTCAAAATCTTTGGTATTATTTGCGGTTGGTTTGGTAGTGCGATCGCTTGGGTGAATATCTGCTGTCCCTTCATCGTACCAGGAGTGAGTTGTATTCTCGCGGATAAAGGATGGATCAATCAAGGTGTGAGTATCGCTGAAGCTGTCATACACACCATTTTTCATGATCGTGGCAGCATTGCGTCCTGCGATAGTTGGCTTTTGGTATTTGTCTTCATTGGCTAAATATCCCCAAGTTACATATTTACCAACACCAGCGCCATATCTATCTAAACCAATGTCTAAACCCATGCGCCAATAAAAACCCAAGTCTGATTCACGATGATTGCGGTCTTCATCTAACCAATCCATGAAATCATCATAAGTCTGGATTTCTTCGTAGCGTTCTAATGAACAACCCAACCATACAGGTTCTAGCCAGTTGGTGCGGAAGTATTCCAGAATTGCCCAAGCGCGGGTAATATCTGTGAGGGTAGGGGCGCACATCACACCACCGGGAACCATGTAGCTGGAGTGAGGCCATTGTCCACCCAATAGGGCATAAATTTCTACAGGTTTAGCGGAAATTGTCACACCAATTTCGTAAGACTTACCTGTGAAAGCAGCAAAACGGCGGACAGCTTCTTCATAAAAGCGACTATTACGGTAATTTTTATTGGTCAAATCAATAGCAAACAATCCATAAAAATAGCGAGGAATGCTTTGAATAGTTTCGACAATTTGACCTAAATTTCTTGCCAAAATCGCATTGCGGGGAACTTCTGTTCCCCAAGCTGTATCTAATGCCCAAGATGCACAAGTCAAGTGAGAACCGCCGCAAATACCGCAAATGCGAGGTGTGACAATTAATCCGGCTTGGGGGTCTTTACCGCGCAGGATAACTTCAAATCCTCGGAAGAGTTCGGCATGTGTCCAGGCGTTAACTACCCGTCCATCTTCAATGTCTACTCTAACATCTAAATCGCCTTCAACTCTACCAACGGGCGATATATCTAATGATTGAATTGTCATATTTATTAGTTGTTAGTTGTTAGTTGTTAGTTGTTAGTTGTTAGTTGTCAGTTGTCAGTTGTTAGTTGTTAGTTGTTAGTTGTGAGCCGAGCCAGTAACGGGTACATAGAGAATTTCCCCCATGAGTAACTGGCGTAAAGTCTACGGCATAGCTGTCACCCGGAGGGTCAGCTGCTAATGACCACTGACCACTGACCACTGACCATTGACCACTGACCACTGACTATTGACCACTGACCACTGACTAAACTGTGAAAAAGTCTTCTTCAGCCCAAGGTGGTGCTGCGTCTTTGGCGACCATTGTGAGTAAGGCGTAGTCTTTTTTGTTCACTCCTGGCGGTAGTTCTTTGGGAACCCCCATGACTGTTTGAGTTTTAAATACGGTTCCTGGTTTGAGGTCAAAGAATGGGAATTCTGGTTCTGTACAACCTAAACAAGGCATACCAGCGCGGGTTTTGGAGGAAACACGGTTCCATAAAATGCGGTTGCAGGAAGAATGAGTCATAGGGCCACGACAACCCAAGTCATAAAATAGGCAGCCTTTACGCTGACCAAATTCGGCGGTTGAGGCTTTGTAAGCAAAGTGAACGTTGCGAGTACAGCCTGTTTGAGTGTAGGTGTTAAAGAAGGTTTGGGGACGATTTAGTTCATCTAGAGCAATGTCTGCTATACGTCCAGTAGCGATCGCTACTAATATCTGCGTTATCCAATCAGGATGGGCGGGACATCCAGGAATGTTGATTACAGGTAATCCGGCTTGAGAAAGAAAGTCTTTTCCTAAAAAGCCACCTGATTGACGTTTGAGAAATTGCAAGCCTTCCGATTCGCTAGGGTTGGGAGACATGGCAGGAATTCCTCCCCAGGTGGCGCAGTCTCCTACGGCGACGATAAATTTAGCAACTTTGGCAAGGTCTGCTAACCAATCTTTCATGGGGCGATCGGCAAAGCGGTTCCACTCGCCTGTACCATTGGGGGCATTAACAACGCTGCCTTCAAATACCAAAATGTCTAGGGAAATTTTTCCTGAAATGCAATCCCACAGCATATTTTGTAAGTTTTTGCCCAGTTCCAATCCCAAGGAGGGATGCCAAAGCACCTTAATACCAAAGTCGGCAATCAAATCGCAGACTGTCGGTTCTTCAGCGTTGAGAAAAGACATGGTGTTGCCTGAACAAGCACCACCTTGCAGCCATAATACGTTAGTCATCAGCTACACGTTTTTTTATTGTTTACCATCCATGATGTAGGTGGCAATGCTTGTTGAGGCTCACCTATTTTTCATATTTATTTACCAGCATAAAATATTTTTTTATTTAATTATCTTTCGATAAATAAAAATTAATTATTAACACATAACTCAAGTCATATTAAGACTAACTTAAAAAATTATGTCTGTTATGTGTGTAACACATTTAAAAAATCAAAAGGTAAATTGTCTTCTATTCTAACTCTTAATTTTGGACAAGCTTTACCTGTTTAATTTACTCCTCTTCAAACTCTGGAGTTATTAATAATAATTCGCAATTTTATAGTTAGCAAGTATCAAATTACACATTAATATGTGCGTATAAGAAAGCGATCGCCCCCGGACAGGAGTTTGCGATCGCCTTCTCTAAACCCCCACATTAGGAGTCAAACCATCAAATATATATCAATTGTTTTAGGATTTCAGTTGTGCAGCTTGTCTAACAACTTGTTCGTCCAAGCCTAAAGCTTGAGCTATCTGCTCAATACTTAAACCCAACGCTAATAACTGGGGTATCGTTTCTAACTTACCTTCTTGTCTGCCTTCTTGTCTACCTTCTTGTTTACCTTCTTGTTTACCTTCTGCAAAAACATCTTGATAAAATTTAGATTGCCTTAACTCGTTTGCTCCAAACATTTTTCCGATTTCCTCCTGGCTCAACCGTGGCAACTTGTAGATTAATATCGTCTCTATTAATTGTATAATTTCCTTCTGTTGAGTGACATCTGCAATTTGGTGCCGGGCATTGCTAGCTATTTCTAAAGCTTTTGTTGGCGCTGTTGATTCAGGTTCAACAATCAGTTGAACTGTCTGGATGCCAATTGATGATGCCTTAATTGAGCTTAATTCATCTAGATAGACGCGAGTTACTCGTTGTGAGTTGAGTATTTCTGTATATCTTTCGGTATCTCCAGTATCAACACTACGGCTAGGAAAGATGACTACACCACACCAGTTATTGGTTAATTCAGTTTTGTCAAGATAGTTAAAGATTTCAGTAAACAAGCGTGAGTAAAATTTTTTGTCTGATTGAAACTGTACTTCGGCAAAATAGATAGGTAACTCTGTTGCATTTGGCAGAAAGACACCATCGATTCTAAACGCTAGTTGTTTAACTTCGACTGAGGAAAATTGGTAAGCACTAGCTAGTTGCGGTGGTTGGTTAATTAGTTCAAAGAAAGTGCTGGGGATACTTTGAAAAATGCGATAAAAAATACTGTCTGTTTTCAAGAGAGCTTATTTTACAGTTGATGAATATATATTTTACACTTCGGTGATCTGTAGCATACCACCAGGAAAAAGAATATTTGAATTATGTTAATTGACGATACAAAAAATATTTGAAAAGTATTAGGTGTTTAAAGCTGACATTAATACTGGCAATTTCCCCCTAGAATTTTAGAAATAGGTTGTTTTATATTAGAAAAATTGATTCATCAAAACGGGACTGGGTGTTGGGAAAACTTTTCTTTGATTCCTAATTTCTAGTGCCTAGTCTCTTCATAAAGGGGAATTTTGCCAAAGAGACTCAAAGCCTGCGTAAATCGGTGTAGCCCATGATTTGTTAGATGCGATCGCGTGTCTTTTATCTTTCGTGGGCATTGACAAATTCAATTTCCCAATTGGCTAGAGTACGGTAGTTATGACCCCCAGCATTACAGATTCAGCAGTGAAGGCAGCGATCGCCGCCATTGCATCGGAGTCAGCTACGACAGCAGAAAAAATCCAAATGCTGATCGAGATGGCACAAGGATTTCAAAAAAAGCCGAAAACTGCCCAAGACTTGCGGAATGCCGTTTCCCTTTATTACCGGGCTTACGAGTTATGTGGTGAGGAGTATCCCCTGTTAAAAGCCCGCGCCCAGATAGGAATGGCAGGAACGTTACAGACAATTCCGGATGCGGGGACTCAACTGCTAATGCAAGCGAAAGTAGGTTATGAGGAGGCGTTGCCGACTTTACAAAAATTAGCTTCCTCAGAAGAAGTGGCAGAGGCGCAGATGAACTTTGGGTTAGCGTTGCAGTCGCTTGTACCATTCAATTTGGCACGGATAACTGATAGCATCCAAGCTTATCATGAGGCTTTGCGGGTGTTTACCTGGGAGGATTACCCGCAAGAATACGCGATTTTGTATAACAATATTGCGATCGCTTACCTTTCTATGCCGATGGCATCAGAACGAGAATACTTGCGTCAGGGGTTAGCTGTACAGTCGTTTGAGGTAGCGCTGAAGCATATTAATTTGATTGATCATCCTAGAGAATATGCGATGTTGCAAAACAACTTGGGTAACGCTTTGCAATATCTAGTAAGTTCCCATCCTGTAGAGAACAATTTGCGGGCGATCGCAGCTTATGATGAGGCGCTAAAAGTGCGTAACCCTAGAGACACACCGTTAGAATATGCTAACACAATTTCTAACAAAGCTAACGCCTTATTCAATTTACCCGATAATCTAGAAAAACCAGAAGCTGGCAATTCTAAAAATCTCCTCAAAGCGCATACTTACTATCAACAAGCTTGGGAAATATTTACTCAACACCAACAAATGGAACAAGCAGAAGTAGTATCTCAGGCAATACAAGATGTGGAAGCAGAAATGGGAATTGGGGAATAGAGAAAAATATTATCTAACTGCTAATCCTCAATTATCAATAAGGAGAAAAATAACATGAAGGATGTTTTGACCAGTCCCGCTGTCAGTGATTTTCTCACAAATATGGTGGCTGGTGACTTGAACTTAGTGACAGGATTATTGTGGTTAGTCCTAGCAACAGCTTTATCTATGATTGGCGGTGCAATTGGCGGCATGATATTAGCTGGTAAAGACATAGGTTATGCTTTCTCAGCAATGTTAGGTGCATTATTTGCTCCGGCTGGTGCAGTTCCAGCCATACTTTTGGGATTAGCTATATTAACTTTATTACAAAACTATTAGGAGGAATCATGTTGGAAATAGGTTGGTTTTCCGCTAAATTATTTTTTAAAGGGAAATTACTGCGCGACCCAATGTATTTTGTGCAACAAACTACTATTGGTATTCTTGTAGGTTTGATTTTATTTGTGTCACTAGCACAGGTGGAAATTCCTTTATGTTTACCGATAATATTGTCCAGTCTGATAACGGGCATAATTATGCCCTTTCTCCTCAAGGATTTTAAAATGAAGTAAGTCGTTAGTTGTTCATCATTCCCTACGAATTATTAACCTTTCATTGATTAATGACTAATAACTAATGGCTAACCTGGAAGAATTAATTCAAGAAATCAATCGTTTTGAGGCAATTATATCTAGCTGGGATGAAAGCCAGCGGTGTGTAGTAGTAGGACTCAAAAGAGCAATCGAAGCCCTGCATAAAGAAGCATTGGCTCGTTTGATTAAAAATCTGAAACAAGAATCAATGCCAGCTTTGCGTCATGCTGTTGAAGATGAAATAGTTTATGCAGTACTGCTTTATCATGAATTAGTTAAACCACCAAAGCCGCCTCTTACAGAACGTATTCAGACTGCCCTTGAAGAAGTTCGTCCAGGTTTACAAAGCCATAATGGAGATGTAGAATTAGTAGCAATTAAACTACCAGATACAATAGAAGTTAAATTAACAGGAACTTGCAGCAGTTGTCCTACTTCTAATTTAACTTTATCTCAAGGAATAGAACAAGCAATAAAAAAATATTGTCCCGAAATTATCAAAATAGTTGCTATTAACAATAATCTTAATATTGACAACGCTAATTATAATTTAGTCAGCCCATTTTCTTCAACAGTAAATTCGACTTGGTTTAAAGTGGCGACTTTTAATCAAGTTCCTGAATCTAGTGTATTGGCAGTAAAAGTTGCTAATAAATCACTGCTTTTACATCGTCAAGGTGTGAATATTACCTGTTACCATAATGCTTGCGCTCATCTGGGATATCCTCTAGAATCAGGTAAAGTTGTAAATGGTATTATCACCTGTCCTGCCCACGGATTTCAGTATAACTTAGATACAGGTGAATGTTTAACCGCCCTTAATGTTTCGCTTCAGTCATATCAGGTACAAATTAAGGGCGATAAGATTTTTGTGAAATTATAAAATCCATGTTGGGCGTAATCCAAATAAGCTGTGTCCTGGGTTTCCATTAGGGGCATTGGTAGTAAGAACGCAGCAAGGGGAATGTATTGCATCAGGTGCGAACAATAGTTTTGACTTATACCGTTTCTTTGTGAAGCTGCGCCAAACTCTCTTAAACTCTTAATCTTGGCGTACTTGGCGTACTTGGCGGTTCGTTTTTGATTTCTTATACTAAGTCTGAGATAATTGGGCGCATCTTCATACAGAATTGGTATTAACAATTGGTTAAACTGTATATTTTGCAACTAATGATGTAAGAAGTCTTTATGATGATAATGATGATTCAATTACAGTGCGTTTATCTACGGTAAACTAATTTATAGTTTTTGCCTTCATCACCAAAAGAGTAAAACATATAATTTTACTTACTTGAATAGAACATCCTTTTGAAACTTGAAACAAAAAAATTGATTGAGCTTTGAAAAGGATGTTCGTTTAAAACTAATTAACATTAACTATAAACTGCTACTATTGATACACATCTATATACGCCGATAAGGTTGGATAGTAATTATGGTTTACTTATAATTAATTACTCCCCAACTAAAATTGCCACTAGAAAAAACAGTAAATCACCAAAATTTGCTTCTATCACCTCAAGGTGCAGAAGTAGTTTTAGGCAATATTGAATCGCAAGAATTGGTCACGCCTATAGCACCTAGTCCCACAACAATGTTTGGCCCTCGCGGAGCTTGTTTACTTTCCGAAACTGGGCAATTATGGGTAACAGATACAGGACATCATCGATTATTAGGATGGCGGAATTTACCTCATCAAGATAGTCAACCAGCAGATTGGGTAATTGGACAGCCAGACTTTTACCATGAGGGACAAAATGCTAAAGGTAAACCAGGAAGAACAACTGTTAGTGTCCCAACAGGAATTTGTGCTTGTGGTGCAGGATTAGCAGTAGCAGATGCTTGGAATCATCGCGTTTTAATTTGGCATAATTTACCAACAGATAACAATGTTCCGGCTGATTTGGTATTAGGACAAGCAAATTTTACTGATAACGAACCAAATAGAGGAACTCAACAAGCATCTGCTCAGACAATGCACTGGCCTTATGGTATTTTCTATCATCAAGGACGGCTATTTGTTACCGATACAGGTAATCGTCGGGTATTAATTTGGCAGCAATTACCTACAGAAAATGGTCAACCTGCTGATTTGGTATTAGGACAACCAGATATGATATCTCGCAATGAAAATGGCGGTGGTTCTCCCACAGCAGCGAGTATGCGTTGGTGTCACGATATCGCCTTTTGGGGAGATAATTTGGTTGTTGCAGATGCAGGTAATAACCGCGTAATGATTTGGCAAGGAATGCCTACAGAAAATAATGCCCCGTGTGCGGTAGTGTTAGGACAAAAAAGCTTTGATTGTGTGGAGATGAATCAAGGAATTTATTTCCCTAATGCTGGTAGTTTAAGTATGCCTTATGGTGTGGGGGTAGCTGGTGATTGGTTAGTAGTTGCAGATACGGCTAATTCCCGATTGTTAGGATGGAGGAAGCCAGAATCAGTTTTATCATTGCAAGGTGTAATGGCAGAGGCGTTGGTAGGACAAATAAATTTTCAAAGCAAAGGTGAAAATCGCAATTTCGGACTACCAACGAGAGAGAGTTTAAATTGGTGCTATGGAGTCAAAATTTGTGGTCAAACTGCGGTAATCGCTGATTCTGGGAATAATCGAATATTGCTGTGGCGTTTGAATTAAGGGTGTTGCTGAATCAAGGGATGAAATCTAAAACTCTCTATTTTCTCTGTATTTTTGCGTTTTTGCGTGAGAGAAACTATTCAAGATTAAAGATAACGAACCACAGAGACTCAGAGAAAACAGAGAATATGAAGAGAAGCAACTTTAATAAATTCGATGCATGATAGCCTATGACAATTGAAGAAATTCGAGTTCGCGGTACTGTTCAAGGAGTAGGTTTTCGCCCGACTGTATATCGTCTGGCAAAATCTTGCAATTTGCATGGAGATGTTTGTAATGATGGTGAAGGTGTGTTGATTCGTGTATCTGGTAGCGAAGCCGATTTAACAGAATTTGTCACAAGATTACAGCAAGAATGTCCGCCGTTGGCAAGAATAAATGAACTGACACGCACTCCTTATATAGGTGAATTTAATTTTGATAATTTTGTAATTTCTAGCAGTATTACTAATGCAATCAAAACAGAAATTGCCCCTGACGCTGCGACTTGTCCCCAATGTCAACAAGAAATTTTTGACCCCTTTAGCCGCTTTTATCGTTACCCATTTACTAATTGCACTTATTGCGGCCCTCGTCTGAGTATTATTCGTGCAATTCCTTACGACAGATGTAATACTAGTATGTCTGCGTTTCCTATGTGTCCAGAATGTGAAAACTCGTACCATAATGTCGAAAATCGTCGCTTTCA
Organism: Atlanticothrix silvestris CENA357; assembly: GCF_016056295.1. GTDB lineage: Bacteria > Cyanobacteriota > Cyanobacteriia > Cyanobacteriales > Nostocaceae > Atlanticothrix > Atlanticothrix silvestris. The sequence continues at coordinate 96,407 of NZ_JAECZB010000008.1, forward strand.
TGCTCAACCTGTAGCTTGTCATAAGTGCGGCCCTACAGCTTGGTTAGAACGTGCTGATGGTAAACCTGTGACAGCTTCTATGTTCTCGATGATGGATGATGTGGATGCTGTATGTACTTTGTTGCAGAAAGGTGAAATTGTCGCAATTAAAGGTTTAGGTGGTATTCATTTAGCTGGCGATGCAACGCAAGAAACAGTAGTACAAAAACTGCGTCAGCGCAAAAGACGCTATCATAAACCCTTTGCTTTAATGGCGCGGGATATAGCAGTAATTGAGAAATATTGCACTGTTAGCGCTAAGGAAAAAGAATTATTGACAAGTTCCGCAGCACCTATTGTTTTATTACAAAAAAAGGAATTAGAGACTAAAAAATCCTCTATTGCAATGTCGGTAGCGCCAGAGCAAAACACTCTTGGTTTCATGTTACCTTATACGCCTTTACATCATTTAATTCTCAGGCGGATGAATCGTCCAATTATTTTAACTAGTGGCAATCTTACTGATGAACCACAATGTATTGATAATAATGATGCAAGGGAAAAATTAGGTCAAATAGCTGATTATTTCCTCCTCCACAATCGGGAAATTGTTAACCGAGTAGATGATTCAGTTGTGCGAGTTATTAATGAAAAAGTGCAAATAGTTCGCCGTGCTAGAGGATATGCACCAGCAGTGATTAAGTTACCACTAGGATTTAATAACGTTCCGCAGATTTTAGCAATGGGTAGTGAGTTAAAAAATACCTTTTGCCTGTTGCGAGAAGAAGAAGCAATTCTTTCTCAACATTTGGGAGACTTAGAAAATGCTGCTGCTTTTAATGCTTATCAAGATACATTAAATTTATACTTAAATTTATTTGAACATCAACCCCAAGCTATAGCCATTGACAAACATCCTGAATATCTTTCAACTAAACTTGGTAAACAACTAGCAATTGCTAATCAAATTCAACTTCACCAAATTCAACACCATCATGCCCACATTGCCACCTGTATGGCAGAGAATAATGTTCCTTTAAATTCACCCCCAATTTTAGGAATTGTTTTAGATGGATTAGGTTATGGTGAAGATGGTACATTTTGGGGTGGAGAATTTCTCTTAGCAGATTACCGTCAATTTAAGAGATTAGCAACATTTAAGCCAGTTGCAATGATTGGTGGTGAACAAGCAATTTATCAACCTTGGCGTAATACTTATGCTCAATTAATATCGGCTAATCTTTGGGATGATTGCCAAGAGAAATATTCAGAATTAGAAATAGTAAAATTTTTGAATAAAAAGCCACTAAAGTTACTCAATCAGCTTATAAAACAAAAAATTAATTCTCCTCCAGCCTCCTCCGTGGGGCGGTTGTTCGATGCAGTAGCGGCAGCTATCGGTATTTATCCAGAAAAATGTAGTTATGAAGGACAAGGTGCGATCGCAATGGAAGCATTAGCAAAGAGTCATACCTTAAATAATCATGAAGAAACGCTAATTTATCCTTTTAATTTTAGCTTTTCAGATAATATTTATTGTATAGACCCATGCCCAATGTGGCAAGCTTTACTTGATGATTTGCAGCAACAAATTTCTCAACCAGTCATAGCTGCAAAGTTTCACAAAAGTTTAGCTAATACCATTATCGATATGGTAAAGCGTCTTCGTCAGCAAAATATAATTCATCGAGTTGCCCTATCAGGAGGAGTATTTCAAAATTGTATTCTGTTAGAGCAAGTTACTAACGGGTTACAAAAAATGGAAATCAGCGTACTCACTCACAGCTTAGTTCCTGCTAATGATGGTGGTTTATCTCTAGGGCAAACTGTGATTACAGCAGCTAAATTAATTTAATTTTATTTACGCTACGCGGGTTAGTTGTGAGTTGTTAGTTGTTAGTTGTCAGTTGTGAGCCGATCCAGTAACGGGTACATAGAGAATTTTCCCCATGAGTAACTGGCGTAAAGTCTACGGCATAGCTTCACCCGGAGGGTCAGCTGCTAATGACCACTGACCACTAACCACTGACCACTAACCACTGACCACTGACAAACTTCTTTATCTTCAAACAAGAAAATAAACATGTGCTTAGGTATTCCTGGACAAATTGTCGAAATAACTGATGTAAAACACAAACTGGCTATCGTCAACATTGCTGGTGTCAAACGTCAAGTCAATATTGCTTGCATCGTTGACGAACAACATCCTCCCGAAGCTTGTATTGGTGATTGGGTATTAGTTCACGTTGGCTTTGCCATGAATCGCATTAATGAACAAGAAGCAGCAGAAACATTACAACTACTAGAAGAACTCGCCACAGCCCAAGCCGTAATTAATACTTAAATAATCGGCGTTACTAAATCGAGGTATGAACTTCTTACTCTCTGCGTTATCTGCGCCTCTGCGGTTAGTTAAAAAATTCTCTTACTATAAAAAGCGAAATTAACTCACATATAAAACCCCTACTCCTCACTTCTTATGAAATACGTAGACGAATTCCGCGAACCAGAAAAAGCTGAAGCCTTGCGCCGCGAAATCGAAAAACTATGCCTTCAGCTAAATAAACCCATCAAAATTATGGAAGTATGCGGCGGACATACCCATTCCATATTTAAATACGGTATTGAAGAAATATTGCCAGATTCCTTAGAACTAATTCATGGGCCTGGTTGTCCAGTATGTGTCATGCCCAAGGGTAGATTAGACGATGCGATCGCTATTTCTCAAACTCCTAACGTTATTTTAGCCACATTTGGCGACACAATGCGGGTTCCCGGTTCCCATACCAGCCTCTTACAAGCCAGAGCTACAGGTGCAGATATTCGCATGGTATATTCTCCCCTAGATAGCCTGCAAATTGCCAAAGACAACCCCGACAAAGAAATTGTTTTCTTCGCCCTAGGCTTTGAAACCACCGCCCCTAGTACTTCCCTCACCATTTTGCAAGCAGCGGCGGAAAAAATTCCTAACTTTAGTATGTTTTGTAACCATGTTCTTGTGATTCCTGCATTACAAGCATTACTAGATAATCCCGACTTGCAATTAGATGGATTTGTTGGCCCAGGTCATGTCAGCATGGTCATTGGTACTGAGCCTTATGAATTTATTTCGCAACAATATCAAAAACCAATTGTCGTATCAGGATTTGAACCTTTAGATATTCTTCAATCAATTTGGATGCTACTACAACAGCTAGTAGAAAATCGTTGTGAAGTCGAAAACCAATATAACAGACTTGTACAAAAAGCTGGCAATCAAGTAGCGCTAACAGCCATGAATCAAGTTTTTACTGTGCGAGAAAATTTTGATTGGCGTGGTTTAGGTGAAATACCTAATTCAGGCTTAAAAATTCGTGAGAAATATGCACAATTTGATGCCGAACTAAAATTTACTATTCCTAATCTGAAAGTTGCCGACCATAAAGCTTGTCAGTGCGGTGAAATTTTAAAAGGAATTTTAAAACCTTGGGAATGCAAAGTATTTGGTACAGCTTGCACACCAGAAACACCTATTGGAACTTGTATGGTCTCTTCCGAAGGTGCTTGTGCAGCCTATTACAAATACGGCAGATTTTCTAATGTGATGACGCAAAAATTAACTGATAAACAAACAGCAACCCTATCTTTATAACTTAAGATAAAAATGAGTATCCCAAACTCTACACCACAACAATTTTGGGATTGGAGTACAAATATATGCCATTTGTAACAGTTAAAATTGCCAGAGGACACTCCATCGAAAAGAAAAGGCGACTAGTCGAAGTAATTACTAATGCCCTAGTCTCCGTTTTAGATACTAAGCCAGAATGGATAACTATTCACATTGATGAATTTGAACGTGAAAACTGGGCTGTAAACGGTATTTTACATTCTGACCGACATCGTGGTAAGCACGATGAAACAGGCAGATAAAATTCGTTTTTGACTGGTAAGGTGCGTTAATTACGCACCTTATTACAGCTTAATTGTTCGTTTTTATTGTAATTATTTTAGATATGAATATTTCTTCCAATCAAAGGCAAAATTCTCTATTTCAAAAAATTGAACAAGCCCGCCATCGCAGAGGGAAAGTGCGAGATACCCATATCACTCTGGCACATGGTAGCGGCGGTAAAGCCATGCGCGATTTAATCGATGATATCTTTGTCAGTAATTTTGATAATCCCATTATTTCTCAACTAGAAGACCAAGCCAGTTTGAATTTAGCTAGTCTCATGCAACAGGGAGATAGACTCGCCTTTACTACTGATTCTTATGTTGTAGACCCGTTATTTTTTCCTGGTAGTGATATTGGAGAATTAGCCATCAATGGTACAGTTAATGATTTAGCTGTGAGTGGTGCTAAACCTTTGTATCTTACTTGTAGTGTTATTTTAGAAGAAGGATTACCAGTGGAAACCTTGCGACGAGTTGCTGTTAGTATGAAAGCAGCTGCGCTAAAAGCAGGTGTGCAAATTGTGACAGGTGACACAAAAGTTGTACATCGTGGTGCTGCTGATAAATTATTTATTAATACTGCTGGCGTTGGAGTTATCCCTAGAGGAGTGAATATTTCTGCCCACAATATTCAACCAGGAGATGTTGTAATTATTAATGGTGAATTGGGTAATCATGGCACTGCTATTTTGTTAGCTCGTGGAGAATTAGCATTAGAAACTAATATAGAAAGTGACTGCCAACCGTTACATGATTTAGTAGAAACTATCCTCAAAGTATGTCCTGATATTCATGCTATGCGGGATGCTACACGCGGCGGTTTAGCTACAGTGTTAAATGAATTCGCCCTTAGTTCTGAAGTAGGAATTCGCATTTATGAAGAATCGATTCCAGTGCGAGAAGAAGTCAAAGGAGTTTGCGAAATTTTGGGTTTAGACCCATTGTATCTAGCTAATGAAGGTAAATTGGTAGTCGTGGTAGGGCAAGAGAATGCTGACACTGTTTTATCAGCGATGCAATCTCACACAGCCGGGAAAGATGCATGTATTATCGGCGAAGCAATTCCTTCACCTCCAGGGATTGTGTTATTAAAAACAGCTTTTAATGCTGAACGCATTGTTGATATGCTCGTTGGCGATCAGCTACCACGAATTTGTTAAAATTTAATAGATTCTAGACCTATGCACGAACTCGGAATTACCCAAAATATTGTGGCAATTGTCACTGAACATGCCCAAGGCTCAAAAGTGCAAAGAGTTGTATTAGAAATTGGCAAACTTTCAGCGATTCTTCCTGATGCCATACAATTTTGTTTTGATATTTGCACTCAAAATACGGTTTTAGCAGGGGCAACATTAGAAATTATCGAAATTCCTGGTTTAGCAAGATGTTGCCAATGTGGTGCCGAAATTTATCTAGATAAACCCTTTGGTATTTGTAACTGTGGTAGCGTGGAATTGGATTTAATAACTGGCGAAGAATTAAAAATTAAAGAAATAGAAATAGAGGAACTATGTGTGTGACTTGCGGTTGTTCTGATGATGCTGAAGGCAAAATTACTAATATGGAAACTGGTGAAATTGAACATAATCAACATCATCATACTCATACTTTAGCAGATGGTACTGTAATTACTCATAATCACAGTCACGAGTTTCACACCGAAGTATCTCAAATTCATGCCAAAATACATGGCACAACTATATCTTTAGAACAAGATATCTTAGCAAAAAATAATCTCATAGCTGCCCAAAATCGCGGCTGGTTCAAAGGTCGAAATATTCTAGCTCTAAATTTAATGAGTTCTCCTGGTGCAGGAAAAACAACTTTATTAACTCGTACTATTAATGATTTAAAACATCAATTGCCTATTAATGTGATTGAAGGCGACCAAGAAACAGCCAACGATGCCCAAAAAATCAAAGAAACAGGTTGTAAAGTTGTCCAAATCAACACAGGTACAGGTTGTCATTTAGATGCATCAATGATTGACAGGGGTTTACAACAACTAAATCCGCCACTAAATTCAGTAGTCATGATTGAAAATGTGGGAAATCTAGTTTGTCCGGCTTTATTTGATTTGGGAGAACAAGCAAAAGTGGTCATTCTCTCGGTTACAGAGGGAGAAGATAAGCCAATCAAATATCCTCATATTTTTCGTGCTAGTGAGATAATGATTCTCACCAAAATTGATTTACTGCCTTATGTACAATTTGATGTGCAAAAGTGTATAGAATATGCTCAACAAGTAAATCCCCAAATTCAAATTTTTCAGGTTTCTGCAATCACTGGTGCTGGATTAGATAATTGGTACAAATGGCTATCTGAAAGGGTAACTAATTTTTCAAAGCTAGTTCCAGCTTAACTGTTTACTAAAATTAGGACTAATATGCAACACTAAAATTTCTGTGGAGAAAAAATGTGCGATCGCAAGTATGCCATCCTAGGAACTGGTGCATTAGGTGGTTTTTATGGGGCCAAATTACAAAAAGCTGGTTTGGATGTCCACTTTTTGCTCAGGAGTGACTACGAACATGTCAGTCAATATGGTTTACTCATCGAGTCTAAAGAAGGTGACTTTACCCTCTCCCAAGTCAATGCTTATCAATATGTAGAGAAAATGCCACAATGCGATGTGGTAGTAGTTGCATTAAAAACAACTCAAAATTATTTGCTACCGGAGTTGTTACCACCTATTGTTAAAGATGGCGGGGTGGTATTGGTATTACAAAATGGACTTGGTATAGAAGAAGAAATTGCCCAAATTGTTGGCAACGTTAGTATTATCAGTGGGTTGTGCTTTCTGTGTTCCAATAAAGTAGGGCAAGGACATATTCGCCACTTAGACTATGGACTTATTACTTTAGGAGAATACGTTCCAGGCTATCATTCTGTTGGAATTACAGATAGAATGCAGCAAATCGCTGATGACTTTAGTAGTGCTGGTATTGCAATTGAATTAGCTGAAGACTTATTACTGGCACGTTGGAAAAAGTTAGTATGGAATATTCCTTACAACGGTCTTTCTGTAATTCTCAATGCCACCACAGATGAATTAATGGCAGATGTGTATACTTGCAGATTAGTTGAACAATTAATGTTCGAAGTAGCAGCAGGGGCAAATAGTTATGGCCGTAATATCCCTGATAGCTTCATTCAAAAAATGCTGGACTATACCCTCAAAATGAAACCTTACCGCACCAGCATGAAAATTGATTATGACGCATGTCGTCCCCTAGAAGTAGAAGCCATTTTTGGCAACCCATTACGGAAGGCGCGAGCAGCAGGTATAAATTTACTACAAATTAGTTGTATTTATGATCAATTGAAGTTTCTGGATACAAAAAATCAAAGGCAATATTGAACCTCACACCACTAGAAGTGGCGTGATTCCTGCTTTACCTGTTCCCTGCTGTAACTAAAATTCAGATCGAGGCAGATGGCGGATAATTTCAGCCACTGACCAAGCTTGGGCGACAGCACCTTTGGGTTTATAAGGTGGGTCGCCATCAAAAATTTCTGAAACCGAGCCAAGACAAACATCAGATAGCAGGTGTTCTAATAGGGGTTGCCAACTAAAAGGAAGCGGCTTTTGCGGATAAAAACGCTGCCAAGCGCGGATAAAAGGCCCAATTAACCAGCTCCAAACAGTACCTTGATGATAAGCGCGATCGCGTTCTTCCGAATTGCCCACGTATTTGCCTATATATTCTGGATCGGCGGAATCAAGGCTACGAAGACCGTAGGGAGTAAGTAGGCGCTCAGTTGCCAAATCGACTACTAAAAGCCCTTGCCGCTGCGAAAACCCACAATGACGTAGTGACAGCGCCAAAACTGCATTAGGACGAATTTGAGAATTGCGGCGATCGTCCGGCTCAATAGTATCGTAGAAATAATTTAGCTGTGGATTCCAAAACTTTTGCAGAGAAACTGTTACCTGTTGTGCTTGTTGAGCATAACGTTGTGCCTGTTTTGCTAGACGTACTGAATCGCCCAATTGCAGTTGACTCAATCGTTCTGCCCATTGACTCATCCAACATAAAGCAGAATACCACAGGGCATTGATTTCTACGGGCTTACCACGGCGAGGAGTCACAGGCTCTCCTCCAACCACTGCATCCATCCAGGTGAGGGCTACACCAGGAAAATCCCAACCAATTAGTCCATCAGTGGCATCAACTTGGATATTGAAGCGTGTACCACCAATAAACGCTTTATGAATTTGCTGCACAACAGAGAATTGCTCTGCTAAAAACTCCCAGTCTTGGGTGGCTTCCAAGTAAAGCCCTAAAGTTTCAATCCACCACAGCGCTGCGTCAATACTGTTATAAAACGGTTCCCCATCAGCATCAGGAAAAGCATTAGGAATCAGTCCTTGTTGACAGTAACGTCCAAAAGTTTGCAATAGCCCTTTTGCCAAGTCAAAACGCTTGGTTACTAATGCTAAACCTGGCAAAGCAATCAAGGTATCACGACCCCAGTCATTGAACCAGTGATAACCAGCAATCACTGTGGGGCCAGTAATTGAAGCTCGGTAGACAATAAATTGATCCCCTGCTTTTAATAGTTGCTGCCAAATTGGCGATGGGGCATGGGGGAGGCAGTGCGGTCTTCTCCCAAAGGGAGCCACTGCGGTCTTGGGGTCTCCCCAAGTGGAGCAAGTGGCGTGAGACGCTAAAAGCGATGGGGTTTCCCCAAGTGGAGCAACTACCGTCATTGGAAATAGGTTTTTCTTCTCCTCCCCTGCTTCCCCTACCTCCCCTGCTC
>NZ_JAECZB010000069.1:0-22912 GCF_016056295.1 Atlanticothrix silvestris CENA357
GCCCCTAGCCCCTAGCCCCTAACCGTAGCTTGTTAGATTCCGAATGATATAGCCAATGACCAAACCAATCAATAGCGCCCACGCTTGACCCGTCTGTATAAAATGGCTCCAGGTTTTTTGGATTTGACCTATGAGGTCTGGATCGTTAACTGCTTGAGCTAGTCGCATCAAATTTGCTGGCAAGTGCCAAAATAACTGAGACATCAAATCGCTGACGTAATTCATACTGAGTTTTCAAAAGATTTTTATGTCATAACCTTTACTTGCAGGCAATGTCCAGTTTTTAGCTACTTTGAAAGTCATTAAAGGCGATCGCTCTACAATTACTTGGTAAAGTTTTTTATGTTTGATAACATCTGCAAATTTCTCGTTGAAAACTTTGCCAGTGATTTTGCTACCTGGCTGTTAGGAAAACCCATAATCTTAACTAAGTTAAGTCCTTCAGAACTTTCTTTAGAGCCAATTCGCGCCGATGCGCTGATATTACTCCAATCAGAAGAAATTGTGCTGCACCTAGAATTTCAGACTCAACCGAAAATTGATATTCCCTTTCGGATGATTGACTATCGGCTGCGGGTATATCGTCGTTTTCCACAAAAGCAAATGCGTCAAGTGGTGATTTACCTACAACAAACTAATTCTGAACTAGTGCAACAAAGCACTTTCACCTTAGAAGATACCTTTCATCGCTTCCAAGTGATTCGCCTATGGGAACAACCAATAGATAACTTTTTTCAATCTCCAGGATTGCTCCCCTTTGCGGTTTTAAGCCAAGCTGATAATCCTACTGAGACATTGCGACAAGTAGCTGAACAAATCTCACAAATTAACGACCAGCGTACACAAAGCAATATAGCCGCATCAGCGTTTATTCTCGCTGGGCTAGTATTGAATAAGGATATTATTCAACAGTTGCTGCGGAGGGATATGATGCAGGAATCAGTAACTTATCAAGCACTCATTGCCGAAGGTCGGTCTGAAGGTATTGAAGAAGGTATTCGCCGCGTGGCGATTAATCTTCTACGCCAGGGGGTAACTGATGAAGTAGTAATCAAAGCTACTGATTTGTCAGCAGAGCAGATTGAGCAGTTGAAGCTGACAGAGGTAAACAATCAAGAAAATTAAAAGTTACCCTAATTCTCTGTTACGACTTAGCTTCTCGGCTGTTCGTAAAATTTGCCCCGCCAACACTGCTGCACCAAAACCATTATCAATATTTACTACCCCCACACCAGCCGCACAAGAATTGAGCATTGTCAATAAAGGTGCTAAACCACCAAAACTCGCGCCATAACCGATGCTAGTAGGAACGGCAATCACAGGACAACTTGCTAAACCAGCAACCACACTAGGTAAAGCACCTTCCATCCCCGCCACAACAATTAACACTGATGCCGACTCAATGATGTGGCGGTTACTTAGCAAGCGATGAATGCCAGCAACGCCGACATCCCAAAGACGCTGGACGCGAAAACCAGAAAGTTCAGCTGTCACTGCGGCTTCTTCTGCAACGGGTAAATCAGCAGTACCAGCAGAAAGAATACCGATTATTCCCTCAAATTGTGGCTCAATGACAGAGGGAACAATGGCACAAATTTTTGCCAATCCATAATATTGCAAATCTTTAACCTGTGATTGCAGTGCAGCATAAACTGCTGGTTCAATCCGGGTTGCCATGACTACTGGATTGCGGAGGCGCATCACCTCAATAATTTGAGCGATTTGTTCAGGTGTCTTACCTGGCCCCCAAATTACCTCTGGGAAACCAGTTCTGAGGGTGCGATGGTTATCAATTTTGGCAAACTCACCTACAGGTTCATAAGCTAAGTTTTTGAGTGAGTCTAAAGCCATATCTGGGGTAACTTTGCCATTGGCAACCGCTTCGAGGAGCGATCGCAAAGCTTCAGGTTGAGTCACGGTAATTTTAAATTAAGGATTAGGGGAAGTAGAGAGTAGAGGAGCAGGAGAAGCAGCAAGAGGGGAAAAGGTTAAAGGACGAAGAAATAAACCCTTTCCCCCTTACCCATTCCCCTTTACCCCTTCTTCCCCATGCCCTATGCTCAATTATCTACTCAGTGATTTTAATTTCATAAATGTTCCAGAATGCTCCACCGAGGGCTGAGTAATTGATGCCTTCAAAGCGATCGCGTACTGCTGACATTGCCAAGGGATTCACTAAGTAAATAAAAGGCAAGTTTTCTTGAGTAATTTGCTGTGTTTTAGCATAAATTTCTTTTCGCTTGGTTTCGTCTAACTCTCTGGCAGCTTGAATGTAGAGTCTACCAATTTCTGCTTCCCAAGGAGCTACTTCCCAACCTTGAATCGGCTTTTGTCCGGCTTGGGGTTTTTGATTGAACATGTGTAAACCTCCTTCGGGAGACCAAACATTAGCCCCATCGTTCGGTTCTAAGCCACCAGTCAAACCCAACAAAGAAGCATCCCAATCAAGAGTATTAGCTAGCTTATCTGTATAAGTATTCCATGCTAATGGTGTGAAATCAACTTGAATACCAATTTTGCTTAAGTCTTGCTTAATCTGCGCTCCCATTGCTTCGCGGATTTTATTACCAGCATTCGTGAGCAAAGTAAAGCGAACACGGTTGCCTTGAGCATCAAGTAATTGACCTTGTGCATTAGATTTAAATCCGGCTTTTCTTAACAATTCCTTAGACTTTTCTAAATTGTAATCGTAGGTTTTTAATCCTTCTTGAGGCGAAAGATAGTAAGGGCTTTGTACAGAAATTGGTGAATCTTGTGGTTTGCCTAAGCCGCGAAAAGTATTATTGATCATTGTTTGTCGATCAATTGCGTAGGCTACAGCTTGCCGAAATTCGACTGTATTAAACCAACGTGATTTCACTGGATCTACTAGCGGTTTTCCGTCTCTTTTGCCTTTATTGAGATTAAATAAAACAAACGATGTCCCAGTTGCTGGGCCACCTTCGTAAATTTTAAAATTTCCCTGCTTTTCTTGCCGCTTTAGCAAAGAAAAGTAGTCTGGTGAAACTCCCACTGTATCTAAACCACCAGAACGAAACTGGAGCAAAGAGGTATCTGTTGATTCCACAATTTGCCATACAGTTCGTTCAATATAAGGTTGCGATTTTCCCTGAGGCCCTTTGCGCCAATAGTAGGGATTACGCTGGAAAACTATACGTTGACTGGTGTCATAGCGCTCTAACTTATAAGGGCCATTAACAATTATTTCTTCAGGAGGAGTATCAACGCCCCACTTTGTCAGAAATATCGGCTTACCTTCTTGATCTTTTGTTTTTATAGATTTTTCTAACGCATGGGCGGGTAAAATTGGCAACCCTACAGTTCCTAAAAACGGTGCGAATGGTTCCGGTGCTGTAAATTCAACTCGCCGATCATCAATTTTTCGTACCTTGGGTAATGCCCGACTTTCACCAATCCTGAGAATATCTCTAGCATCTGTAGGAATTGCTTCGTTAAGATAAATGTCGTTGAAGGTAAACACCACATCATCTACTGTTAATGGTTGACCATCAGACCATTTTAATCCTTCACGTAGAGTAAAAACAAAGCGCAAGTTGTCCTCAGAAATCTCCCAAGATTCTGCTAAACTTGGTTCAAATTTCCCCGTTATAGGGTTTTGATTAGTTAACCCCTCATAAGTCAGTCCAAAAATATTAGGAACTTCTGAACTTAGAGGGTAATTAAAGGTTTTTGGATCACTAAGAATACTACTTACTAACTGTGGTACTTGAGCCGCTGAGCTTTTAAAGTTAGATGGATTGCAAGCGGCAATTGTAATAGTTGTTAGTGAAGCCAAAATTACAGGTAAATAAAAACGTTTAAAATTGGAAAAAATACCACTAATAGATTTCATGAATTCAATATGTGAATAGGTAAATCAATTTGCTTGAGACTGTAGCCAACCAAAAAAGTTTTGAGTTTTATTAAAATACTGAACACCAGCATCTCGTAAAATCTCTGTAACTTCTCGTCTGCCAAATTCTTTAGAGTTATTACTTAAAAATAATTTATTTTCATGAGGATGTAAGCCAGCATGAAAAATTATACAATAACGTCCCACTAAGTTAAGGATGCAATTAATTTCAATCTTAACGGTTATGAATGCAGCCAAGGAAAGTTACTCAAAAGCTAATAACAAGACAACAGCATAAGCGCAAATTCCTTCTTCGCGTCCAACAGGGCCTAGCTTTTCATTAGTGGTAGCTTTGATGCCAACTTGATTTGGTTGTAATTTTAAAACACCAGCTAACTTGTCACGCATCTTTTCAATATGCGGTTTCAATTTTGGGCGTTCAGCTACTACTACCGAATCAATGTTACCTATCTGCCAACCTTGATCTTGAATCAGTTGATGTACTTGAGTTAATAACATCAAACTATCTGCTCCTGCCCATTGGGGATCGCTAGGCGGGAAATAATGTCCAATATCTCCTAAAGATAATGCTCCCAGCATGGCATCCATAATGGCGTGGGTTAGTGCATCAGCATCACTGTGACCCAATAAGCCGAGTTCGTGGGGAATTTGGACTCCTCCTAAAATTAAAGGGCGATCGCTCACCAATTTGTGAATATCGTAGCCGTTACCAATACGTATGTTTGTCATTTGTTAGTTGTCAGCGATGCACTGAGCGTAGTCGAAGTGTTGTCAGTTGTCAGTGGTCAGTTGTTAGTTGTTATTATTCTTGCTCCCCTGCCTCCCCTGCTCCCTGCTCCCTGCTCCTCTGCTCCCACTCTTTGAGCAAATCGGGGCGGCGATCGCCTGTTCTTTTAATTTGTTGTTCGTAACGCCACTGGGCGATCGCGGCATGATTACCAGAAAGTAAGACATCAGGAACTTTCCAGCCCCGAAAATTGGCTGGACGAGTGTATTGGGGATAATCCAGCAACTCCTCTTCAAAACTTTCTACTTTCAAGGACTCTGCTTTGCCCACAGTTCCTGGTAAAAGACGCACTACCCCATTGAGTAATGCCATTGCTGGGATTTCTCCTCCAGTCAAAATAAAATCACCTAAAGATATCTCACGAGTCACTAAATGCAGTACCCTATCATCTACACCTTCGTAATGCCCACAAATTACTACTAACTGGTCGTAATTTATAGCTAATTCTCGCAACAGAGGTTGATTGATCGTTTGTCCTTGAGGACTCATCAAAATAATCTCTCTTCGCGGAAGATTCGGCAACGACTCCACAGCAGTAAATATGGGTTCTGGCTTCATCAGCATTCCCACGCCACCACCATAAGGTTCGTCATCTACTTTCCGATGCTTATCGGTTGTAAAGTCTCTGGGATTGACCAAATTCACTTGGGCAATTTGTTTGGCTAAGGCTTTACTCAACAGCCCAGAGTTGAGAACTGAAGTAAAACAGTCAGGAAAAAGTGTAACTATATCAAAGCGCACAGTAATTCGTATTCGAGAACACTAATCTTAAATTTGAATGTCTAGCAAACACAAGAAGCCAATGTAAGGTAAAACTACAGATAAGCTTAATCAATAGTGTCTAAAAGTACCAGAACTATTGATTTTTCTGGGATCAAAAGTTTTTCTAATTACTTAATTTATGTTTAAATATTGTCACAACTACATTTAAATTAATAATCTGACCAAGTTAACAACTTTCAGGAGGCATCGGGTGTGTTATGGCGAAAATTGGGAGCAGTTTCGCTCCAAACATCACAAAAGTGTCCTCTCAATCAAGCAAAGTGCAAAAATCATCAGGCTGCTGAACTTTGTTAAATTCGCACGCCATTCGCCACAAGCCTGGAAAACCCTTTCGGCAGTCGCACCCTACGGGAAGGCGTTCCGCCTACATGGGGGAAACCATGCCACTTGCTCCACTTGGAGAGAACTTGCGTGCGGGGGTTCCCCCCGTTGAGCAAAGTTCGGGGGAAACCCCAGACGCTCGCGGACTCGCTAACGCTGCGAAGATCGCTTTTAGCGTCTCCCCTTGGGAGAAGACCGCGCTACCTTACCAAGGCGATGGCTCCTGAAGTTGTTGACAGGAGAAACACAATGCCGCAATTAAAAGCTAAATCGCTGGAAATGAGGACACCCCAAGCAACTAAAACCGCCGTTCTGGTGATCGGAGGCGCAGAAGATAAGGTTCATGGACGCGAAATCCTAAGAACTTTTTTTGGCCGCGCCGGTGCTAGTAAGGCCTATATTACAATTATTCCATCTGCCTCCCGCGAACCCGCGATCATTGGTGGTCGGTATATTCGCATTTTTGAAGAAATGGGTGCTGAGAAGGTTGAGATTTTAGACATTCGCGAACGTGAACAGTGTGAAATCCCCCAAATCAAAGCATCCTTAGAAGCTTGTACTGGCGTGTTTTTGACGGGAGGAGATCAATTACGCCTGTGTGGCGTGTTGTCGGATACACCAGCAATGGAAATTATTCGGCAACGAGTCAGAGGTGGACAACTGACCCTAGCAGGCACCAGTGCAGGAGCAGCAGTAATGGGGCATCACATGATTGCTGGCGGCGGTAGTGGTGAAACGCCAAATCGCTCCCTAGTAGATATGGCCACCGGTTTGGGATTTATCCCTGAAGTGATTGTTGACCAACACTTTCACAACCGTAATCGCATGGGTCGTCTGATTAGCGCGATCGCAGCTCATCCGGATCGTCTTGGTATTGGCATTGACGAAGATACTTGTGCTGTATTTGAACGTGACGGTTGGTTACAAGTCATGGGCAAAGGCAGCGTCACTATTGTCGACCCGACAGAAGTCACCCATACTAACGAGCCACATGTCGGTGCTAACGAACCCCTAACCATACACAACTTACGTCTACATATCCTCAGCTATGGCGATCGCTTCCACCTGTACCAGCGCACTGTATTGCCTGCTGTACACCGCATCTCCAGCTGACGGAATAGAGTATCTGAGGTTACAGTGTGTTGATCGCTTACTTTATTTCTTGTTGTAGAAAAATCAAAGAAATAGCATGTAAAAAGAAAAAACTGTTTACTATGAACAGTTTAGCGTTCAATTCCAGTAAGAAACTAGAATTTTGGTTCCGAATCTCCATCTACCTATTCCCATGAGAATCCTCAAGATCCAGACCTTACGCGGCCCAAACTATTGGAGCATTCGACGCCACAAGCTGATCGTCATGCGCCTCGATTTAGAAAACCTTGCCGAGACGCCCTCGAATGAAATCCCTGGTTTTTACGAAGGATTAGTTGAGGCGCTGCCAAGTCTGGAGGGTCACTATTGTTCGCCTGGCTGTCGTGGTGGCTTTTTGATGCGAGTGCGAGAAGGCACCATGATGGGTCACATTGTAGAACATGTAGCCTTAGAACTCCAAGAACTAGCAGGAATGCACGTCGGCTTTGGGCGTACCCGCGAAACCGCTACACCCGGAATTTTTCAGGTAGTAATCGAGTACCTGAATGAAGAAGCAGGACGCTACGCTGGACGAGCAGCTGTGCGGTTATGTCAAAGTATTGCTGATCGGGGTCGTTATCCCAAAGCAGAACTAGAGCAAGATATCCAAGACCTCAAAGACTTCTGGCGTGATTCATCCTTAGGCCCTTCAACCGAAGCGATCGTTAAAGAAGCCGAAAAAAGAGGCATTCCCTGGATGCAACTGAGCGCACGCTTTTTGATTCAGCTGGGCTACGGCGTGAACCAGAAGCGAATGCAAGCCACAATGACAGATAATACTGGCATTTTAGGGGTAGAACTAGCTTGCGACAAAGAAGCCACTAAACGCATCCTGGCCGCAGCTGGAGCGCCAGTACCCAGAGGTACGGTAATTAACTTCTTGGACGATTTAGAAGAAGCCATTGAATATGTCGGCGGCTATCCCATCGTCATTAAACCACTAGACGGTAATCATGGACGCGGTATCACCATCGATATTAGAACCTGGGAAGAAGCTGAAGCAGCCTACGAAGCAGCCAGACAGGTTTCACGGTCAATTATTGTCGAAAGGTATTATGTTGGGCGTGACCATAGGGTACTAGTAGTCAATGGCAAAGTAGTAGCAGTAGCTGAGCGTGTGCCAGCTCATGTCGTTGGTAATGGTAGATCCAGCATCGCCGAATTAATTGAAGAAACAAACCAAGACCCAAATCGCGGTGAAGGACATGATAACGTCCTGACTAAGATTGAACTAGATCGGACTAGTTACCAACTCTTAGAAAGGCAAGGTTATACCTTAAACAGTGTACCACCCAAAGGTACAATTTGTTACCTACGAGCGACGGCAAACTTGAGTACAGGTGGTAGCGCTGTAGATCGTACCGATGAAATCCATCCAGAAAACCTTTGGCTAGCACAAAGAGTTGTAAAGATTATTGGATTGGATATTGCAGGACTTGATATTGTCACTACAGATATTAGTCGTCCCCTGAGAGAAATGGATGGCGTAATTGTAGAAGTTAATGCTGCCCCTGGCTTTAGGATGCATGTTGCCCCAAGTCTTGGCATACCCCGCAATGTCGCTGGGGCAGTGATGGATATGCTCTTCCCCAACGAACAATCCAGCCGCATTCCCATACTTAGTGTGACAGGTACTAATGGTAAAACCACCACTACTCGATTGCTGGCACACATTTACAAACAAACAGGAAAAGTAGTAGGTTATACAACTACAGATGGGACTTATATCGGTGAATACTTAGTAGAAGCCGGAGACAATACAGGGCCTCAAAGTGCCCACGTTATCTTACAAGATCCAACTGTAGAAGTTGCGGTACTAGAAAGCGCTCGTGGGGGCATTCTTCGTTCTGGGTTAGGCTTTGAAGCAGCAAATGTGGGTATAGTGTTAAACGTCGCTGCCGATCATTTAGGAATCGGTGATATTGATACTATTGAGCAGTTAGCTAACCTCAAGAGTGTGGTAGCGGAGGCTGTGTTTCCTGATGGTTATGCGGTACTCAACGCTGACGATCGCCGCGTTGCTGCGATGGCCCAAAAAACTAAGGCTAATGTTGCTTACTTTACAATGAATCCCGATTCGGAATTAGTACGGCAGCACATCCAAAAGGGTGGAGTAGCAGCAATATACGAAAATGGTTATCTGTCAATTGTTAAAGGCGATTGGACACACCGCATAGAAAGAGCAGAAAATATTCCCTTGACAATGGGCGGACGAGCGCCATTTATGATTGCCAACGCTTTGGCAGCCGCTTTGGCAGCATTTGTGCAAAACGTGACGATTGAGCAAATTCGGGCGGGCTTAAAGACCTTCCGCGCTTCCGTCAGCCAAACACCTGGGCGAATGAATTTATTTAATTTAGGCAACTACCACGCCTTAGTAGACTATGCTCACAATCCCGCTAGTTATGAAGCTTTAGGTTCTTTTGTGCGTAACTGGAACACAGGAGCGCGAATTGGTGTAGTTGGTGGCCCAGGCGATCGCCGTGATGAAGACTTTGTTACCTTAGGGCAACTAGCTGCGGATATTTTTGACTACATTATTGTCAAAGAAGATGATGACACGCGGGGACGACTACGGGGATCAGCTTCTGAGTTGATTACTAAAGGTATCACTCAAGTTAAGCCTGATGCTCGTTATGAAGTAATTATGGATGAAACCGCAGCCATTAACAAAGCTTTGGACACGGCTCCTGATAACGGTCTGGTGGTAATTTTGCCAGAAAGTGTTAATCGGGCTATCAAATTAATTAAGCTGCGTGGTTTAGTCAAAGAAGAAATACAACAAAATTCCTCTACAAATGTTGTAGATAATCAAAATGGGGTGACATCTTCTGTTATTAATACCTTGCTGTAGTTGAGAATCAATAGTCTGTAGGAGGCAGATCGCGCAGCGTGTCGTAGACAAGGCAGGAAGTAAAAATATTACTGTTCGTGACATTTACGCTTTCAAAATGAACTAACTAGTAATTTCCTGACTAATGACTAATGACTATTGACCGTTGATTTGTGAGAACTATTGTTCTTGCTCAGGTGCATTATCATCATCAGAAGTTTTGAGTTCCTCCTTAAAGCCCCGCAGTGTTTTACCCAGTGCATTTCCCAATTCCGGAATTTTTTTAGGCCCAAAAATTAAAATAGCGACGATCACAATTACACCTACTTCCGGCCATCCCAGTCCAAACATAATATTTCTCCTGTAGAGGATCTTTCATTAACTATAGACATTAAGAGACGCGCTCTATCGTAATCTCTATACCTAACCAATCACTTAATTCGTGAGCTAGCCATTCGAGTTCAGCTTCAGATTCAATAGCACCACCGGTACCACCTAACCGATACTTATACACTCCTGACCAAATATCTAATTGTGCTGGAACCCTAACTCTAGCGCCTTCAGAGTCTCTAGTAAAGTGGTTGGGAATATAAACCAGTTTAGTGATACTTTGTCTGGGTGATGGACGGGGACGATGGAATTTGAAAGTAAATAACTCCCAGGTTAAGGCAATTTGCTTTTGATTCAGGCTTAAGTGGATACGTCCAAACAAATGGAACAGAAACTTATACACCATAAACAAGCCTGCACCCCAAAAGGGCAGTGAAAATAAAGCAAAGGGAATATTAAGTGGAAAAGGGGCAGAAAGAGCGCCAATTGTCCAAAATAGGATAAATGAATTCCAGGCGATCGCAAACGAACTTAGAAACACCATCGAAAGCTTAAAGCCAACTGGTGGAACCACAATATCTAAATGATCCCAATTCTTAGATAGTTGAATTGTACTACCAGCCGGTTTACTAACAGTTAAAGCAATGGTGTCAGGAAAATGCGACTCATCCAAAGCTTTTAGCGCCACACTTGCAGAACTCGACCGCTTTTCTAAGTTGGGTTCAGTCATCCACTGCAACCAACGAGTGAAGCTAGGACTTAAATTAGTAGACTGCTCAAATTGAAACCGAAAATCTTTTTGGGGTAAATCAGCTGGATGGATACCAGTTACTAAATAAATTAGCGTCGCACCTAAACTATAAAGGTCAGATGCTGGAACAGTGCGTCCGCCAAATTGCTCCGGTGGCATATACCCGTAAGTTCCGACTACAGTCCTAGTTCCACCTTCTGTAGCCAAGACAGTTTGCACTGAGCCAAAATCTACGAGATAAACCTGACCCAAACTGTTGCCAGAACGTTCGCCCAATAAAATATTGCTAGGCTTAATATCACGGTGAATGACAGGCGGAAGCAATTGATGTAAATAAACGAGAATCTCTAAAAGGGCTTTGGCTATCTGCTTAATCTCAGCTTCTGTAAAATTTCGCCCAGCTTGGAGGTATTGCTCTAGAGTTTGAGCTGGGATATAACTCTGTACGAGGGCAAATCCTTGGATGGAAGGTGAATTTACTTCAAAATAATCTAAATAACGAGGAATTAAGGGATGTGACAAAGATTTTAAAGTTTCAGCTTCACGCTCAAACAACTTGAGTGAATCCCATTCAAAATCACTACTAAAAGAAAGTAACTTAACAATTACTAATTCACCAGTTATTTGATCTTGAGCTAAGAATGTCCGTCGCCCTGCCTTTTTGCTTAACTGCTGTCGGACTTCGTAGCGATCGCTTAATATTTCCTTAATCATAATAATTACTGATGACGCTACGTTTAAAAGTTTTTATAGCTTATAAATTGTCCAGTTGGACAAGCCAATATCTTTTAGTATAATTGCGTGTTTTTATGCCCTCCCAACTTTGGCCTTACATTACCCCTGGTATACCCGATGAATTGTTCGAGCATTTGCCAGGTATTCCCTTCAGTCAACGAGAAGTTAGGCTGCTGTTGATTTCCCAACTGCGGCTCAAACCCGATTCAGTTTTGTGGGACATTGGCGCAGGGACAGGTACAATTCCCGTAGAGGTAGGGCTACTGTGCCCTAGTGGGCAGATTGTGGCTGTAGAAAGGGATGAAGAAGTAGCTAATCTGATTAAACGCAACTGCGATCGCTTTGATGTTAAAAATGTCGAAGTCATCGAAGGTAGTGCCCCGGATTGTATGCATAACCTCAAAGTACCCCCTCACCGCGTTTGTATTGAGGGAGGTCGCCCCATCCAAGAAATTTTGCAAGCTGTGTGGCGTTATTTACCACCATCAGGACGAGTTGTGGCTACAGCTGCTAATCTAGAGAGTCTATATGCTATTTCCCAGAGCTTTTCTCAATTACAAGCGAGAAATATCGAAGTCGTTCAGTCTGCGGTCAATCGTTTGGAGACACGGGGCTTTTCTCAAACCTTTGCAGCTGTCGATCCTATTTTTATCCTTAGTGGTGAGAAACTAGACTAAATCTGAAGAATAAAGGCTGAAATTTTATACTTCATCAGACTTCACACTTCACACTTCATACTTTCTTGCTATGCCTTGGTCTCGAATTACTAGTGGAATTTTGGCGATCGCTCTTGCTTTGGTTGCGACTCTTTTGGGGGGTTGGTACTTTACCATCGCAATTGCGGTGATTGTCTTTTTGGGGCATCAAGAATATTTTAATTTGGTGCGAGCCAGAGGCATAGTTCCTGCTGCTAAAACCACCATGTTTGTCAGCCAAGTCTTGCTAGTGATTTGTACAGTTGATGGCAGTTTAGCTGATGCTGTACTGCCTCTAGCTGGGACATTTATCTGTTTTTACTTGCTGTTTCAGCCCAAGATGGCCACAATCGCGGATATTTCCGCTTCGATTATGGGGCTATTTTATGTGGGTTACTTAGCAAGTTTCTGGGTAAGGTTACGCGCCCTTGGTAGTGCGGCTGTGAGCAATCTTCCTTTAGGTGGTTACTGGCCAACAACTTGGGCAGAAATTTGGCAGCAACATTTTACCTATTTGCCCCAAGGGTTGACAATGACACTGCTGACTTTCTTATGTATTTGGGCAGCTGACATTGGCGCTTATATTTTTGGTAGATTTTTTGGTAAAACCCCATTGTCTGACATTAGCCCCAAAAAAACTGTTGAAGGTGCCGTCTTTGGGATCACTGCCAGCGTTGCCGTAGCATTAGCAGGAGCTTTTTATCTACACTTACCTAGATTTATGATTACTGGTGTAGCATTGGGTTTGCTAATTGGGATTGCTAGTCTTTTGGGCGACCTTACAGAGTCTATGCTTAAGCGCGATGCTGGCGTAAAAGATTCAGGACAGTTGATCCCTGGTCATGGCGGCATTTTAGACCGTACTGACAGTTATATCTTTACAGCTCCTCTAGTTTATTATTTCGTGACGCTTTTATTACCACTAATAGCTAATTCGTAATTCGTAATTCGTAATTCGTAATTCAGCTCGCGGACTCGCTTTAAGTGGGGAGCATCCTACTTTTTCAATAAATACCCTTCTAGGGTATTGCTACACGAAAAAAGCCTGCCTTTCCTTTCAGAACGCTACGCGAAGGCAGGCTTCGTATTTGTAGCCCCAGGCTTATAGCCTGTGGGTATTTTAAAAACTGGGATGCACCCCTTTAAGTGTTTGTGTAGCATGTTGTAGACAATTGAGAAAATCAGACTTAGGAAATCCCAAAAAATGAATTATTTTCCTAACTGGCTTCTAACCCAATTGCGAAATGCTTTCACCAACTTTAGATAATCCATTGTTGGGGCTTGTTGCAAAAATCTGGCAATCTCTGGAATGGGTAAGTTTACAAAAAATTGACTGGTTTGGCAGGTGATATAGGTGTCATTTTGCAATTGTTTAATGACCAAGGATTCTCCGTTATAAATCCAGACTTCTGCTACGCCCAAATCTGCATCAACTTGGAGACGATTGTTAGAACTGCTTGTCACATCAATTTCTATAACTAAATCGGGCGCTGGGTCTTGTGTTAAATCCAGTCGTTTTTTTCCCCTAATTAGGGCAATGTTACGAATGTAGAAACATTCATCTGGCTCTGCACCACTCACTTCAGGACGTTTAAACGTGGTTGAACCCAAAGGTTCTATAGGTATATCCAGTTCTTCCGCAATTGTCTCAACAAAGCGTCCTGCGACTTTCTTAAATCTTTCATGTTCTGGGGAAGGAGTCATGATTTCTAGAGCGCCACGGTTGTAAGTCAGGCGGAGGTGGCGATCGCTCAATTCTGCTAACAGTGTTTCGTAGGTTTGCCAGCTAATCCCCGATAGGTGAATTATTTCATCCGGTGGTGTGAGGAGCGTTGCAGTCATTGGTTCAAGGCAAAATTTGACGGCTTCATAAATTATCGCACTCTCAATGAGCGCGATCGCTTCAAACATCCTCTAAGGGTTGACGTTGATACGCCCGCGACATACTAACTGACCGGGGATCAAGCTGAGTTCTTGAATATCGACATCTGAACCCAGATCTAAATGATAATTATGCTCACCCTCTAAAAGTGCTATGTCGTTTTTCATAACTTGAATATGTGTTAATTGCAACTCCCGATTGCCAATTAACTTTAAATCAAATCTTACCTCTAGAGGTGTATTTTCAGTAGTCGCTCCTAAGTTTGTCCAAAGTATTATTTGATTATAATCAAGGGTAATTTTATGCCATGTTGGCTTTAATTGGAAACAATATTCTGGTAAAAGTTTAACCAGGACATCATTTAAAGCAGTTGATAATAGTTCAGATGCTAGGGAATTATTGAGGTCTTTCTCCTCCACAATCAGATTGCCAACTACTGGTACTATTTCTAGCAGTCGTAGTGGTTTTCCTTTAAGTATTGAACCTATATTGATCTGAATATTTTCCGCTATTAATTGAATTCGTGTAATATAGAGGCCTTGATACACTGCATGACTGGCAAAAATAGAGACCCAGGGAATGCAACCAGAGAGAATCTGGCGATCGCTAGCTTTAATCTCTACTTCTAATTGGGAGACTTGGCTGACTTGCGCTTTCAACCATAGCTTTAATGCTGCTGTGAGTGCGTTTGTAATTAGCCTGATCTTGTTGGAATTTTTTGTCGGGGAATTGTCTTCTGGCATTTAACCACTTTTGTGATGGGTATTTGCTCAGCAAGTGACTGAACTTAAGTAAGCCTTAAATGTAACATTTATGGCTATTTACTACAAAATGCCAATATTATGATTATTATCTAAAGCTAGGAAAATACTCAGTAATTTCCACATGGAGGCAAGGTTACAAAAAGTTCTCGCTCAATGGGGCATTGCCTCACGACGCGAAGCCGAAGAAATGATTCGGCGATCGCGTGTGCGGGTAAATGGAATACTAGCGGATTTAGGTCAAAAAGTTGACCTCCAAAGAGATACGATTACTGTTGATGGTAAGCCCGTATCTGGTAGACAACGTCCGCCTTTACTATACCTGTTGTTGCATAAACCGGCTGGAGTAGTTTCAACTTGCCATGACCCTCAGGGACGAAAGACAGTCTTAGATTTACTCCCTAAAGAATTACGGGAGGGTACAGGTATTCACCCAGTTGGTCGTCTAGATGCAGATTCAACAGGAGCATTAATACTTACCAACGACGGGGATTTAACATTTGGACTAACTCATCCACGCCATAGCATTCCGAAAACTTATCAAGTTTTGGTCAAAGGACATCCTACTAAAGCAGTACTAGAGATGTGGTGTGAAGGTGTGATGTTAGACGGAAGAAAAACCCTGCCAGCCAAAGTCAATATGATCGAAAGTCTTGCTCTAAATAGCCGTTTAGAAATAATTTTAAAGGAGGGAAGAAATCGCCAGATTCGCCGTGTAGCCGAACAGTTGGGACATCCAGTTATTAAACTACATCGAACTGCCATAGGCCCAATTCAATTACAAATACTAAAAGCCAAGGTAGTTCCTCCTAGAGGAAATTTGTTGCGTGAAGGTAACTATCGGTTTCTCAAAGAGAATGAGATTTGCTTTTTGCAAGAGCAGATAAAGGATATACCTATTAAAGATTCAGCTGAGGTCAGGAGAGTAGAAAAAATATGAAATGGTTAAAAAGAAAAGCTCATGAACAACCAACACTTTCATTAGAACAACAACAAACTGAAAAGTTGGCAGAAATTGGCGCTCAACTTTGGGCATCGCGTCAAGAGAGGGGTTTCTCTCTAGAAGAAATGGTAGCATTGACCAAAATTCCCCGACGGCTATTACAGGCGATCGAAGAAGGTAATTTAGATAACCTACCAGAACCAATCTATACTCAAGGTTTAATCAGGCAATTCGCCGATGTATTGGGTTTTAATGGAACGGAGTTTTCCAGTAATTTTCCTGTTGCTGCTCAGCAGGTGAAGCATCATTTTACTGAAAATACTCGCTCAATGGGTCAACTGCGCCCGATTCATCTTTACTTACTTTACATATTTGTGATTGTATGCTCTGTCAGCGGCTTGTCTCAATTACTGAATAATGCTGTCCTCAAAGCGGATTATAACCAAAATCAACCACACCCAGAAACAGTTTTACAACCAGAACTAACTCAACCACAAAAATCAACAGTAGTTCGACCTGTTAGTGACACCCTTACTAGCCTCAAAGACAATCGCTCATTACAAATTGGTGTCACACTGAAAGCCTCTTCATGGATTCGCGTAGTAGCCGATGGCAAAACCGAGTTTGAGGGCATTTTACCAGAGGGTACACATCGCATCTGGAAAGCTCAAGAGCAGTTGACGGTGAAAACAGATAATGCTGGTGGCGTGCTGATGAGTGTCAATCAGCAAGAAGCTAAGCAAATGGGAGAACCAGGTAAAGTTGAAGAAATTAAAATTGCTGCCCAACCTGGGTCTTGAGAAACAGAGGGGGATCAGGGAGATGAGGCAGATAAATTCCTCATCTTCCTCATCCTCCTCATTTTCCTTGAGGAGCGCGTCCACAAAGTTTGGTGAGCATTTTTAGGCGATCGCCTAATTCTTCTGTCAATACTTCTGACTGGTAGCGCCACTCCCAGTTACCCTCGCCAATACTGGGAAAGTTCATGCGTGCTTCCTTTCCCAAACCCAAAATATCCTGCAAAGGAATAATCGCTTGATTGGCTATAGAACTCAAAGCCAAACGAATTAAATCCCAGTGAATACCTTCAGGACTGACGCAACCTAAATATAGTAATAAGTTTTGCTTTTCCCAATCACTAGCTTGATTGAACCAGCCTACAGTAGTGTCATTATCGTGAGTCCCGGTATAAACTACCGCATTTCGTGGGTAGTTAAACGGTAAAAATGGATTACTGGGATCAGAACCAAAGGCAAACTGTAAAACTTTCATCCCAGGAAATTCATACTTGTCTCGCAGCGCTTCGACCTCTGGCGTAATCACTCCCAAATCTTCCGCCAAGATAGGTAACTTGCCTAATTTTTGTTTAATCGTATCAAACAACTCTTCCCCAGGCGCTTCAATCCATTCTCCATTCATGGCTGTTTCTTCACCTTGTTCTACAGCCCAAAAAGCTTCAAAACCTCGGAAGTGATCGATGCGAATAATATCTACATAATCCAGCATGGCTTCAAAGCGCTGTACCCACCATTTAAAATCTTGGTTTTGTAGTTTCTCCCAGTTATAAACAGGGTTGCCCCACAATTGACCAGTGGCGCTAAAGTAATCTGGTGGAACTCCTGCCATCTGTGCAGCTGCTCCCGTCTCTTCATCCAAGCAAAAGATCTCAGGATTTGCCCATACGTCGGCACTGTCATGAGCTACGTAGATGGGAATATCACCGATAATCTCTATACCGCGCATGTTGGCATAGCTCTTAACATTTGACCACTGCCGGAAAAACTCGTATTGAGTAAACTTGTGATAAAAAATTTCTCCAGTTAGCTGCCGCTGTATTCGATCTAAGGCTTCTGGTTCACGTTTGGCAAGTTCTGGTTCCCAGGTATACCAACTAGCATTATTTTGGGAATCTTTCAACGCCATAAATAATGTGTAATTGTCTAGCCAATAAGCTTTGCTTTCACAAAAACCTGCAAATTCCTTTTGTTGGATGGGAGATGCTTGGGTTTTAAAATTATTGCAAGCTTTTTTTAGAAGATCAATTTTAATGGTTGCAACTTGCTCAAAATCTACTTTATCCCTTGGAAATGATGGTAAATTAGCAAAGTCTGCTTCAGCTAGTAAACCCTCATCTATGAGTTTTTCGGGACTAATCAGCAAAGGATTTCCTGCCATTGCTGAATAACACATATATGGAGAATTGCCGTACCCAGTAGGGCCTAAGGGTAAGACTTGCCAATATTGTTGATGACTCTTTTCGAGAAAATCAATAAATTTATAGGCTTCTAAACCTAAATCTCCAATGCCAAATCGACTAGGAAATGAGGTAGGATGCAGCAAAATGCCGCTGGATCTGGTGAAAGGCATAAGTAATTTGAATTATATGAGGAAGCGATCCCATCGAATCTATCATGGAACAGGATTCATGTTATTGTCCCTTTGTCAGTTGTCAGTAGTTAGTTGTTTTTTGCTATTAACAACTGACCATTGACAACTGACTAACAACTATGACTTACCGAAATCCTGCACCGACGGTTGATATCATCATCGAGTTAGTGGATCGACCACATCGGCCAATAGTGTTAATTGAAAGACATAATCTACCGTTGGGTTGGGCAATTCCCGGTGGTTTTGTCGATTATGGGGAAGCAGTAGAAGTGGCGGCGCGACGGGAAGCTGAGGAAGAAATGGGTTTACAGGTGGAGTTAGTGGAACAATTCCTGGTATATTCTGACCCTAGTCGTGATCCCCGTCAGCATACAATCAGCATTGTGTTCTTGGCGACGGCGACGGGAGAACCAAAAGCTGGGGATGATGCTAAAAATGTAGGAGTTTTTGAGTCTTGGCGTGTGCCTAGTGATTTATGTTTTGACCACGATCGCATTTTGCAAGATTATTGGCGATATCGGCATTATGGGATACGTCCCCGGTTGGGTTAAAATGCTGTAGCCAGGTAGATTTGAGATATAAACTGAAATATCTATGACTCGTAAAGTAATTAATACTGATCAAGCACCAGCTCCAGTTGGGCCATATAATCAAGCGATCGCGGCTTCTGGTCTTATAGTATTTGTGGCTGGACAAATTGCTATTGATCCCCACATTGGTAATGTCGTTTATACAGATGATGTAACCAAGCAAACTGAGCAAGTAATGGCTAATCTAGAAGCCATTTTGACTGAAGCGGGCGCGACTTTTAAAAACGTGGTTAAAACTACTGTCTTTCTTGCTAATATGAATGATTTTGCAGCGGTAAATGCCGTTTATGCTAAGTATTTTTCTGAAGATACAGCCCCTGCACGTGCGTGTGTTCAAGTTTCCCGCCTACCAAAAGATGTGTTAGTGGAGATTGACTGTATTGCAGTAATTTAAGACTATTAAAAAATATACCCTTTGCCCTTAAACACTTAAATTTAGTTAAGGCAAAAGACGCAAAAAATCGTCGTCTATACGAAAGGCTGACTATCGTAAACACGGCGATTTATACCATCTAAAGCACTATTTAAAGCTTGCCATATTCGTTACTATGAGAACACTTTAAATATTTGATGCTGATGTCTGCGATGAGCTATGTTTACCCAGCACTAAATAGGCAATTCAGCGGCATTACGGACGTTTTTTAAACTTAAATCAGGGCTAATGCGTTTAATCAAACCAGTTAGCACATTACCAGGGCCAATTTCCATTACTTGCTCAATGCCGTTAGCTGATAATTGCAGAGAAATTTCTCGCCAACGTACTGAACCAGTCATTTGTTTAGTTAGGCGCTGCTTTAAAATTTTAGCATCAACGGACGGACTTGGTTCTACGTTAGATAATACTGGCACAACAGCAGGCTGAAATTCCACAGATTCTAAAATATCTTGGAACTCTGCGGCCGCAGCTGCCATAAATGGTGAGTGAAATGCTCCAGATGTTTTTAAAGGAATAGCGCGCTTGGCTTTAACTTGGGTCATTATTTCTTTGACGGCCTCTGGAGTACCAGAAATAACGACTTGAGCCGGACTGTTATCATTTGCCAAGACCACATCAGGCATCTGAGCAATGGCTGTTTCTAACTGTTCGCGGTCAAAGTTCATTAAAGCCGCCATCATTCCACCAGTGGCGCTATCCATGAGTTCAGCACGACGCTTAACAAGGTGTAACCCAGCAGACCACTCAAAGACACCTGCAATATAAAGGGCAATATATTCTCCTAAACTATGACCAGCAACTAAATCGGGCTGGTATCCACGTTCTCGGATAATATCGGCAAGGATGCTTTCTACCACATAAAGACTAGGTTGTGTGTAGAGCGTCTGTGATAATTTTTCTTCTTCGCCTTGGCAGATTTCTGTTACAGACCAGCCCAAAATTGCTTCAGCTTGGTCAAACTTATCTTTAACGGTGGGTATATCTAATAAGTCTACTCCCATTCCCAATGCTTGGGAACCTTGTCCGGGAAACACCCATGCAGTTTTAGTCATTGGTCATTAGTCAGTGGTCAGTGGTCAGTGGTCAGTGGTCAGTGGTCAGTGGTCAGTGGAAGAAACAACTAACAACTAACAACTAACAACTGACAAATTTCTATCTTCCCCATTGAAAAATTGCTGCACCCCAAGTTAAACCGGCACCAAAGCCGGATGCAGCAATTATGTCGTTGGGTTGGACTTTGCCTTGCCGTACTGCTTCATCTAAAGCCAGAGGAATAGAGGCGGCAGAGGTGTTGCCATAACTGGCAAGATTACTAATAACTTTATGTTGTGGAATATCTAGGCGTTGGGCAACGGCTTCAATAATTCGCTGATTAGCTTGATGCAATAATAGCCAATCAACTTTGTCAACACTGAGGTTGGCCTGAAATAAAGCTTTGTCGATGATTTCTGGTACTTTTTGGATAGCAAAACGGTAAACTTCTTTGCCGTTCATGCTAATGGGTTGATAAGTACCTTTAGTTACATGTATGCCTGGGACGAGTTCTTGGGAAGAGGGTGCATAAGCAAGGTTAAGGTGATGGTTTTGAGAGCCATCGCTTTTGAGTGCAAATCCCAATAGGCGATCGCTCTTAGAAGCTTGCAGTACTACTGCTCCAGCACCATCGCCGAACAATACACAAGTGCGTCGGTCTTGCCAATCTACCCAACGAGAGAGGATATCTGCCCCTATCAACAGTACATTTTGATAAACTCCAGTTCTGATGTATTGGGCAGCCGTTACTAGCCCAAATACGAACCCGGAGCAGGCAGCGGTCAAATCAAAAGCTACTGCTTTGGTAGCTCCCAATTGTGCTTGAACTTGACAAGCACTACCAAATAAGTCGTCAGGTGTAGATGTTGCTAGTAAAATTAAATCCAGATCAGTTGCTTTTATACCAGCAGCTGCGATCGCCTGATGACTAGCAGCAGTAGCCAGGGAACTGAGAGACTCGGCCGGGAGTGCCAAACGCCGCTGACGAATTCCTGTTCTTGTGGTTATCCAATCGTCTGATGTTTCAACCAAGGCGGTCAACGCTTGGTTGTCTAGGGAAGTATCTGGTACAGCCGAGCCACTTCCTGTAATTGCTATGCCTAATTTGTCCACTCCTAATCTCCCAAGCTATCAGCTTTTTGTCATTTGTCCTTTGTCATTAGTCCTACCTTACGGGTTTCACCATTCTCTACGAAAAATGGCCGCTGGCGCGTCTATGTCATTTGTCCTTTGTGTTTAACAAATGACTCATGACTCATGACTCATGACTAATGGCTAACTACTTTCCTGCTGGAGGATTTCATATTGGGAACGAAGTCGTTGCAGTACTTGATTGTCTACAGATTCTTTGGCCATGCGAATCGCATTAAAAATCGAAGGCGCTTGAGAACTACCGTGACCGATAAAACAAACTCCATCCACGCCTAATAGCAAAGCACCACCATGTTCTGCATGATCCATGCGCTGCTTAACTCGCTTCAGGTTTGGTTTTAAGATCGCCGTACCGATTTGACCATGTAAACCTTGTGGTAATTCTTCCCGCAAAATTTGCAAAATCACTTCTCCGACTGCTTCGGCAAATTTTAATAACACATTGCCCACAAAGCCATCGCAGACAATTACATCAAATTGACCGGAAAGCACATCACGCCCTTCGGCATTACCCGTAAAAGTAATTTGAGAATTCTCCCGCAGCAATTGGTGAGCGCGCAGTGCTACTTCATTGCCCTTGGTATCTTCTTCCCCAATATTTAACAAACCAATTTTAGGTTCAGGTGTACCTAATACGTACTGGCTGTAAATCGACCCCATCACAGCAAACTGCTCTAAAAATTTAGGGCGACAGTCTACATTGGCACCGACATCGAGAATCAGTACTGGTTTGCCAGCGATGATTGTGGGAAAAACCGTCCCAATAGCTGGGCGGTCAATTCCTGGCAATCTTCCCAAGCGAAGTAAAGCAGATGCCATTGCCGCCCCAGAGTGACCGGCAGAAAATACAGCATCTGCTTTTTGATGTTTTACCAAATCCATCGCCACATTGATGGAAGCCTTGCGTTTGCGTCTAACTGCGTTCAAAGGCTCCTCATCCATTGCGATCGCTTCCTCAGCAGGAACGATCTCTACCTGCTCCAAATTAGTTTTTGGCGGCAAGGCAGCTTCAATTTGCTGGGGATCACCCACCAACAAGACTTTGACACCCAATTCTTCCTTTGCTCGCAGTGCGCCAGCAACGATTTCACCGGGTGCGTGATCCCCTCCCATTGCGTCAATTGCTATCCGTACGCAAGTCGATCCCATTGCTTAGAGCTTCTAGAAACCTTACAAATTTTACCAGATGGCTTTGCCGAAAAACCGGAACTTTATGATTGCTAAGTAACTCTTGTCACTATTGCAACAGGTTTTGACAAAAAGTAGGGCATTGGGCATTGAGAAGAAGGGTAAGGGGGAAAGGGGAAGGTGGGGCCCCCTTTGGGGATAAGGGGCAGGGTTAAAGGGTTTATTTCTTCATCCTTTAACCCCTTCAGGGTGACGCTCCTGCGTCGCTAAAGCCAGTCGCTCATGGGGAGACACTGCGGTGGACGGGTTCCCAAGGCACTCCGTTGGGCGGCTATGCCGATTTGAAGGAAGTGCCGCCGG
>NZ_JAECZB010000069.1:22984-39236 GCF_016056295.1 Atlanticothrix silvestris CENA357
CTCACCTTTTCCCCTCTTGTTGCTCCCCTGCTCCCTTACTCTCCTTGATTTAGTACCCAGCTAACCAGTGTCCGAACGCCGTATCCAGTTGCACCAGAACCGTTGTAACCATTTTCTTTATCTGTCCAAACTGGGCCTGCAATGTCTAAATGCGCCCAAGGGGTTTCTTTAACAAACTGTTTGAGGAAAAGGGCAGCGGTAATGGCACCACCTGGACGTGGGCCTGTATTTTTCATATCCGCGATGCCAGACTTCAGCCCTTCAAAATATTTTTCTTCCATTGGCATCCGCCAAATTTTTTCTCCTGATATTTCAGCGGCTTTCTCTAACTGAGAAGCGACACTATCATTTGGAGTATACAAACCGGCAATATCATCACCTAGGGCTATGATGTTAGCACCGGTCAAGGTGGCTAAATCAACGATCGCATCTAATCCTAATTTGTCGGCAAATACTAAAGCATCTGCTAAAGTTAACCGTCCTTCTGCGTCGGTGTTGTTAACTTCTATTGTTTTGCCGTTAGATGCTTTGAGAATATCGCCTGGGTGCATGGCGTGGCCGCTAATCATGTTTTCAGCCGCCGCTGAGATAAAATGAACCTCTACATCTGGCTTGAGTTGTCCAATTACTTTAGCTGCACCCAAGGTTGCAGCTGCGCCACCCATATCCATTTTCATGGTTTCGATGCCGCTACCAGCACCTTTAATATTGAGTCCGCCAGAGTCAAAGGTGACACCTTTACCTATAATTGCTAGTTTCTTTTTGGGTGTGCCTTCTGGTTTGTAAGTCAGGTGAATAAATTTTGGGGGCAAATCAGAAGCTAGGGCAACTCCTAAAAAAGCCCCCATACCCAACTTTTCACAGTCTTCCCGTTCGAGAATTTCTACTTGTAAATTGTGATCTTTAGCGATCGCTTGGGCAGTTTCTGCCAAAGTAACGGGTGTAACTTCATTGGCTGGTGCTGCTACTAACTGCCGAGCCAAAATTACCCCTGACACAATCTGATTGGCGCGAGCAATAGCTGCTTCTTGCCCACTAAATCCTAGTAAATCTACGGTTTCTACTTGTGATCCTTTATCTTCTGGCTCTGACTTAAAGCGAATATCTTGGTAAAGCGCTAATTCTACACCTTCAGCGATCGCTTGAGCAGTTGCCGCTGGGTCATTGTTCCATAATGGAAAACTAAACCCCAGAGTTTTGCTTTTTTGCTTTTTGGCAACTCTAGCCACAGCCGCCGCCGCCCGTCTTAGCGTATCTAGTTTTAAGGCTTCTGGTTTGCCTAAACCTACTAGAATCACTTTGCGAACAGCACTACCAGCACCTATGCGAGTGGAAATAGTGCTGTTGGCTTTGGCTTTAAATTCCTCTTCGGTAATTATTTCTTTTAAGACTCCGGCAAATTTTTCATTTAAAGCTGCCAATTCACCAGTTAAGTCTACTGCATCTTCAAATAATGCAATTGCTAGGCTGTCACCCGCCCACTCTAGCAAAGGCTTGTCACTAGGTTGAATTTTCATGTTGGGATTTTGTGTAAGTATTCCTGCTTGTACCAGTATTGCTCAAAATTCTTTTTTCATGTGTGGGGCATCCCTTCGACTACGCTCAGGGCAAGTGGGTGTTGGGCAGCGACTGTCTTAAAAGTCAAGCGATCGCTCTCATAAAATGCAATTCGTGTTTTGGGATTCTGGGAGTAGATTAAAACTAGTTATTAGTTGAGAAAAACTAACTATAATCATAATCACTTTGAGATGAATCCCAATAACCAAGACGAATCTAATCAGCCTCAACAAGTAGATCCTTACGAAGAAACTTTATTTAGCGGATATACAGATGTTGAGATTGCTGAAATGAAGATGCTCATGGAAAATTATATTTATTAGGAGAAATAGAAATTTTCACAACTGATATTGAGGGATGTGCGTCTCAAGTAATTGCTAATGATGACTTAGAAAATTATCAAGATTTAGTTAAAAAACTAATAAAAATTAATATATTTAATGTTTCTTATTTTACCGATTGGTACTTCTCAGAAGAAAGTCAATTTCCACAGGTGAAACTTTATGTAGAAAAACTTAACTATCTACGGTTATTAATTATTGAGTTATACCAATTTAATGTGAAGCTGCACTAAATTAGTAACTCTCTACTCTTGGCGCTCTTGGCGTACTTGGTGAAGCAGTCCGGTCTTGGGGGTTTCCCCCATGAAGAACTGCTGAACCCGTAGGGCGGTTAGTTTAATATTCTATGCATCTTCATAGAGAATTGGTATTAAAGCCAATAGGCAAACTAACTGGTGTATTAGATGCAGTCATCGCAGCGGTAGCTCGTTCTCGTGGAGATCTTTTAGTAACTAACAATACTCGTCATTTTATCAATATTCCAGCGTTACAATTAGAAAACTGGTTAGCTAAACAATTATAGCGATCGTCTATTAATTGCACACCACACTAAAATAGAGGTGATCGCACATGCTTTATTCCCCATTGGCATCTAGATTAAACTTAGAAGCGATCGCAGTAATGATTTCTTGTTCAATAGGTGTAGTTTTATTGTCAAGTTGAGCGATTTTGCGACACTGAGCCAACAAAGGTACGGCAAAATCACGATTTAGTTGATTGAGCAGTGTGTCTAGAGGCTGGGGTGATTTGATATTTTGAGCAATGGCATTCAATGAAGCGGGACTGAGGTTTACAGTTTTTAATTCTGGTAAAATTTCTTCCCAAGTCTTTTCGGGATGACTGGCTAAAATCATGTGAACTAATATTTGATCCATCACAGCTTCTTGAGCGATCGCGGTTTCTAGATAATCTTCGCTTTGTTGCTTTAATTTTGCCAATGTTTGTGAGGAATTGAGTGAAGTCGATGCATCTAGTTTGGCTTCATAAAATCGACAAGCAGCATACCCCAACGAATAAATCATTGTGGCATTTGAGCTAGCGGCGATCGCAGCTCCGGCAAAAGGCACATTTCGCAGCAAGCCTAATCCCGCTACTTTCAAAAGCCGACCACCACCCAAGGCCAAACCAAAAATTGCCAAAACTTCACCCTTACGGGCAGAATCTTTTAAATCTAGCCCATAAACGGCGGCAATCTGATAAAGCATTTCTGTCTGCAATTTTGTGGTTGCTGCTAAATCAATAGCCAACAAAGCCGCCGCTACTCCTGGCAAAATACTACTCGCCAAACCAATTCCACCTGCTTTGGTGGCTTTATCAACCATAATCCGGTGAGCAATCTGGCTGGGTGATTCATTGGGATGTTCTTGCTTGAGCTTGTTCGCCGTCACAGTTGCTTTTTCTAAATCAACACTATCACTAGCGCCAACCAGCCAATTCAGATTTAATACCCCAGATAGTTTACGAATCAGCCAATTTTCACTCAGACCGTTGACTACATTGCCGACAGTTTGAGTTGTTTGCTCAATTAAATTGTGTGCTTGTTTTGCAGCAGCAGTTCCCAACCCGAAAGCTATATCTACAAAATCTTTGCCAGTTTTGGCAAAAGACTCTAATGCAGATGATTTTTCTGCTGATGGTTGAGTCTTGGTTTTTATTTCTGAAGGTGAATTAGTTGATTGCTTCGCTTCTATTTTTTGTTGGGGTTTGTCTGCCATTGTTGGACATTATCCTGTAAAGCCTCTCTTTAGGTTTAGCGAAAGTTTGAGGGGCTTGACATCTGCCAACAAGCACAAATTTAAAAGGCAACAGGGAATAGGGAATAGGCAACAGGGAAATTTCTATAATTAAAATTAAGGAATTTGAGTCTAATAAATCAGAGATTTTGGTGATGACTCATACACTATTAATTACGAATTACGAACTTGTGCTGAGCGCAGTCGAAGTATTACGAATTAATAATTATTTGGTCATTCACCCTTAGCCTTATCCTTTCACTTCTAACTCTTTAGACGTTTGAGATTTACTTTCTAAAAAGTTTTGATCCCTAAGAATTTCATAGAGATTAATATCTTTCTCTAGTAAACACGCGTGTCCGCTATTAGGTAGTATCATCGTCTTAGCGTTAGGTAATATACCCTCTATTCGACTCACTTCACTCACAGAGGGTAAAAGGCAGTCGCTAGCGCCAGCAATAAGTAAAACTGGTTGTGTGAGGCGACGTAACTGATCTACACTCACATCAAACTCTCGCAATAAAGACAAGCGCCAAAGGACTGTTGCAGCTGGTACAGAACGCATAGTTTTCAGCAGTTCATGGCGATCGCTTCTAGAGATGCGTGCTAGAGATGCTAGAAATGGCAACAATCCTAATGCACCAATGTCATAAAAGGATTCTGGCACCAAATAAGTAAGTTGAGATGCCCAATTCAACCAAGGACGAAGACGAAAGGCTGAAGCTGGATTAATTAAAATAATCCGCTTAAATAACTGCGGTGCTTGGATAGCTACTTTCATCGCCAAGCAACCCCCAAAAGATTCACCACACAAATAAACTGACTTGCGAGAGGTTTTCGCTAGTTCCGCATGAATTAAGTCCCAGACGTTATTAGCTAGAGTGTCCCAAGTGGTAAAGTCTTTTCGGGGGATCGCTAAACAGCGGACATCAAAGCCTGTTTCTAATCCTGCGGTTTGCGTTCTCAATAATTGACCCGTTCCATCCATTCCTGGCAAATACACAAACAGCGGATAATCGGGTTGTACTCGTTTAGGAGTCAGGAAACACGGCTTTAACTCAACTTCTGGCATTGTAAAATTTAAATTAAACTTCTTGGTTTTATATAGTTTTTCTCATGAAAGCCAATATTTTGATCATCGGTATTGCATGAGAGCTTAAGCACAACAGTAAATTCAAAAGCTTGATTAAATCATAGCGCGCTCAGCAAAAACAACATTAAACAAAGTCTGAATTAAGTTAAAAAACACTTAATTTTGATTAACTAACACATCAATTAGAATCGCTGATAGTACAAATAAGCAAATTATAGAAAAGTAATTACATAATTTGTTTGATTGGTGCTGAATATATTCTTGTAAGCATGTAAAATTAAAGTTATTAAAACAAGGTATTTGATATATAAGCAAAATACATCACTAACATTTGAAATTCTAATAACAACCTTGATGTAGCAAATTAGCAATTTCGCTATGGCAGTGTTCTGTTAGTTCAGCCACAACAGTTTTTGCCTGTTTACCGTGATATTTTTTTTGATGTTGGGGAGTAATCCAGTAAGGACGACCAATTAACACAGCAACCCGACGATATATCACCAGAGGATGCCAACCAGATTGTTTAAATAAAGGTTCTGAAGGATCGAATAAACTCAACAATCGTAAGGGAAAACCATTTGTATTAACCTCTTCTAAAGAAGCGATCGCGATCGGCAAAATTGCTAAATCCTGCACATCGGCTCGTAATGCCAAATGAGCGAATCCCCGCTGAAATTCACCTAGTTGATTTGGTTGGGTAAATTTCACCATTGGTTCAGTTCCTTCAGGAAATACTCCCACCATCTGTTTTGACTGTAACAGTCTCTGTGATTGCACAAAAAAGTTCTGTTGGCGGTTTTGGGTTTCCTCCAAGGGAAAGCACCCCAGTTGTCCTGTGACAATTTCCCGCATAACTGGCACTTGTCCCATGTAGTGATGGCAAGCAAACCGAATTGGACTTGATAGCGCTGCCATTAAAACTAGCGCATCCATAAAACTACGGTGATTGCTGACTACTAACAAACTTGCATCCTGGGGAATGCGATCCTCGTAATAACGGAACATTTGCGTTGAAAGCGCCGCCAGGGACTGACGAGAAAAATCCAGGGGGCTATTTAGACTCATATCTAATCAATATGTTTTTTCGGAAAATATCGTAGTCTGTCTTAACCTAATTTTTACATTTCTTTACTGTTACTATGACCGTCTTAAGATAGAAATGTTTTATTCATCTAGATAGTTAAATTTTTTCATTTTTTGTTTATGTACTTATAGTCACAATACATGTAATAAAAAGCATTCAAAATAATTATTGGCAGTTATTTTCCGTATTTTGGCTAGAAATTAACTAGAATTATATGTAATAAAAAACAATTTTGGGTTTCATAATTTTGCTAATATTAAGGTGCAGTTTGAAAAAATGATCATAATGTTATATAATTGCGAAGTTTTGCTGTTAAAAGTTAGATATAAAACGTTTTAATAATTTGTTTTTTATTCTGCATGAATATAGTGGATAAAACAGAAAAGACATTTGCATTGACCACACCCTTATATTATGTAAACGATGTCCCCCACGTCGGTAGTGCCTATCCAACAATGGCAGCGGACGCTATTGCGAGGTTTCAGAGGCTGTTGGGACGGCAGGTGCTATTGATTACAGGCACAGATGAACACGGGCAAAAAATTCAGCGCGCTGCTGAAAATAAAGGGCTACCACCCCAAGAATTTTGTGATCAGATTGTACCCAACTTCATTAACTTATGGCAGTTATTAAACATTCAATACGATCGCTTTAGTCGAACTACCGCTACTCGTCATGAGGCGATCGTCAAAGAATTTTTTGAGCGAGTTTGGGAAAAAGGTGATATTTATCAGGGACAGCAGAAAGGTTGGTACTGCGTGTCCTGTGAAGAATTTAAGGAAGAACGAGAACTATTAGAGGGACACCGTTGCCCTATTCATAATAACAAAGAAGTTGAGTGGAGAGACGAGCAGAACTACTTCTTTCGCTTATCCAAATATCAAACTCAACTAGAAGAGTTTTATCGATCGCAACCTAATTTTATTCAGCCAGAAAGCCGCCGTAACGAAGTCCTAAACTTTGTCAATCAAGGGTTACAAGACTTTTCGATTTCGCGAGTCAATCTAGATTGGGGTTTTCCTGTACCCGCTGATCCCCAACACACTCTTTATGTGTGGTTTGATGCATTGCTAGGTTATGTAACCGCATTATTAGAACCAGATGCAGAACCAACTTTAGCAAATGCTTTGGCAAAATGGTGGCCAGTAAACTTACACCTCATTGGTAAAGATATCCTGCGCTTTCATGCAGTTTATTGGCCAGCAATGTTGTTGTCAGCGGACTTACCCTTGCCAGAACGAGTATTCGGACATGGCTTTTTGACCAAAAATGGCCAGAAAATGGGGAAAACGCTGGGTAACACCCTTGATCCTGTAACCCTAGTTCAGCGCTATGGTAGTGACGCCGTTCGTTATTACTTCCTTAAGGAAATCGAATTTGGCAAAGATGGCGATTTTAATGAAGTTAGATTCATAAATGTTTTGAATGCAGATTTGGCAAATGATTTAGGTAATTTGTTAAATCGCACCTTGAACATGGTGAAAAAATATTGCACTGGCAATGCACTGTCAATTGCAAATGAAGCCATTCCTGTCGAAAACCCGTTGAAAGCAATTGGTTTACGTTTAGGAGAGCAGGTAAAGCAAGCATACCAAGCGCTAGCTTTCAGTCAAGCTTGCGAGGCTATCCTTTCATTGGTGCAAGCCAGCAATAAGTTTATTGACGATCAAGCTCCTTGGTCATTATATAAACAAGGGCAGCAGCATGAAGTAGAAGAAGTACTTTACGCAGTTTTAGAATCTGTTAGACTAGCAGCTTATCTTCTGTCCCCTGTTATTCCGAATATCAGTAGCGATATTTATCAGCAGCTGGGCTTTGGAATAAACTTTAACGATCAAATAGAAAGTGTAACGGCTGCCCCATTTTGCACCCATGCAAAATGGGGGGTACTATCCAGTAAACAACACTTGGGTGAACCTCGGCCTATCTTTAAGCGCATAGATCTCCCTAAAAATGATTAGTCCTTATTAATCTTCTACTCAATTTCAGAATTTTGTTCAATTTCTGATTTTCTTCTCAAAAAAACGGGGCTGAAAAATATTGATTAGCCCCGGAACATTATCATAAATCGCTCTAGCATGTAAAACTTGAATTTTTGTATCAAACATAACAAGCATAAAAATTGAGGTATCACATCAATGTTGAATAATTTGGAAAACGATTCAATATTTACGCCAGAACAAGTTTTAGAGAATCGGGGTCGAGTCGCCATATTTATTGATGGCTCAAATCTCTTTTATGCCGCATTACAACTAGGAATCGAAATTGACTACACGAAGTTATTATGTCGGTTAACTGGCGGTTCTAGACTACTACGCGCTTTTTTTTACACAGGAGTAGATCGGACGAACGAGAAACAGCAAGGCTTTTTACTGTGGATGCGTCGCAATGGCTATCGAGTCATTGCTAAAGATTTAGTACAACTGCCAGATGGCTCAAAAAAAGCTAATTTGGATGTAGAAATAGCCGTAGATATGATGGCTTTAGTAGATTCCTATGATACCGCAGTTTTAGTCAGTGGTGACGGAGATTTGGCCTATGCGGTCAATTCAGTCAGCTATCGCGGTGTGCGCGTAGAAGTAGTAAGTCTACGCTCAATGACCAGTGACAGCTTAATCAATGTTAGCGATCGCTATATTGATTTAGAAGCCATCAAAGAAGACATTCAAAAAAACCCACGTCAAAGCTATCCATATCGGCCTTTGTCAGCTATGGGTTTCTTGGACGACCCACGAGATAGTGAAGGACAATTAGAAATCCAAGATTCATGAAATATCAAAAAGGCAGGAACAAAGAGATAGGGAATTCATCGAAAAGGGGGTAACTAATCAAAATTTCCTCCACTTCTATTCATTCCCATCTCTGGATCTTTTTAACATGAAAGCAAATTGGTATTACCTGCCTTTAACTTTTTTATTATTAATTGGATTAGTTGCTTGTGGGGGTAAATCCCCCAAAGCTTCTCAATCAAATAATTCAGGTTCATCCTCCCAAGAAAGTAATTTAACTTTTTTTGGTGTTGCTTTAGAGCAATTTGACGAAGTAGGGCGACCGATTTGGAAAGTTAATGCTAAAAAAGCGAAATACACCAAAGAAAAACAAATTGGTCAGGCGGAAAATCCTTATGGTGAACTATACCAAGATGGCAAAGTAGTTTACCAAATCAAAGCAGAACAGGCAGATATTGAACAAGATGGAAAACAGCTGTTTCTGAAGGGAAAAATATTTGCGACAGACCCTAGTAATGGCATTGTATTGCAGGGTAACGAACTAGAATGGCGGCCTCAAGAAGATTTATTGATTGTCCGTAATCAAATCAACGGTACACATAAACAATTAAAAGCAGTAGCAAAAGAAGCACGAGTCAAAACTCGTGAACAAAGAGTGGAATTTTCTGGAGGAGTAGTAGCAAATTCCGCTGATCCCCAAATGCAAATACGAACTGAAAATTTGATTTGGCAAATTAAAGAAGAAAAATTGATTGGCGATCGCCCTGTACAAATTGACCGTTATAAAAACAATCAAATTACCGACCGTGGTAGAGGAAATTCTGCCGAAGTTAACTTAAAAACTAAAATTGCCACTATTAAACAAAATGCCCAAATAGATTTACTAGATCCACCAATGCAAATAGCTAGTAACTCTATGACTTGGAATATGACTACGGAAGCTGTCACTACAAACTCTCCCGTGCGCGTCTTCCATCGCGCTGAAAATGTGAACGTGACCGCCAATCAAGGCGAAATGAAAATACCACAAAAAACAGTTTATTTAACAGGGAACGTCAACGCTGTTGGACAACGTCGTCAGACCCTCAAAGCTCAGAAACTTACTTGGTATCTCGACAAGAAATTATTGGAAGGGCAAGGAAATGTAGTTTATCGGCAAGTTGATCCGCCATTAAATTTTACTGGTGAAACAGCCGTCGGTAATCTACAAACCGAAAATATTGTTGTGAAGGGTGGTAAATCTGGCGGTAGGGTAGTGACAGAAATTATTCCGCAACAAAGAGTTAATCGTCAATAGTAGTCTGTCAATAAATAATTGACGAATGAATTTTCTGTAGAGACGGCGATATATCGCGTCTCGCCAACCATCAAAATGAATTTGACAGACCAATAGTTATTTGTCAATAATCAGTTGTTGACAAATAACTATTGACTAACTTTTCAATAAAATTTCATTGCGACTAGCTGCACCTAGTTCCGGTAATGAGTTTATAGATGAGTGGGGAGTGAGCGCAGTAGGAACTTCTGGGACTACTTGTAATTTTTGCACAAGATTTTGCAATAGCTTGTCTTGCTCCTTACGGAAAGCTGGTATACCTGGGCCCCGATTAATGATAGCAAACCAAACTAAACCGCGATCGCGTGTAGGCATCACCCCTGCTAAAGCACTCACATCCCGAAGAGTACCAGTTTTCATCACAGTAGCAGCAGGAAGGTGTCTAGAGTGCATTGTCCCTCGGTTATCGAATCCCGACATAGGAAATAAATCAGCTAAATTTAACCGATTAGCAGATGCTTCTCGTTGAATGGCCATTAACATTGCACAAACAGCTCTGGGGGAAATGCGATTTTCTGGCCCCAATCCTGAACCATTAATTAATTGAATTTCTGAATTAGAGACTCTAGCAAGTTTGGCAGCTTTCAATTGCACGATCCCCGCACCTCCTACTGACTCCGCCAGCATCTGGGCCATTTCATTGTTGCTGAAAACATTCATCTCTTTAATCAATCGTTGCAATGGTAAAGAGTAGTGACGTACCAGCAAAGTTTGTTGAAGATTAGGTTGCGCTTCGACTTTAATTTTACCCGCGATCGCCACTTGAGGCTTGGGTGTACCCTTGGGCATAATTGAGTATATGTAAGTTGCAGGACGAGTCCAAGTCTGATGATTCAATGCTTGTTTGAGCATTTGACCCGCCAACAATGGATGACGTTGGAAATTCATGGCGAAATTGCCAGTAATTACCAAATTCCCCTTTACCTGCTTGATCCCCATTTTATTTAAAGTGTTACCAAGGGCGATCGCTTCCTCCCAGACAAACATCGGATCGCCACCACCTGTAATCACCAAATCACCTTGCAATACACCATTGACAACTGGCCCTGTAGCGCTAACTAAAGTCTCAAATTGGTGGTCTGCTCCCCAAGTTGTCAAAACAACGAGTGAAGTCGCAATCTTAGTTAAAGAGGCAGCAGGCAAAGGTGTTGTACCTTGATGATTAGCCATGAGCATCGGCCCCGACTGCATCCAAATTCCCTGACTTTCAGCCAGATTCTGTGCCACTAATTTCGATGTGATTAAACCCTTGAGATATTCCGTTACCGTATTCACCCCAGCTGGATTTGGATCAGGAGCAAGAACCAAGCCAGGACTACTTTGCCAAGCCAATGCATCTAAAGCATCTGACGGCTTAATCTGTACCCCAGCCATTTCTAGCCAGAGAGAAACTAAACCTGAACCCAACAATTCCAGCATGTTTTGTTCCCCTATTTAAGAACGTGATACGTTGTTTACTGTGCTAATATACACGCTTTTTCTGGTTAATCAGCATTGAGTCATGATAACTAGTATTTTTAGCCTTCCCAATAGAATGCGATCGTTCCTGAAGATAGAGTTACAGCGAAGATACCGCAATGCTTAATTGTATCTACATATTTTACAGTTAATTCAAAAGTGTATTTTTTATAACTTGTATAGGATATTTGTAGTTCAAAAACTACTTATTGGCATAAATTTCTTAATAAGAATGTATCAACATTAATTATTTTATATAAGCGAAAAGGCAACAAATATGTGAGTGCAGATCCAGCAGTTGGTATGCAGTTTGGATTGTGTTATTAAATCAAGGTCAAGTGCAACTTCAAGATTCCTTACAACACTTACAGCCACAATCAAGAAAGCATTGGGACTTTTTGCATCCTTAACGATGGCATAAGCCCCTAGCACCTACTTTCTTTCTGGATGAGCCTGATCTTCAACAGAAGGCGTACCCATCTGATTAATCGCGGCAATCATCTGATATAAGCGCCCCAAATCGCGCTGATTAAAATACAACACTAGACGGGGTAGTCCTACAGTTTCGTCTTGATTTTCTTGAGGCAATGCCTGGCTTTTTTCAATTTTTCCTTTAACTAAGATGTCACTAAATTCAGCATTAAGTTGTTCTATCTCAGAGTCTAATAAATCGGCAGTCAGACGAATTACCAGTTGTTCACCTACGTAACGGCTAGAGTGATAAACCTGATAAAAACGGGTAATAGCATTACAAGCTACTTCTAAATTATCTGTCACTGTGTAAAGGCTAGGGTCTTCAGGACTCACCAAACCTTTTTGCACTAGTTGTTGCTCAATATATTGACTCCAAGACTGCCAGTAATCGCCACCCGGATGATCGATTAAAATCACCGGTACAGGGCCAAATTTACCCGTCTGGCTTAATGTCATGCACTCAAAAGCTTCGTCTTGGGTACCAAACCCACCAGGGAATAAAGCGACAGCATCACTTTCTTTGAGAAGGAACAGCTTACGAGTAAAGAAATACTTGAAGTGAATCAGCTTGGGATCACCTTCAATAATTGGGTTCGCCTGTTGCTCAAACGGCAAATGTATATTTAAGCCAAAAGAATTTTCTCGCCCAGCACCTTCGTGACCCGCCTGCATGATACCGCCGCCGCCGCCTGTCATGACCATGAATCCCAATTGCGTAACAGCGCGAGCAAACTCAAGCGCCATTTGGTACTCTGGTGTTTCTGGCGATAAGCGGGCCGAACCAAAGATAGTTACTTTGCGGACATGTCGGTAGTCATAAAAGAGTTGAAAGCCTCGCTCCATATCTGCTAGAGAAGCCGACAATATCTTCCAATCGAGACGGTCAATACCATTATCAGCTATACGCACTATAGTAGCGAGTGCCTGCTGAATAAGTTGCCGATTTTTTAAGGTCGGTAAGCGATCAATTAATTCAGCGATATTCGCTTGAAGAGACTCTAATGTGTCAAACGACGCAGATGAGGTCATGAGAACTGCCGTCACAATGGCATTACATTTTACCTAATTTTGGTGTGCAATTTACAACCACTTTGCATATTTATTAATTTTAAGTCCTAATTTTTTCGCCCCCAACTATCAGCTATTTGTTCACAAAAAAAGTATCTGTGCTTGATAATTAACTATGGTAAGCGTACAAAGTAGCTTAATTTATTAAGCTACTTTGTATTAGAGCTACAAGCCAACTTAGTACAAAGTAATTTATCGTCAGATAATTGCCCTTCTACATTAATTAGCAAGCTATATAACCTTTAGCCCCTCTCACTACAACTATTAGGTTAAGAAGAGAGAATAGAGATTACTTCTTCAGAAATAACATATTAGTTTAATAGTGGTAATTTAATATTTTTTACCACGGGAGAAAGTTTTTTTGAGACGCGAAGTTTCGCGCCTCGCAAACTTGTTGACAAATATTTACCTAAAACTAAAGCAAATGGACTAATCCAAAGCACTTTAGCGCCGATTGAGTTTCAAAGATACTTTTCCAAAGTATTAGCTAATGTAGTTTTAGGCACGGCACCGACGACCATATCAACTCTTA
Organism: Atlanticothrix silvestris CENA357; assembly: GCF_016056295.1. Taxonomy (GTDB): domain Bacteria; phylum Cyanobacteriota; class Cyanobacteriia; order Cyanobacteriales; family Nostocaceae; genus Atlanticothrix; species Atlanticothrix silvestris. The sequence goes on from NZ_JAECZB010000069.1 coordinate 36,390, forward strand.
CCCCATCTTTAAAAATCATTAAGGTAGGAATGCTGCGAATACCGTACTGACTGGCAACATTAGGATTCTCATCCGTGTTGACTTTCACAACTTTTAATTGACCTTCGTATTGAACGGAAATTTCATCTACAACAGGGGCTACCATCCGGCAAGGGCCACACCAGGGAGCCCAAAAGTCAACTAAAACGGGTACATCGCTGTCGAGTACTTCTTGCTTAAAAGTAGAATCCGTAACTTGTGCGGCTGATGACATGCCTAAAAACCTTTGCCAATTATATTTCTGAGTTTCGTGAAAATTCTACCATAGCAAAAACAGCAGCTTAGAAGTGAAGGATGTACATTTGCAAAGAAGCTAAAGATTTTATTTACAAACATAAGGAACCGCCCGAACAGTAGTCCGGGCGGAGTGTGGTGTGAGGAGTGAACGGAAACATGCGTCTCCGCTATATTCTATTGTAGGCTAGATATGTGATTTTTCCAGTGATTGGTCAAGAGTCTAGAAAAATTTTCTTAAGGATTTGAAGTGGCGTAACAAATCATAGGTCATAGGTCATAGGGCATTAGGCATAGTAAAAAATTTATTTTTGATTAATTATTACCTAGTCCCTAATCCCTAGTTCTTTTATTTACCCATACCTAATTGTTGAGCTTTTTGGTAGACTTTACCTTCGGTTAATAAAGAAGGAGCAATCACAACTTCAACTTGCTGCATTTCTTTAATATTTTTAGCTCCTAATGTGCCCATACTCGTTTTTAAGGCTCCCAAAAGATTGTGAGTGCCATCGTCTAGTCCTGCTGGGCCGATGAGTATTTGCTCTAGACTGCCAGTGGTACTAACACGAATCCGGGTACCACGGGGCAATACTGGGCTAGGAGTAGCCATTCCCCAATGATAACCACGTCCTGGGGCTTCTGCGGCTCTAGCAAAGGGAGAACCAATCATTACACCATCAGCACCACAGGCAATGCACTTACAAATATCACCGCCAGTGATTAAACCGCCATCGGCAATCACAGGGATATAGTTGCCAGTTTCTTGATAGTAATCGTCTCTGGCGGCAGCACAATCAGCGATCGCTGTTGCCTGTGGCACACCCACGCCCAAAACCCCACGAGAAGTACAAGCTGCACCAGGGCCAATCCCCACTAATACTGCCGCCGCCCCAGCTTTTAACAAATTCAGAGTAACTTCGTAAGTAACGCAATTCCCCAATATCACAGGGATGGGCATAGAACGGCAAAACTCTGCTAAATCCAATGGCACTATCGACTCTGGCGACAAGTGTGCAGTCGAAACTACTGTAGCTTGCACAAAAAATAAATCTGCCCCAGCTTTTGCCACCACAGCACCGTATTTACTAGCTCCGGCGGGCGTGGAACTCACTGCTGCAATACCGCCTTGTTCTTTAATTTCCTGAATGCGTTTTTCAATTAATTCCGGCTTTATTGGTTCGGCATATAGTTCTTGCATTAGGGAAACAAATTCGTCTTTCCCTACAGAGGCAATTCGATCTAAAATCGGGTTTGGATCTGCATAACGAGTTTGGATACCTTCTAAATTAAGTACGCCTAATGCTCCTAACTGCGATAAACGTACAGCCATTTGCACATCTACTACGCCATCCATTGCACTGGCAATTATCGGGATTTCTCGCTCAATATTGCCTATACGCCACTTAGTATCTGCCAAACTCGGATCGAGTGTTCTGTTACCGGGGACTAGAGCAATTTCATCAATTCCGTATGCTCTGCGAGCTGTTTTTCCCCGCCCAAGTTGAATTTCCACGCTTTAAATTTTCTCAAATCTGTTTAAGCTAGGGTATCAAATTGTGGGGAGATTTGGAGCGATTTTTTTATAAGTAACTGTCAGGAAGTAGGTCTTAAGAAAGTCTGTAAAATTATTACAGCAGTCACCCTGTTGAAACTTACTGTGTAAGCACGGGCTTGGTCGGGATGTATGTGTGCTATAAATTGGCAAAGACTTTGGAATCAAAAGGAACACTACTAACATGGAATTATCTGTACTAGCTTTACAAGCAGTAAATATTGCGCTTTGGGCAATTGATAAGGCTGCTGGTGGGGCGTTGGAGAAAGCTGGAGTAGATGTTAGAGACTTTTTGATACAACGATTTCAAGGAAAACTTGAAATTAGAGAGTCTGAACCAAAACTTCTGGAAGCTGCGGTCTTGAGTGAAGCCGAGTGGGATAAAAAGTTTCAGGAAGATCTTGAAAGGCTGGTAAATAAGTATCAGCAGATACAAAGTACCTCTGTTTCTCAAAGTACCGAATCAGGTGTGAACGTCAATGTTAATAGCAATCCAGGTACAGTGATTGGGCAGCAAATAGGTCAGCAATTTTTTCGTTAACCAATTTTGTTTGGGAGCATCTCACTTTTTGAAGAAAGGTCAAACAGATAAGAATCCATTGAGGTAGGCACAACGATGGGCAAGGACTTGAGGTACATTTTCCTGTTTCCACTGCGCTCCAGATATCTTAGTTCGACGGTCAACCCGTTTAACAGCAGATTCAACCGACCCAGACCCAATTGAACAAATCTCTTCAGCTTGATGGTACTCATAATTAATAATGCGATCGCGATGCTTATCAAGGTAACGACAAAAATTTTGGGCGTGTTTACCTTTGTAATGAGCAAATAAAGCTTTAGTCTCCTCAACTTGACCCTTCCAAAGAAAAGCTTGCGCTTGTTTCAAGCGTTTTAGTGAACCCCCGACTTTGTGGAGGTTCTCGATTAAATGGAACCAATCCAGTACTTCTCGACGCTGTGCATTTGGGGCTAGTTGTTCAACGATATTCCAAATGCCGTCGTGTCCATCACCGATACAGGTG
>NZ_JAECZB010000070.1 GCF_016056295.1 Atlanticothrix silvestris CENA357
CAACGCTATCGGTTTGCACTTCTACCCAATCTGGGAAGCAGCTTCCTTAGATGAGTGGTTGTACAACGGTGGCCCTTACCAATTGGTAATTTTCCACTTCTTGATCGGTTGCGCTTGCTACCTAGGTCGTCAGTGGGAATTGTCCTACCGCTTGGGAATGCGTCCTTGGATCTGTGTAGCTTACTCAGCGCCTTTGGCATCAGCTACCGCAGTATTCTTGATCTACCCAATTGGTCAAGGTTCATTCTCTGATGGTATGCCCTTGGGTATCTCCGGAACCTTCAACTTCATGATCGTGTTCCAAGCAGAACACAACATCTTAATGCACCCCTTCCACATGTTAGGTGTGGCTGGTGTATTCGGCGGTTCTTTGTTCTCTGCAATGCACGGTTCTTTGGTGACATCTTCCTTGGTACGTGAAACCACCGAAACCGAATCACAAAACTACGGTTACAAGTTCGGTCAAGAAGAAGAAACCTACAACATCGTAGCTGCCCACGGCTACTTCGGTCGTTTAATCTTCCAATACGCTTCCTTCAACAACAGCCGTTCACTGCACTTCTTCTTGGCTGCATGGCCAGTAGTAGGCATTTGGTTCACCGCTTTGGGCATCAGCACAATGGCGTTCAACCTCAACGGTTTCAACTTCAACCAATCAGTAATTGATTCTCAAGGTCGCGTCATCGCTACTTGGGCTGATGTCATCAACCGCGCTAACTTGGGTATGGAAGTAATGCACGAGCGTAACGCTCACAACTTCCCCTTAGACTTGGCTGCTGGTGATGTTGCTCCTGTTGCTTTAACTGCACCTGCAATCAACGGCTAATCTTTAAGTCCTAGCTAAATTAAAAACGCCTCCCGGTAACGGGGGGCGTTTTTTGTATTGTATTGCACTTATATTTAATTGGACTTGGGTATCAAGGCAGGGGAAACGCACCTTATTTCCTAACAAAAACTAATAAGGATTTCAAAATCATTTATATAAGTGCAAAATTTGACAAAACAGATAAACAGAATAAATTGATTCTTTGGCTAACACGTAAATTAGCTTATCTCTAATGAAAGAACTCTTGTCTAAGGATAAATTAGCTAACTATTCAGCCATGAATAAGTAAACTTATCCCTAAAAATAAGTAACAATTATAACTAAATTATTGACAGGCTAGTTTACGCTAAAGCTAAAACTCTTTCTAAATAGTTATTGGTTTACTGTAGATAACACAACTCTTTTCTTGGTTCGTGAGTCAGGCAAATTATGCAACTACATCGATTCGACAACATTCAGGAGTTCTGGCACTCCACTCAGGCTTACTTACTCCAGCATCAGGTAGAAAACAATGTTTTGCTCAGTATTTCGCATACCTTGTTGCATAACCCAGAACGTTATCTAGGCAAGCCTTATTTAGCAATTGTCCAAACAAGTGGTGAGATTCTGGCTGTTGCCATCCGCACCCCACCCCAAAAATTGATCCTATCCAAAGCCAAAAATATGGATGCCTTGCGGTTAATTGCTCAAGATTTGCGTCAAGAGCAACTGCCAGGAAGTATGGGACTGGCTTTTGAGGCAGAAATATTCTCGCAGACTTGGCAAGCCCTGACAGGACAATTCTATCAACCGTCGGTGGTAATGAAAATTTACCAATTAATGGCAGTGCAAACAGTCTCAACGGCCAGAGGATATCTTAGACTGGCAACTGAAGGCGATCGCTCTATTTTGATTAAGTGGCTTTCTGCATTTTTATCTGAGATCGATGAGGCGGTGAGCGAAGATGTCGAACACCAGGTAGATAATCGGTTGAAACAGCAGAATACTTATTTTTGGGTTGATAGCACTCCAGTTTCAGTTGCGTCTAGTAAACAAGTGTTACCTACAATTGGTCGGATCAATTTAGCTTATACACCACCAGAGTATCGTCGTAAAGGATATGCCACTACCTGTGTCGCTGCATTAAGCCAAAAACTGCTAGACCAGGGATGCCGCCATTGTTTCCTCATAGCAGATTTAGCCAATCCCACAGCCAATCATATTTATCAAGCGATTGGGTATCGCCCCCTAAGCGATTGGCATGAATACTCATTCACCTCCAAGCAGTAAGCATAATAAAGCAATCGCTTCCAGGCTTGGGAAATAAATCAAACCAGAAATATTAATTTTTTTATCAGATCTTAACCTTGTTTGCCATTGAGAGTACTTTAGATGCGTTCGCCCTGGGTATCAAGGCGATCGCGCTCAATAAGGCTGACAAATTGACGGCGATTTATTTTGGTCATAATTTATCATTAAATTAGTAAGATTGATACTCTTTAAAAACTTCCACTTCACCTTTTTTATCAAACGCCATAATTGTAAACGGCTGTTTTATATTTCCTGATTCCATACCTGGCGTTCCTAAAGGCATTCCCGGCACGGCTAAACCTATAAATTGAGGCTTTTGTTTTAAAAAACGTTTAATATCGTCGGCAGGTATATGTCCTTCCATTACATAGCCATCAATAATTGCCGTGTGACAAGATGCTAAATCTTGAGGCAAGTTGTACTTTTGTTTAATTGCCTCCATCTCTTCAGTTTTGATATCTTCTTTAATTTTAAATCCTTGCTTTTGTATATGTTCAATCCACGCTCCACAGCAGCCACAAGACGGACTGCGATAAATTGTAATTTCTCGGTTTCCTGAATAAGATTCAGTTTTTTTGTCCCATATACTTGTGGTAGGAATTAATTGAGAATTGCTTATTACTGTTTGTGCATTATGGCTCAAATGAACATTATTTTCTTTACTCAACGCAAGTGCTGTTGCATAAGTAGTAAATAGAAAGCCCGTGGTAATTATTGCTACTAATAATACACGAGATAACTTATTCATCCAGTCAGATAAACGTTTTTTCATTTTTAAAAGGTGCTTAGAACGAACTGCACAGCAAAATCGGAATGATGACCTTGATTGCGCTGGCAATTACAGTAGTATTTGTCTATATTTTTACAAAAAATTACTGCTCCAAAACTACTCTAATCCTATTTTTTTGTTATCTTTACCCTGTGCTTGCAAACTTGCCTGCAAGCCAAATAAAGAACGTCCATTATGGGGATACTTTTCTAAATCGGCTCGAAACATTTTCTCCGCTTCTGTATAATCAGCCTTAGCCAATAGCACATTGCCCAGTGCTTCTCGTGTAGGAAAATACCAGTCTGGTGGTTCTACATAATCAAGGGCATCTTCTGCTATGACTGCTTGTTGTAATAAATTAATCGCAGAGTCATAGTCATGATTGGCTTTGGCAATGTTGGCATCCAGATATTTTGCCGCAATATCTAGAATACGATTGGCCGGGGTAAATCCAATAGTAGCCCCAGCAGGAATTTTTTGTTTGGCGGCTAGCAAAGCACGACTTTCATTTCTTGCAGCCTTCAGTTTGCCTGTAGCTGCATTGGCCATACCGCGAGTAAAATGCCAGAGTGCTGTAGTAGTAGGTAATTTGCCATCAGGAGCAGGAGTTTTTAAAACACTATCCCAATCACCAAACCGTGTCTGAATGAGCATTTTGTTGCCTAAGAATCCCTCAAGCATGGGTAAATATGGGTCAATAGAGGCAGCATTTGTCACCAACTTATCGGCAGCTTGTAGAGCATCTTGATATCTGCCTGCCATGCTGCTAGCTATCATCATAAAATGCACATTATGGTTGTAGTACATCAAAGGATAAATACCTTCGACTTGATGATTACGCAGATAAATATCATCTTGAGCGATCGCCCGCTTGTTTGCAAGCATTGCCCCTTCATAATCTCCCACACGAAAATAAATGTGGGAAGGCATGTGTACCAAATGTCCGGCTGCGGGAACTAGGGTTTCTAATCGCTTCGCACTCTGGAGGGCACGTTCTGGAAAAGGCGACGCTTCCACAGCATGAATGTAATAATGATTAGCTCCCGGATGGTTGGGGTCGCGTTGCATGACCGATTCTAAAACAGCTACAATCTCTCCCGTATCGCCCTGTGGTTTACCTTGTTTAGTCCAGAGCTGCCAAGGATGCAAATCCATCAGACTTTCAGCATAAAGTGTTGCTGCATCTAAATCATCAGGATAGCGCTTAGTTAGATTTGCCATAGCTTTGGCATAATCTACTGCCAATTGATGCAAATCTGCATCTCGATTATTAGAGTAGCGCTTTGCTAAAGCAGCGATGTAGTCTTGTTCTGAAAGTGGTGCTTGGGGGGATAGTGCTAAAGCTTGTTGTATGGCTTGATAGGCGACTTGTTCTCGCTGAGGATCTATATCTAAGTTAATATTTGCTCCTACACCAAGGGCAATTCCCCAATATGCCATTGCTAGTTTTGGGTCAAGTTCGGCAGCGTATTTAAAAGAACGTACCGCTTCATCATGATTAAAAGCGTAAATTAAATTTAATCCCTGATCAAAAAACTTTTGCGCTTCGGGATTACTGGTAGAAACAGCATGGTGATGTGTTCCCAGTCCAGATATCAAATTATCAGGCTGTTTTGTTTGGGCAAATACCTCGCTGGGAATGACTAATGATAATACAAGTACCCAAATTACAAATAAGTACTTCATTTTCGTAATTCCAGTTTTTCAAGATTTTTTATGTTTGCAATCTCTCAGCGTTTACTCGTTTTGCATCTAAACAAGAACCACTATAAATTTCACACTTCTTTGAAGTAAATTTATGCAAATTGCAGAGAATTGTGAGAATTTAAAAAGGCTGAAATTCTAGCTTTTAGCTTTGGTTATGCCTATAGTACAAGTAACTTGAGAGAAATCGCCCATTGCTTTATGCTTCTTTAACTTAGCTGCCAGCTTTCAAGTTAGCCCCAACAAAAAGAAGATCGCGCTCCCTCAGCACCAAACATGGAAAAGATTTGTTACCTAACACCAACTCTCTGTAAACTTGCACTTAATAATGAAATCCTCAACTGATCTCTTTCTTTGCGTACTTTGCGTACTTTGCGGTTCGTTTAATAAATATTAAGTGTATCTTCATGGAGAATTGGTATAACCCTTTTCTGTCACTCTCCTGAAGTAAAAATCTTTTAATTGTACTTTTATCCATCAGGAAGATAAGGTTTGAACTCATTCATAATCCTGGTTAAAACTAAAAAACCTTTGACTAAATCAGGGATGCGAAATACTTCAAGCCAAGGAGAAATTAAACAAAAAAATATCTTCGGCTGTATGATGAGACGGAGGTTATTCAAAGTACTTTTCCAACTTGTTTCATGATGCCACCATGAATGTAAACAGAACTTATCTGTGATTTCATCAGGTACAGAATCTGTTTCATGTGAAGTATTATCGTTCTGGTAATGTCTCAATCTTTTGAATGGTTCTGATTGCAGACTGATCATGAAGTAAGTAGAGAAAATGATTTCCCACCATCGCTCTATTTCTTGATAATC
>NZ_JAECZB010000009.1 GCF_016056295.1 Atlanticothrix silvestris CENA357
GCGGTTATCCATTCCGCACTTGGCTACCCGGCGGTGCCGCTGGCGCGACAACCGGTGCACCAGAGGTGCGTCCTTCCCGGTCCTCTCGTACTAGGGAAAGATCCTCTCAAGTCTCCAACACCCACGGCAGATAGGGACCGAACTGTCTCACGACGTTCTAAACCCAGCTCACGTACCGCTTTAATCGGCGAACAGCCGAACCCTTGGGACCTGCTCCAGCCCCGGGATGCGATGAGCCGACATCGAGGTGCCAAACCTCCCCGTCGATGTGGACTCTTGGGGGAGATCAGCCTGTTATCCCTAGAGTAACTTTTATCCGTTGAGCGACGGCCATTCCACTCTGCGCCGTCGGATCACTAAGGCCTACTTTCGTACCTGCTCGACTTGTCGGTCTTGCAGTCAAGCTCCCTTTATGCCTTTACACTCGTCGCACGGTTTCCAAGCGTGCTGAGGGAACCTTTGCGCGCCTCCGTTACCTTTTAGGAGGCGACCGCCCCAGTCAAACTGCCCACCTGAAACTGTTCCCTGACCGGCTTACGGTCATGGGTTAGAATTCTAGCTTCGCCAGAGTGGTATCTCACCGTTGGCTCCATATTCCCCACAAGGAATACTTCAATGCCTCCCACCTATCCTGCGCAAGCGAAGCCCGAACACAATTCCAGGCTACAGTAAAGCTTCATAGGGTCTTTCTGTCCAGGTGCAGGCAGTCCGTATCTTCACAGACATTCCTATTTCGCCGAGTCTCTCTCTGAGACACCATCCAGATCGTTACGCCTTTCGTGCGGGTCGGAACTTACCCGACAAGGAATTTCGCTACCTTAGGACCGTTATAGTTACGGCCGCCGTTCACCGGGGCTTCAGTCGTCAGCTTCAAGCTTTCGCCCTGACCAACTTCCTTAACCTTCCGGCACTGGGCAGGCGTCAGCCCCCATACGTCCTCTTACGAGTTTGCGGAGACCTGTGTTTTTGGTAAACAGTCGCCTGGATCTCTTCACTGCGACCCACGTCTGAGGTGGGCACCCCTTCTTCCGAAGTTACGGGGCCATTTTGCCGAGTTCCTTAGAGAGAGTTATCTCGCGCCCCTTGGTATTCTCAACCTCCCTACCTGTGTCGGTTTCGGGTACGGGTATTGTGCTTTCATCACATCAACAGCTTTTCTTGGCACTATCCTTCACCATGCGGAGTTCGTAAACTCCTCCCAAACCAATCAGGGTATGGCTATCTTTCATGCGTCCCTTTTGATGCTCCCACACAATAGTCAGGGATTGTTGACCCTGTATCCATCGACTACGCCGTTCGGCCTCGCCTTAGGACCCGACTAACCCTCCGAGGACGAACCTGGCGGAGGAACCCTTAGGGTTTCGGGGCATTGGATTCTCACCAATGTTTGCGCTACTCAAGCCGACATTCTCACTTCCGTTTCGTCCACAGCTGCTCGCCGCTACTGCTTCTACCTACGACGGAACGCTCCCCTACCGATTAATCGATAGACTAATCCCACAGCTTCGGTACATCGCTTAGCCCCGTTCATTTTCGGCGCAAGAGCGCTTGACTAGTGAGCTATTACGCACTCTTTCAAGGGTGGCTGCTTCTAGGCAAACCTCCTAGTTGTCTATGCACTCTCACCTCCTTTATCACTTAGCGATGATTTGGGGACCTTAGCTGGTGGTCTGGGCTGTTTCCCTCTTGACAATGAAGCTTATCCCCCACTGTCTCACTGGCAATGTGTGCTCTGGGTATTCAGAGTTTGTCTCGATTTGGTACCGGTCTCCCAGCCCGCACCGAAACAGTGCTTTACCCCCCAGATATAATCATTACCGCTGCGCCTCAACACATTTCGGGGAGAACCAGCTAGCTCCTGGTTCGATTGGCATTTCACCCCTAACCACAGCTCATCCGCCGATTTTTCAACATCGGTCGGTTCGGACCTCCACTTGGTGTTACCCAAGCTTCATCCTGGCCATGGTTAGATCACCAGGGTTCGGGTCTATAAAAACTGATTATCGCCCTCTTCAGACTCGGTTTCCCTTTGGCTCCGGCATTCCCGCCTTAACCTACCAGTCCCTATAAGTCGCCGGCTCATTCTTCAACAGGCACGCGGTCAGACTTTAAATAGTCCTCCCACTGCTTGTAAGCTAACGGTTTCATGTTCTATTTCACTCCCCTTCCGGGGTTCTTTTCACCTTTCCCTCGCGGTACTGGTTCACTATCGGTCACACAGTAGTATTTAGCCTTACGAGGTGGTCCTCGCTGATTCACATGGGATTCCTCGTGCCCCATGCTACTCGGGATTCAGCTACTATCCTTAAGTTTTCAACTACAGGACTTTCACCTTCTCTGGTACAGTATTTAGCTGTTTCGTTTAACCGCTAGATTCGATCTCGCTGTCCCACTACCCCAGTCAGTAAACCGACTGGTTTAGGCTTTTCCCCGTTCGCTCACCACTACTTAGGGAATCTCTGTTTTGATTTCTCTTCCTCCAGCTACTAAGATGTTTCAGTTCGCTGGGTTGGCTCTCTCCTGCCTATATATTCAGCAGGTAGTATTTAGGGTTGCCCCATTCGGAAATCTCCGGCTCAATGTCTGCTTCCAACTCCCCGGAGCATATCGTCGGTAACCACGTCCTTCATCGCCTCTGTGTGCCTAGGTATCCACCGTTAGCCCTTATTAGCTTGACCACAATACATTTGGTGTTTCACCATTGCAAACACAATCATTCAACTGAATGCCTGCGTCTGCCTGCTAATTTCGCGTTACTATGCAGTTTTCAAGGTTCTGGCTGAGATTAAACCCAGCAGTCTGACATTAATACGTCATGTTGCTGAATTCTCACTACTGTTTTTTGGCTTGACACCACAGGTGGAGGTTAGCGGACTCGAACCGCTGACATCCTGCTTGCAAAGCAGGCGCTCTACCAACTGAGCTAAACCCCCATCAATTAATTAAAAATTAAAAATTGATAATTAAAAATTAAAGAAGTTATCTGAAATTTTTAATTTTTAATTTTGCATTTTTAATTGATTCAGGTGGGCCATCCTGGACTCGAACCAGGGACCTCACCCTTATCAGGGGTGCGCTCTAACCACCTGAGCTAATAGCCCATATCGAACCAAATCATAGTTTGAAAGCACTCAACAATTGCAAATGTCTGCGACCGACCTAGGTTAGACCAACTCAATCTTTATTTACATTTTGCTTTCAAGATTTGAGGGGTGTAGGTCTCCCTAAAAAGGAGGTGATCCAGCCACACCTTCCGGTACGGCTACCTTGTTACGACTTCACCCCAGTCACCAGTCCTGCCTTAGGCATCCTCCTCTCCGAAAAGTTGGAGTAATGACTTCGGGCGTGACCAGCTTCCATGGTGTGACGGGCGGTGTGTACAAGGCCCGGGAACGAATTCACTGCAGTATGCTGACCTGCAATTACTAGCGATTCCTCCTTCACGCAGGCGAGTTGCAGCCTGCGATCTGAACTGAGCTACGGTTTATGAGATTTGCTTGCTATCGCTAGCTTGCTGCCCTTTGTCCGTAGCATTGTAGTACGTGTGTAGCCCAAGACGTAAGGGGCATGCTGACTTGACGTCATCCCCACCTTCCTCCGGTTTGTCACCGGCAGTCTCTCTAGAGTGCCCACCCGAAGTGCTGGCAACTAAAAACGAGGGTTGCGCTCGTTGCGGGACTTAACCCAACATCTCACGACACGAGCTGACGACAGCCATGCACCACCTGTGTTCGCGCTCCCGAAGGCACTTCCTCCTTTCAGAGGAATTCGCGACATGTCAAGTCTTGGTAAGGTTCTTCGCGTTGCATCGAATTAAACCACATACTCCACCGCTTGTGCGGGCCCCCGTCAATTCCTTTGAGTTTCACACTTGCGTGCGTACTCCCCAGGCGGGATACTTAACGCGTTAGCTACGGCACGGCTCGGGTCGATACAAGCCACGCCTAGTATCCATCGTTTACGGCTAGGACTACTGGGGTATCTAATCCCATTCGCTCCCCTAGCTTTCGTCCCTCAGTGTCAGTTGCGGCCTAGCAGAGCGCTTTCGCCACCGGTGTTCTTCCTGATATCTACGCATTTCACCGCTACACCAGGAATTCCCTCTACCCCGAACGCACTCTAGCCATGTAGTTTCCACTGCTCTTATGAGGTTGAGCCTCACTCTTTAACAGCAGACTTACATAGCCACCTGCGGACGCTTTACGCCCAATCATTCCGGATAACGCTTGCATCCTCCGTATTACCGCGGCTGCTGGCACGGAGTTAGCCGATGCTTATTCCTCAGGTACCGTCATTGTGTTCTTCCCTGAGAAAAGAGGTTTACAACCCAAGAGCCTTCCTCCCTCACGCGGTATTGCTCCGTCAGGCTTTCGCCCATTGCGGAAAATTCCCCACTGCTGCCTCCCGTAGGAGTCTGGGCCGTGTCTCAGTCCCAGTGTGGCTGATCATCCTCTCAGACCAGCTACTGATCGTCGCCTAGGTAGGCTTTTACCCCACCTACTAGCTAATCAGACGCGAGCTCATCTTCAGGCGGCAAGCCTTTTACCTTGCGGCACATCCGGTATTAGCCACCGTTTCCAGTGGTTGTCCCCGACCTGAAGCCAGATTCTCACGCGTTACTCACCCGTCCGCCACTAGCTCCGAAGAGCCCGTTCGACTTGCATGTGTTAAGCATACCGCCAGCGTTCATCCTGAGCCAGGATCAAACTCTCCGTTTTGATGAATCGTTTGTTTAGCTCTTAAATATGAAAGACTGATTCTTTTTACACTCCAGTCAAGTGCTTTATTTTCTTGACGCTGACCACTTGCTGTATAATGGCTTTCAAACTATAATATTTTCAAGGTTCGGCGTCCCTCCCGGCGCCGCTCTGTCGCGCTCGCCTCTTGGGCACTTATCTAATATATCGACCGCTCCTAACTTTGTCAACTCCCTTTTTCTGAAAAAGTTGGAATTTGTTTTTGATTCCTCTGTAACTCCCCACAGTGCTAGGTTGTAGTCAACAATGGTTTATGCACTTTGCTGTTTAAGGGAGGGTAGAGCGTGAATTTTCAGTCGGTTATTACTTCATTGCATCAATTTTGGGGAAGCCGAGGTTGCCTGATTGCTCAACCATACGACATTGAGAAGGGAGCGGGTACTAAAAACCCCCATACATTTTTAAGGGCATTGGGGCCGGAGCCGTGGTCTGTTGCTTATGTTGAGCCATGTCGTCGTCCTACTGATGGACGCTATGGTGAGAATCCCAATCGTTTTCAACACTATTATCAATATCAAGTTCTGATTAAGCCGTCGCCAGATAATATTCAAGAGATTTATCTTGATTCCTTGAGAGCTTTAGGCATTCGTCCTGAAGATCACGATGTCCGGTTTGTAGAGGATAACTGGGAAGATGCAACTGTGGGAGCTTGGGGCACTGGTTGGGAAGTATGGTTAGATGGGATGGAAATTACTCAGTTTACCTATTTCCAGCAGTGTGGGGGAATCGATTGCCGTCCCGTGTCGATTGAGATTACTTATGGGTTAGAGCGATTGGTGATGTATCTCCAGCAAGTGGAAGCTATTACAAAGATTCATTGGACGGACAATATTACTTATGGTGATGTCTTTCTGCAAAGTGAGATTGAACAGTGTACTTACAATTTTGAAGCGTCAAATCCGGAATTGCTACTTACTCTGTTTAATTTATATGAGCAGGAAGCTGCTCAATTGACAGAGCGAGGGTTGGTTGTACCTAGCTTGGATTACGTGATGAAGTGTTCGCACACCTTCAATTTATTGGATGCTAGAGGTGTGATTTCGGTGACTGAGAGAACTCGTTACATTGCCAGAATTCGTCATTTGGCAAGGAAGATAGCTCAATTATATGTTGAACAAAGGGAAAAGTTGGGTTTTCCTTTGCTTTAGGGGGCAGCAGTTTGAGTAGAGTTGGCAATGCACAACAATAAGACAGAAAATAAAGAAGATTAAAATTCCCTATCTTCCTTATTTTCTACTTTTGAAGCTTGAATAGATAAGGACTTTGAACAGCTACAAATCGGTACGTCTTTGTACACATACCTTAAGATGAATCCCAGGTATGTGTATAAAGACTGGTTATTCACGTTGCACTCTAGGGGCTGCATTACAGCCAGTTCGATATGAAACAGAAGTCATAAGTATGATTTCTACAGAAATTGCTGATTATTTTGCAGAAAAGCTTGATTTCCTCAAAAGCTTGCAAAAATAAATGTTTGACTAATTACTTTTAGTTAAGCTGATAGCCTGCCAATGCAGGCTTTGTTTGTATAAACCCAATGAACTATACTTCACCAAAAAGCATAAAATTTTCCTTTATTGCTTCTCCAGCTATTTTCAAATCGACTGTAAATTCTATTCGCTGAAGCATAAACATAATTTTGTTGCTCGTAGTCAGTTTCTTTAGCAATCAGGACAAAAATTTTAAGGGCTAAAGCCCTTACTACAAACAAGTGGGTTTATTTACCAGTTACTTATGATTCAGACGAGTGGTTTATTTATTTGTCTTGGTTACATTCTAGGGTTGTTGTTTACAGCAGTTCCTGGAGGTGGTTTGTGGATCTTAGTTTTAGGAATATTGGGAGCAATTCTTTTTAGAAGAGGCAATAATTCACGGCAAATTTTCCAGAAATCAGAAAAAGCTGGTGGTAAAACCAAGTCAGCACCCAATATCTGGCAAAATTTTCCCCATCCCCGTGTATGGCTGGCTGCTGGTTTAATAGGGTTGTTGGCAACTGCATATTTTCAATGGCGAGTACCCCAACCAAGTACAGAAGACATTAGTAAATTCATTCCGCAAGGAAATAATAATCAAGAACAACTGGTGATTGTTCGCGGAGAATTGGTAAGCAATCCCCGCTTAACTCGCAGTCAACGAGGGCAATTTTGGTTAGAAGCTACTCAGTTAGATGAGGTCAAAAATGATAAAGGCCCTGCAAGTGTCCCAAAAGGGGTGACGGGAAAGTTGTATGTGACAGTACCTATACTTCAAGCGACTGGGTTATATTCTGGGCAGGAAATTGCTGTGACTGGGGTTTTGTACCAACCGAAGGCGGCTTCTAACCCTGGTGCTTTCGATTTTCGGAAGTTTCTCAAGCAAGAAGGGTCATTTGCTGGTCTGATTGGACGGCAAATAAATGTTATGGATACGAGTGAGAAACGGCAATGGGGATTATGGCAAGTCCGGGAGCGGATTGTGCGATCGCAGGTTCGTTGGCTGGGTATTCCTGAAGGGCCGCTTGTCAGTGCGATGGTTTTAGGCAGCAAAGCAGTTGATTTACCTTATGATATCCGCGACTTGTTTGTACGAGCTGGATTAGCTCATGCTTTAGCGGCTTCGGGGTTTCAAACTTCTTTGATTTTGGGTGTGATTTTACAGTTAACAAAGCGTGCCAAAAAAGGAACACAATTTACTCTAGGCTTTTTGGCTTTAATCATTTTCCTGAGTTTAACTGGTTTCCAACCTGCTGTACTAAGAGCCGTAATTATGGGTTTTGCAGCCTTAGTTGGTCTGTTATTAAAGAGAAAGGTAAAGCAGTTAGGATCATTGCTATTGGCAGCAACACTTTTATTAATTTTTAACCCTTTATGGATTTGGGATTTAGGTTTTCAACTGAGTTTTTTAGCAACATTGGGGTTAATTGTCACAGTACCAGCAATAACTGAACGTTTGAATTGGTTGCCACCTGCGATCGCTTCTTTGATTGCTGTTCCCCTTGCTGCCACGATTTGGACTTTACCTTTACAACTTTTGGTCTTTGGGGTAGTACCATCCTACAGTCTGCTATTGAATATTATTAGCACACCATTAATTTCGATTATTAGTATAGGTGGAATTATCAGTGCCTTAGCAGCATTAATTTGGCCTGAAGCTGGAAGTGCTATGGCTGGAGTGCTGCACTATCCCACTGATTGGCTGATTAAGTTAGTAGAAATTTTTAGCAAATTGCCAGGAAATTCTGTTGCTGTGGGAAGTATATCCACTTGGCAATTATTAACGATTTATGCACTGATTATGTTGGTTTGGTTGGTGCATTGGTGGCAAAAACGCTGGTGGTTTGCCAGTTTAATTGCTTTTGGTTTAGTACTAGTTCCAGCTTGGCACTCTACCAGTACATTATTTCGGATAACGGTAATGGAAGCTAGTACAGAACCAGTTGTAGTTATTCAAGACAAAGGAATTGTAACCTTGATTAATAGCGGTGATGAGGGTACAGGACGCTTTACAATTTTACCCTTTTTGCAACAGCAGGGCGTTAATCAAATAGATTGGGCGATCGCTAGTGATTTTCAAGGCAACAATAGTAATGCTTGGTTAGAAATACTACAAGGTTTGTCTATTAAAAATTTCTATGTATATTCTCCCAAGCCAGGAAATACAATTACTAGTCAAGCAATTCAGCAAGAAGTACAAAAATATCAGGGAACCTATCAACCTTTAACACCTGGACAAGCGGTGAATACTGGTTCGATAGTGGCACAATTAATTAACGATCAATTGCCTATTTTACAATTACAAGTCCAAGGGCAGAACTGGTTACTAGTGGGTAATGTCAAGCCTAAAGAAGTAGAGACGTTATTCAAAATGGGGGGTTTGCCGCGTCCACAAGTACTTTGGTGTAGCTCTGCGTCTTTAAAAGATTTAATTTTTTTACTACAACCACAAGTGGCGATCGCTTCTTCTAGCAACCTTGACTCTAAAGCTTTATCTGAACTGAGCAAAAGCCGGACAAAAATATTTTTTACAGGAAGGGATGGGGCTATTCAATGGACACCCAACAATCAATTTGAAGCTTTTATTCAGACTACAGAAAACAAATCTTCTGTGTTATGAATAAATACGGTTCATTAGATAATTGGTCTTATCAGACGCGAGAAATTCAGATAAATTCAGACGCGATTTATCGCATCTCTACATGAGGCTTTTTGGCTTAACTGAACGGTGTTGTCAATTCCTATAATTACGAATTACAAAACTGATTCTGCCAAAGCCACAGCACCCCACAGCGGCGCATCATCACCTAACATCGCTGGAATAATTTCAAAATTAACTTCAGGTAACGCTGTCTCTCGCGCTGTTTTTTGCACGACACTCCACCAATTTTTCCCGGCTTTAGTTACACTACCACCTAAAACGAATTGCTGTGGATTAATCAAATTTGCAACATTGCCAATACCCACACCTAAAGCCCAAGCACTTTTATATAAAATATTCAGCGCTAACTCATCTCTTTGGCTGGCTGCTTCACTCACCACTTTTCCTGTAATCAAATCCAAGTTATTATTTACCAAGCTTCTCAGTATTTGTCCTTGGTTTGCTTCAATTTTATCTGATTCGTTCAATAAAAATTCTCTAGCATCCTTGGCCATGTAGGGACCAGAAGCCAAGCGTTCTACACATCCTCGCTTACCACACAAACATACTGGGCCGCAAGGATCTACAACCGTATGCCCAATTTCACCAGCCATGCCTGCTGCACCTCGCCAAGGCTTGCCATTCAATATCCAACCGCCACCGACACCTGTGCTGATGGTAATGTAAAACAAGCTATCATGTCCCTGACCAGCACCAAAACGATATTCGCCCAAAGCGGCAATATTCGCATCATTATCTACAACAGTAGGAATACTAAACTCTTGTTCTAATAAGTCTTTGAGGGGGATATTTTCCCAGCCAGCGACATGATGAGACAAGCGTACTTTCCCAGTGATGGCATCTACAGGCCCTCCAAAACTGACACCAATTGCAGAGGGAGTTACTCCTTGTATTAAAGAATGAATGAGCGATCGCATAATTTTTAGGTCAGTGTTAGCATCTGCATTCACTGGTGAAAAATGACGTTCATAACGCAACCACTCCCTAGAATCAAGATTTGCGATCGCTGCTGCCAATTTAGTTCCACCAAAATCCAGCGCTAAGATTAATGTCATAGTCTTGTACTAAAATTTCACACATACCTTGTTAATTGAACTCGGTAACGTTCCTTTTTAGTAACGGCGATTTCTCCAACTTCTAAACGCCCTTTGCCACGAATAGCGATTAAGTCACTTGATTTAACTTGAGAACTAGCTTGAGTAACTTCTTTCCAGTTAACACGCACATCACCGCTATCGATTAAATCAACCATTTTGCTGCGGGACATACCAAAACCAGCAGATGCGATCGCATCTAATCTTAAAGAAGCCTCTACAGTAGTTAATTCTTTTTTCTTGGGTTCTCGGACTTTCAACTCATTGAGATCAATCGACTGAGTTTTCACAGGAACCGATCGCACCTGTGTCAGACTCATTGTCAAAAAATCTGCCAATTCTGGTGCAACAATTGCTTGCGCTCCTCTTTCCCCTAGAACAATAATATCCCCTGTTTTTTCGCGGACAATTCCTGTTCCCAACATTGCGCCTAAAAAGTCGCGGTGAGTGGCGGTATCAAACAGAAAATTTCCGGCAATTTCTAAAGCAACAAGGGTAACTTGAGATTGATCTAAGGGTATTTCAGAACGAGCGATCGCTATTCTTTGACGTTCTGCTTGTGGATAACCACCCCATGCCACTAATTCTACTTCTGTTAATCGACTAAACGCCCGTTGAATTTCTGCCAGTTCTGGCGGAGACAAAAAATCTGTTAAAACTACTTCCCACGTTTTGATGGCTTGGTCTGCCTTATCAATGACACGAGCTACACTATCTCGATTTTCAACACCCTTTAAAAGTTCTTCTCGTGGTAACATTCTTAAAATTTATTTATAAATTCTGAAAAATTGATCAGCTAAAGCTATCTTAATTTTATAGTAAGGAACAGGAAATATGGAACAGGGTTGAAAGTCTCTTGATGTCGAAGTTTTATGACTAGTTTAGCTCTTAAGCTAAGTGGCAACTGCTATAATTTCAGTTCCCACTTCAAAAGGTTTTCACCTGTAGCAATTTCTTAGATTTCCAGTTTTTTGATAATTTGAATTGAGGCCAAATGAGCTAAAGATCATCTGGTAACATCTGAGCATACATTTAGTAAGAAATTTAATACCAAAGATGGATACCAATCTTTAGGAACTCTTGTCCTCAAAAGCTTCTCTATTTCTATTTGCTGCACCTTGAGCCACGTCCAAAGAATAGGGAAGTAACTCAAGGCGATTTGCAAAAAATAATTCATTTGCTACACGCTAGTTGTATCAGCATAGCCCTGGATATTTTCTGGTTCAAACTGGCGCAAGATCCGAGTTGCTTGCCGAGAGAGAGTTTCAGAACCCTGAACCACAACAATGTATTTTCCTGCATCCAAGCGGTTGCGGTAAGGTAAAGCATCTCCACCACCCACGACTAGACCAACTCCACCCCCAACAAATACACTACCCATTGCACCACTAGCAGCACCCAAAAGTCCGCCAATGAAATGATTGCCAATTTGACCCGCCCAAGCAAAGGTGTCTAAACCAGTAATGACGCTGAATGTAAAACCTGCAAAAAATCCGAATGGGACTAGCCAAAATGCCATTAACTGTGCTTGCTTTTTGGCCTGCTCTTTGGGATCAATCAAGCCAAACTCGTCAGCGGTCTTATATCCCCTACCCAAGATGGTACTGTTGATACCTTCTTTTTCTAAGGCTAAATAAGCAGCTTCGGCTTGAATGCGGTCTGGTAGTACGGTAACAAGGTAATTCATTATTTAACGATAGATGCTAATAGAAGTTTTGCCTTAATTAACAGCGTATCAGTGCTGCCTGAAAATAGGGCATAAGGTACATTATCAAGAAAATTTTTTATTAACAAAATAAAGCCCCGTAGCGCTGGCTCCTCAGTATTGAGTACTTTGAATCTTACTTTAACGAATCTAATGGCTCACAAAAATTGTTTACACCTTGCTTGAGGACGTATATCAATACTGGTGTTGCTAAAATTTTAGGAAACGTCGGCATTGTTTTGAGGTGTTTCATCATTCCCGCAAGTGAACTATTGAGCAAGTCATCTCGATATTCTTGCTCACAAATGACGGCACGCCATTTTCTAGCTAAAGCGTCTAACCACTCTGAATTTGTTCTTTCTGGTTCTTGTCCCGCCCGAATGGCTAGTGTCATTGCTGCATCTTCTAAATCTCCGTCGCAGTCCTCAATCAAGTCCAGTGCTTCCATAGCTACGGGATCATCTGTTAATTGAGAGCGAAACAGCGCAATTTCTCTTGATGTAACTTGAGTCATGAGTTTTTTACAAGCCAAGCAGTCTAACACTCAGCTTATTGAGTGCGTGATATTTATGATTTCAAAATCTCTACACCCCTGAGTTTCTGTGTCAGTGGTAATTATAACTTGATTTAGGTGGAGTCATGCGATCGCATACGGTGGGGCGTAGCCCATCGCACCATAGTAAAAATATGCCTGAAATTCAACGTTCCAGGCTCACAACCCAAATCTCCTTCAGTGAACTGATAGCCATAAATAGTGTCTAGCCCTCTAAAAAGGACTTATTGCTATCAGCCAGGGAATTAATTCCCTGGCGGTTCTTGGGGCTGGTGCAAGAGCTGTGGACAGTCATTTTAGTATAAGTACTAATGACTAACTAAGGTAACACCCTGGAGGTGACAGATCTTTGTAACTGAGCCAAAGCACGGTTGTACTCCAAAATTGCCTGGATTCGGTTGCCTTCAGATCTTGTTAGGTCATTTTCAGAGTTAATCACATCTGTTTGCGTACCTACACCAGCTTGGAATCGCAAACGCGCCAAACGTAAAGCTTCTCTAGCTTGTTCTAAAGCAGCATTAGCAGTTTGAACATTCTCCAAATTTGCTTGTTGGGTAGAAAAAGCTTGTTCTACCTGAAAACGAATTTGGTTACGTTGCTCAGCAAATTGAGTTTCGGCGATTGCAGCATTAGCGTTTGCTTGAGCTGCTCTGGCTCTTGCTGCTCCTCCATCGTACAAATTCATGGTTGCCCTGACTCCCACGGAATAACCGTCAGTGACGCTGATACTGTCATCAAATTGATCTAGCAGGTTGTAGCTGGCAACTAAACTCACTTGAGGCCCTAGCGATGAAAGTGCTTCTCTTCGCTGTTGCTCATTAATATTGCGTTGTGCCAACTGCTGTTGCAGTTCTGGACGATTTTGATAAGCCAGGATAATGCTTTCTTCTAATGTTGGGTTCCAAAGGCCGGCTAACTGTACAGGGTCTGCCGTACTGATACTTGCCGATTGTGCCAAACTTAGTCGAGTTGCTAGCTGACGGCGAGCAATCTGCTGCTGGGAGCGAGCATTAGTTAACTCTTGTTGAGAATTAGCTAAATTAACTTGCGATCGCAGCACATCGAACCTAGTACCCACTCCAGCCCTCTCTAAAGCCTGGGCATCTCGCAAACTAGCTTGGGCATTCTCTACAGATGACTGGGCAATCCGTACTTGTTCATCCCTTTGTTGCAGATTGTAGTAATCAGTGGTGACATTGAGGCGGATTTCCTCAGATTGGTTCTCTACAGCCAACTCATTGAACCGTACCTGTTCTTCAGCCTGTTTGATGTTAGCTTGCCGTCTCCCAGAAGTATAGAGATCGTAGCTCAGTTGTGCTTGACCACTGAAGCCTGTACTGGCTTCGTCTCCTGGTTGTGGGCTTCCTGTTTCCCGTTCTAGTTGTTCTTGCCGTAACTGAGCGTCAGCACCTTGGCTGCGAGTAATATCAGCACTAACGCCAAGAGTAGGCAGCAAAGCAGCTTGCGCTTCTCGTAGAGCTGCCCGGCTACGTTCTAGCTCCAACAATGATACTTGTAAATCCCGGCTGTTACGCCGTGCTAGTTCCAAAGCCTGTATCAAAGTAATAGGCTGATTTGCCTGAAGTCTCACTTCCTCTGGTTTGGTAGGAAACTGTAAAGGATTGGCATTGGGGTTAAGGTTCTCAGGAATTGGTACACCACTAGCAGGCGCGGGAATCACTGTTCCTGGCTGATTAGGGATTAGCTCAGAACCAGCAGGCGCGGGAGTCACTGTTCCTGGCTGATTAGGGATTAGCTCCGAACCAGCAGGCGCGGGAGTCACTGTTCCTGGCTGATTTGGAATTAGCTCAGAATCAGCAGGCGCAGAAGTTGGGTCAGGAATATTGCTTTGAGCTACTATTTTCCCAACCTGGCTGGCATGTTGGCAGGTTTTTGGGGATAAAAGCAAAGAATTCAAGCTCGCTTTTTCCTGAAAACAACTTTCTACCTCCAACAACTTTGCCGCCCCTACACCTCTGATCGCAGTTTGTAAAACGGTTGGCAACTGAGTTTCAAGATTTTTTTTGGGTACTACTGGCTGCCGTAAAGAAGACAAAGAAAAAGTTGCCTTTTTGGCAGAATTAGTTTCGGATGTAAAAATAGGAACGATTATTGTCTTTGATTGTTGCTGAGAAGTACCTAAATTACTTTGTTTTTTATTGCTTGTAAAATTACTCTGCTTTGACTGTTGAGAAGGATTGAGGGTAGATGTCAAACTGAAAAATCTACCTTTATCTTTCTGAGATATTTGCTCTACGGGTACACCAGTATTTCTTGTCAAGATTACTGGGTTACTGTTACTACTTAAAGATTCAAAATTGGGCTTAGTTAAACCATCATCTGGTACTAAGTCAGGAAAATTATTGCCCGTAGTATTGGGTAGTTGGGTATGAATAATATTGTCAGCAACTAATGTTCGGCTATCGACAGAAGTCAATACATTAGGAGAAGACGCTAACTGTATACCACCTACCTTCATTTCCCCGGCCAAAGTCGGCTGGGTTGTTAATACTGCTGCTGTTACGCTAGGCAAGAAGCTATGGAATATTTGTTGTCCTTTCACCGCATCCCCTCACACGAAAATCAATCTAGCGGCAGAAAACCTATCTTCACCACAGAATATAGCACGATACTAAATTTAGAAGAGAATATAGCACGATACCAAATCTAAGAATCGGAACTCGATTTATCTTCAAAACGTTTAACTATGCGAGAAAGTTCCGCCTTTTCATCAATACTCACACGGGTAGGAGCGCCACTGACAATTCTTTCGTAATTACGGAAAGAATCTTTAATATCGGGGCCGTCAGCTGTAATATTGTACTCGCGGATACCCTTGTCATGCCACGAACCTCGCATTTTAAATACGTTAATTGCCCGCGACATTTCTCCACGAATTTCTACGTACTGCAACATCAAAATTGTGTCAGTAATTGTGGAAATGTGAGAATCAGTAATTGAATGCGATCCCATGAATTGGTCAGTTGTATTAGTAAAAAAACCAGTTATTTCTTCTTGCTTAGCATAACCAGTAACACCAATAACAAATTGACGAAATGCATTATTGCTTACACCCCTTGCAAGCGCTGAAAGCGAGTCAATGGCAATGCGAGCTGGCTTAAAGGAGGCAATTTCCGATTTAATAATTTGTAAGTGATCTTCTAAACCAGTAGATTCAGGATACGTACAGATTATTTTGAGTAAACCTTGATGTTCTAATTCTTCAAAATCAATTCCCCAAGAATAGGCGTTGCGAGACAGTTGAGCGCGTGATTCTTCATAAGCAAATAATATCGCTCGTTCACCACTAACGCAGCCATCTTGCAGAAACTTACTTACCAACAAAGTTTTACCAGTACCTGTGGCTCCTGTTGCCAAAATAATAGAATCTTTAAAGAAACCACCACCGCACATCCCATCGAGAGTTTTAACTCCAGAAGATACGCGTACATTGGAAGATCTTTGAGTTAAGCGCATTGCCCCTAATGGGAAAATATTTACGCCTTCATTAGTAATTGTGAAAGGATATTCTCCTTTCATGTGGGTTGTACCCCGCAATTTTAGAACTTCGATGGTGCGACGGCGACGTTCTCCTTCTAAAACATTGCGTGCAATTAAAACATTATCAGATACAAACTCTTCTACCCCAAACGAGGCGACAGAACCGTATTCTTCACTACGTTCGGTTGTAATAATAGTGGTGACATTAAGCTGTTTTAGACGTGCAACTAGGCGAAAAATTTCTCGCCGCACTACTCCCATCGCTTCATATTGCTGAAATACTGCTGTGATGGAATCTATTGAAACTCGTTTGGCTTTGTATTTACGAATGGCATATTGCAAGCGTTCAATGAGTGCTGAAAGGTCAAAATTACCGACTATATCTTGACCTTCTGGATCGGGAGAAGCATCCAGAATAAATAATTTACCTTCATCGATTAAGTGTTGTAAATTCCAGCCAAAAATATGAGCATTTTTAATAATGTCACTAGGCGATTCTTCAAAAGTAACAAATACTCCTGATTCATCAAAATAAGTGATGCCGTTATAAAGAAACTGAAGAGATAATAAAGTTTTGCCCGTTCCAGAGGTACCACTAACCAAGGTAGTTCTACCCATTGGTAAACCACCATGAGTGATATCATCAAAGCCCTCTATCATTGTGCGAATTTTTTCTACACCCTTGATTGGTGTAATTTTTTTTTCTGGTTGCTCGTTTTCGCTCATTGCTTCATGACAAATGGATATTAAACCTAGTTTTTTCTTATGTTAATTTAATAATTTGTAATCAAGTTTTTAATGTTTAAGGATTAATTTACTCTTCCCAATCTTCCTCACTTAACTCTTCATAAAGCAAATCTAACCCTATTAATACTCTTTCTCGGTCTGAAAGATCACCAATAATTTTGCGAACCGGCGGCGGCAAAATTTTAGATAACGTTGGTGTAGCTAATATTTTATCTTCTTCTGCTAGTTGGGGGTTTTTTAGCACATCAATTACTTTCAAAGCATACACACCTTGAAACTCCTGTTCTAGGATGTTTTTCAGTATTTTTAATGCTCGTACAGAGTTAGGAGTGTTTCCCGCTACATAAAGCTTGAGAACGTAGGTTTTTCTGGCTTTATTCATAAAGCTATAGGCTTGATCATGAGAATTAAATTACATTATATTCTGGTGAATTACAACAAAGATACAACTTCATCTTAACTGTAAGAATTTACTTTATCGGGAAGTTGAACACCTATATACTTCACACAAATGAGCTAGGACATCTATTAGTGTGAGACGATAATCGAGTAATGTTTCATCACTTCTTCCTTCTAATTTTAGATGCTTAGAAAATTCTTCAATCAAGTCCATGTGAATTTCTATGATTTGGGGCACAGGAATATTAGCACAAAATACCGCATTGATAAATTTATCAATTTTTTCCTTCAATGTTGTGTCTGTAGTAAAGTAATTTATAAGAATTTCGCGGTAATCTGATTTGAGTTGCCGTAATAATACCTGCTGATCAACTTGAGTCATTCGCTGAAAAACCTGCTTTGGTATTTGCTCTTGGCAAGCAAATACATAGAGATATTGGTCAGAAAAATTTTCACTGAGGTCTGTTTTTAAACACCTGATTAAATAATGGATTTTTTTAGTGGTGGTAGTAATAAAAGGCAAAAGATTCAATTGTTCAATGGCGTATTTGCTAAAATTCCATATCTGTTCCTTTGATGATTGTGCTTGGATAGCTAACCTTGTTGGACAATCTAAATTTTTTTTAACATCCGGTTGAAAAATCAATACGGGTAGTAACATTTATATACTTACGATATTTTATCAATCGCCTAAATCAAAGACTGATAGACCGCTAGTGGGAGAAACCGTAAGTGTGCATTAGACTTATAAGTTCACCCTATAACTTTTTCTATGTTAACTAAACTTGCTTAGTCAACAAAATAGCCTGATGATAGAAAGGGAGCAGTTCAGATTTGGGAGGTCATTGATGGGACATTAGCTTTATAACGCTATATGACTTAATTTGGGATTTGTATATGCATATCTATCTGAATTATGATTTTTTATTTCACTCCTTAATAAGTTACTTAAACGAACTTAAAGTATTGTCGCATTGTAAATCATTATAATTCCTCAAGGTTCTAAAGCGAATCTTTAGAGCCATAATTGTTTTAACCGTCACTATCGATGAAGAGTTTCAATACCAGTAGGATATGGGTAAGAATGTTTCCCTAGAGATCTTAGAAGTGGCAAAAGGAAACGCTGCTGCTTGCAAAAACTAGTGGATCAACTACACCTTGTCCAGGAAGAACCAACCCAATTGTTTCAATGGCGTTGAAGCTTGAATAATAAAATCGCTTATATGAGTCTTCTCAAAGGTTTTTGCTTCAGTCGCAAACACTATTCAGGCTAAATCACTGATTAGTGAAGCTAGAGGCTACCACAGGAAGAGTGAACCCCAAAGCCCTATGTCAATGCTACATTACCCGCTTTATGACTTCCTAGCAACCGTACCTATCTGCTTAGAAACAACCACTCTAGCAGTAGTGCTGGAGGTTTTTGATCAACAGCAGTGCGATCGCTTGGTAGTAGTAAACCAACAGCAATGCCCAGTTGGGTTGTTGTACTCTGCCCGGTTGAGCCAAAAATTATTGGCGGTAGCTAGTGACGACCAATTTTTAAATTTACAACAGCAGCTTTCGACTTTAGGCCAAACTCTGGTTGAGCCGATTCAGACCTTGCCAGCCGCTGATCGTCTGGAACGATTCAGCTTGCTTTTATCTGAGCAACGCGCCTACGTCAACAATAACTTAGATTGGGCGTTGATTGATATAAATGGCAAATTTTTGGGATTATTGGACAGTAAACGCCTTTTAAGATTATTGGCTCAAGAAAAAGCTGTAAACAGTGCGGCGGAAACTGTTTACTCAACTGCTAATAGATCGTCCAAGAGTAGTTCTCAAGAATATAAATATGTAAACCCGGTTGACAGGAGCAATGTAGGGGTAAAAAGTCACTGGCGATCGCCCAGGAATAATTCTCCTCAGCCTTCGGTACACAAACCACTGGTACAGTTGCTAGAGCGACTACCTTGGCCTTTAATGTTGCAAACTGGCACTGGTGAAGTCGTAACGCAAAATCCGGCTTGGTGGCAACAACTAGGAGTACTCAAAGATCCTGAAGGAGTGCGACAACAAGTAGAGGCAATACTAACCCCCACCCAGATCGTCAAACCAGAATACGCCCATCAAAAAGCGGTTCAAGTTTCTCCTCATAGTAGGGGCAATGAACAAGAACGCGAGGAGCAATCCCTACCACTAAAACTTCATCCTGGAGAACATACCTTGTCTGTCAGGAATGAAGCCCTGCTGTCTTCGCCAGCAGCAACGCCACTTATTAAGGATCTCCATGATCAATCTGCATCCGCAGCAAGTGGAGTCCGGTGTTTTTTAGATGGACAAGTGGGTACTTGTACCTGTGTTGTGGAAGTACAAAACGGCCAAGAGCGAGTCTGGCAATTTGCCAAAATTCCCTTAGATAGCCCAGAATTAAAAATACTGAGTAATGATTCAGAGATTTTACTCAGTGCTCAAGGCTCAGAAGTGAGTACTGACCTATGGTTAATATTAGCCACCGATGTCACCGAACAGCAACAGCTTTGTAAAGAACTAGCAGCGAAGAATGCCGATCTTATTCAACTAAATCGGTTAAAGGATGAGTTTTTATCTTGTATCAGCCATGAACTAAAAACACCCTTAACTGCTGTTTTAGGATTATCGCGCTTGTTGGTTGATCAGCAATTAGGAGAACTTAACGAACGTCAAGCTCGTTATGCAGGACTAATTCATCAAAGCGGACGACATTTAATGAGTGTGGTCAATGACATTTTAGATTTGACCCGCATGGAAACTGGACAGATGGATTTGACTCCTGTACCAGTAAAAATTCGCTCCGTGTGCGATCGCGCTCTCTCAGAAGCAAAAGCAATTCATACTCAAACTACTAAAGCTACTGCCCAACCTCCAGCAGCAACTTCATCATCTCCCGAATTCACTCTGACGATTGAACCAGGTTTAGACCAGATCGTAGCGGATGAATTACGCCTGCGCCAAATGCTGATACATTTGCTTTCCAACGCTTTTAAATTCACCGAAACATCTGGTGAAATCGGTTTGCGTGTCAATCGTTGGGAAGGTTGGATTGCCTTTACAATCTGGGACACAGGGATTGGTATTCCCGAACACCAACAACATTTAATATTTCAGAAATTTCAACAACTTGAAAATCCTTTAACCCGTCAATTTGAAGGTACTGGTTTGGGACTGGTTTTAACTAGGGCGCTTGCCCGCCTGCATGGAGGTGATGTCAGTTTCTTATCACGTGAAGGCAAAGGCAGCCAGTTTACACTACTTTTACCACCTAGTCCCCCCACAACAGGCTTTACTGAAACAGAGGTAAGAGCAAGATCTGAGGGAGAAACACGCAATACCAAGCAAGGAGTTGCCGCCTCAGTACGTCAGCGCACGACTCCCAGCACACAGCATCATCCCCCTTGCTCACAACGGTTAGTCTTGGTGGTCGAAGCAGTAGCCAGATATATTGAAGATTTAACTGAGCAACTCAAAGGTTTAGGTTATCGCGTAGTGATTGCGCGCTCAGGAACAGAAGCAGTAGAAAAAGCTCGGCGCTTACAACCGCAAGCTATATTCTTAAATCCCTTGTTACCTTTATTGTCTGGGTGGGATGTGCTGACTTTATTGAAATCTGATGCTGTAACTCGCCATATCCCTGTGATGGTGACAGCAACCGGAGCTGAAAAAGATCAAGCTTATGCTAACCAAGCCGATGGTTTTTTGAACTTGCCAGTTGAGCATCAAGCCTTGGAGCCACTTCTAAAAAAGTTATGTGATACACCAGTAATTCAGCAGTCAGGGGCAGACAGTAGCGAAATTATCTCTACTAAAAACCCATTGCGAATTTTGAGATTAGTTAATCCGGCATTAGAGTCAATTAATCCTCGCCCTTCACTGCGAGACCATCGGGTGATAGAAGTAGATGACTTAGATCAAGCAGAACTATTAGCGCGAGTTTGGCAGTTTGATGTCATTTTGCTGGATTTAGAAAGTTCCCTGGCGCAAACTTACCTGCAACAGCTGACTCAGCACCCAAGATTGTCTGCTTTACCGCTAGTAACTTGCGATGTAGCAACTACCTTAGCAGCTTCCCAAATACCTGGATTATCTGTGTTTCCTTGTTTAACACCTCTTGGCAAAGACAACAACACTCGCAACGGTAAACCCGATGCTTTATTATCAGTGCTGCAAATTGCATCTGGAGTCTGTTATCCACCCAGTATCTTAGTAGTGGATTTAACAATGTTGCGCGACTTACCACAAATCAGACGTAAACAGGTGAAGAATTATCGTACAACCAAAAATTCCTCACTTAGTAGTGAAACTGCTGAACGGGGTTCTGAATGGTTCCAAGCTTTAGTTCAGTATCTGCAAACAGCTGGCTTGAAAGCCGCAATGGGAAACTGTTGGGCAGAAGTGTTACAACAAATTCGCCATCAAAGTGTTGACTTGTTGCTGATTTGCTTAGGAGAATCATCCATCCAGAAAGAAGCGCTTAAAGCACTGAAAGCTTTGGGAGATTCACCTTTCGATTTGCCACCAATTGTGGTGATAGATCAAAGATTAAATAGCATTGAGATGAATTCATTGCCGAACATTTCTCAGACAAAAATTCCTCAGTCAAGAAAAAGTGCCTCTGAATCCATAGAAACTGTTGTCGGTGCGATCGCTACCCAAATTTTACCTCGCTCGATTTCTATGGAAGACTTATTAAGTCATATCAATCAAGCTTTAGATATGAAAGGTCAATATGGTAAATATTAATAACGTCAGTAGTCAGTAGTCAGTAGTCAGTAGTTAATAGTTACTATATTTATACAACTCACAACTGACTATTGACAAAGTTACTTATGAGATATTGACTTTTTTCCGTTTCATTTTCTTAAAATTGACTCGATTTAACTGATAAGCACCTTTTGTAGCTAAATTTTCATAACCATCGGGCTGCAAGTCCATTTTGACAAAGTTTTTCTGTTCAGCCAGTACTAGCAACGAACCAGATTGCCCTTCTTGAGCAACTTGGTTTTGAATATGCTTTACAGCATCTTTTGTCAGCTTGATAAAATTTACGTGTTTATGAGAGTAAAAAACTACAGTTGGTTTTTTGAATCCAACCATGAGTAGTTCTTCATTTGGTTTTTGGACTTGTGCTGTCACCACAGATAACTGTCTTAAAGGCAGCTGACGCTCCTGATCCATCAAAAATACAGCAGGCATCAAGACAATGATCAAAAATGCCGCAAACCCCAGCAAATTTAAGCCAATTACAGAGTGCCAACGGCGACTAATGATTGAAAATGCGATGATCACGGCACTCAAAAGCAAAACCCAACCACCCAGTACTGGTAAACCAGAATTTTCAATCTGGAGGCGGAAATTGGGTGCAGCTTGATCGCTACCTAATAACTGGGGCAAGTGAAACATTCCTACTGCCAATGCAGATAAAAACACGACATTTACCCAACCACTCAAGAGGAGAGCAAGAGGAGATGAAGTGAATAATTTTCCTCTTACTCTTGGTGTTAACTCGTTTTGACTGGGGAAAAAGTCGCTCCATAACAGAGCTACCAGAATGGCAGCTGCTGGCATTAAAGGTAAAACGTAGCTAGGGAGTTTAGTAACAGCAACAGTAAAAAAGCCAAATATCGTCAAAAACCAGATGCAGACGAATAAACCCAATTGCCTAGCGCGTTCTTGAGCGCGCCAGTGCGATCGCTGCCAAAACTTCAGCCGAAACATTGCCAAAGGCAAGTAAACTGAATACGGTGCAAAACCCAGCAGCACTACCAAAAAGTAAAAGTACCAGGGAGCTGAATGACCATTAACCACTTCTGTAAAGCGTTCTAGGTTGTGATAACCAAAGAAGGAGTTAATATAATTCCAGCCATTGCGCCAAATCACTAAGATATACCAGGGAGCTGATAAACCTAAAATAATCAGCATCCCTACAAAAAAGCGCATTTCCCGTAATACTTCTCGTAACTTTCCGAGATATAGCAAAAAGGCAAAAATAATTAGCCCAGGTAAAACAATCCCTACAGGGCCTTTAGTTAAAATTGCCCCAGAAATTAGTACATAAAAAGCTAAATACCACTTGTTAGGAAGTAAAGATTGACTACTCCCTGCTCCCCTGCTCCCCTGCTCCCCTGCTCCCTGCTCTTTCTTCCCTGCATATCCTAGAAAAAAGCATAACAAGGCTGATCCCATACACCCAGTCAATAGCATATCTGAGACACCGATTCTTCCCCAAACAATCATCTCAGGGTTGAATGCCAGCACAGCAGCAGCTACAGCAGCGGTTAAATAGCGACGATTAGGGCGCGAAACCTGCTCTAATTCGTCTTCTTTTGCTAAATGCCATTGTAAAGTGTAAAAGGTCAGACTAATGACTGCCATTGCAGCGATCGCTGAAGGAAGACGCACTGCCCACTCATTTACCCCAATAATTGCATAGGCGATCGCTTGAAACCAGTAAATTAAAACAGGCTTATCGAAACGAGTTTCGCCATTGAAAAAAGGAGTGATCCAGTCACCTGTGACAAACATTTGACGAGAAGCTTCGGCAAATAACGGCTCGGTTTCATCAATTAAGCCAATACTGCCCAAATTCCACCAATAAGCTACCCAATTAATTAGTATCAACCACAGAATCGACACAGTTGCAGCAAGGGCTGGACGCGTCACTATCTTTTGGAACCACTGGTCAATAATTGGGGGAACACTCAATTTCATCCTCATTTCGCTATCTGTCAATAAGTCAATAGTCAACAGCCATAAATCACTAGTCGTTGACTACTTATATTTTGTTCTTTATTCCTGCTTTTTAAGCAATCTACTGACAAATGACAACTAACTACTGACAACTGACAACTAACTACTGACTAAGTACCAATTGCCATTCTTGGTTTTGGGAATTCCATGTTGGTAAGGAAGTTTCCCCAACAACAAAGGGGCCCCAATAGCGCCGGGAACCGTCCTGTGCAAAAGCCACTAATATATCTCCTGTCTCTAATTTTAGATTTCCATTAGGTAAAGAAAGAATCAACCCCTTGTTACTACCTTCACTAGGAGCAAAATCCCAATGTGCTGGAACATCATAGTTAATTTTTTTCTCAGCGGAGCTTTTTACTTTCGATTGTCTGGCCAGTAGTGCCAGCCGCACAGGCTGATCTGTTTGATTGCTCATCCGCAAAGTGCCCTGATGCTTGGTATTGACAGCGGAACCCTGACGAGATGCCAAGACGGGGTTAGTTTTATTAGTGTTAAGTTCTACCTGGTTGGTTGGAGGATTGGTAGCGCTAGCAGAAATGCCTGTCTGCGATGCAACATCTGACGCTGGATTTGCCTCTGCTTGAGTCGTATTATCTGATACTGGCAAAGATATATCTGGATTCGTGGGTTCAAAAGACACACTCATCCCCAAGCATCCTACTAGTAACCCTAGCAGCCCTAATACGCAAGTTGTAATAGCAGCGTTTCGATACACTGAAGATTTCATATTGATAATTATTAGAAATAAATATTTGTCTACTCTTGACCAAATAGTAGCCTATTATTCAAAAGTAGTAATTATGGAAAGTTGCTTACTTGCCTACTCTAGAGTCTAGTATAATTATGGGGGGAGAATGTATCATAAGTATCATTCTTTTTAGAAATTATGGACATGAATGATTACCTAACTTCTCAACGATAAACAGGACTCAATCCTTATTTATTCGTTGCTTCTTGCTAACTCAGCTCATAAAAAACCAAAATTATGATACATAAATAGCAAATTAACTCGTAGAAACACAAACATAAATTTTTGGAATTCGCGTAATGTGAATAACAAGGTGACTTTTGTCAAACTCCTAAATTTATCTGCTGGAAATTATTTATATTTCTTAATAATTTTTACTTATTTGTAGATAATACCCTATTACCATAAGATATTATGATAAAAAATATACCTAATGATAGAGGGTACTGTTCTCAGGAGCAAAAAAGTATCAAATTTGATAAGTACAACCAACTCAGCAAATATTTACAATACGATTTAAATTAAGCTTATGCTAAAACCGATATCCTAAATATCAAAATATTTCATCAAATTTTGACTTTCTACCATCAGTCTTATTGATGCAAAATACTCGTCTCAATAACTTGTTTGAAGCCATTGCTAAAAGCTTAGGGCAATGGTTTTTAAATCCTTGGCGGAGATTATCGCTACTGCTAATTAGTTTTTTGTTTGGCTTTTTTCTAGGAACCGCGATTTCTACTATAGCTGGACAAAGAGGTACATTAGACATTATGGTAGCTGGTTTTTTAGTAGCATTAACGGAGATTACTAGCAGGATATTTTATAGCCGTAGCTTTTTAGCTAGGCAAGCGCTTTGGGTAGAATCATTAAATCTTCTCAAAGTGGGTTTTATTTACAGCATGTTTGTCGAAGCCTTTAAACTGGGTTCATAATGTCTACGGCAAAGGAGTTTAAATAAGATGAATTTGTGGCTAAGTGAAATTGTGGCAAAGGATGTCATAGATATAACTTGGCTACAGCAAGCACGAGAAGTAGTGCTGGCAGATCAGTTAAGGGCTAAAGCTTTTGGCATTACACCGAAAAATATTGATGAAGTAATACTGACGCGATCGCATTTACTCAAATCTGTCTGGCCAGCTTTTAATCAACTTTGCCAAACTAGCCTTCATGTACCACCCCAGAAAATGTTAGCTGTGTTGTGGGATTTGTGGCTACCTTTAGCTGTAAAAATAGCATCTCATCGCCAAAAACTAAGCCGTCCTTTAATCCAGGGAATTTTAGGGGGACAAGGTACAGGTAAAACTACAATGTCTCAGGTGCTGACCTTGATTCTTCAGCAGTTAGGATACCGCGCCTTGAATTTGTCTTTAGATGACTTATATAAAACTTATAGCGATCGCCTGACTTTAACACAACAAGATCCGCGTTTGATTTGGCGGGGGCCACCAGGAACTCACGATATAGATTTAGGTTTAAATGTACTAGATCAGATTCGTCAATGCCAAAATCCTGTGATTGTTCCCCGCTTTGATAAATCTGCCTATAATGGTGCAGGCGATCGCACCACTCCAGAAATCGTTGCAGATATAGACATTGTGCTGTTTGAAGGCTGGTTTGTAGGTGTAAGACCAATTGATTCTGAAGCGTTTAATACAGCACCGCCACCAATTATTACAGATGAAGATCGGGTATTCGCCCGTGATTTAAATCATCAATTAAATTATTATCTCCCGCTTTGGGAACGATTAGACAGCTTAATTTTGCTTTATCCTATTGATTATCGTTGTTCTTTGGCATGGCGCAAACAAGCAGAACAGCAGATGATTGCTACTGGTAAATCGGGAATGAGTGAAGACCAAATTGAGGAGTTTGTTAATTATTTTTGGCGATCGCTTCACCCAGAATTATTTATTAAGCCATTGCTCAAATCTTCATCAGCTGTTGACTTAGTGATTGAGGTGAATCCCGATCATAATTTTGGTGCAGTTCATAGCACAAAACAGTTCAGTTAAGGCTATGCAGTGTTTAAAATAAGGAAAACACAAGACTTTGTTATTGTCCCAGTACTTCTGCATCCTACTTTTTTCGAGTTGAATTATATATCTACATTTTTATATTTTTTGGGAAAACAAATTTTCCACCTTTACCTTGCCATATTCCATTTTAATGAGCCAATCTGCTATGTGAAAATATTTGTCATCGTGACTGATAACTAGTATAGTTTTGCCTCTATTTTTTAGTTCTGGCAACAGTTGAGTATAGAAAATTTCTTTAAAAATAGGATCTTGATCTGATGCCCACTCATCAAACAGATAAATAGGTCGGTCTTCTAAGTAAGTAGTAATAAGGGCAAGGCGTTTGCGCTGTCCTTGTGAAAGATCGGTAGTAGAAAGCACACCATTCTTAACTGTCACTTTATGATCAAGTTGCAATTGAACAAGGTATTTTTGAGTTTGAATATCTAGCTCATTACTATCTAATCCAAGTAAGCGCTCAAAAAGATAAAAATCAGAAAATACTGCCGAAAACTGCTGGCGATACCACTCTATATTTTTATTATTAATGAGTCTATTATCTAAATAAATTTTTCCTGTTTCAGGTATATAAAGCCCAGTGATCAATTTGGCAAGTGTAGACTTACCACTACCGTTACCTCCAACAATAAAAACAATTTCTCCTGGCTGAAACTTTAAATTAATAGGGCCAAGTATAAAATTTTTTTCCTCACGTTCTTGATAATAAGTATGTGTAACGTTATTTAATTCTAAATAATTCCATTCTTTATCTAAATTAATCGAGTAATTAAAATTTACTTCATTTACTTCATCTGCCAAAGATAGTCCTAAAGATTCAACTTTATTCAAAGCAACTAAAGCTTTAGTGATATTAGGCATCATACTCATAATATATTCTAAAGGTGAGATTAAATAAATAGTAGTTAGAGTATATGCAGATAAAGTTGCAGCAGGAATTTTATAGATAATGGGTAGGATAAATAACAGTAAACCAATACTTATAAAAAATAAAACTTGCCCCCAACTAGAGGTAGCAGCAAAGATGCTCATACCCACAACATTATAACGACGATATGTTAAGGCAGTAGCATAAACATCTTCGCGTAGAAATGCTTGTCGTCGCTGGCGATGAAGCTTAAGTTCCTTTGTGCCTTGAATTATGCTGCGGAAATGTTTAA
Organism: Atlanticothrix silvestris CENA357; assembly: GCF_016056295.1. Taxonomy (GTDB): domain Bacteria; phylum Cyanobacteriota; class Cyanobacteriia; order Cyanobacteriales; family Nostocaceae; genus Atlanticothrix; species Atlanticothrix silvestris. The sequence continues at coordinate 27,597 of NZ_JAECZB010000009.1, forward strand.
ACAATCTATCTTCCTGTTCACGAGCCAATTTAAAAAAATACATGGCTTTTTTCATTGGTACTGAATAGCTTAATATTCCTAAAAACATAAAGCCAATACCTATAAGAAAAATAATTTTAGAGAGGTAACAGAGATAAATCAGACAGGCAATTACAATGGCAATATTAATACATAAAAAAGGGATAGTAAAAGCTGTGCTAGAGATTGCTTGAATATCCTCAGTGAGGATAGCTAAAAGACCATGAGCGCCTATTTTTTCTAATTGACGTAAAGGAGAAGCAAGAATACGGCGGCTTAAAACCATTCGCAAGTCGAGGACAGCTTTTTGTGAAAGATGGATTAATAAAACTTGAGAAACAAAATTAGCAATTAGCCTCAGTAGACAAAGACCTACAAAGCTCCAAACTAACGTTGTTCCCAATGGTTGATTTTGACTCAATGTTATATTAATTAGAGCAATTATCCCAGCAGCCGCTGCACCGCTGAGGATTCCAGCTAACACGGCGAGGCTCAGAAAAGCAGTAGAAGTGCGAAGCAGAAGACGAATTAGATTCATTGTAAAAAAGTTAATTGATTATTTTATTCAAAAACAATAATTTTTATTTGATATACACCATCTTTAATTACTTGAATTTTGATCTCAACTACTACATTTTTAGCAAAAACTTTTGCTTGGCTACCTTCTAGTATGTATGGGTTTTTTATACTATTTTTTCTAATCTTTCGATGTACAAAAAAGGCGATCGCTAAAAATTTTATTGATTTTAATCTTATATTCTCCAAAGGGAGAGACTAGCGCCTGTTATGGAATGCTCGTAACCCTACGGTGAAGCAAACTACGCTTAACGTGAGTTCGATGAACCTCTCACTCCCTCCCTCTCCAAAACGGAACTACGGTGTACACACAAGTACTCTCCATATAGGTTTCAGCGTTTAAAGCAGCTATAAACTGTCATTACGAGCGAAGCGAAGTAATCGCAAAAATTGTTGGGTTAATGGGATTGCTTCGTCGTTCCTCCTCGCAATGACCGCGCTTTGAGAGATTTATCGCATAGTTCAAAACCCAGTTTTAGGTAGGATTTTAAGACTTCTGTGTACACCGTAGCCAAAACGGAAAGGGAGGAGCAACGAAAAATTCAGCTTTTTGCTCCCCTCTCCGTGTCGGAGAGGGGTTGGGGGAGAGGTCAAATAAGACTTGTCGAACTCACGTTACGCTTAGCATCTCCTTTAGGAGAATGACTGTAGGTAGAAGACCGCACTGCCTCAACCTTAATGTCTGTGATTTATGCACATGTTATTTGAGTCAGATACTCAATTGCAATTGATATGCAATTTGTATGCAACCTATCAACTTTTAATTAATCCTATTCGCCAATTTTGCCAAAATATTTGTAACGCTTTTAGAAAATCTTGTAGCAAAAGATACTCTGTACCTTTTGACTGCTGATACATACTTCTATAACAATGAAGCTGCTCGTTCAAACTTAGTGAACTGTGCCATATAGAGAGTAAGTACTCCCAAAATATTCTCCAATGTGGCATTATTATTTTACCTTTATTTGCCGAATCAAACCATACTGAATATGCATAGTAATCAGGTAGCATACTTGGTGATATGATTTGATTTTTGTTCGCAAATAATAAGTAATTGGGAACGAACATACTCATTGATTGCTGTTTATGCTTTCTAGCAAAAAATAGGTATTCTGGAATTTCATAAAAACGACCTAAAAGACCAAGCCTTAACAATAAAATCCCATCTGCATGACCATAACTACCCAGAGGAAATACCTTCTTGAGGGCACTGGTACGGATTACTCCGAAAATTTGATAGCATAGGTGCTTATGTAGCAGTTCGTGAAAGCGTTCGTGTCGTTTTGGTGAATCTGTCTTAAGTTTGACCTCGTAATTTTGGAGAAATTCTCCAGCTGCATCAATAATAGTTACGTGGGAGTGGCACAAGATTACTGTAGGGTCTTGGTCAAGTACTTCAACACATTTCAGAATAAAATCTGGAGCATATAAATCATCGCAGGCCGTCCACTTAAAGTACTCACCTGAAGACAATTCAAAGACTCGATTGAAATTAGGAGCGCTACCTTCATTTTTTTCATTGCGATAGTAACGTATACGTTTGTCTTGCTCAACGTATGCTCTACAAATTTCCTCAGTTCGGTCTGTAGATGCATTATCTGAAATAATTAGCTCGAAATCTTCAAAGGTCTGAGCCAAGATTGAATCTATGGCTTCTTTGAGAAAGTTTTCACCATTGTATACAGGTAATCCGATGCTTAATCGTGGCTGATTGTTAATCATAGAAAATACGTTAGTCAAAAGTAGATATTACAGAGTTATGACTTTGGTACTTATCCCCAGGTTATCCAGCATTTGCTGAATTTCTTGACAGTAGATGGGGTTCATCACAATCACTTGATCTGGCTGATATTCTTGGAGAAATTCTGGTGGCATGATTTCTTTACCAACGCCAGGGATGAATTTTCCATGACGATGAGGATTTATATCAACAACATATTGAATTTTGTCGATGGTATTAAGAGTTGTCAAAAACGCGACACACTTAGATCCCGACCCCCAAATAACTATCCGCTTACCTTGTGCCTGCATCTTTTCTAAATATTGCTGCCAATGAGTTAGCTTTTGGTCGATTTGGGTAACAAAGTGTTTGACAGCTTCAGCAGTTTGTTCCACACTATTTTCTAAGGGATGTACCTGAGTAGAAGGTATTGCCACAGGTTGGGTTTCGATTAAAAGATACTGCTGACCATAAGCTCGATATAAGTCAATGACCTCGAAACCACAAGAACGGAACAAACGAGCTAGTGTCCCTGGTGTAAAGTAAGAGCAGTGTTCGTAGTAAATATCCTCAAATGTCAGATGCTGCAATATACGAGTGGCATCGGGAATTTCAAAGAAAACAGTAGTATCTGTGCGATCGCCAATAGAAAAGCGTACAGTTTTAACAAATTCAGCAGTGGGTTGAATATGTTCTAGGGTATGGCGACAGCAAATAAAGTCACCAACGTACTTAGCATGTTGCTCAGAATAATAATGTGGGACAAAAATCACACGTTCAGCAGCTTCTGTATTGACTCGTCCCGGAACCGCACTCGGATCAATCCCAACACCGCGATTATTTCCCAGTTCGCACAGTAGTAGTAAGAAATCTCCTTTGCTGCAACCAATTTCCACAATATTTTTGTTATGCAAATCATATTTTTCGACCAAGCGATTTGCCAAATCTAGAGAAAATTGATTAAAGGTAGGCGAAAAACTCTGCTGGTCTTCGTAGTTAGGTGCGTAAGCTGACCATTTGGAATTAAAAGCGATATTGGTGATGAATCCACAGCGATCGCACAATCCCAAAATAATATCACCACAAGGGAAATCAAGAGCCTCTTGTTGAGTGGACAACATCAAGCAACTGTGGACAGGAACATTATAGACTTCGTAGAACACGAATAATTGGTGATGACCACAGTTAGGACAGACATGATCGACAGGTCTGGTGAGATGGTCTAGACCAGCAACTTCCAGCCGTGATAATTGGTTCATATTATGATTACTAAAGAATTTTGGGAGTTGGTATAGGAATAATAAATTTACCGCCCTGCTGTTTATATGCTTCTTGTTGCTGCATGATTTCCTCAGCAAAGTTCCAAGCCAGAATTAAGACATAATCTGGCTTATCTTCTAAAAGCTTGGAAGGTGCAAAGATAGGCAAATGATTACCGCCCATATAGCGGCCTTGCTTGAAGGGATTCAAATCTACTACATAATCCAGTAACTTTTGATCGATGTCTGCGTAACTCAAGAGGGTTGTAGCTTTTGCTGCTGCACCGTAACCAGCAATTCGTTTTCCTTGTTGCTTCAAATTTACTAGAATATCTAGCAAAGCGCTTTTAATGGTACGGATGCGATCGGCAAAGTTGCTATAGTAATTAAATTTATCTACACCTCGCGCTGCTTCTGTCTGCAACAAAGACTTGACTGATTCATCAACCGCTTCATGGTGTCCCACAAACAGGCGCAAAGAGCCGCCATGAATTGCTGTGCGTTGCACATCATTGAGAAACAAAGAGTGTCTTCTCAACAATCTATCCAAAGCAGTTACTGAAAAGTAGCATAGGTGCTGATGATAAATTGTGTCAAACTGGCAATGATCCACTAAATCCACTACATAAGGTACTTCAATCACTGCCACGCCATTGGCTTTTAATAGAACTTTCATCCCTGCCACAAAGCCGTTGAGGTCGGGCACATGAGCTAAAACATTATTTGCTAGAAAAACATCAGCTAAGTTTCCCGATGCTCGCAGTTGCTCGGCCAAGTCCTTAGTAAAGAAAGTACAAATGCTAGGGATACCAGCTTTCTGAGCTACTTCAACAGGCCCGACTGCCGGGTCAATACCTAACACAGGAATGCCTCTGTCTACAAAGTTTTTCAACATATAGCCATCGTTACTAGCGGCTTCAATAACTAGGCTGTTGCTGTCAAGTTTATGCGATTCAATAATTTCTAACGCGCTCTGGCGAAAGTGCTTCAGCAATGAGGAAGAAACTGAAGAAAAATAAGGATAATCTCGACAAAAGAGAATTTCTGGCGGCACAGTTGTTGTAATTTGCACTAGCCCACTGCTGGGAGAAAAGGCTAGCTCTAAAGGAGCAGTATACTCTGGTTGACCTAGCTGGTCTTTGGTGAGCAATGCATCTGCTAGTGGTGTGTTACCGAAGGAAATAATTAACTCCAAGTCATCAATACCACTTGCACGACAAGGCGGCATCAAATCAAGAGCGATCGCATCTATCATAGTTGCTTGTTTTTCTTGCTAGGGGTTAAATTTTCCAGCGCAGGGTGGTGTCTATTTGTCTTTTTCTAAGTAATTCTCGGATATGTGCAATCCGTTTATACTTTTGTCCTTCAAATTCTTCCAAGGTCAAACCGACTTTCTGATAGGCTCTGTAAAGTTCTTTTGCTCCTTTGTAGGCATCCCATTGGGGTTGAAATTCTGGTAATGTACGTATAATTTTGCTACAATCAACACGATAACAACGGCGATCTTTCCCTGCATCTGGAGCATATTCAATATCACAGCCAGGAATCGTTTGTTGAACGATTGTCGCTAAGTCCCGAATGCGATAGTTATCTTCGTTGCGTCCCACATTGAAGGCTTGATTATGTATAACCTGACGGGGAGCGTGCAATACACTCATGAAGGCACGAGAGATATCTTCAATATGGACAATGGGTCGCCAGGGAGTGCCGTCACTTTTAATATAAATTCTGCCAGTAGCAAAGGCCCAAGCTACTAAGTTGTTGAGTACCAAATCAAAGCGCAGGCGGGGCGAGACACCGTAAGCAGTGGCGTTACGTAAAAAAGTAGGGCTAAAGTTGTCATCGGCTAATTGGCTAATATCTCCTTCAGCCCTGACTTTGGAGATGCCATAAGGTGTAATTGGATGAAAAGGTGATTCTTCATTCAACCAGCCTTCTCCACCAGCACCATAGTTACTACAGGAAGAGGAAAATACAAATCTTTCAACTCCCACCTGTTTGGCTAACTTTGCCAGTCTTACAGAGGCAACGTGATTGATTTGGTAAGTTAAATCGGGATTTAAGTCTCCTAAAGGGTCATTAGAAAGGCCTGCCAGATGTAATATTGCCTCGAAACCCTCCAAATCGGATACTTCGACATCGCGGATATCTTTTTTCAATTCAGGGATGTTCTTAATCCCCTCACCAAAAGTGCTACCTGCAAACAAATTACTATCTAATCCTACAACCTCATGCCCTGCTGCTAAGAGCATAGGAATCATGACCGTTCCAATGTAACCCTGGTGTCCCGTTACTAATACTCGCATCTTGTTCTTCCCAGATTTTCCACGGTGCATTACCACTTTGCCAAAGACTGTCTAGGCGGCGCTTATCACGTAAGGTATCCATACACTGCCAGAATGAAGAATGCTTGTATGCCATCAGCTGACCGTCTTGGGCTAATCTCTCTAGAGGTGTTTTTTCCCATTGAGTGTCATCTCCGTCAATGTAATCAAAGATCTCTGGTTCTAGGACAAAAAAAGCACCATTAATCCAGCCTTCGCGGGTTTGTGGCTTTTCAGAAAATTCGACAATTTGATCACCATCTAACTCCAGATGACCAAACCGGGCTGGCGGTCGTACTGCTGTTAAGGTAGCGAGTTTGCCATGAGAGCGATGGAATGCCAGCAGTTCATGCAAATTTAAATCGGAAACTCCATCACCCCAGGTGAGCATAAAAGTCTGATTGTCTACATAGGGAGCTAGCCGTTTGATACGACCACCTGTGTTGGTGTTAAGTCCGGTATCAACTAACTCAACTATCCAGTTTGGTTTGTAACCCCCATGCATTTTAAATTCGCCAGTTTGTAAGTTGACAGTGAGGTTACTGTTCAGAGAACAATAGTCCACCATATATTTTTTGATGACTTCAGCTTTATAGCCAAGAGCGATCGCAAAATTATTGAAGCCATAGTGGGCATAATGCATCATAATGTGCCACAGGATGGGCTGCCCACCAATTTCGATCATAGGCTTAGGTTTGCTTTCAGTTTCTTCAGCCAGGCGGGTGCCTAAACCTCCAGCCAGAATTGCAACTTTCATAGTTGAATAATTAGATCGTTGTTGAAATTAATTTGAGATACTGTTGTAACTATTCCCGCTTGAATCATCCCTCAAGCAAATATGCAATGCTGGTTTTGCAAACATGGCTTTTGATACCTAGCATTCGACTTTCCATATCACACCGTTACTCGTAACTCACTAACGGTTGAGCTCTGTGGATTCCTTGCAAGGGAGGAAGCGGCATGTGAATTAAAGTTGGGATATGAGGCATCAACCTGATGGGCTTTTTTAACCTGCTCGTTAAAAAAGAGATGAGAGAGCTGTAGTGCTTAAAAATCGGCGTTGCTGATTAATGGGATGATTTTTATCTCACGCAAAGGCGCAAAGGGTAAGAGTTGTCAAAGTTAAATTTTAATCATTTCATCCCGCACTTATGCAATACCAAAAAATCTGATCGGGATCGCAAACATGGTTTTTCAGCAGATGTTGTACTGTTTCTTTGAAAACCAAATTAACAGGCACATTAATTTTATCTTGAAGTTTGAGATACTTAGCAAAGACCGAACCATAAGCTGTAATATAGCAGTTCTCGCTTAGGTGCAGTACAGTTTTGATCTCTCTCCAAACCTCTCTCCTTTTAAGAGAGAAGCTTTGAGTTTTACTCCCCAACGCTAGTAGCGAAGGGGCTGGGGGTTAGGTCTGTATTCTGTATTCCATGCAATTAAAAACTGCTATAATCAAACCGACCACATCTCGTGGTTGCCCCCAATCGATGTAATACAGTCCTTTGTAATCGTGGAGAAACGAGCCTACAAAAATTTAGGTGCTACTTCTTAGACGCGCTTTTATGGGAGACCTAACCCCAATCCCTAAAAGGGATTTGGAGATAATTTAAAGCTTCTCTCTTTGCAAGAGAGAGGAGGAGACATAATAACTTCTCCTATAATCGACACTGCATGAATGGTGGGCGAACAAAACTTTTCAAAACAAAGAAGTTTTCCATATCCGGTGAAAAGGCAGATCCAGAAATAGTTATAAATAAACTAGGAAAACACATTGCTAATTTAGATATAACCGTGTGGGTATGTACTTCATGCGTGAATATTATCAGTCGCACACCACAATAATCAATGGAAATGCAACAACATTTATTTACCAAAAATTTTATTGGTTAAATAAGTATAAAATAATAAAATAAACTAATAAAAATAACAAGCCAATCCGTGTCTACGCTCTGGCAATATAGGTGGTTCTGGTTGGGGACTACCCATTACATCTGCGATCATTTTTGCACATTAAAGTAGTTCAGACGTTATGAGCCAATCAAGTAAATATACTATATTGATTATTAGCCTGCCTTCTAAATAGGTAGTAAGTAATGGACAAAATACATTTGTTAATTACCATGATGGTTATCAATTAGTAAATTTGTTCAGAAATTCACTTAACATTTTTGAATGTTACAAAAATGTAGTATGATTTAACAACAAAGTTTGAATTTTGTATAGACACAGAATGGCTTACCGTAAGATAGCGGTATTAATCACCCACGTTTATCAACTACAGACTTGATCATTCTATCATCCATACACCGTTGCTTTTCTACACGCATTCGGTTAAATTTTGGTATATCAATCCATCGATAAATTGCATCTACAAATGGTGAATATAATTGTCCAATTGCAAATAGTAATCTCGTAAAACATTCTGTTATTAGTTCTTGATTAACAATTATTTCTGCCTTATTTTGCTTAATAGCTCGGATTACAGCATTCGCTACATAAGTTGGTGTAGATTTACCAGCTAATTGTGGCGCAATGGAGCTATTTTTAGCAACTGACCCTATTGGAGATATATACCCTGGACAAATTACAGACATCTCCACTCCGGTACCAACCAATTCTTGCCGCATAGCATCACTCCATATAATCAAACCTGCTTTACTTGCAGAATAAGTACTGCTATAAGCAACTCCTTTTTTACCACCTAAAGAAGCTATATTTACAATGTGTCCACTACGCTGTTTCAACATATTTGGCAAAAACAAACGGGTTAATTCAATGGGAGAAAGTAGATTTACTTCCAACACTGACTGGATTTCATCTAAAGAATAATCGGTAAAAAACTGACAAATTTCTATGCCAGCATTATTAATTAATATATCAACTTTTCCCACAGATTGATGAATCAAGTATTTGAGAGTTGACAATTTATTTACATCCTTAAGATCAAAGGGGATGCTGATGCTTTTGCCGCCCAAAGCCGTGATTTCATCACATGTTATATCTAGTTCTGCCTTGGAGCGAGAAACACAAACGACAGTTGCTTTTTCTATCGCCAGGGCACGGGCAATATATACTCCCAAACCGCGTGAAGCACCTGTTAGAAGTACTGTCTTACCTGCTAAATTTGTCATAAATAACTCCTTATTCTGTTATTGTTAACACTCTTGATAAAAGTCGAAATTTAGAACTGTTTTTGAGGTTCTATTATTTAAGTACAGCTACTTTTAACTTTCCCTGTTTAGACCATGCTTTAAAAATAAGTTTGTTATCCTACTGAAGCCTTTACAGCATCAAAGAAACTAAAGCTTTGTACACTCTTCAGGTTTCGTTTTATCAATTTTGAATTATTTATATAATATGTTACTGAGATACTCAATTGCAACTCATATGCAACACATTGAGGATATGAAGAATTGGCATTGATAACTATTAGTAATGAGTCATTTGTTGTAAACACAAATGACTCATTACAACTTATTTTAAAATTTAAATACTTAGTAGCTTAATACACGTTTAATATAATAAAAATTTCGACAAACAATTATTATTAAATTTACTTAATTTTATCAAGTTATCTATTTAATATAACTTTGACTTCTCTCAAATTATTATAGTTAGAGGTGACTGTTTGACATGATAAAAAAAGTGATCATTCTTGCAATATATCAGGTTCCAACCACCTAGATTACAAGAGCGATCGCAATTGCATATCATAATAATTTAAAGTTTGCAAAACCCTTTTAAACTAATATTTAATTGATTTTAAGCGTTAAACATTAGTTTCTCTGAGCAACATTATCTATATTGCTAATTTTACCAAAAAGCTTTTGCTTCTTTCCCTTCTAATACGTCAGGATTTTGTATGCTCCTCTTCTTGATTTGTCGATATGTAAAAAAGGCAATGATCAAAAATTTTAGTTTTTTAACTATTGTAAATAAATTATTGTTTGTATCTATTATATGTTTAAAAATTTCAATTTTTTTTGTCAAAGGTAGCCACCAAGGTAAGCCATCATCTACAATTTTTTTAATGTTATGCTCTCCATATAGTAATTTCAATCCTTGAACAGAATTAGTCCATCTATAGATTTGTTCTATCCAAGCTTTTTTTGGCGGATTATCTGTTGTCATATCTGTAACTTTAGGGGTTCTATTTGTAGCGACAACATCTATCAATATGTCGCCTTTAAAGCCTGCATATTCTGCCAAGATAGTGAGATGAGAGTCTTCACATCGACTTCCTGGATAACTTTCGGCAATCACTGTTAACAAGCTAATTATGATATCAGTTTTACCAAATGTACCACCTCCAGGTTTAGTCATAAAACTGCTAAATCTACCGTGAACAATATCTAAAAACCATTGAATAGGAGGCAAATCTTCGCTAAAATTAGGCACCAAGACCTCAAGTTTATCTAACATAGCTTTTTGATAAACTAAAAATTTATGTTTTACACCCAAAATATCTATACCCGACTGATTTTTTAGCTGATTTATGATTATTTTCAAACCGTTAGAATCTGGCTCGATAAATGAATACTTATGCTCTACTAAAAATTGAGATTCAGCATCAAAAGTTACTAAAATTGCAGGTGGTATCCACCCATTATCTATACTCTTAATCAGTAATGAGCCATAAATATCTCCCAGAACTCGAATTTTACCTGCTGAGTATTGCCCCTCTTGTTGATGAACAACAAATATCCTATATTTAGTTGGAGGAAAGTCAATGTTAGTTATGCAATAGGGTTTACCTTCGCACATTAAATTGTCAAATATTTTAGCTGGAGTGTTATTTGCCACTTTTTCTCCAGTATAAAGATGAATCACTTGGACATCTGGACGCAAAGTAAAACGATCAATAACAGCCGGACATTCAAAACCATTGTTGAGACCGATTATTATATCAGCCATCATTTCTATTTCAGAGATTTGTTGGATAATTTTTGGGATAGTATAGGGTAAATAATTTTCAGCACCTTTAGCAGCTGCTACTATTCCTAATATTCTTATATGGTCAAAAGTATTGTTAGTTTTAGCTTGAATCCATGCTCTGTAAGACAAAACATTTTTTACGTCCGCTTCTAACGTTTTGTCTTGTTGTTTGCGTAATGTAAGTCCTGGTTCTCCTAAAAATTTATTAGAGAAATCATATTTTAATGATAGCTTAGTCAACATCATTGCTTTGATCCTTACCTTGCCAATAATTAAATATTCAAGTTTTACTGTGCCGTATTCTCGTTTTATGAGCAGGTTTGCTAGATAAAAATATTGGTTATCAGTAGTGACAACCAACATAGTTTTTCCTCTATTATTTAACTTGGTAGTATGGAATCATGACGCTCCTACCACTGTCATATTTAAGTACTGTATTATTTCTAACGACAGCAGATAGTTAAGCGGAATTTTTTATTTTTTAGACATTCTCTTAGTGCTATTTAATCAATAACCACTATCTTTAATATGCATGATCATGTAAAACAAAAAGAGCAAATAAATAGGTTAAATGAGCGCATCTTTATTCAAAAGCTCATCAAATTTTGAAGTCATTTAATTTCATCAAATGTAATCCATACATACTTTGAAACCTTGGAAATAGCGACATCATCAACCGTTCTATAAAGGGAAATCTATTTAAGTATTGAGGAAAATCTGCTGGAATATAGACTGAACGATGTACCTGATACCTTGAATCCCAAGCTTGCATTTCCTGAATATTGCGAATTCCCCACTGGAACTGAGCATTTGTATATTTAACTGCATCGAATCTACGGCGAATTTTGATTAAAAATGGGGAGGTGGCATCAAATAAAATCCACGAACCCGGAAAGTTTTCTGCCAATGTTTTAAATATATTTTTAACCTGCTGCTCAGAAAAATAAAGTAAAACACCTTCTGCAATAAACAACATTGGCCCATTGCTTAAGCTTTTCACTTGATCTATCCACTCTGTTTCCAATATTGAAGCTGAGATGAAACGATGGCGATCGCTTTCTTGAAAAAAGCGTTTTCTGACAGCGATTGTATCAGGTAAATCTAGATCAAACCAGTGTAAACTTCCATCATCTAATCGTTCAAATCTATTATTCAGACCTGTACCAATTTCTAAAACTGAGGTCTGGGGATGGGTTTGTAAAAATTGTGTAACTATCTCATCGAATGCTCTATTACGAAGACATATTATAGCTTGAGAGCTTTTTTCTTGGGAGAATTTATGAAAATCATAGTCGATTTTAGCTAGGATAGTAGCAGCTTTTGAGTCAATCAAAATGGGATCGATTTGGTTCATCTCACACGCTCGTGCCCAAAGTGTAATTAGCAGCGTTTCTTGAATAATGCCCAAGCTGACAGTATTTGTATTAATCATTGTTATTTGTAAAAAATGGCGGGGGAGTTGTTATCTACTGAGATGTTGTATCGCTTGTAAGCATATTGTGAGATTTTTCATCAACACAGCTTGCTGATTTCATATTTGCAGCTGATTTATTGACGATGATGCAACATTGAAGTTATGGAAATTTGTACTTCAAAGTGAAATGTTAGTGTCTAGTGATTTATTCGAGTGTCGATAAGGATAGTATTTAGTTAAACGAACATTCCAGGCATCTTTGATTTGATAGGTTATGCCACGCCACTCGACACTTTGCGCCAACATCGCTGCTATAGTAGTGACTGCATAAACCAACTGTGTTAGCGGAATTGCTAGCAATATTTTTGCTATCATCACGACTGAAAAACTCTCCGTCAGTTCGCCCCGCGCTCGGAGTACTTGTCGCACGCCTTGCTCCCCTAATACCAGTAGTAAAGCCATTCCCAAAATATAGCTGATAGCTCCACCTGCAATCACAATCGCAGCATCAAAGTTACTAGTTATTAAAGCAATCACTAGCATTGGAGGGATCATGAACAAAGCTAATGTGCTAATGAATACGGCACTAGCAATCACAGTCCAGTTGGGATTATAGAGTCGCGCAACGAGTAATTGGCGTGTAATAAAGCGCAAACATTGGGCAAAATTACACTCCTCGCGGTTGCTCATCATAACTGAGGGTACAAATTTGACCTTTAAGCCAATTTCTCGCAATGCTTTGTGAATGGGGGTATCAACAGAAACTCCGTGTTTCCATGTTTCCAGCAGCTGCGCTTTGCGTAAGACTGAAATTTTTAATGCCATTGAGCCTCCCCAAGGGCATTGGTAGACATACATAAAGGTGACAGCTGCCGCGTTCCACACATATCGAACTAGCGTACCCCACTTTCCAATTTGCGGTATGTACCAGCGATTTCCTGTGGTGGCTCCGACTTGCTTATCCGCTAAAGGTGCAACCAATTCACGCAGCCAGTTAGGATGAGCGACAACATCAGCATCTAATAGAGCCACCACATCATAAGAATCGTCTAGTTGTGAGATGGCTTGAACTAATGCGCTACATTTGAGACTGCAAGTGTCGTGTCGAAAGATTAAAGGGTTGACTTGGACATGTGTTGCTTGCTCTTGCAAGATCGTATTATTGACAATTTCCCAGGCTGGGTCTTCCTGACTATCAATGACAATGTGTACTTTATACTGTGGGTAATTCTGGTTTAACAGAGCATGGACACAGTTAGTTAAAAACGGATCGGCACCTCGCAGGGAAAGAACGATTGCAGCTTTAGGTAATGATTCATCCTGCACAGGCTCTGGACTTGGTGAATGGAATAATGATACTAAATTCAGCACTTGTAGGGTCTGGTAAATCACTAAACCTGCTAGAATGCCAAAAATAATCATTGCTAATTCGTTCATATTGCCGATAATCCTGTCAGTTATCGAAATAAAAATCTTATTCCAAGAAGCTCATAATGATGAGTTTTTCTGCGCCAATTTAATTACGCGTACTGCAAAGCTGAGTCTTAGGTATTTGCCTAATCAGCTCTTACGGAACATAACTGCCATTCCAGTTCGGAAACTCAACCAATAACCAAAAAGAGAGTAGAACCAAAATTTGTAGGAAGTCAGTGCTTTCCAAGGTTGAATAGATTCATAAACAACGTCAATCGATCCATCAAAAAGATTTTGGTACTGATTAAAAGCGCGAGTGTTCATGCTAAACCAGGGTGTATCGTAATAAGAACGATCAAAGAAATCTACAGATTTCCACCCTTGGAGATGCCCTAAAGATTCAAGAATTTCACGAGTGTAGATATGAAGATGATAGGGGACATGCACCTGATTATAAAAATCGGATACATCGGGTCGAGTAAGATCAAGATGAGCAGCATTTGGTGTGCCAATTAGAATATATCCACCAGGTGCAAGTAAACTATCTAACTCAGATAATAGTTCATTAGGATCTTCAACATGTTCAATCACTTCTTGGAGCAAGATATAATCGAATGGCCCATGTTGTAATGTTGTGCGATCGCCAAAGCCGTCTTCAGGAGCATAAAGGTCGTAACCATGACAATTGGTAAAGCCTTGTTGTCGCAAATATTCTAGGAATAAACCATTAGCACAGCCATAATCAAGTAATGAATGACTCTTGGAAAAGCCATGTTTTGTCATTCTTCGGGTAAGATTTTGAAAAATTAAGCGGTATTGCCATGTGAGTTTTGCCTGGGCAATAGGATATTTTGCGTAGTAGTGTGGCAGATCAACCACTTCTAGACAATTAATCGTCTGACATTTTGGGCATCGCCAAACATTGAAGGTTTCATTTTTAAAAGCTCTAAGATTACAAGCAAAAGTTGCAAATGCAGATTTGTTATTCTCATTTATTGAGTGATTACAAACTATACATTGAACGCGCTTTTTACTAGTTTGCTCGTTGTTTTCTTGGGTTTTTAAGATACTCTTGATCATCTGTTTTCACCCTAAATTCCAAAATTTTTCAATAACTTCATTGGACAAATGGTAAATTTCTTATCCAGATTCCAACCCTTGAACTAACATGTGGAAGATTTTTGACAAATTCATAATTTCTCAAAAGTTCTCAAAAAGAACCCTTAGAAAAAATAAAGGTTATAATCTTCTACTATGGTCATCATTTTATAGACACTATAAAGAAGTATCTAGCAACGTTTGCAGATATCAGTAGCAATGGGAAATGCAGTTGAAACTACATTCATTTGGCTAAAAACTTGAATGCTATTTCATCATGCCGTTGAATAATGATGGCGTTGTGATTTGTATTCATACTATGGCAGTGAGATACTCAACCGCAACTCACATGCAACTCGTGTGCAACAACATGACAATTTCAGGAATTTACCTTTAAATGCGTCTTCATTTCTGATGTTGAACTAATCAAAAAAATTGCCAAGCCGACTGCTTATCTTGCTATCGGCTTGGCAATTTCATTGAATCCCATTGTGTGTTTATCGACAATTTATTGGGCTTCTACGCCCTTATCTGTAATTGCGTCACACTTTCACATTAACTTTGAAAGGCTTGTAGTGAATGCTTGGAAGCACTGAAATGCTGACTACAAAATTTTTATATGCAAGTGTTGGTTGCATCAATACCAACAATTGTTAACCTTGACTTGCACCTTGAGGGGGATGCGAGACGACCTTTTTAGCTAATCCCAAAGTCTTTAATAACTGGATGCTCCACCAAGTAATATCAATCTCCCACCAAGACAATCCAGATTTCGCCATGTGGGGATAAGTATGATGGTTGTTGTGCCATCCTTCGCCATAGGTTAAAAGGGATACCCACCAAAGATTACGAGCTCCATCATTGGCCTCAAAGGTGCGATAGCCCCACAGGTGGGATGCAGAGTTGACAAACCAAGTGGAGTGCCAAAGCAATACTGATCTGACAAACATGCCGTAAATCACAAAAGACCATCCTCCTAAGGCATACAGCAGTAGCCCCAAGGGAATTTGCAACAGTAAGAAGTAGCGATCTAACCAGCGATAAAATGGTTGTCGTGCTAGGTCAGGCGCATATTTTTGATAGACTTCATAATCAAAGAACTCAGGACGCGGGTAAAAAATCCACAGTATATGGCTCCACCAAAATCCTCGCTGAGCAGAATAGGGATCTAGATTGACATCTTCAGTGTGGGCGTGATGCTGGCGGTGTCCCCCAACCCAGAAAATCGGCCCTCCTTGAAGAGCTAAGGCTCCGATAATGGCGATCGCATATTCCAACCATTTAGGTACTTGAAAACTCTTATGACTGAGTAGTCGATGATATCCCAGACAAATGCCAATGCTCCCAAAAAGCCAGTGAAGAAATACCAACAAGCCTAATGCTGACCAAGAGAAAAACCAAGGAGCTAGGAGCGCTAAAGCATGAAATGCCCCAAAAAATGCCACATTTGTCCAATTTAACCGAGGCGAGTTTCCTCTCTCAGTCGCGATCGCCTGAAGTTGTGCAGTCATAGAAATTCCTGTTGATTGATGATAAAGTCACTTGCTTTTCCTTCGGTTTTTTCTTTTGGTGCAACTCTATTAGGCATTTACCCATTCTGCACAGCAGTTCGTTAAAGTAAAGAAGAGCAAGTATCACTTACATTTGGTATGCTAACAATTTTCTTGATTCTATGCAAGTAGCACTTGCATGATTTTTATGTCTTCACAACCTCTTTCTGCTCGTCAACGCCTAATTCGCTCAGCACTTGAGTTGTTTACTGCTCAAGGAGTTAGCGCCACTACAACGCGCCAAATTGCCGAAAAAGCTGAAGTCAACGAAGTCACTCTCTTCCGGAATTTCGGTAATAAACATGGATTGCTTTTGGCAGTGCTAGAAGAATCTGCCGCCTTCAAAAATTTAGGTGAATCCCTTGTACAGCGGGCAACTCCTCCTGGTAATGTTTACCAAGCGCTAAAAGATTATGCAAGTGAAAGCTTACATGCACTAGAACGAGTTCCAGAATTTGTTCGGTCTGTCGTTGGTGAAGCCGATCAATTCCCTGCCGAAAATCGCCGGGCTTTAGGACGAGGGCTAACAGAAGCAAACCGCTATGTAGCCCAGTATTTGGCTGCTGTGATTCAGCAGGGAGACTTAAATACTTATCTACCCGCAGAAAAATTAGCTAGTTTACTCAATGGCATGATTTTGGGATACGCCGTTATTGAATTTACCAGTGAATTTCACGAATTGTGGGAAAGTCGGGATGATTTTTTAGAAAATTTAGTGGAATTGTTTTTACATGGAGCGATGTCACACCCAGAAAAATCAGCAACAGTTAGCTTAGCAGGAAGCATGATTACCAGGGAAGTAATTGATTTACCTGCTGTTTTAGTCCACGAAATTCTCCGACAAGCCAAAAGATTGGGAATGCAAGATTATGCCTTGGCTTATATATTATTTGGGGCTGGATTATCTGCCTTAGAAATAGTTAACTTGGAGCGATCGCACCAAATCTATGATCCTCAAGGACACTTTTTGCAAATTACCACCCCAGGATTTATCCGCCAAGTACCTGTAAATCAGTGGATTTTGGGCAAACATTATGGTTCCTACACCAACAATCCTTTAATCAAATGGCTGAAAAGTCGTAAAGATGCTCACTCTTGCATGTTTCTTAACGAAGCAGGTACACCAATTTCAGAATCAGAGATTTTGGGACGCTGGGAAACGTGGACTCAGGGACTATTAACACCCCAAGGACAACCACCAGCGATCGCTCAAGCACAAAATACCTGGTGTGTAGAAATGTTAATGCGAGGGATGAGCTTAGAAAATTTGAGTATTTTGACAGGCTGCGATCGCACTCAACTACAACCTTATGCCAAGAGAGCCAGAGAAAAAGCGGCACTAGAGCAAGCAACACATTTAGATCACAAACCCGCATAAGTAGAAAGGTGTAAATATTTGTAGTTGAGATGAGGGTTTTAGCATTGTTTATCTTTCTTAAGATAATTGTATTTTTCCCCACCGACTTACTTAGTAGATCTCTACCTTATAGTAGTTGGCTAATAGGGGCTTTAACATCGACACTTTCTGAAGTCAGATCTTCAGATTTGATGAACAAAAACATATCTTCTTCAAAATCCATCTGGCATCAACTTCCTGATTTATGAAGTCAGAATTGTACATTAAGACTGAATTACAAAGGATATATGTCCTATGAGTCGAAAAGTCAGCAAAACTTTTAAACAGTCCGGGGTAATTCCTTATCGAGTTCAAAACGGAAAAATTGAAATCTTGCTGATTACAAGCCGCGATCGTCAAAAATGGGTAATTCCCAAAGGAGGGATTTCTAATGGCATGAGTCCGCCAGCTTCAGCAGCAAAAGAAGCATGGGAAGAAGCTGGGGTCATTGGGCAAGTAAATATCAATAAATTAGGTACTTATAAATATCGCAAACGAGGAAAAAGTTACCAAGTACAGATATATTTGATGCCTGTAGAAATGGTATGTGAAGAATATCCAGAAGTTGGTAAAAGGCAACGCCAATGGCTAGATTTTACTAAAGCCATCATGTTAGTTAAACAAGCTTCACTTCAACGAATCATCCTGAAGGGGATTTTTCAAACCAAACTTCATTTTTGTGTGTTATCTCTGGTGAAATACTATCAGCGCTCATCTTGCGGATAGGCGTAGACATATATCCCGTTGGACTCCAAGAGTTTTAAAGACGGGATTTTCTAGCTCCATTATATTGAGGTAAAGGAGGTAGCGTTTAACCAACTGTCTGCTTAAGGATAGATTTGCGATCGCCCCTTCTAGATTTTGGTTTCTCGTTGTTCGCTATTACACACTTTTTTTGCATTTACAGAGTGTTTATTTATACAATAAATTTGTTATTGTATAAATAACCCGTAGTTAAACTAGCGATTATCTAAGCTTAATCTAAACTAAATAGCTTTCACTTAATCCCTGCATTTTCAAGAAACAAAGATTAAGCAGAATGGCATTTTCAAGACGCAGATTTCTCTCATTAGCCGGTGCTAGCGCAGCTGGTGTCTCCATGCTTTCGCCCTTGGAAGCTTTATATGCAAGGGCTGCTCGTGGTCAAGTTGCACGAGGAGTTGGTTATGGTTCATTAAAAGCAAAACTGCCAGAAAATGCAGATGAACTTGTTGGTATTATTCTGGGTGGATTTAACTTAGGAACCACTCCCTTACTAGAACTTCCTCCCGGATTTAACTACACCGCAATATCTTACACAGGCCAACCTATGGATGATGGGAACAGAGTTCCAGGTTCTCATGATGGCATGGCTGCTTTCTCTGGCCCTAACAACACTACAATTCTGGTACGAAACCACGAGTTGAACCCTACTGCTAATGGTGCTATCGCACGCCCCGAATTTGTATATGACCAAATCGGAGGAGGCACAACAACAATAGTTGTTGGTAATAACCGTCGGGTAAGAAAGCATTTTGTATCTCTGGCGGGGACTATTCGTAACTGTGCCGGTGGGCCAACTCCTTGGGGTTCTTGGGTTAGTTGCGAAGAGAATCTAACTCTTCCTGGAAGTGGTGGAGCTACCAAAAAGCATGG
Organism: Atlanticothrix silvestris CENA357; assembly: GCF_016056295.1. GTDB lineage: Bacteria > Cyanobacteriota > Cyanobacteriia > Cyanobacteriales > Nostocaceae > Atlanticothrix > Atlanticothrix silvestris. The sequence continues at coordinate 46,938 of NZ_JAECZB010000009.1, forward strand.
TTATAACTTTGAAGTTCCGGTAACAGATGAGATTAAAGTTGCCGAGCCAATTCCCCTCGTAGCAATGGGTCGCTTTAACCATGAAGCCGTTGCAGTTGATCCGGCAACTGGATGGGTCTATCAAACAGAAGATGAAGGAAGTAGCTGCTTCTATCGCTTCCGTCCTAATGAATATGGCAATCTCCGCAGTGGTGGAGTACTTGAGGCGTTAGCTATTGACGGAATGTTTAGAGTTAATACTCGCACCAATTTCCTTCAATATAAAAACCAACCACTGCCAGTCCAGTGGGTGACAATTGATACTGTTGATCCTGTTACTAATAGCTCCACTATTGCTGTAAGGACTCAGGGGCAAAATAAGGGTGCAGCCATCTTCTCACGCGGTGAAGGTTGTTGGTATGGCAACGGCTTGGTCTATTTTACTTGTACCAATGGTGGTAATGTAGGGCAAGGACAGGTTTTTGCTTATGATCCCAGCAACGATACTATCACCTTAGTTGTGGAGTCTACTAATAGTGAGGAGCTGAACGCCCCCGATAACATTACTGTGGCTCCTTTTGGAGACCTTTTTGTGTGTGAAGATGGTAGCGGTACAGAATACGTTATCGGCGTTAACCAGCAAGGTGAACTGTATCGGTTTGCAACAAATGCTATTAATGGCAGTGAATTTGCTGGTGCTTGCTTCTCGCCCGATGGTCACACATTGTTTGTCAATATCCAGTCTCCTGGAATTACCTGTGCGATTTGGGGCCCTTGGACACGCCGTCGCAGTTAAAGGTGATACACCCTGTCAACTAGGGTAAAGATTTGTAGTAGTCAAATAGTGGATTGAGATTACGCTAACAAATTCTTGGTTGGTGTATGAGTATTTGAGGTGTCAAAAGTTTTACTTAATGCCTCACTCATAGCCATAATCTAGCGTGAAATCTATTTGTTAAATATCTGACGGTTATTTGTAATTATAATCGTCAGATTTTCCCCACATCATATTGCCAGGTCTTTCTTTCAAAACAAGGAAACAGTCCAACATTAAATTTGTTTTTGCAAAAAATACCTTTTATAACCGGGAGGAAAATCCTCCAATACACCAAAAATTTTATACCCCAAACGCTCGTAAAAGCCCAAAGCCTGAAAACTAAAAGTGTCAACCACGCTCTTTAGCTGTTTGCTCGGCTTTGTACATCAATTCCCGTCCGTATCCCTGACCTCGCAGCGTATCCAAAACCCCCAAATGTGAGATAAACAACCATCCCCATTGTGTTTCGCCAACTAGACCCCCAACAATATTACCTGTGGCATCTCGAATCAAAACTGCTAGAGGATACGCTATGTCTTTCTCTGTTTGGCTATTGTTGTTGTAATCAAGAATATTGCCAATTACAGCCTGAATATCTTTTAATTCAGGATTATCCTCAACTGTTATTGTTAGTTTTGCCATTGGAAGTAATCAGCACTGAATGGCGGTACAATATCATAAAATTGTACTTTCTGCCTCATATTTTTGATTCTTTTGTCCCAGTGGGTAATAGAATGAAAAGCGAAGCCTTTGTGCTACCTTTAACTATCAAAAGGTAGAGGGTTAGTAACAGATTAAAAATTGGCAAAACAAAAAATCTGTATTCAAAATAGGCTTGTAGCATCTAAAACGCTCTTAAAATTTTTATGACTTCCCGGATTCGCTTTTTGATGTGCGCCCCTGACCATTACGATGTGGACTATGTGATTAATCCTTGGATGGAAGGGAATATTCACAAGTCATCGCGCGATCGCGCCGTCGAACAGTGGCAAAAGTTACACCAAGTCCTCAAAGATCACGCCATTGTAGATTTAGTAAGACCTGAGAAAGGTTGGCCAGATATGGTTTTTACCGCCAATGCTGGCTTACTACTAGGAGATAATGTTGTTCTAAGTCGCTTTTTACACAAAGAACGTCAAGGAGAAGAACCTTACTTCAAACAATGGTTTGAGGAAAATGGTTACACAGTTTATGAACTGCCTAAAGATTTGCCCTTTGAAGGAGCCGGAGATGCACTCCTAGACCGCGAAGGACGCTGGCTATGGGCAGGATACGGCTTCCGTTCGGAATTAGATTCTCACCCTTATCTGGCTAAGTGGCTAGATATTGAAGTACTGTCTCTACGATTGATTGATGAGCGCTTCTATCATTTAGATACTTGCTTTTGCCCCCTGGCTAACGGTTATTTGCTCTACTATCCCGGTGCTTTTGACGCGTATTCTAACCGCTTAATCGAAATGCGAGTAGCGTCAGAAAAACGGATTGCAATTGCCGAAGCCGATGCGGTCAACTTTGCCTGTAATACGGTGAATGTGGATAGTATCGTGATTATGAACAAAGCCAGCGATGCTTTAAAAGCACGCCTAGCAGATGTTGGTTTTAGAGTCATTGAAACGCCCTTGACCGAATTTCTCAAAGCTGGTGGCGCAGCTAAGTGTCTCACTTTACGGGTAACAGAGCCAGTACGGGCAGAAGTTCATGCCAATGTCTCGGTAGAAAGTCGGATTCTGCGAATTGAAGGACACTTACTTGATTCTGGTTTAATTAACCGTGCTTTGGATCTGATTATAGATTCTGGTGGTAGTTTCCAAGTATTGAACTTCAACTTGGGAGAACAACGGCAAAGTACATCAGCCGCTGAGGTGAAGGTGTCAGCACCTTCCCATGAAGTGATGGAAGAAATCATCTCCCAGTTGATTGATTTGGGTGCTGTGGACTTGCCGCAAGATGAACGAGATGCCAAACTAGAGCCTGTGATTCAAGCTGGCGTAGCTCCTGATGATTTCTACGTGAGTACGATTTATCCCACCGAAGTGCGAATTAACGGTGAATGGATGAAGGTAGAAAATCAGCGCATGGATGGCGCGATCGCAATTTCTCAAACTCCTAATGGTTTAGTTGCTAGGTGTAAAATTCTGCGCGATTTAGAAGTAGGCGATCGCGTCATTGTAGATGTCCTAGGTATCCGCACTATCCGCAAACCGGAATCACGAGAACAACGCAATACTCAAGAATTTAGTTTTATGTCCGCAGGAGTTTCTAGCGAACGCCGCGTGGAATTAGTTGTAGAACAAGTGGCCTGGGAATTACGTAAAATTCGTGACGCTGGCGGTAAAGTAGTTGTCACGGCGGGGCCTGTAGTTATTCATACTGGTGGCGGTGAACATCTATCGCAACTGATTCGAGAAGGATACGTACAAGCGTTACTTGGTGGCAATGCGATCGCAGTCCACGATATTGAGCAAAATATCATGGGTACTTCCCTCGGCGTGGACATGAAGCGGGGTGTCGCTGTGCGTGGTGGACACCGCCATCACCTCAAGGTAATTAATACTATCCGCCGTTTTGGCAGCATTGCCAAAGCAGTTGAAGCGGGAGTAATTAAAAGTGGTGTGATGTATGAATGTGTCCACAATCATGTACCTTTTGTACTGGCTGGTTCCATTCGCGATGATGGGCCTTTACCTGATACCCAAATGGATTTGATTAAGGCACAGGAAGAATATGCCAAACACCTAGAAGGTGCGGAGATGATTTTGATGCTCTCATCAATGCTGCACTCGATTGGAGTGGGGAATATGACACCCGCTGGTGTAAAAATGGTATGTGTGGATATTAATCCAGCTGTTGTTACCAAATTAAGCGATCGCGGTTCTGTAGAATCGGTGGGTGTAGTGACAGATGTCGGGTTGTTCCTCAGTCTGTTGATTCAGCAATTGGATAAGTTGACAAGTCCATATATTTCTAAGGTAGGTTAAATCTCACGCAAAGGCGCAGAGGCGCAAAGGAAGAGAATGGCAAGAGTCGCTACCAGGAAAGAGTTGCAGGTTAATTGGGTAAGTTGGTTTGCTGATTTTCTATTGGTGGGGATGGTTTTTGGCCCCCCGTTTGCTCCTTTTCTGGCTGCGTCTGGGGTGTCTTTGCTAACGGGTATTGCGGACATCATTTACTTCATGGGTAATCATGTATGTCCGCAACCAGATATGGGGTTAGATTTAGTACCCCCGTTTCTTATGGCTGTATGTATGCGTTGCTACGGTACTGTCACGGGTTTACTAATGATTCGCCTGTTGTATGGGGTGACTGGCGGTAAGGGTTTTTATTGGTTAAGTCAGTACGGCTGGAATGGTGCAGCCTTAGCTAGTGTGTTGATGATGGCTTATCCTTTGGAATTAGCAGCGCAAATTTTTGGCTTGTGGAGTTTTAATAATTACGTGGTTACACCTTTCGGGTTAATTACGGGTTTAGCATGGGGGTTGTTTACGATGCCAATTTTACACGGTTGGCATGAAAACTGACTCTATTTTTTATTAGTTATTTCAAAACTTCCCCAACATATTTTTTGAGTTAATTGGTGAATCTGCGACAACTGGTAATGCTTATAAATTCACATCAATTGAAATCAAACAAACTGCCTTTCGCATTGATGGTTTATTTTTATCTTAATATTGATTCTTTACGTATTTCAATGCGAATATTGAGATAACTCCACTACTATTTATGATTGTGCCAACTGCTCTCTTACCCATTGCCGCACATGACAAATTAAACTTGTCTCACCCATCGTTAAACTTAACTCCAAAAACGACCTCAGCACACCAACACTAAACATCGGCAACACTAACGACATCTCAAGGGGTTGATAGTCATCATTGACCAAACTTGAAATCGTCAAAATCTCTCGATCAAAACACCATACCTCCGGCACTCCCAGCGCCGCATAAATCCCCATGCGATTCATCGAACTGTTTGTACTATCAACCTCAATCGCCAAATCTGGAGGCGGATCAATTGTCAAATCGATCGCATCTTTACCGCGCACTGCTAACTCATTTTGAATGTAATAGCACTCATCTGGCTCTAAACCCTTTTGTAAGTCTTCTCGTGTCCAAGTTGTAGAGCCTAAACTACGAATTTCAATTCCTATCTCTTCTGTCATAACTTCAGCAAAGCGACCAAGTAATTTCTTAAAAGTTTCGTGTGGCGGTAGCGGCATCATAATCTCCAAGATTCCACCATCATAAGTTAGCCGCATTCCTGGTTGCGACTCCAAATCTCGCACCAAATTCCGATAGGTGTCCCAGTGAATACCTTGAAGTATGGTTATATTTGTAGGCGAAGCGATCGCAGTATTCATAGTTTTCTCCTTTAGCTAATACGCTAAATGCTTAACGGATTTCTATGGAAGGCGAGAGATTGTGCTTGTTGTTAACCAAATTTTACGATCGCGCATGGCTGACATCGCCGCTTCCCAAGTGAAGGTAAATGACTGAAACGATTCTGGTGTAATTCGATCTTTGTCTAAAGATTCGACAACTTTCTCAAATTTATCTAACAACTCAGCACGAATGCTTTCTAGGGTATCGATATTTGAGCAAGTTTCAATTTGTTTGAGGAGTTGGACAATATCTTGATTGTAGTCATCACCACGATTTTTTTGTATCTTCTCAATTTGCGCTTTTAACTGCCAAAACCAAGACCCCAAGAGTAATACAACTGTTAGTATTAATCCCAAATATTCGGCATTCTCTTGAATAAAGTTAGGTTTTTCACGGTCATAATAAGCAGTTGCACCTCTGTGGAGTGGTAAACCAGTCCCGCCAACTGTTTGGGGAGGACTAATGTTTGCCGCTAAAGACATTTTCCTCGTCAACTCTTGACGATACTCATACAAAATAGAGGTGACTTGGCGGATAATATTACCATCGACTACTTTGGAAGCCAAAAGCGTTCTTTGCACAGTTACAGTGGGTAAATCTGTAGCTGGAATTGGAGGATTTCCCTGATAAGCTCCTTTGGGGATAAATGCTGGTTCAATAGCTGGTTCATTAATTTTCATCGCCGCAGCTTGGTCGATTGGTACTAACCTACCACCGCTGTTTTGCACAAGTTCTTGGATGGATTGATTACCTGGGGGACGGACGCGAAACACTGCATCTACTTGTTGGTTACGAAAAGCTGCATCAGATGCTTTCTCTGATATGGCTTTGTATGTAAAATCGCTTGGTACAAGACGATAATGTTGAGCCAGCAACCAGAATGATTGGTATTGACCACCTCCTTGTGGTGGTAAAGCAATACGTTTACCTTTTAGATCTGCAACTTGCTGGATACCAGATTTATCAGTCACAATCAGTTGAAATGCGTCTGAAAACAAATTGCAAATTAATCGAGCTGAGGGAAGGGTGGGAATATCAGCTTGTGCGGTAGCCAGTTGCGCTTTGTTGTCTTCGAGTAGTTGGATATTTTCTTCTGTCCCTTTGGTTTCTAGAAGTTGGATTTGAATTTTCGGCTCATGTTTGGCGATGACTTGGGCGATCGCCTGACTTAAAATATAACTTTCCCCTTGTTTCGATCCCGCTGCGATCGTCAAGCGATGCACTTGGTTGAGATCGATAATGAAATGTACTGCCAGAAATATTGTCAAGCCAAGACTCAACAGCAAAGGAATCAGCAGCCTACGGTTCATTATAATTACAGACGTTTTTGCAAAATATATCTATAAATTTTACCGCACACTGCCAAACCATTCAGTAATTCCTTGGGCGATCGCTTTTGCTAGTTTCTTCTGTTCTTGAGAATTTGTTACCCATTCAAATTCGTTGGGATTGCTCATAAAACCTAATTCCAACAATACCGATGGTGCAGCTTGAGGACGTGTCAAGGCTAAGTTATTCCAAAACACACCATAAGAAGGTCTACCAAGTTTTTTGACTAGATAGTTTTGCATGAATATAGCAAGGTTATGAGCTTGGGGATGATACCAAAAAGTCCCAACTCCTTTGGTGTTTTCGGCATCACCATCATCAGGTAGAGAATTGTAGTGTATCGATAAGGCGATCGCAGGTTCTTCTTGATCAATAATTGCCTGACGCTCTGGTAGGGAGAGATCTTTATCGGTGTCTCTGGTCATAACTACCGTTGCCCCTAACTGTACCAAATTGTCCCGCAAAAGCTTCGAGACCGCCAAATTGACATCTTTTTCTAAATACCCAGTTGGCCCCGCAGCCCCAGATTCTTTGCCACCGTGTCCGGGATCAAGTACAATCTTGATACCAGATAAAGGCTTTTGGTTTTTACGCCCAATTGTCGGCGGATGACGCAAAGCTAAAACCAGGGTTGTACCGTCGTATCTCAGTTTATATCCCCACTGTTGAGCTTTTTTGAGGTTAAAGGTGTATTGCACCTGTTCCGGAGCCACCTGCTGCCAATCTAGACGAGAAATTAAAGGGTCATCATCTAGACGAATAGTGTCTGTTTGGGCAGTAGTGTTGTAAAGTGTGAGGGTGAAATTTTGATCACTTTGTTGCACGCTCACGGGTACAGGAACTTGTAAAGGAAAAACGATCTCCGTTGCTCTAGGAAGTTGACGATATCCGACACTGCGAATAATTGTGCGTGGCGGAACAGCACCAGGAAGAATGCGAGTCTCTTTACTATTAATCCAGGCTCCATAATCTAGGCGGAACCATTCACCTTCTTTGCCTGTAACTGCTGCTCTTGTTCCTTGAGGCAGTGGGGTCAGCCGAGAATAATCGGTACTAGGGCCAGTGCGTGCTACGCCTGCATCTGCTACCACCTCAGCAACAGGCAACTGTGCAGGTGAGAGAATTTGAATTTTACCAGCCCCAGGTTGAGTTATCGTTTTACCATTGAGTGTGAGTCGAAACTGAGGTTTTCCCAAATCTACCTCTTTACTTGCATCTGGCACAACAGCGCCTGAGGTGATGTTGTTACCGTAAATCAGGGTTTGAGAAACAAGTTGTTGTACTGTAGTGCAACCTTCATACTTTCCTACGGTAGACTGGGCAGTAGGCCGATTTCGCCCGGTGAGAGCTGCCAAATTACTTGGTAGTTGCGCCTGCTGAGGTTGGGGTAAAAGAGCAACAGTTTGATTAGCCAAATTGACAGATACACTGGCATTGGGGGGTGCGATCGCTTTAAAACAAATTAGTTCCCCTGGTAGTCTGGCTATATCGGCTGCTGGAGTGAGAGAACCTTTAGCAAAGGCTAACCCCTGTGGTAACTCAGGCTGAGTAGAAAGCCTGATCACCTTAATCTGAAGTTCTTGATTTTGGTGACGTACAGTAAAAAGATTCTCTCCTAACCGCAATGGTAAGCTGGGAGAAAAATAACCGGCCTGGCTACGATTTATTGGCTTACCATTGATGAAAACCTGATCATTCGGTGGGGCACTACCAAGAAAGAAGATTTTTTCCGCAGTTGTCTGGTGGTTTGTCTGGGGAAAAACGACTACAAGAGATGACTCTGCCAATGCAACGGAGGAGGTTACTATATAGCCTGATATTACTAATCCTAAAAGTTTTTTCACGGCAAACGCACAAAAAGATTTCACCACAGTTGAGTGTGGCACAATGACGGGATGTATTTTGAAAAGTTGCTAAAAAATCAAACTACTATGACTAAGTTTATTTTTGTAACTGGAGGTGTGGTTTCCAGTATCGGCAAAGGCATTGTAGCAGCAAGTCTGGGACGTTTACTCAAATCACGAGATTATTCGGTGTCGATCTTAAAGCTCGACCCCTATATTAATATCGACCCAGGTACGATGAGTCCCTTTCAGCATGGAGAGGTATTTGTTACCCAAGATGGTGCTGAAACAGATTTAGACCTGGGGCATTACGAACGTTTTACCGATACTTCCATGTCGCGGTTGAACAGTGTTACCACTGGCTCGATTTACCAAGCGGTAATTAATAGAGAGCGTCGCGGTGACTACAATGGCGGCACGGTGCAGGTTATTCCCCACATCACCAATGAAATTAAAGAACGGATACTGCTAGTTGCGAAAGATACTCAACCAGAAGTATTAATCACAGAAATTGGCGGCACGGTAGGAGATATTGAATCACTACCGTTTATGGAAGCTATCCGCCAATTACGTAAGGAAGTGGGACGGCAGAATGTGCTGTATATGCACGTCACATTATTGCCGTGGATTGCCTCCGCTGGGGAAATGAAAACTAAGCCAACCCAGCATTCTGTTAAAGAACTGAGATCTATTGGTATTCAACCAGACATTTTAGTTTGTCGGAGCGATCGCCCGATCCCTCTCGGATTAAAACAAAAATTGTCAGAATTCTGCGATGTGCAGGAAAAATGCGTGATTACTTCCCAAGATGCCAGCAGTATCTATGAAGTACCCCTGACTTTGGAACGGGAAGGACTGGCACAGCAAGCGCTGGAATTGTTGCACATGGAACAGCGCCAACCGAATCTGATGCGTTGGCAAACAATGGTAGAACGGTTGTATAGTCCCAAATACACTGTGGAAATTGCCATTGTTGGCAAATATGTCCGCTTAAGTGATGCCTACCTCTCGGTTGTGGAAGCACTACGCCATGCAGCGATCGCTACTTATGGGGATTTGCGTTTACGCTGGATAAATTCCGAAGATTTGGAAACTGAAGCAGTTGAAACTTATCTTGCGGGCGTAGATGGTGTACTTGTGCCAGGAGGCTTTGGGATTCGGGGAGTAGATGGCAAAATTGCCGCAATTAAATATGCCCGCGATCGCCAAATTCCTTTCTTGGGCTTATGCCTAGGAATGCAATGTTCCGTTATTGAATGGGCTAGAAATGTGGCAGGACTAGTCAATGCTAATAGTTCTGAGTTTGACCCCTCTACCAACTATCCAGTCATTAACCTGTTACCAGATCAACAAGACGTGGTTGATTTAGGCGGCACAATGCGTCTAGGTGTGTATCCTTGTCATATTCTTCCCAACAGTCTTGCCTTTAAGCTTTATCAAGAAGAAGTGGTTGAAGAACGCCACCGTCATCGGTACGAGTTCAATAATAATTACCGCCAGATGTTGGTAGATTCTGGGTATCTTATTAGTGGTACTTCTCCTGATGGACGCTTAGTCGAAATTGTGGAATATCCACAACATCCCTTCTTTATATCTTGCCAATTTCATCCAGAGTTTAAATCGCGTCCCAGTAATCCACATCCTTTATTTAAAGGATTTATGTCAGCTGCGATCGCCCGCACTCATCCAACATCTAGCTTACAAACACCTGTGGAGGTATCTTAAATTAATTCGTAATGACGCTCAAAGACTCGCTAACGCTGCGCTAACGTAATTCGTAATGGCGTTTGCGGATTCATGCTTCACAGTTACGTTTTGTAACGGGGGTTTTACTCCGACACAAAACCGCTGCCTGTAGAGACAGACAGCAACATTAACTTGAGACTTGAGAAATTTTCTGATATACAGGGTGCCTATCTTTCATAAACTTCGGACTTGAGGAGATGTTGTGGCGTACTGGGTGAAAATCCTTTACGAGAGGAAAGAATATGTAGTCAATTTTGACCGTGTTAATGCTTTTTGTTATGAAAAGAATGGCAGGGTAACTTTTTGGTTGCCCGATAGTGCTATTCCTATTGTGATTAACCCCCAAAGTAACTTAGAAGATTATCAAAAGGTGCTGGACTATCTAGAATGCGTTACAGAGTTGGAAATAGAGAATGCCTACTGGGTAAAAATTCTGTATGAAAAAAATGAATATGTCATTAACCTCACTTGCATTAGTTCTTTTTGTCAGGAATCTAATGGTAGAATAACCTTCTGGTTGCCTGATGGTACGATTCCGATCATTATAAACCCTGTAAGTAATCCAGACTCATACCAAAAAGTTTTACAATTCGTTCAGAAAGCTACAGGATATTCTTTGTTTTAAAATTTTGAAGGAAAATAGCCACTCTAAATAATTACTTCTCGAAGACGCTTTAATATACTAATCACCTGCTGTAATTCTGAATCCCGTTCAATTGATAATGCATAAGAATGTGCATACTGTGGTTGTTCTTGCTGAGTCAATTTGACAAAAACAAACTCCCTACCATTGATTAGTAAACCAAAAGTTGGTAGTACAGAATTGGGATTATCAAGCATATAAGCAAGTGCTTGAGGTAGGGCTGTCATCACATCAAATTTACTGCTTTTAGATTCGATTACCAGTACCCAAAGGCGTTTTTGGATTACCAGAACATCAATATTTCCTTTAACGATAAAACCTTCATCTTCAGCAGAAATCTCGATGGAAGTTTCAGTTTCAATCTCAAATGGAGGTTGATAAAACCCGGCTAAATCGAGTAAAGGAGACAGCACTACCATCTTGACTGTCTCTTCTGACATTAGCCGATGTTTATTTAAGTTTAAATAATTGCTTTTTACTCGTTCAACTGCTTGCCTTTCACTATCAGTCAAAAGAGGTAAATTCTCTTGCCATTCTCTAAAGAAAGTTGTGTTTGTAGTCAGTTGTAAACCAAATTTTTCTTCTAATTCAAAAAGACTGATTTCTCTAGCTGGGATTATTTGAACCATAATCTGTAATCTTGAATAATACCAAATTAGAAAAAATGTATTGTTTGAAGTATAGAGTCAAAGTATTAAAAACAGCCTTTACCAAACCTTTCTGTATTTATTAATTACGTAAACTCTGCGGCATAGCTACCCTTAAAACAAAGCGATAGCGAGTCCGTGAGCTTCGTCATTAAGAACTACGAATTACGAATTATTATAATGTTGCCACGCCAACTTTGCTGCACCCACTATTCCCGCCGAGTTACCTAATTCTGCTGGCAAAATTTGTAAACCCACACGAGATGTAGGCATGACTCGCTTCTCAATTTCTGCTTTAACATCTGGTAAGAAAAACTCAAAACTAGCGCTAACACCACCACCAATCACGATCGCCTGTGGTGTCAAGACGTAAATTAAACTAGTTAAACCAATACCCAATTCTCTACCATACTCTTGCCAAAATGTCAAACTATCGGCATCTCCCGCTTGAGCAAGAGCGCCTAATTCTGCTGGTTCCTTGCCAGTCCGGCGGCGAATTGCCGTCACCGAAGCATACTGTTCTAAAGAACCTTGATTACCACTCTTACACATTGGCCCATTGGGGTTGAAAGAGATTAAACCCAGTTCTCCAGCGGCTCCTTGATGTCCTGTAAATAGTTGGCCACCCATAATAATTGCACCACCAACCCCAGTTCCCAAAGTCAACATGATGAAATTTTGCAGGCGGCGACCGGCTCCCAACCAAGCTTCTCCCAATCCTGCACAGTTAGCATCGTTGGCAATCACAGTCGGTTTAGCGGTTTTAACTTCTAACCAATCTGCCAAAGGGACATCGTGCCATCCTGGCAAGTTAATAGCGATTTTGGCAATACGTCCAGTTGCATCAGCGGGGCCGGGAGTCCCAACACCAATGGCCACAGTTTGATTATCTGGATCAACAACAGCGATCGCATCCACCATCACAGCCAAAACTGCCTCTGGTACCGATGGTTGGGGAGTTGCCACCATCAAAGATTGCAGGCAAGTACCATCTTGATTGAATCGTCCCAGCTTAATCGCCGTTCCTCCCACATCAATGCCTATTACTTCAGCTTTCTGCACAATCTCACACCCAAAATCTAATCAGCGATCGCAATCACACTTAACTTACTTTGTGAATATATTAGGAATTTGGCGATTACGCCTTATCTCCATCACTCATTTACAATCACACAAAAAATTGTAATTTATAAAACATATAAGAGTGACTAATTTTATGTTATTGGAGATTGTAAAATCTAGTACTTTGAAAAATGTCACAATCAGTTATTATATGAGCGTATGCGTAAGTTCAGCCAGATGGTAAGTTGAGTTGAAGTTCATGCCAGCATTATGGTTGCGGCCCTACAACATCCGCCATTGGTAAATCAGAAGAAACTATGCAACATTTGCAATTTGTTTAGATCTGGTTTCCAGCTGAACTCATCGCTTTTTGTTGAAAATTACGTGATCCCACATGACTATTTACGTTGGAAACCTCTCTTACAGCGCTACTGAAGCAGACTTAACAGCCGTGTTTGCAGAATATGGCGAGGTCAAAAGAGTTGTACTACCGACCGACCGTGAAACAGGTCGGATGCGTGGCTTTGCTTTTGTAGAAATGAATGAAGATGCCCAAGAAGACGCTGCAATTACAGAATTAGATGGTGCAGAATGGATGGGTCGTCAACTGAGAGTTAATAAAGCCAAACCACGAGAGGATAACCCAAGAGGTAGTTGGGGGAAAAAACAAGATTTTTAACTAAGGCGAGAAGTGATATTAACAGATTGTTTTCTAGTTTGCAATACAAATTTGCGTTAATTCACTAGAAACAATCAAACATGAAACATAACTGATAGTACTTACTTTGACTAGTTGTGAGTAACAGATAAATTTCACAACTAGTTGTTCTTTCTATGTCAGTGCTAAAAACTAAAAATCAAGTAAGCCTTTACGAGTCGATACCTTGAATACGGAGGCTACAAGACATTGATTTCTTTAGTTTATCTAAAATCACATCTAAGTTATCAAATTACCTTTCTAAGATAGAAGCAGCAACTATCAAATTGCCACCCACAAATTGACTAACCCAACCAACAGCCAATCGCTAGGGAGAACATCAAAATGGCTCAAGCGCCAGAATCGTTAGACTTGCCGATCAACGAACCTACAGACAAAGCCCTAGATCGTGATTGTACAACCTTATCGCGCCATGTCTTACAGCAACTTCAGAGTTTTTCACCAGATGCACAGGATTTGAGTGCGCTAATGAATCGGATTGCCCTTGCCGGCAAATTAGTTGCTCGTCGCATGAGCCGCGCTGGTTTAATGGAAGGTGTTCTAGGATTCACTGGAGAAGTGAATGTGCAAGGAGAATCCGTCAAAAAGATGGATGTTTATGCCAATGATGTATTTATCTCAGTATTTAAGCAAAGTGGCTTAGTTTGTCGCCTAGCTTCTGAGGAAATGGAAGAACCCTATTACATACCAGAAAACTGCCCCATTGGTCGCTATACACTTTTGTATGACCCAATTGATGGCTCATCTAACACTGATAATAATCTCAGTTTAGGTTCGATCTTTGCTATTCGCCAACAAGAAGGCAACGATAGCGATCGCCAAGCAACTGACCTGCTAACCAACGGACGCAAGCAGATCGCTGCCGGCTATATCCTATATGGGCCTAGCACAATGCTGGTTTATACTATAGGTAAGGGAGTCCACTCATTTGTCCTTGATCCCAGCTTGGGAGAATTTATTCTCACAGAAGAAAACATCCGGATTCCTAACCATGGTGCCATTTATAGCGTCAACGAAGGTAACTTTTGGCAGTGGGAAGAATCAATTCGGGAATATATTCGCTACGTCCATCGTACAGAAGGTTATACAGCTCGCTATAGCGGTGCAATGGTGAGCGATATCCATAGAATTTTGGTTCAAGGTGGTGTGTTTCTCTATCCAGGCACAATTCAAAAACCAGAAGGTAAGTTGCGTTTGCTCTATGAAACTGCGCCTCTGGCTATGTTGATTGAGCAAGCCGGTGGTCGCGCGACAACAGGACTAGTAAACATCTTAGATGTAGTGCCCAAAAAATTGCATCAACGCACACCTCTGATTATTGGTAGCAAAGAGGATGTAGCAAAAGTGGAGTCTTTTATTCAAAATGGCCATTAGTAAAGAAGGCAGAAGGCACAAAGTAATAAAGCTTACTATATGAGCTTTTTAACTTTTTTCTAATGAATAGTTTTTTTGCTACTCTGCACTTATGGCATTAATTAGGATTGGGAATACAGAATAGCACTTTTGCAAGTGAATCAAAGATTACCTCAGCTGGCCGATGCAATAAGTGATGGGCAACATCAAAATTCAAGAGTAACCATCAAAATTTTGATGAATTTTGCCGACTTTACTTAGAAACATCATCTACCGGAGTGAAACAAATCAGGCTATGACAACCAATCATCTACTAGAAATTAACCAATACGGTCAAAGTATCTGGATGGATAATTTGAGCCGTGACATTATTCAATCAGGCGAACTTAAAGACTTGGTTGAAAATCAAGGTATCTCTGGAATTACTTCCAATCCAGCTATTTTTGAAAAAGCGATCGCAAATAATGTGATTTACGATGCTGATATCGAAGCAGGAATTCGGGCTGGATTACCAATATACAAAATTTATGAATCCCTAGTTTTTGCAGATATCCGCAATGCCTGCGACATCTTGCGCCCCGTATATGAAGCCTCGAATAGGCTAGATGGTTATGTGAGCATGGAAGTCCCACCAACCATCGCCCACGACACCCAAGCGACAATCAACGAAGCTCGTCGCTATTTCCAAGAAATTGGCCGGGAAAATCTGATGATTAAAATTCCTGGTACAGAAGCTGGTTTGCCAGCAGTCGAACAGGTAATAGCCGAAGGCATGAATGTTAATATTACGCTGTTGTTTTCTGTACAAAGCTACATCAACACAGCTTGGGCTTATATTCGTGGCTTAGAAAAACGAGTAGCACAGGGTCAAGATATTAGCAAAATTGCTTCCGTTGCTAGCTTTTTCCTCAGCCGAATTGATAGCAATATTGATGCCAAAATCGATGCTAAGTTAAAGAAGGGCGTTGATGATATTAACTTAGAAGCAAAGCTGAGGGCTGTTAAAGGAAAAGTGGCGATCGCTAACGCTAAGATAGCTTACCAAGAATACGAGAAAATCATCGCAAGCGATCGTTGGCAAGCTTTAGCAGCAAAAGGAGCCAAAGTACAACGGTTACTTTGGGCTAGTACCAGCACCAAAGACCCCAATTACAGCGATGTAATGTATGTCGATCAGTTGATTGGCCCTGATACCGTTAACACCCTACCACCCGCGACAATTAAAGCTTGTGCCGATCACTGCGATGTCGCTAATCGCGTCAAAACAAATGTCGAGGAAGCTTACCAACTGATAGAAAGTCTAAAAGATCCTGACATCAATATCGATATTGATGTCGTGATGGAAGAATTACTAGTTGAAGGTATTGACAAATTCATCAAGCCTTTCGAGTCCTTGATGAACTCTTTGGAAAACAAAGTCAAGCTATTGTCGCCAGTATAGGGACTGGGAACTAGGGACAAGAAGAGCAGGGGGAGCAGGGGGACGTTTGGGAAGTAGAAGGAGAAAAATTCCATATACCACTGACCACTGACCCTTCGGGTTCGCAGTCACCTGCGGAGGGAAACCCTCCCGCAGCGCTGCCTCACCACTGACCACTGACTCATATCTAATCCTTAGTGCCCCGTACCCAATCCCAAACCCCAAATCCCAAATCCAAAATTGTTATGGTTAGTCTGCTAGAAAATCCCTTGCGTGTTGGTCTGCAACAGCAAGGGATGCCCGAACCCCAGATCATAGTCATCTTTGGCGCTTCTGGTGATCTTACCTGGCGCAAACTAGTGCCAGCACTTTACAAATTGCGGCGAGAACGGCGCATTCCACCAGAAACTACAATTGTCGGTGTAGCACGTCGAGAGTGGAGCCACGAATACTTCCGCGAACAAATGCAAAAGGGCATGGAAGAGGCTCATCCTAATGTCGATTTGGGGGAACTTTGGCAAGACTTCTCTCAAGGACTGTTCTACTGTCCTGGAGACATAGACAACCCCGATAGCTACCAAAAACTGAAAAATTTGCTCACTGAATTAGACGAGAAACGGGGCACGCGGGGAAACCGGATGTTCTACCTCTCGGTTGCTCCGTCATTCTTTCCTGAAGCAATTAAACAGTTGGGAAGCGCCGGGATGCTGGACGATCCCTACAAACATCGTCTGGTAATTGAAAAACCCTTTGGTCGAGACTTGGCTTCTGCCCAGAATCTTAACCAAGTGGTGCAGAAATTTTGTAAAGAAAACCAAGTCTATCGCATCGACCACTACTTGGGTAAAGAGACAGTCCAGAACTTGCTGGTGTTTCGCTTTGCCAATGCGATTTTTGAACCTTTGTGGAATCGTCGCTTTGTTGACCACGTACAAATTACCGTGGCAGAAACCGTAGGCGTGGAAGATCGGGCTGGATATTATGAATCAGCCGGCGCACTCCGGGATATGTTGCAAAATCACCTTATGCAACTTTACTGCTTGACGGCAATGGAAGCACCCAACTCGATGGATGCCGACAGCATCCGCACGGAAAAAGTTAAGGTACTCCAAGCTACACGTTTGGCTGATGTTCATAATCTATCCCGTTCAGCAATACGCGGTCAGTACAGTGCCGGCTGGATGAAAGGTCAATCAGTACCTGGTTATCGGCAAGAACCTGGAGTTGACCCTAATTCCACAACACCCACCTATGTGGCAATGAAATTTCTAGTTGATAACTGGCGTTGGCAAGGTGTTCCCTTTTACTTGCGTACAGGCAAGCGGATGCCGAAAAAAGTCAGCGAGATTTCGATTCACTTCCGCGAAGTTCCTTCTCGGATGTTTCAATCTGCCGCGCAACAGGCAAACGCTAACATTTTGGCAATGCGGATTCAGCCAAACGAAGGCATTTCTCTACGTTTTGATGTCAAAATGCCTGGGGCAGAATTTCGTACCCGTTCCGTTGATATGGACTTTAGTTATGGTTCTTTTGGCATCCAAGCAACTTCTGATGCCTACGATCGCCTATTCCTTGATTGTATGATGGGTGATCAAACATTATTCACACGGGCAGACGAAGTAGAAGCAGCTTGGCAAATAGTAACTCCAGCCCTTTCTGTTTGGGATGCCCCCGCAGATCCCACCACCATTCCCCAGTACGAGGCTGGTACTTGGGAACCAGCGGAAGCAGAATTTTTGATTAACCAAGATGGTCGTCGCTGGCGCAGACTTTAGAAAATAGTCATTAGTCAGTAGTCAGTAGTTAGTAGTAAAAAATCAACAACTAACAACTGACCACTGACAACTGACCACTGACAACTGACCACTAACCACTGACCACTAACAACTGACAACTGACAACTGACAAATACTATGGCTCCCCAAGCTCCTACAATTTTTTCCCTTCAAGCACCCAAGGATATTTCGCTTAACGAAATTGAAGCGGAATTGAATCAAATTTGGCAAAGTTACGGTATTACTGGCGAGGATGGTGGACTTCCTGCTGCAACACGGGCTACCACATTTACTTTAGTAGTTTACGAACCAGAAGAAACCCAATATCTGTTAGCGGCTTTGGGATTTTACAACGGCCCAATTGATGGCATTTTAGGGCCTCAGATGGATGTAGCGCTACGACAAGTCCAAAAACAACATGATCTGCCGGAAACTGGAACAGCAACCCCAGAGACTTTGGCTGTATTGCGGGAAGAATTCGCTAAACGTCAGGGAAATGGTACAGGAGACAATGTTTCCTATAATTCTAATGCCACAAGTCCCAGAATTGCTGATGAAATTGCTCTCCGCAACCCCTGCCGAATTATTGCGCTGTTTCCCATTGCTGGCGAAGATGAAGGAGTTAAGGCTCAAGTTTCTGCCTATTGCCCCATCCAAAAGCAATCTTCAAGTACACTCATCTGCTGCGAATACATCACTCTCAGTGGTACTGCTTCTGCCTTAGAACGGGTGGGAGGAATGATTCCAGCACTATTAATTGGTGGCTTGCCAAAATTTCTTTGGTGGAAAGCTACACCAGACCCGAACAACTCTCTGTTTAAGCGTTTGGCAGCAGTCTGCAATAATGTCATTGTAGATTCTTGCAACTTTAACGAACCAGAAAGTGATTTACTCAGCTTACAAGAGTTACTAGAAACTGGTATACCTTTAGCTGATTTAAACTGGCGACGCTTATCAGCTTGGCAAGAGTTGACCGCTGAAGCCTACGATTCACCCCATCGTCGAGCTGCGCTGAAAGAAATTGACCGCGTTACCATTGATTACGAAAAAGGCAACCCCGCCCAAGCGTTGCTGTTTTTAGGTTGGCTAGCAAGTCGGTTGGAATGGCTGCCGATTTCTTATCAACACGAAAACGGAGACTATGATATCACCCACATTAATTTTTTGGGTCAAGAACAACGGCAAATAGAAGCCGAGTTAGCTGGAGTTCCGGTTGCTGATGTCGGTGAAATTATAGGTGACTTGATTGCTTTGCGTCTGAGTTCGACAAATCCGCAAGCCGACTGTGGTACGGTAATTTGTTCGGAAACTGGTGGTTGTATGCGGATGGAAACACATGGTGGTGCCCAATCTGCGGGATTGTTTCAACAAGTAAGTTCACTTTCTGAACAAAAGGCAGAAGCGTTACTGAGTCAGCAGGTGCAGCGCTGGGGTCGTGAATCACTGTTTGAAGAAAGTCTAGGAGTCATAGCAAAGATTCTCAAATCGGGAACTGAAAGTTAAGAGTTAGGAATTAGGAGTTATAATTCATAACTTCTTACTCTCCACTGTTAACTTTTTTATGGCTTTAATCATTGCAGGAGAACGTAGTGGGGTGGGCAAGACAACAGTCACGCTCACCCTTTTAGCATCTTTATGCCGTCGTGGTATCGCGGTGCAATCTTTCAAGGTAGGCCCAGACTATATTGACCCGATGTTTCATCAGCACGTTACTAATCGTGCTTGTCGGAATTTAGATCCGGTGTTGACTTCTGAAGCTTACGTTCAACAATGTTTTGCTCGTCATAGCCAGCTGTGTGAATATGCTTTGGTGGAAGGAGTAATGGGGTTGTTTGATGGAATTGGGGATGGGTCAAAGGGCATGGGGCATGGAGAAGAAAAGCAAAAATCAACTGACTTTGCGAGTACAGCGCATATTGCACGGCTTTTAGATTTGCCTGTGGTGTTGGTGATTGATTGTAGTCGCTTGTCTGGTTCTGTAGCTGCGATCGCCCACGGCTATCAATCTTTTGATCCGAAAATTAAAATGGCTGGGGTGGTATTAAATCGAGTCGGTAGCGATCGCCATTTATCGTTACTCAAAGATTCCCTAGAACCGTTAAAATTACCTGTTCTTGGTGTGCTGCGCCGTCAAGATAATATTACAATTCCCGATCGCCATTTAGGTTTAGTACCTACAGCAGAACTTCCCGAACTCAATGCTGTGATTGATCGTCTTGCAGATTTAGGTGATAGTTGCTTCGATTGGCAACGTTTGTTACCCCTATTAAAGTCTGAAGTTCTCAGCACTCCTTCCCTCTCTGTTTCCCTGCCCCTTTGCCCCTCTAACCTCAGAATTGCAGTTGCCCGCGATCGCGCTTTTAATTTTTACTATCAAGACAATCTCGATTTGCTGCAACAATTGGGTGCAGAGTTAGTTTTCTGGAGTCCATTAACAGATGCAAAACTACCGCCAGATATACAGGGAATGTATTTTGGGGGTGGTTTTCCAGAAGTTTTTGCCCAGCAACTAGCAGCAAATACCAGTGCCTGTGAGGCAGTGAAAACGGCAATTATTGGGGGGATGCCTGCGATCGCTGAGTGTGGAGGATTAATGTATTTATGCGAACGAATTATTGATTTTGAAGAACAATCTTGGCCGATGGTGGGAGTGTTGCCTACATCTGCTGTAATGGGTAAACGCTTAACTTTAGGGTATCGCCGCGCGGTAGCTTTACAAAATAGTTTATTAATGGATGCAGGCACAACTGTTTATGGACATGAGTTTCATCGTTCCCATTTAATCTCAGCTCCTAATCAGCCTCTATTTGAAACTTCTCGCTACGATTGTGAAGAAAACATGGGTAGTGAAGGATGGAGTTGGTTTGGAAATGTTCACGCCTCTTATGTGCATCTTCACTGGGGAGATAGTGTCGAGATTCCCCAACGGTTTTTAGCAGATTGCCTTGAACGAAAGGTATCAGTTTTTGGTTTTATTTAGGTTCGAGGTTATTATTTAAGCCCTCAGTTGATTTCCCAGTAGAATCAAAAACTAGATTTACATTCGGTTGATCTGTACTAGCACGTAAAACGGCTTTTTCGTAAGCTTTTACGATTTCTTGAAAATCATTAGGTTCTTTGACACTATATTTAAGTCGAATCAGCAAACTTCGGCCTTCTTCAGCTAAACTGCGATGAAAAGTAGACCACTGAGCAACTGGAATTACAGAGCGAATCGAAACTAGAGAAGTAGCTAAACACCCTAAAAGCGCTCTTGTTTTGGTATCATCTGCCACAGCAAGAGCTAGTGTTGCTCCCACACTACTAAAAAGCATCAACAGATTCCAAAACCAATTTAAAGTACTACTATATTCATATTTAATTATCAAGTTTTCACAAATATCATATTTTAATTGCTCTATAGTTGCTGCACTTATTGATGTATCATTTTTAACTAAATTTGAGGCCAAAGATGTAGCTTTATTGGCAAATTCTGATGTATAAATGCACTGCTTAGTTGCTTGTTCTTTATTAGGTTGTTGTCTCCAAGTCCACAACAAAATCAATGCAAATACAACACCGACGACACCGACAAAAATCCAACGCAATTGTAATTGTTGGTTTATATTATCCGGCTTGGATTCTAACTTTTTTTCCATAAAATAATTGACAGAGCAAGCAAAATTTTATTTATAGTCAAAACAATTGGTAATTAAATAACTAATGACGCTGTGAAGTAGTCACATTAACATTGTCATTAAGTCTGCGAATTAGACGAGATAACTCTCTAATAATATTCACGGCTATTTCTGGTGTTTCCTCAATGGCATCATAAAGTTGCTCTTGTGTCAGTTCCAAAAATTCACAAGGTTCTAAAGTAGTAGCAGAGGCGGAACGGGGCTGAGTATCAAATACTGCCATTTCTCCAAAGTATTTTCCTTGTTCTACTTCTGCTAATTGTTTATCTCCAATGTGGACTTTAACTCGGCCTGAAACAACAATATACAGCGATCGCCCCTCTTCTCCTTGTCTAAAAATGGTGTAATTAGCTGGAAATTGCAGTTCATGCATTACTGAAGTCAGCCGCACAATAAAATCATCCCGCAGTTCTTTAAATATTGGGACTCGCCGGACAAATAATAAACGGTCAACGCTGCTAAGCATGATTAATAGTTAAAAATTACACATTAATAATATCAGGGGAAATTACGACTGACATTAGTCAGAGCGCGATTAGCCATATTAACCTAGACCGGGGAAAAGGAGCGAATTTATAGATTGTCACCCTGTTGTCATGATCAATGGTCACGATAAGTAGTAAACGTCTCTTCTACTACAGGTATTGTCAACCTCCACTGACTTGAGTACTCGCCAGATTTTGACTAATTTAGAATTTCGGAAAAAATTTTATGCCTGCAACTGCAATGGGTGGCCAAATAACACCTCAGTATCATGAGCTTCCTGCACAGGAAGTTGCCAAAACCCTCAATAGCGACACAGAAAAGGGTTTAATTACAGCAGAAATCAACAAACGTATCGAACAGTTTGGCAAAAATGAACTCAAAGGTAAACCCGGAAAACCAGCTTGGTTAAGATTCTTATTACAATTTAATCAAGCTCTGCTCTACATTCTGCTCGTTGCAGGCATCATCAAAGCGCTGCTGGGGTCATGGACAAATGCAGCGGTAATTTGGGGCGTAACTTTGATTAATGCCATTATCGGCTTTGTACAAGAATCAAAAGCTGAAGGAGCGATCGCCGCCTTAGCAAAAGCCGTCTCCACGGAAGCAATGGTAATTCGCAACGGTCAAAAATCGCGAATTTCTTCCCAAGAAATTGTTCCCGGCGATGTCGTGTTGCTGACTTCTGGTGATAAGGTTCCTGCTGATTTGCGCTTGTTGAATACACGCAATTTGCAGGTGGATGAGTCAGCGCTAACTGGGGAATCTGTACCCGTAGAAAAATCAACTCAACCTGTCGGCTCAGATACTCCCTTGGCAGAGCGAGTTAATATGGCTTATGCAGGTAGCTTTGTCACCTTTGGGCAAGGAAGCGGTCTGGTTGTAGGTACAGGTAGTTCCACAGAAATGGGGCGAATATCCCAGTCTTTGGAAACAGGAAGTAGCCTTAGTACGCCCCTAACACGAAAGTTTGATAAATTTAGTCAAAAATTGCTCTACGTAATTTTGGGGCTGGCGACTCTCACCTTTGCTGTAGGTTTGGGGCAAGGGCGTTCATGGGTAGAAATGTTTGAAGCCGCTGTGGCTTTGGCTGTCAGTGCGATCCCAGAAGGATTACCGGCGGTGGTGACAGTTACAATGGCTATTGGGGTGAATCGAATGGCACGCCGTCACGCCATTATTCGCAAGTTACCCGCCGTGGAAACTTTAGGTGGTGCTACGGTAATTTGTTCTGATAAAACTGGCACTCTGACCGAAAACCAGATGACAGTACAAGCAATTTATGCCGGCGGACAAAACTTCTCAGTTAGTGGTACAGGTTACAGTCCTGAAGGCGAAATTTTATTTGAGCAACAGCCTGTAGATTTAGAGACGGGAAATTTCCCATCTCTCAAAGCCTGTATCATGGCTGGTTTACTTTGTACTGACTCTCATCTAGAACAAAAAGATGGTAATTGGACTGTAGTTGGCGACCCAACTGAAGGTGCTTTAATTGCAGTTGCAAATAAAGTAGGGTGGAATCAGTCTCAGATGGCTGAGTTAACTCCCAGAATAGATGGCATTCCCTTTGAATCTCAGTTTCAGTACATGGCGACGCTACACGATCGCTCTCAGTCAACAGCACAAACAGGTAATGGTGCTAAAACTCTTTATGTGAAAGGTTCCGTAGAAGCAATTACCAGCCGTTGTCAGCAAATGTTTAATGCTGATGGACAGCCAGAACCAATCAACCACGAATTAGTGGCACAGCAGGTGCAAGCAATGGCAGAACAAGGGTTGCGGGTACTTGCTTTCGCTCAAAAAACTGTAGCAGATAATCAGAACTCAGTAGAACATGATGATATTGATACTGGGCTGATATTTCTGGGTTTACAAGGGATGATTGACCCGCCGCGACCAGAAGTAATCGCTGCTGTGCGTGCCTGTAAAACTGCGGGGATACAGGTCAAAATGATTACTGGAGATCATATTACTACAGCCAAAGCGATCGCCGAACGTATCGGTTTAGAAAGAGATGGCAAAGTGCAGGCCTTTGAGGGTAGACAACTGACTGAAATGGACGACCCAGAACTAGCCCAGGCTGTAGAAGCAGGTGTAATATTTGCCAGAGTCGCCCCCGATCAAAAACTCCGGTTGGTCGAAGCTTTGCAGTCTAAAGGCGAAATTGTCGCCATGACTGGAGATGGCGTAAATGACGCACCAGCCCTAAGACAAGCTGATATTGGTGTAGCGATGGGTGGTGCAGGCACAGATGTCGCCAGAGAAGCTGCCGATATGTTGCTCACAGATGATAACTTTGCCTCCATTGAAGCCGCAGTGGAAGAAGGCCGGACAGTGTATCAGAACTTGCAAAAGGCGATCGCCTTTATTCTACCTGTCAACGGTGGCGAATCAATGACAATTCTGATTAGTGCTTTATTTGCTAGAGATTTGCCAATTTTGTCACTGCAAGTTCTATGGTTGAATATGGTTAACTCGGTGACAATGACCGTACCTTTGGCATTTGAACCCAAATCTGATCGGGTGATGAAACAAGCACCCCGCAACCCCAGGGAGCCGTTACTTTCAGGGACGCTGTTACAGCGAATTGTGGCAGTTTCTGTGTTCAATTGGATTCTAATTTTCGGGATGTTTGAGTGGGCGCGTCAAAGTACGGGAGATATTAACTTAGCCAGAACAATGGCAATTCAAGCTTTGGTCGCTGCGAGAATTGTTTATCTATTAAGTATTAGCCAATTAGGAAATGCTATTTTTAGAAAAATCAGTGGCAAGGCTGCTGAAATTAGTGATTTTCCTGCGATCGCTATTGGTATACTCTGCACAGTGGTACTGCAAGTTATCTTCAGCCAATGGAGTTTAATGAATAATTTGTTTGCTACTGCACCACTGAATTTAAATCAATGGCTCATTTGTTTGATTCCCACATTGCCAATGCTGCCCGTGGCTTTGTTTGTAAATCGCATTGATCCAGTTGAATAATAGAAGAAGAGGTTAGGAACTAGGGGCTAGAGAGTGTGGGGAGCAGGGGAGAAATAACTAAAGAACTCTGGGATGCTCCTAATAACTCTTGCCTATTGCCCAGTACCCAATGCTTCGCTCAATTAAGAATTAAAAATTGAATTGATTTAATTTTTAATTTTTAATTTTTAATTTTTAATTACCGAAGAGATGCCCTATGCCCAAAAAAGTCATGTTCTGGAAATGGAGCTTTAGATTATTAATCATCTTCCTGGGATTGTGGCTACTCTTGGATCTGAGTTCCCGCCTAGGTGCAGAGATTTTCTGGTTTCAGGAAGTCAACTATCTGCAAGTATTTTTACTAAGAATATTGACTAGGGGCGGTTTATGGATAGTTGTAGCTGGGATCACTGCTGCCTATCTGCTAGGGAATCTCACTTTGGCACAACGGCTAAAGTATCCCCAGTCTTTGAAAATTGCAGAGGTCAGGCGTGAATCAGCAGGACTTAGCTTTGAACTAAAAAATTTTCTTAGTCCTCATTATTTAAAACGTGATCAAATTAGTAAACCGGATACCCGCAGCGCACCACTGAGATTGCACTGGCTGTTGCCTGTAGTTTTGGTATTTAGCCTGTTGGTGGGGTTAATGCTAGTTCACTATGGTGAAATTGCCTTATCCTACTGGGGTGCTTCAATTAACAAGGTTAGTTTACCTGTTCCTGCCTTATTTCGACCAGAGATTATCTGGCAATTGGGCAGACAGATTGTTGCTAAAATTTTGTATTCTGGCTTGGTTTTGGGAGCAGCGATCGCTATACTAATGTATCCGCGATTTTTCTTGACAGCGATCGCAATTATATTCAGTATCCTCTTGAGCTTAATATTGTCCCAAAATTGGGCAAAGGTGCTGCAATATTTTCACCCCACTCTCTTCAATAAATCTGAGCCTTTATTTGGTCAAGATATTAGTTTCTATATATTTTCCCTACCCTTCTGGGAACTGCTAGAACTCTGGCTGATGGGATTATTTTTATATAGTTTTCTGGCTGTTGCTTTGACCTATCTTTTATCAGCAGACAGTCTTAGCCAAGGAATTTTTCCTGGGTTTTCATCCCAACAGCAGCGTCATTTATACGGTTTGGGTGGCTTGTTGATGCTAGTAGTGGCGCTAAGCTACTGGCTGAGCCGCTATGAACTGGTTTATTCCAAACGCGGGGTGAGTTACGGTGCTAGCTATACCGATGTTACAGCACAGTTACCAGCCTATAATGTCTTGTGCATTTTGGCAGTAGCGATCGCAATTTACCTGCTGCTGAGAACGTTTTTTTGGCAACCCAAGTCTCGCTATCGCCAATTAGTGTTTTATGGTTTAGGGTCTTATCTTGTGCTAGTTGTAACCGCTGGCTTTATTCTCCCCACAGCGGTGCAATATTTAATTGTCCAGCCTAATGAATTGCAACGAGAGCAACCTTACATTCAACGTACTATTGCTTTAACTAGGCAAGCATTTGATTTAGAAGCAATTAATGCTATAAGTTTTGACCCCCAAGGAAAACTAACTGAAGCTGATATCAAAGCTAATGACTTGACAATTCGCAATATTCGTCTTTGGGATCAGCGACCACTATTAGAAACTAACCGCCAACTGCAACAATTTCGACCTTACTATCGTTTCCCTGATGCTGATATTGACAGGTACACTCTGCAAACAGACGCTACCTCACGCCGGCCAGCTTCTCCTCAAAAGCTACCAGCGCCAGATCAAGAACCAGTTGAACCCACAGAACGACGGCAAGTACTGATTGCAGCTAGAGAATTAGACTACAGTGCCGTACCGCAGCAGGCTCAGACATGGGTTAACCGTAATTTAATTTATACACATGGTTACGGTTTCACATTGAGTCCGGTGAATACAGTTGCAGCCGGTGGTTTACCAGAATATTTTGTCAAAGATATTGCAGGTAGTAACGAAGGGGCTTTGAGTACTTCTAGTGAAGCCATTCGTGACAGCATTCCAATTGGAGAACCCCGGATTTATTATGGCGAAATTAGTAATACTTATGTAATGAC
Organism: Atlanticothrix silvestris CENA357; assembly: GCF_016056295.1. Classification (GTDB taxonomy): domain Bacteria; phylum Cyanobacteriota; class Cyanobacteriia; order Cyanobacteriales; family Nostocaceae; genus Atlanticothrix; species Atlanticothrix silvestris. The sequence continues at coordinate 73,838 of NZ_JAECZB010000009.1, forward strand.
CAAGACCAGAGTCCGAGAACTCGATTATCCCAGTGGAAGCGACAACGTTTACAATACCTACGATGGTCGGGGTGGTGTGCAAATCGGTTCGTTGTGGCGACGATGCTTATTTGCTCTGTATTTAAAAGACTGGAAAATGTTACTGACGCGGGATTTTTTACCTGAGACTAAGGTATTATTCCGGCGGAATATCAACCAAAGAATCCGGGCGATCGCACCTTTTTTAAAATTTGACAGCGATCCCTATTTAGTCGCTGCCAATGCCAATCCTGATACTCTTAATCAACAGTTACCAGGAACAGAAAACTATCTTTACTGGATTGTTGATGCTTATACAACCAGCGATCGCTATCCCTACTCAGACACGGGTAGTGACGGCATTAACTACATTCGTAACTCTGTCAAGGTAGTGATTGATGCTTACCACGGCAGTATTGACTTTTATATTGCTGATCCTAGAGATCCAATCATCGCCACTTGGTCAGCGATATTTCCCAACATGTTCAAACCTCTCAGTGCGATGCCAGTCAATCTCCGGAACCATATTCGCTATCCGGTAGACTTTTTCAAAATTCAAGCTGAGCAGTTGTTGGTCTACCACATGACTGACCCCCAGGTGTTTTATAACCGAGAAGACCAGTGGCAGATTCCTAATGAAATCTATGGTAGTGAAGCCCGGCCAGTAGAGCCTTACTATTTAATTACCAGCTTACCCACCGTAGATTTTGAAGAATTTATCCTGCTACTGCCATATACTCCTAAACAGCGAAATAATTTAATCGCTTGGTTAGCAGCGCGATCGGATGGCGAAAATTACGGTAAGTTGTTGGTTTATATCTTTCCTAAACAGCGCTTGGTTTACGGCCCAGAGCAAATCGAAGCGCGGATTAACCAAGACCCAGTAATTTCACAACAAATTTCCCTGTGGAATCGCCAAGGTTCGAGAGTTGTTCAAGGCAATCTTTTAATCATTCCCATTGAACAATCTTTGTTATACGTTGAGCCAATTTATCTAGAAGCCACCCAAAATAGTTTACCAACTTTAGTGCGGGTAGTCGTGGCTTACGAAAACCGCATTGTCATGACCCAAACTCTAGAACAAGCATTGCAAGCAATCTTTCAACCAGAAGTTACACCAGCACCGGCGATTATTCGTCCCGTTGAGGAACCACCTTTGTCTGGGGAATCAGGAACTTAATTGAGCGTTTTTCTATCCTAATTAATTTACTTAACAAAACTCAACCAATTAAATACATCTTCAACCGTCAGTTGCCAATCTTCTAAAACACTTAACACAGGTAAAATATCTTGTTTTTCTTTTACTTCTGGCAACTGATTGGGCTGAAAAACTGTAATGGATTTATCATAAGCATCAATAAAATAGCCTAATTTCGTCCCATTTTTGATGCAAAATATAATTTTACGAATTACGCGCAACGATATTAGACTACTCCATAGCCATTGCACCGACACCATCTCTAACGAGATGACCATCTTCCATGTAAACAATTCGGTCGGCAATGTCTAAAATGCGGTTGTCGTGGGTAACGAGCAAAATTGTACAGCCTTGCTCTTTCGCTAATGTCTGCATGATTTCCACAACATCGCGTCCAGATTGTTTATCGAGTGCGGCGGTGGGTTCATCTGCTAAAACAATTTTAGGTTGACTGACTAACGCACGGGCGATCGCAACTCGCTGTTTTTGTCCACCTGACAAGCTATCTGGATAGTAATTGAGGCGTTCTCCTAATCCTACTGCTTCTAACATTGCTTGCGATCGCTCCAGCATTTGTTTGGGAGAAATTTTTGGTTGCACTTCCAAAGCCATACGCACATTCTGAATTGCTGTTAAGCTACCGTGCAAGTTATGAGCTTGAAAAATATAACCGTTATTGCGTCGCGCCTTTGTAAGTTCACCACTACTAGCATCACAAAGTTCTCTACTCAGTACCCGCAAACTACCAGACTGAGCAGAACGTAAACCTCCCACCAAGGTTAGTAGTGTAGTTTTCCCAGAACCAGAAGGCCCGGTCATAATTACAATTTCACCTTTATTAATGGTGAGATTAATATTAAATAAAACTTGCTTGCGGAGTTGACCTTTACCAAAATAATGGTCAAGATTTTCGATAGATATAACAGGTTCAGAAGAATAGGGAGTTTCCATAAACAATGATTTCAAAACATATCCGCAGGGTCAGCAGATTGTAATTTTCGAGTAGCGATCGCCCCAGAAAGAGTACACATAATAATAGTCAGTAATAATACGAACAATGCCCTGGCTACTGTCATGTATATCGGCAAATCTGTGGCGTTGCGAGTTAGGCGGTAAAGTCCTAAAGGTACGAGAAGCCCAGGGATGAAGCCCAGCAATGCTAATATAATTGCTTCTTCAAAAATCACGCCCAACAGGTATAAATTGCGATAACCCATTGCTTTAAAGGTGGCGTACTCTTTGATATGGGCATTCACATCTGTAGAAAGGACTTGATAGACAATAATTACACCAACCAAAAATCCCATTAATGTGCCCAAACTAAAGATAAAACCAATGGGACTGTCTTGTTTCCAGTAATCCTCTTCAAATTTGATAAATTCTTCGCGGGTTAGTACTTTAACATCTTCATTTGAGAGGTAGAGTTTTAATATTTCTGCAATTTGTTTCGAGTCATAGCCCGGTTGAGTATAAATCAAACCCAAATTGATACTTCCCGCTAATTGTCTAGGAAAGACTCGTAAAAAGTTATCACTGCTAGAAATTAATGTGCCGTCTGCACCAAAGGATGCACCTAATTTAAATAAGCCATCGATAGTGATGGTGCGTTTATCTACTTCTGTAGTTACAGTTTTACCTGCATCAATTTGAGCAAAAGCTTCCTTGTATTCACCTCTAGCTGCACGATCAAAGATAAAGGTATCAGGTAGCTTGAGTTTATCTAACTGGGCGTTTACTTCTGGTAAATCTAAGGCGGGTTCTTCAGGATTAAAGCCAATTGCTTGCAGTGTTGTCTTGCGCCGTGTTTGGGGATTCTTCCAGGTAACTAAACCGATATACATGGCTTCTGTTGATCTTACTCCAGGTATATCAGCAGCCTGGAGCAGCCGCCGTCGTGAAAAGGTAGATAAATTTTGAGTGTTACGGCTTTGAGTACTCATTAAAACTATGTCTGCAAGTACCACACTGTTAAGGCGGGTGTTACTGTCATATAGTGCGTTTTGAAACCCCAACTGCATAAACATTAAAACATCGGCAAAGGCAATGCCTGATAAAGCAACCAACAGGCGACTTTTATGATGGCTAAGTTGCAACCATCCTAGGGGTGTACGCCGTTGTAATTCTTGAATTAATCCCATCACAGTCCAATCACCGCCTTTACTTGCAAATTAGTAAATTTGGCTGCTTTTAAACTTGATGCTTCTCCCAATCGCACATAAACTTCTACAATTCTAGAATCAATATTTTCACTGGGGTCAGCGTTGATAATATCTTGCCGTTGCACCTTCTGGCCAATTCTGTCTACTCTGCCATACAATTCCCCTGGTAGAGAATTGCTAGATATTCGCACTTTTTGTTCGGGATGCACTTTGTTCACGTCACTTTGGTAAACTTCTACAACTGCATACATGAGGCTGGTTTGCCCAATTTCCACGATGCCGTTATCAGAAACCATTTCCCCCGAACGTGTGTGAATGTCTAAGACTACACCGTCTTGGGGCGATCGCACATAAGCTTGATCTAAATTTGCCTTTGCTTGTTTTGCGGCTGCTACTGCCCGGCTAATTTCTACTTTTGCCGCCTCTACATCTACTGGGCGGACTTCGGCAATTTGGTTTAAAGTGGCTGCGGCTGCACTAACTTGCTTACTGCCAGTGGCTTGAATTCGAGCTAAATCTGTCTTAGCTTCGCTAATTTGGTTGAGTCCAGTGCTATCAATACGGTTGAGATTTGCTTTAGCTTCGCTTAACTGCTGCGTTATAGTATCTACACTCAACCGCTTGCTGTCAAACAAAGACTGAGATATTGCCCGTTCAGAATAAAGTTGCTGATAGCGTTGAAATTCTATTTGAGCGTTTTTCAGTTCTGCTTCTAGTTTGTTGATTGTTGCTTGTTGTGCTTTCTTCTCACCTAGCCACTGGGCTTCTAACCTAGCAACTGCTTCTCTTTGCCTAGTTTCTTCGCCTATTATCTGTGCTTGGATGCGGGCAATTTCGGCTTTTTGCGCTTCTATTTCACCAACTTTTGCACCTGCTTGCACTTTGGCTAGATTTACCTGTGCTACTTTTATTTCTTCTTGGGCTTCTTGGTAAGCAGCTTGTAGGCGAGTCCGGTTATCCAAAATTGCGATCGCCTGGCCAGTTTTAACTGTAGAACCCTCACTGACCAAAAGTGTTTCTACCCGGCTTCCTTGACTGGATGCAGGTGCAGAAAGTTTAATCACTTTTCCTTTTGGTTCTAGTCTGCCCAACGCTGTCACCGTTTTAATTGGTGGTATGGTTACTGAAACATTTTTAGCTGCACTAGCAGATTGTGATTGAACCTGCAAAAATCTGATTGTTCCTGTGATCGCAAATCCTGTAGCTAACGCCAGCATAATTAGTTGACGAACGCTAGTCTTGGAGGATATGGAATCTCTCTCCCCTACATCAGGCACTTTCAGCCCCCTTTTATTGAGTAAGTCAAATAAACTACTTAGTTTAACTGTACTGCAACTAAACTAAACTGTACATTACAATTATGTCAAGAGTCAGCGTAAAATTAATTCCTAATGACGCTCTCTACGAGACGCTAAAAGCGTAGCTTGCTTCTCTGTAAGAGTAACCGCTACGCTAACGTAATTAAGAATTGGTTTAAGCTGGTTTATCGAAGCAAATCAAGAGTATGAGAAACAAAAGGAGCGAAGCAGAAAACACTAACATAGACCGCTTGGTGTCAACAGAGAAAGTTGATGCTATCTTGGCTGGTGCAATGGGAGAGTTTCTGGCGCATGGCTACGCTGCGACAACAATGGATAAAGTGACAGCCGCAGCAGGAGTATCTAAAACCACAGTCTACAGCTACTTCCAAGATAAAGAAGGGTTATTTACTGCTCTGATTGAACGACTAGCACAAAAAAATTATCGAGAAGCGTTTAGCTCCCTAGACGCACAATTTTTGCAAGAAGAACCACATAAGTTTCTGCGCCGCATAGGAATCAATATTGTCGAGCAAATCAATCATCAACAGGAGTTGTTGAGTTTGGTGAGACTGATTATTGGTGAATCTGGACGTTTCCCCTTACTAGCGCAAGCTTTCGTTCGCAATGTAGATAAACCTGCTTTGGAACTTCTCAGCCAATATTTTGCGGCTCATCCAGAACTTCAACTACCTGATTCGGAAGTAGCTGCACGTATTTTTTTAGGTACATTAATCCATTTCACAATTCTTCAGGAGATGCTGCATTGTCGAGACATTTTGCCAATGGAGCGCGATCGCTTAATTGATAACCTGATTCATTTGATGACTATTAATCACTCTCCCAAGAGTGTAGCAACAGATCAATATTCCGGTACAAGGCAAAAATCACCCAGGCGCAAGCGTAGTTCTTCGGGTAAATTTAAGACAGACTACGGTTCTGAACTGAAACATTTAAGATCTATTAGACTGACAGATACAGCTTGGGAAAAGTTAGCCGCGTTAGCAGATGAAAATAATTTGACCCGAAGCGAGATGATAGAAATTTTTGCTCGTACAAGCTCTTCAGGGAAACAAGATTAATGTATATACATGGATGAACAACCAAGTTTCTCCAGATTTTATTGGCGTTGCTGAATGAATTTTAGTTCACTAGACCTCTTGCACGAATATTTAAACACTGAAATGTAGAACTTGATTTAGCGTTATCCTTTGCGTCTTTGCGCCTTTGCGCGAGCTTTTAAAGATATTTGCAGCAATACCAAAGTATTTATGCAAGATGTCTACTCTACAAGTATTTTTTAGTATCCGAGTCGAATGACATTACGAGTGGCATAGTAGGATGAATTTCGTACATCGGTCGGCGATCGTCTCAGGTTTGTAAATTTTTTGTTATACTTATTAATAGAAGTTCACATTTAGATGTAACACCGCTGAAAAAAGAAATGCCTAATACCTGGATGAGTGTATGACTTAACGGCAGCTAAGTGTGAACGCTTCCTTCCAAGATTGCCAGCATTTACCCTTTAGTTTTCGCCCAGTTGGGCGATTTAGCCTGTGATGAATCAACCCATGACATTATCTTTAGAACAAGAATTTAGCCTTAGAACTTTTACTGACCAAGTTCAGCAGATGTCCCGTGAACAAGCTCAAGAGTTTTTGCTCATGCTCTATAAGCAGATGATGATTCGAGAAACGACTTACCAAGAATTACTCAAGCATTATTGGGAACTTGATTCAGACCCAATTTTTGGCTAAAGCACCAAGCAAATATTAAGATGTGTTTTCGAGAGTAGCTGGCTGTAAACTACTTGTGGCAATTATTTTGTGTCCTTATGCAGAGATAGATTACCGAAGAAATCACAGTAAGATTTTTCTTTCTTTTTGCATAAAGCACAGAATTTGAGGTGAATAGTATTACATACTGAACCTACTATATGTAAAACAGGAACAACAGCCTAAAAGTTCCTTGTATGAACTTTACTACTCAAAACTGCTCTGGACTTTTGCCAGAGCAGTTTTTGATTGCTTATATTTACCCAAATGCCCTTCACGAATACTGCTCACTTCACTATAAGCACTTAAGCTTTTTTACCTGTCCTCACAACAGGATTTGTATTGCTGCAAACTGTAAAGACTGCTGCTAAAGTTGTTTTCAAACTTGGGGAATAGAGTATTCATGTTAACGGGCGATTTGCTAAACACGCTTCACTATCCCTTGATTGGGCAACTCAAACGAGACAGTTGATACAATTGGGGCATTAGGGTCAGACACAGTAGGCCCACTTGCTGGAGATGGAGCCAGTAGTCGATAATCACTGCGCCAACGCTGATGATTGAGGTCACACAGAACATAGCCACGCTGCCTACCATTAAAATACTTGACCCACGGACTTTCTGGTAAAGCGTTCTCAATTCGATCGCTAGCCCCAAATCCTGAACTAATCGATGTGCCAACGAACTCAGTACCAACTGTGGCAGAGTTAGGGTTATTGTAATCAGCTTTCAAGTCGCTTACCCAACTGGAGTGTGTGTCACCAGTAATGACAACTGGGTTGGCTGGCTGACGTTGAGCAAGGAAGTTGAGAATACGGCTGCGGGCAGCTACATAGCCGTCCCAAGCATCAATATTGAAAGCAGTCTCAGTACCTGCTGTCCAGTCATGCTGGGTAAAAACAATCTGTTGAGCCAGAACATTCCAACGTGCCTGCGATCGCTCTAAATTGCGGAACAACCACTGTTCTTGTTCAGTACCAGTCATAGTGGCATTTGGATCAAACGCTTGTGGACAACGTGGTTCTATTGTGTCATTACAAGGTTGATCACTACGATATTGGCGAGTATCGAGAACATTAAATTCAACCAAGTTCCCGAAATTTAAACGCCGATAGAGCTGCATATCAATGCCTCTGGGTTTTGAAAAGTCCCGCAGTGGCATGTGTTCGTAGTATGCCTGGAAAGCAGCAGCACGACGAGCTAGAAAAGCTTCGCGTGATTGTCTATCTGGGTCTTGAGGAATTTCATCTGCCCAGTTATTATCAACTTCGTGGTCATCCCAAGTGACTACCCAAGGAAATGCCGCATGAGCCGCCTGCAAATTGGGGTCAGTTTTATACTGAGCATGGCGGTTACGATACCCTTCCAATGTGATTGGCTCCCCATCACCTTCATGGCTTCGGAGTGCATTTGCTCTTGGCGTTCCTTCGTAAATGTAGTCGCCGAGGTGAACCACTAGGTCTAAATCTTCTTGAGCCAGATGTTTATAAGCAGCGAAGTATCCTTGCTCCCAGTTTTGACAGGAAGCGAAGGCAAAACGAAAGCCCTTAACATAAGCGCGCGGGTCAGGAGCAGTGCGTGTCCGCCCAATAGGACTGACTTGATTACCTACTCTGAAGCGATACCAATACCAACGGGCGGGTTGTAGTCCTTGCACTTCGACATGAACAGAGTGTCCAAATTCGGGAGTAGCCATTTTTACGCCACTGCGGACAACTCGCCGCATCTTTTCGTCAGTAGCAATCTGCCACTGCACTGGAACATTATATGGTGGCATCCCGCCACCATTAAGTGGATTAGGGGCTAGGCGCGTCCATAACACTACATTATCTGGAAGTGGTTCACCGGAAGCGACACCCAAACTAAAGAGATAATCAGAAAATCGGGGCTGGGCAAGAACTTTGTTAGACCATTGATTGGCGATCGCCAAACCAGTTAAGCTTCCAGCTCCAATCAAAACTTGTCGTCGTTTCAATCGACTTGATAGCAAGCGTTCAAAGTTCGGTCTTTGCATACGCCTTTCCTCTAAAATTGCACCTAAATCACTGTAAATTTAGCAGCGTTACTTTAATATTTCTTTGCAATTAGATTAAGTATTGATTATTTCTTCAACAAGTTAGTAGCAAATAATACAAATTATATGTAAAAAAAGCGATATTGACTAACTTTATTTGCTAAAACTTGCTTCAAAATTGAGATAGTCTTAGTTACACAGAGTAATAGCTAAGTGTTAAAGATCTTCAAACGTAAGTTTATTCTAGATTTTATTATTGACATATTTCTTTGTTTTTTTCTTTATGCTGCTTTGGAAAAATTCCTCTAGCTATCTCTAGCAATTGTGTAGTTGATTTTTCTCTATTCACCATTAAACGAGGAATTTCATAGTAGTTCTTCAAACAGGTATGAGTAACTATTTCATCATTGTATAAATAACTTGATAAATAATATTTAGCCACATAAGATTCGACCTGTTTGTTATAGGCTCCATAAGGGTAAGCAAAATGAGATGCTACTTTTTGCTCTGGATCTAAATCTTGTGTACATTGTCTTAGTTTAGTTCTAGATTGCACAAGTTCATTAATTAATTCTCGACGGTTAAGGGTTGTCAAATCTTTATGATTTAATCCATGAGATTGAATATCATAAAATCCTTTTTTTAAACCGTCTCTCAAATCCTGGCATCCTAAGTGGGTAAATTTTTTACTTCCTTTTCGAGCCAAAGTTGCTGGATTGATAAATAAAACAACTTTTATTTTTTTACCGTATTTATTTTCGAGTTTAGATAAAAGAGGTATTAAGTTTGTATATACTGTTTTATAACCATCATCAAAAGAAATCATGATGGGTTTTTGGTTACGATATTTTGTAGGAATTTTTTGAGATTTAGTTAAGAAAAAATCATATAAATCTTGAGTGCTTAAAAACCAATAATTATCATTAATTAAATTAACTAAAAGTTTTTCTAAATCTTCTTGGGGGTAATGCATTAATCCTAATTGCGATCTAGAATCTGTATTTTTAGGATTAATAATTCCATGAAAGCCTAAAACAGGAATTATAGGCTCGTTATATTCTAAATTAAGAATAGAAAAACCAATGAGAGATACTAAAGCTAAACTAAAAGGAAAATTTTTATTTTTTTGATAACTAACGACGTTATCGTCATTGCTGTCTGTCATGAAGATAGTGCAACCCTTGAGAAGTTTGGCAATGTTACGCGAAGGATAACACTCAGATTTCAGCAAAATCTCGTAATCCTTTAGTAGCATTAGGATAGTATAGTTTATCCCACTTCTTATGCCAATATTGCCCCAATTTTATATAAATATAGTGTTTAAGGGGCTAGGGACTAGAGTACTGTATAGGACTTACGCAACAACTCTCTGAAACTCCTATTTCTCGGTGTCCTCTGCGTCCTCTGCGGTTTAATTTTCCGTTACTGGTGCGTAAGTCCTGCTTTATTAAAAAGCGCTGTGTATGCACAAAAGCCAACAATATCTTTACAGCTTACAACCTAAATCGTCATTAATTGCATCCAAACTAATTAATTTCAAATAATCTGGGTTAGCTAAAAATTGCTTTGCTGCAAGTAATCCGGCGATGCTCCAAGTTTGAAAAATCCGGGCTTCTTTGCCAATTAGGCGACCATAATTACCATCGTAGTATTCAGGAAATTGATCTGAGAGTAAACGTTTTTCAGCAATAGCGATCGCTTCTTGGGCAAGTTCTAAACGACCTGTTTTCAGTGCCGCAGCAGTAAACAACCACAGCAAAACAGGCCAGTTGCCGCCATTGTGATAAGACCAAGGTGTGTTTTTAGGATCACATCCAGTAATCATCTGCCACTCTGAACCTGCCATAGCGGGATAGCAAATTTTAACAGGCATATAGCCAATTAAATCTTGCCAACGATGTTCAAATAAATTCATGATGCTTTGTGATTCGGCTTCATTGGCTAAAGAAACCAAAATTGCCATGAGGTTTCCTAGAGCAAAAAAGCGAAAATCCATTCGTCCCGGCCCCAAATTTCCTGCTAAATAACCTCCGGTTTCGGGCAACCATTCAGTTAACCACTGAGGAATTGATTCTGAATAGATGTTGAACTTGTTAGCAATTTCTTTGCCAAATTCATCACCTTTGTAGCGATAAATTTCGCCTAGTCGCTGCAAATCTATCCAATAATAGTTGCGGACATGATATTGCAAAGCTCCTAATCGCCCATTGACGGTACTGAGGTAGCCTTCTTCATCAGGCAAAAGCAACTCACGAGTTGCTCTTAGGGTGGCGTAGAATAACACCTGAATTTCTAACGGGTGTTCGTAGACTCCCATACGACGGTCAATCATAAACGCGCCATCGGGAACTAACAAAGTGGGATACATAGCAAACCGATGCACCAAACAAAGGTCTAAAATCAGCTTGATTCCCTCTTGAAATTCTGGCTGACGTGCTAGTTTTACATCACCTGTGACCTTTTCATAAGCGCGCAATAAAAGAATCCACCACAGACAAGAATCAATGGGAGGAACGCGGGCGATCGCATGTTCACCAAAATCAGCGACCAAAAATTCCTCACTTCCATTACATTCCACCTTGAAGCTAGCAGGCATCAACCCCGATCCTGGTTGAAAGCAATCCATCTGCTTTTCATGGCTTTGTAATTTTAGTGTTTCTACTAAAAAGTTGCGAACAATTTCTGTTCTGCCATCCATGAGAAATACCAAAGCAGAAGGAACAAAATCACGCAGAAAACACTGGTCATAGTTCAGTGCATCTAAGTTTGGATCTTGGGCGGCTACAGTACCAATTGGTTTTTCATGGTAGTAAACTATGGATTTTTCTAGAAGTTTCCAGGCTTTTGTTTCTAGAGCATTTTTCTGATTAATCGCATGAGTCATAGGCATCTAATTCGTAATTAAGAATTTAATTTTTAAACGATTGGTATTAAGTAATACGTTTTCGGTTAAAGGATGAGACGCGATAAATCGCCGTCTCTACAAAAAATTGATGGTTATACGTTCGTAGGGGCACGGCACTGCCGTGCCCATAACTTTGGCTCTTAAGCTGACCAAGATTCTCGGAAATCAGCATATAGAGTTAACCCACCATCTACAAACAAAGTTTGTCCGGTGATGTAGGCCGCTTCATCAGAAGCTAAAAAAGCGACGGCTGCTGCCATTTCTTCAGACGTACCAGCACGACCGATGGGAATATGGCTTTCTACCTCCGCCTTTTTTTCTGGGTCATCTATCCAAGCTTCATTTATGGGAGTAATCGTAGCTCCTGGTGCTACAGCATTCACCCGGATACCTTGATTTGCATATTCCAAAGCTAAAGTTTTGGTGAGATTTTCCATCCCGCCTTTGCTAATGGAATAGCTGACATACATAGGTCTGGGAATAATTTCGTGGACACTAGAAATATTGATGATTACCCCAGGACGGTTTTGAGATATAAAGTGCTTAATAGTTTCACGAGCGCAGATGAAAGCACCCCGGAGGTTAACTGAAATTACCTTGTCAAAGTCTGCGGTGCTAACTTCGTGGGATGGAGATTCTGTTTGAATGCCAGCATTATTCACAAGAATATCCACACTGCCAAATTGATCAGCTACGCTGTTGACCATTTCTACAATGTCAGATTCTTGGGAGACATCCCCTTGTACCAGCAGCGATCGCACACCGCAATTTTCGATACTTCCGCAGGCTTTTTGCATCGCCATTTCTTCTGTATCTTCCGCAGGTTCAGGATTTTTGCGGTAGTTAATGGCAATATTACATCCCTCTTGGGCAAGTCTAATGGCGATCGCCTGACCAATACCTGAACTTGCACCCGTGACTAAAGCATTTTTCCCTTTTAATCCTTTCATCTCTAGTTATGAGTCCCTATTTCAAATTAGCTGGAACTTCTTCAGGAACTACCCAATAATAAACTTGTCTGCCATCTACCGTTAGAGTCTGTTGTGGCTTCCAGTCGCCCATATCGAAAGCGTGAGAGACAATCCGAGTACCGGGTTTGAGTTCTCGCAATAATTTGGGGCGGAGTTTGAGGTTGATATCAGGTAGTAAGTAGAGTGTAACTACTGTAGCTTCACTAAAATCAGTATTAAATAAATCTTGTTGGATAAACTGCACGCGATCAGTTACCCCTGCCTTTTGAGCATTTGCATTAGCTTCTTGAATACGTTCTGGGTTGATATCTATACCAACACCCCGTGTACCGTATTTTTGTGCAGCTGTGTTAACAATACGACCATCACCACTGCCAAGGTCGTAAAGCACATCATCTTTTCCTACTTTTGCCACTTCTAACATGGCATCTACTACAGCTTCTGGTGTTGGCACATAAGGAACATCACCGGGGCGTTCTTGGGGTTGAGTTGTAGGAGTTGCTGTTGGTGTTTGAACTTGAGTAGTTTCAGTTTGACCAGTTAAAGTAGGCGATTGCGCCTCTGCTTCAAAGTCGCGTTGTTGGGTTGTACAGCCAGCAATTCCTAAACTGGTAAGGCTAACTCCAGTAACCAGTACAAGCAGACTTTTTTTGAAACTCATGATTTTTGTCCTTTGTTAGTTGTCAGTTGTTAGTTGTTAGTTGTCAGTTGTTATTCTTTTTGCCCCTCTGCCTCTACTTCTTCCTTTGGCGATAGCGATTCCAGAACAGCAGTGGAATACCTGCTGCCACAACAAGAACGCCTACAACAGCGCCCACGCCTGTATAAACCAAGCTGGAGTAAAGCAAGTAGCCGCAAACGGCACAAAATAATAACGGCGTGATGGGATAAAAAGGTACTCGAAATGGACGCAGTATATGGGGGTCGCGCTTTCGCAGTACCAGCAGCGATATGCCCGAAAGCAAGAAGAAAAACCAAAAAACGGGGGCGGTGTAGTCTACCATCGTTTCAAAGCCTTTGCGGGTAATCGTGCCTAAGAAAACAAGTCCTAGGGCGATCGCTCCTTGCAGCATCAAAGCGTGGGTAGGAGTACTAGGGCGTTGTTGCCAACGTCCCATAAAACTAAATAAAGAAAAATCTTGCCCTAAGGCAAAAATGGTACGCGCTCCAGTAAAAATTGTGGCATTCATTGCCCCCAAAGTAGAAATTGCAATCAATAAGCTAATAAACCAAGCTCCTGGTTCACCCCAAAGCGATCGCATCAAGTCTGCGGCTACGGCTTCTGAGTTGGCCATATTGGTTAATCCCAATCCGCGCAGATAAGCCAGATTGATTAACAAATAAATGCCAGTAATAATGCCAATACTCCACATTAGCGATCGCAGCATATTGCGTTGTCTATTGCGGATTTCTGCTGAGATATATGCTGCTTCGTTCCAGCCACCGTAAGACAGCAATACAAATACCATCGCTAATCCCCAAGTTCCTGATGATGCAGGTTCTACAGGAGCAGGAGCAGTAGAATTAGAAACTGCGGTTAATCCAAACATCACCACCAGCAACAAACCCAAGACTTTCGCTAGTGTTAGTAAGTTTTGTGTCCATTTGCCCTGTTGCAAGCCGATGATATTTAAAGCAGTAAAAAGGGCGATCGCTGTTCCTGCATAAACAGCAGGTGAAAATGTACCTAGTCGCCATATCTGAGAAGCATAGTCACCAAAGACAAACGCCAACAAAGTTATGGAACCAGTTTGAATCACTGTCATCCGCGCCCAGGCAAATAAAAAGCCGACTTCTCGCCCAAAAGCACGCTTTAAGTAATAGTAGACACCGCCAACATCAGGATAAGTTGTCGCTAATTCTGCGTAGCACACTGCTCCTACGAGAGACACCATACCACCCATTAGCCAGAACAGCAGTACAGCGATATTACTACCTGCTTGATCTGCTACCAGGGCGGGGGTTTGAAAAATTCCCGCCCCGATAACAATACCGACAATCAAAGCGACGGCATCTGGTAAGGTCAGCGATGCTTTAGGCGCAGCTACTTCAGTTTCTGCTAACTCTCCAAGTAAACTGTAGTTTTCACCTTTACTCAAATTCTCACCTCATTTGGCATAATTGTTTTTGCCATCGTTGCGATCATCAAAAATAATAAAAATCGCTGATTCATAATTCCACAGCGGTATCTAGCCTAGAAGTTGTAGCCAATGCCTAGCAGCACCCCAACTTCGGTTTCATCTACAAAACCGATATTTACGCCAGCAGTGGCTGTAAATTCAGATGACACAGGAACATCGACACCACCTGTAAGTAGAAAGCCTGTGGTGTATCGTCTCCTGTAGAAATAGCAGCTCCTGCACCCAGATAGGGAGCAACACTAATTCGTTGTACTCCAGCGTCTGTGAGTGATTCAACTGGAAAGTCAACTGTCAAAGGTATGAGAAAAACTTGATTGTCACCCAGTAAAGCTGCTGGACGCAAAGAGAAGTTACGGCTCAGACCGATCTTACTAAAGACAGCAAAGGAGCCTTCACTTAATGTAGTGTCACCACCAAAGCCAATATTACCGCCAACTCCTATATAACTAGGGCCGGAACGAGTGGCTGTACCTGGTGATATTTGGGCTATCACTGGAGCAGGTGTTGGTTGCTCAACTACTGGGTTGGTTTGTGGGATATTTTGAGCGTTCGGGTCTACCTGCAAATCAATGGCATTGGGTTGTGAACTCCCTGTAATTGTGTTGTTTGGTGTTTCAGCACTAGCTGGGAATGCACTCAAACCAACTATTACAGATATAAGACCTACTAGAGAAAAATTTCTCTTAATGAAATGAGTAATCATAATTAAACCTTGGAAATTATTGGTCAAAAACTGAAAGTTGGCACAAGTTTTCCGAGCGTGATTTGTGACTTTATAAGTAATAATTTTGAGAGTCTTCAAGGCTCCCATTAATTTAATTATTAACAATAAATGTGACAGGAAAATGACAGTCAAAAATTCAAACTTACAATTTAAATTTTAAAAGTAAAAATCTAAAATAAACCAATGAAGCATTTTTGTCTTCTAACTTTTGCATGATTTTTAGGATAAAAAATCTCTGATTAGGGATTTTTTAAGATTAGTCAATTTCATGAAAAACTTAAAATCCACCTTGCTATATTCAGATAGATCAAAACTCCTAACACATCAACAGCAGTGGTAATAAACGGAGCTGACATTAAAGCGGGATCTAAGCCTAAAGAGCGAAACAGAAATGGTAAGGCGGAACCGGACACTGAGGCTAAGATGCATATAGAAAAAAGACTAATACCAACAGCGATCGCCACTAACCAATTTCCTTGTAGGAAGAATGCCCAAATAACTACTACAATACCTAACATTGTTCCTAACAAGATGCCTGCGATCGCTTCTCGTTTCACGATGCCTAAAGCCTCTTTAGGGCGGACTTCTTCTGTATTTAAGCCCCTAATCACGACGGTTGAAGACTGCGCTCCCACATTTCCGCCTGTGTCAATCAACAAGGGTATAAAGGCAGTTAAAGCAACTACTTTTTCTAAAATATCTTCTTGGTTAGTAATCACCGCAGCCGTAGCACTATTAGTAACCAACAAAATCAGCAACCACACAACACGCTTACGGGCAACGGTAAATAAGTTAGTTTGGAAATAGTTATCTCCACCAGATTCCAGTCCACCCAAAGCATGGATGTCTTCAGTGGTTTCTTGCTCTAAAATATCGAGGACATCGTCTACTGTGACAATGCCCACTAGACGTTGTTCTGTGTCTACCACAGGAATCGCCATAAAGTCGTAGTGCTGAATTGTCCGAGCAACTTCTTCTTGGTCAGTATTAGTATTAACAAATACCACTTCACGGGTCATGATGCTACCAATAGTTTGGTCTGGTTGAGCCACAATTAAATCGCGGAGCGATAAAATTCCAGTTAAGCGACTAGCATCATCAATAACATACATGTAGTAAATAGTTTCTCTCAAGTTAGCCAGGGAACGAATCTGTTCTAGTGCTTGTGCTACCGTGACATTTTCTTTGAGCGACAAATACTCAGGAGTCATAATTCGCCCAGCCGTATTAGGTGTATAGCCTAAAAGCAGGGCAGTTGCATCCCGTTCCAAAGGACTGAGTTGTTGTAATAGTCGTCGGACAACTTTGGCGGGTAGTTCATCGAACAGGCGAGCGCGATCATCAGGTGACATCCGATCAACGATGTATTGCACATCCTGACGCTTAAAATCTTCAACTAGCGTCTGTTGCACACTTGGATCGGGGTATTCAAATACTTCAATCGCTTCTTCTTTAGACAGCAACCGAAAAGCGATCGCTTGCATAGCCTCTGGCAAACCTTCAATTGCTTCGGTAATATCCGCAAACTGGACAGGAACTAACAAAGCTTTAGCACCTTGAAAGTTTTCCTGTTCTAGTAGTACTTGCAACTGTTCTCGTACTAACTCTTGTAGTTCTTGTCGAGATCTGCTTTGCATGGCTGATTTCAAGTAATATTTTCTCAGGCAATTTGCTGAGTCAGTATAAATAACAAATATGATTGTCAGATGACAAGCTAGGCTTTTCAGTATAAAGGCAACTCAATTTGAAACAAAGAACCTTTGCCTACTTCACTTTTGACACTGAGATGACCGCCATGAGCTGCGACAATTTGTTGAGCGATCGCTAATCCTAAGCCAAAGCCACTAGCAGAGTTTTGGCGCTGCTGATTTACCCGATAAAATCGCTCAAAAATATGAGGTAAATCTTCTGCGGGAATGCCAATGCCGCTATCTTCAATTTGAATAACTGCCTGATGATACTCAATAAACAAACGCAATTCCACCAGTCCATTAGCCGGAGTATACTTACAGGCATTGCTGACAAGATTCATCACTGCTTGATAGAGCAATTCAGCATCTACCTCTACCATGATTGCTCCTTCAGGTAAATCACTTTTCAAATTTAAGTGCTGAGCTACAGTTTGAGTAGTTTGAGACTTGACAAGTTCATTCAGTAAAGTTCTGAGGTCAATTTTTTTGAGGGATTCAGGAGCCAAACATCCCGCCCGACGCGCTAAAAACAGCAGATTTCCAATCAAAGTATTCATGGATTTGGCAACTGCAACAATCTTTTCCAAACGCACATTCTTTGCAGCAACTTGATCAGAAGGAGCGAGTAATCCCACCTGAGCATTACTGAGTATTGCTGCTAGGGGGGCACGTAATTCATGGGAAGCGTTAGCAGTAAAGCGTTGCAGTTGTTCGTAGCTGTCGCGAATTGGTAACATTGCTAGTCCCCCTAAGAACCATCCCATGAGACTCGTGGCTGCCAAAGCCATTAAAACTGTCAATATCAATAACAGCAGAAAACTACTGAGGGACTCTTGGGCGCGAGTCATTGGCATTGCCATTTGCAAATAACCGATTAGCTTACCCTTATGGTGAACCGGCAGAGTTATTTGACGTAGCCAAATCACTTTTAATTGCGATGAACCTAATTTATAGGTAATTTTAATAGTTTGAAATTCAGCCACCTTGCTTAGCTGTTCTTGAGGAGGCATACCGAAAAATCGCTTCAGCTTACCTTCAGCATCGTACCAACGGGCATAAATTATTTCACTGTCTGGCGGTGGCGGATTGTTGCCCAAGAGGGGCACATTTTTGAGAACTGGACGCTTTTTACCTTGAGATAGTTTGTAATGGATATTGGCAGCAATGACTCTGGCTTTTTTGTAGAGTAGTGAATCTATGACTTCTAATTGCTGAAGCGCTTCTTGATAGTAGACTGTTCCAGCGAAAACTACTAAAATGCTGCCCATTGAGAGGGTAAACCAACGAGCCAAGTTGCGGCGGCTACGATTGAACATCTAACCAAGAATTTTTGTTTACGCTAGGCGGGTCAGTTGTCAGTTGTCAGTTGTTATTGTTCCTCTACTCCCCTTGTAGGTGGAGTTTTTATTTTTTCTTCTGTTCTATTGTTACTTTTTACTTCCCTCAGGGCTAATTCTATAGCCCATACCGTAAATAGTGTCAATCCAATCTGCTGCACCTACTACTTGTAAACGTTGTCGCAGACGGCGCACTAGAGTTGTGGTTGCATTACTTTCTGGTTCACTTCCCCACTCCCACAATGCCTGTTCGATTTGGTCACGGCTCAAAACTTGGTGCGGATGACGCATCAGGTATTCTAGTAATTGAAACTCGCGGGCAGATAACTCTATTGTTGCCTCTCCTCGTTCTACTATTAAGGTAGAAAGGTGCAATTGTAAATCAGCTAATTGAAGCGTTTCACCTTGCCAAAGAGGCGATCGCCTGCCTAATGCCCGTACCCTTGCCAATAACTCAAACACATCTGTAGGTTTGACAAGGTAATCATCTGCTCCAGCATCCAAGCCTGTAACTTTGTCAACAGTAGTATCTTTGGCGGTCAACATTAATACAGGTGCAGTCTTACCCGCTTGTCGATATTGACGGCACAAATCTAAGCCACTAATTTCTGGTAGCATCCAATCGAGAATTAATAAGTCATAGTCCCTTTGACAGATCACCCACTTAGCGATCGCACCATCTTCAACACCGTCTACAATATGTCCAGCTTGTGACAACGCTGTTTGCAAGGGTTCTAATTGTGCTACGTCGTCTTCTACCAGAAGTATTCGCATTATTAGCTTGATTTTCGTGATTCTAACATTACAGAGTAGAAAATCTCACTCAGTAAAACGTCCCCCACGAGTGGGATTTTCAATCAACTTAAGAATGATTAAATGTAATAGAGAATTAGGCTCTTAAGTAGATGAAAAAGCTTCCGAAGTGATTGGAGTAGTAAATTTTTCCTAATTCTTCTTGTCTCAAGTGAAACCATCAACTCAAAAGCTTATACCTACCATGTCTTTACGCCGCTGGTGGAAATCTTTACATTTTTTAGGGTTAGAATTTTGGCTTCCTCTACCTATTTTGGGCATCTTTTTTTGGTTGAGTGGCAATCTGTTGGCTGAACACTTATTTAACCGACCTTATAGCATGAAAGATAAACTTCAAGCAGATAGCTTATCTGAATTACAGAAGTCAATATATGTAATGTTTATCTATGCGGAAGTTAACAAGAGTGCAGGCATTACCAAAGTTACAGTAAAAACGACAGACTCTTATAGAAGGAATTTATTCTTTGAGCTGCCAGTTACAAACATCACTCAGATAGAGATAGCGATCGCCCAGAAATTAGGAATATCAATTGAGGATATCCGTAACCTCGCGCGTTATCAGATCAATGATTAAAAGCTGCATGATTTCTAGAATCTGCTACTGGGCAAAAGCAAGATGTCTACTATTTCTCCTACT
Organism: Atlanticothrix silvestris CENA357; assembly: GCF_016056295.1. Classification (GTDB taxonomy): domain Bacteria; phylum Cyanobacteriota; class Cyanobacteriia; order Cyanobacteriales; family Nostocaceae; genus Atlanticothrix; species Atlanticothrix silvestris. The sequence continues at coordinate 93,519 of NZ_JAECZB010000009.1, forward strand.
ATCAAACCAAATCCCGCTAAGACTGTTAAAATCCAAAACGAATCTACTTTATTAAAGCCAGCAAAGCGCATTTCTAAATCAGCTAACCACGTAGTTGCTAGAGGGATGACAAACAGACTAAATAAAAGTGACCAAGTTTCTACAAAAGCAATTGATGCGCTGATAAATAAAATTACTACTAAGGTTCTAGACCCAAAAGCAACCAAACCCTCCAACCAAGTAATACTCTTGCGTACTATGGCTATAGCAACAGCAACTACAAAGGCTCCCATAAACCAAATAATGTGATGAGCTGCAAGATACCACCCCAAAAGAGCATAAGCCAACCAGAGTAATACTAAAGGCATTACAGGAAATCGGTTGAAAAATCCTACATTCATTGTTATGAAGCCTGTAATAATTCTGAACTGATTATCTTAATTTTATGCAAAAGCATTAAGGACTGTGGATAACGATTTATAGCTTTTGTTTAGAAAATTGTCATAAAAACCATAGTTATAATTACTTAGAACAAGAAGACATAGTTCAATATGCTTAAATTTAGAGGTTTAACATAGTTAAGTACAGAATGATATGAATATTTACGTGAACTAGGAATACAATAAAGATACTGAACTAAAAGTAATGATAGCCTATGGAAAAATTAAACGTTGTAACCCAGCAATTTTTCAAGTCAACCTCACACTGCGTTAGCTGCTGGCAATTTAGTGTTAGACCATAACAAGCCGATATGCAACATTGCACAAAATAAAACCGTCGTCAAAATCAAACAAAAAGTGCTTAATTTCCGAATATGGGTATGGGTATACCAGAATTGGTATTAACCTGTGTGATGTAATTGTTGTATACGCGCAGTATTAGCTTGAAAGTGGATAAAATTATGCGTAGGTTTCTAAGTACTCTTTCCTTGGTGGCACTAGTACAATACATACCACTAAGTGTCCAAGCTCAAGTAGTGAAACCCGCTTCTGGGATACCATCCGATCCCATTCAAGAGGTGATTGCTGCCAAGTTGATGACTAATTCACCGGATGGCAACTTTTATCCTGAAAGAATGCTCAATCGGGCAGAATTAGCCACGATTATGGTGAAAGTATTTAGACTGGATAAAAGACAAGCTGTTAATCAAGAAAATTTAGTGATTCCAGATGTACCAGCATCCCATTGGGCATTTAAAGATATTCAGACAGTTCTCAAAACTGACATCATGAAAGGCTATCGAGGTAATTTATTTTTCCCTAATCAAAGGGTAACGCGGGCAGAGGGCTTAGCCATTTTTGCTCAAGCTTATGGTGTATTTCAGTTTGCCGATGACACTGTAAATGAAACTCTGGCTCCACATCCAGATGCTGCATCTATCCCCACTTGGGCTAGAAAAGCGATCGCCACAGTCGTTGCAGAAGGATTCGTCAACACAGATGCCCAAGACAATATTTCTCCATTACGACCGATGACCCGTGGGGATATGGCACATGTATTGAGTAAATATTTACAGAGACAGCAGCAACTACCGGAAACCCCGGAAGTTCCTAGTGTCCCCAATAGCCCAGAATCACCTTAGGTCTACGTGTTGCTTTATTTATCTGAAGATACTTAATTGTAGTCACCAAGGTAATTATGATGACTGGTGAATAAGTAAGCGTTGTTACGACAAGTGATAAAAATCACTCAAATTACGCTACAGACTGCAACTCAGTTCCAGTATGATTCTGAGGACAACCCGACCGTGGGAAAATCAAAAATACCAGAAGTAGAGATTAGAGAGGAACACCCTATAATATGCATCTGAGTGAAATCACCCATCCTAACCAGTTGCATGGTTTGTCGATCCGGCAATTGCAACAAATTGCTCGTCAGATTCGAGATAAGCATCTACAAACGGTAGCAACAACTGGAGGACATCTGGGGCCTGGTTTGGGCGTTGTAGAGTTGACACTAGGGCTTTACCAGACACTAGACTTAGATCGGGATAAAGTTATTTGGGATGTAGGACACCAAGCTTATCCCCATAAATTAATCACAGGACGTTATAGCAACTTTCATACCCTCAGACAAAAATCAGGGATTGCTGGCTATCTCAAGCGCTGTGAAAGCAAGTTCGATCACTTTGGTGCGGGACATGCTTCTACTAGTATTTCAGCAGCCTTGGGCATGGCTTTAGCGCGAGACTTAAAAGGAGAAAAATTTAAAGCCGTTGCAGTTATTGGCGATGGTGCCTTGACTGGAGGTATGGCTTTAGAAGCTATTAACCATGCGGGACACTTGCCCAAAACTAATGTGCTGGTTGTTCTTAACGACAACGAGATGTCCATATCTCCCAATGTGGGGGCAATTCCTCGTTACCTCAACAAAATGCGCCTCAGCCTACCGGTGCAATTTATTAAGGATAATCTTGAGGAGCAGTTCAAGCAAATTCCCTTCGTTGGCGAATCCTTATCTCCCGAACTAGGACGCATTAAAGAAGGTATGAAACGCTTAGCTGTTCCTAAAGTAGGCGCAGTTTTTGAAGAACTAGGCTTTACCTATATAGGGCCAGTAGATGGACATAATTTAGAAGAATTAATCGCCACCTTCCAACAAGCACATCAAATAACAGGGCCAGTTTTAGTGCATGTGGCAACGGTAAAGGGCAAAGGTTACGAAATTGCCGAACAAGACCAAGTAGGCTACCACGCCCAAAGCCCATTCAATTTGACAACTGGCAAAGCCATACCTTCCAACAAACCCAAACCCCCCTCTTATGCCAAAGTCTTTTCTCACACTCTTGTGAAACTGGCTGAACACAATCCCAAAATTGTGGGGATTACGGCAGCAATGGCAACGGGAACAGGTTTAGATAAGCTTCAGGTAAAACTGCCCAATCAATATATTGATGTCGGCATTGCTGAACAACATGCTGTCACTTTAGCAGCAGGACTCGCCGCTGAAGGAATGCGTCCCGTCGCCGCCATCTACTCTACCTTCTTGCAACGGGCTTATGACCAGATAATTCACGATGTCTGTATCCAAAATCTGCCAGTGTTCTTCTGCCTAGATAGGGCGGGAATTGTCGGTGCGGATGGCCCCACCCATCAAGGAATGTATGATATCGCCTATCTGCGTTGCATTCCCAACATGGTGATGATGGCACCTAAAGATGAAGCAGAACTCCAACGCATGATTGTAACTGGTATTAACCATACTAGTGGCCCTATAGCTATGCGATTCCCCCGTGGTAATGGCCACGGCGTTCCTCTAATGGAAGAAGGCTGGGAACCTTTGGAAATCGGCAAAGGAGAAATTCTTCGCAATGGAGATGATGTGTTAATCGTTGGCTACGGCACAATGGTTTATCCCAGTATGCAAGCTGCGGAAATTCTCAGCGAACACGGCATTGAAGCCACTGTAATTAATGCGCGATTTGTTAAGCCTTTGGATACCGAATTAATTTTGCCTTTGGCTAAGAAAATTGGACGCGTTATTACCTTGGAAGAAGGTTGTGTCATGGGTGGCTTTGGTTCTGCGGTGGCAGAAGCCTTACTGGATGCTGATGTTGTAGTACCTGTGAAGCGCATTGGCATACCAGATATATTAGTAGATCATGCTACACCAGATGAATCTAAGGCAGCATTAGGTCTAACTAGTCGCCAAATAGCTGAAAGAGTGTTAGCAGCTTACTTTGAGCAGCAAGTCTCTGCTGTTGTATAGTTGACAGTTAATTAGAGAAGGGTGGGTCATTCCCATCCTTTTCTTTTTGACTCAATTCGATCATGTTTTCCGTTGGTCGAGTTGACATACTCCCCCGAATCTGGTTTTGCTAAATTCAGGAGATTCTAGGCTCAAACAGCAATTGCAGGCACAGCCTGTCTGACATCGCCTAACCCAACAGTCGATGCCCCGACTGCACAAATATTTTGACTGGCGTTTTCGTCTCTGCCATTGACTGACTGACAAGATGGGCAACGCCATTCTCGAATGGACAAATCTAAACTTTCTAGAACGTGTCCACAGCCAGAACAAGTCTTACTACTGGAATACCACTGGTCAATGAAAATAACCAGTTTATTCTTCTTTTTGGCAACCCATTCTAAGATTTGTATAAACTCACCAAAAGCCAAGTCTGATATTTTTCTACCCCAAAGACGCTATTCACCCAATGGAGTGCGTTTTATAGTTAAGGTTTTCACTTTTCCTTCAATCTATGTGGATCTACATGAAAACTGTATATAATC
>NZ_JAECZB010000071.1:0-42020 GCF_016056295.1 Atlanticothrix silvestris CENA357
CCGTTCCCCCTGCCCCCTGCCTCTTATCAACTACCCCTTATCTTTATAGCGATCGTTAAAAACAAGAGTGCAAAATATCACTAAAGTTTAATTTGGCTGTTACTAAGATCGTAGTCAGCCAAAACTAAACGGCATGAACAACAATATAATATCTGCCCCTAGAAGCGGGATGGCTGCCAATAAAACCTTTGTAAGCACCTTCTACCGAAGTTACTTCACATTATGTTTCTACAGAAGGCAGGGTGATTGAAGTTAGAGACCCTTGCTGTAATAAGAAGCGTTTAGGGGTAATTACTTTACACTACCTCGTTAGGCTGAGGGATTGTATGAATAAATTTATTAACTATTGTTAGTAAATCTCCATATAACTGGATTTCACGCAAAGCTATGAACACGAGTAAAAGTAAACAAAAAGCATTGTGCAATCTTATTACTGTGGGTAGTCTAGTTGCCCTATCCGCCTGTGCCCAACCTGTCACGCAAACTCCCACAGCAACGATTTCTCCTGTTGCGCCAACTCCTGTAACCACCACTTCTCCGGTCACGGAAACTCCCAATGGTACAACTGCCAACCGCAATTTTGCAGAACTCGCACAGTCAGCAGCTAGCCAAGGACAGTTTAAAACTTTAACACAGGCAGTGCAAGCCGCAGGGTTAAATGAACAGTTGACTACATCAGGCCCTTACACAGTCTTTGCACCCACTGATGCCGCTTTCGCTGCTCTACCAGCAGGTACTTTAGATAATCTTTTAAAATCAGAAAACAAACAACAATTAGTGAGGCTGCTTGCTTACCACGTTGTACCTGGGCAAGTTACCTCCAGCCAAATAACATCTGGACAAGTCAAAACAGTTGAAGGGACTCCCGTTACAATCAAGGTTGAGGATACGGGGAAGACAATCACTGTCAACGGTGCTAGAGTGACTCAAGCAGATATCCCAGCCAGCAATGGTATTGTTCATATAGTTGACAAGGTAATTCTGCCGCCTAATTTTCCAGCCAGTTTTAATACAACACCAACGCCAGCAACAACACCACCAACAACGCCAACGCCAACACTAACGCCACGTTAAGATTGGTAACGGGCATGAGGTATTAGTTATTTTCTGCTAATCTTCCTCTACTCTTCATCCCACTCAATACGGTTCGCTTAACCTGCACAATCTTCAAGATCCCCCTTGGCCACATTAAAAACGTGGCTAAGGGGGATCAAGTTTTATTGAACCGTATGCCCTACATTCCGCCCTTGGAACTGGCACATAGGATATTTTTGACGCAGTAATTAAATGGTACGTTTATCGTGGCTTAAATTCAGAGTCAATAATTGCCTTAAAAATTAAGGCTTTGAAAGTCTCAACTCAAGTCTTTTAAATTCAGCGTTTATTGTAAAAATGCTCGAACACTCTGAAATTAATCTTTGGTTGATAGCGAAAATCTGTTAAAAATAGCTCAAAATTCAGCTTTTTAGTTATTTTTGATCAACTATAGTTATTAGTAATAATTGGTGAAAAAAAACATCGAAACTAATTCGGAATCAAGATGTTCACTGTTGTAGCTCTATATATTCTTAGTAACGTGAATTTTAAATCTGAGAAAATGCCAATACAGTACATCCAAAATTCATGAAATTAGATTTTAATTTACATCACCCAATAGGGTGAATCTATGGGACGAAGAAAGAATGCATCAATTAATGGTAGGGTATGCTTATAGTCCAAAATTGAACAAAAACTTCATTTTTCGCTAGTTTTTTATTCTAGAAAATATATATCAAACCTTTGACGGAGCCTTGATCATAGATAGTCGGTTATGGTTTAAGTAAGTCGCAGAGGAAAATAGTTAGTTTTTTAACAGGAGAAATCGGGTGCTTAACAACATTTCTAAATTCTTTCCCCCGCGTCGGTTGCAAATTCCCTTCCTTAGCTTAAGCTTACTTCTCGCCGTTGGTGTTGTAGGTGAGCAGACAAAACCGGTTCTGAGTAATCAAGTAGACCCAGAAACAGAACCTACATCAATAGCATTATCTGAAGATTTTTCAATATCGACTGATGCGAGTCGTCAGAGTATTTCTAGTCCTTCTCTTTTGTCACGCCTGAGAGAAGTTCGAGAGCAAAGAAGTCAACTTGTCTATTCTCAACAACTTTCTGAGCTAGCCTCCTCTGCCACTTTGCCAAAGAAGAACAACAAAACAGCACCTACAACAACAGTGGAGAGTATCGAGACTCAAAAAGCTGCAAAAGATGCAAGAGTGATGCCAAGAGCGAATTTTCCCACAAAAGATGGAATTTATCTCTATGGCCAATCACCGGAACCAAACCAGCTTGGTCAAGGGTATGTTCTATTTCAGAAGCAGCAAAACAAAGTAATAGGTGCTTTATATATGCCTAACTCCGAGTTTAGTTGCTTTCAGGGCACACTTGAACGCTCAGGAGAGTTGGCAATGACAGTTAATAGCTTTCCAGACGAGGGTGGTTTGACTCAGGTAGCTACATCCAATGGTATACCTAGGATTAATGAAGATGAGCCAATTACTTATGCTTACTCGGTAGCACTACAAGACTATCACCCATTAAAGTCGATTAGTGTTAATGATCGACGCATGTTAAAGATGTGTAATCAATCTTCCACAGGTATCTACACAAAACTAGTTAAATAATGACAAATTCAAAGTCTTGATGAACAATGAATTTTGAGTGTTTTTAAAATTCATTGTTCATCAATATTTAGTTTTCAGTAGCAACTAATAACTCAAATCAATACTCAATTCCTGGTTGCGCCTTAACGCCCTGATCGCGGAAGGGATGCTTGATAAGAGTCATTTCGGTTACTAAGTCAGCTCGCTCGATTAAAGCGGCTGGTGCGCCCCTACCTGTAAGAATAACGTGTTTATGAGGGGGCTTTTGCGCTAGTCCCGCTAAAACTTCATCTATTTGTAAATAACCCATTTTGAAAGCAATATTGATTTCATCTAGTAGCACTACATGAAAGTCGGGGTTGAGGATGTATTCTAAAGATTTTTCCCAAGCGGCGCTAGCTTTATCGAGATCGCGATCGCGGTCTTGAGTTTCCCAGGTAAAGCCTTCGCCCATTGCGTGAAACTCTAACTGGTCTTCCCAATGACTGAAAATCTCTTTCTCCGCAGGTTCCCAGCCTCCTTTAATGAATTGGACGATCGCCACTCTATAGCCATGACCTAGCGATCGCAACACCATACCCAAGGCCGCAGTAGTTTTACCTTTACCGTTGCCAGTATTTACAATAATTAATCCTTTCTCTGGGACAGCTTGTGCTATGCGCCGATCTTGCACCTCTTTACGACGCTGCATTTTCTGGCGGTACTGCTCATGAGTTAACTCAGGTAGATTTGAGGACATTACTTCGTCAATCAAGCGCTCAATTTCTCTATCTGAGTTTAACTCTTCTGGTGTATCGCTTTTCATCAACCTTGCCTGAAAATAACTGCTGCAATTAATAAAATTCCCTGATTTTACGTAAATGAGGTGATCTAAAAGTTTGGTTCAAGTTACACTGCACAGTAATTGATATCAGAAATATGCAAAAATATCAGACACAAAAACTCAACTGCAAGTCATAAGATAATAGCTTTATTAAAGCATCTGCCCATAAAAATTTTGTCGTTGAATTTACTGCTTAAATGAAAAATATCAATCTGAAGATTTTATATATTGCTTAAAATTATTAAAGTTAATTGACATAATTTTAAAATTGCCAAACATTATTGGAACAAGTGATTTTTGTTTGTTTTGGACAAAGTACTTACGACTCTGACTGACAATTAATGCAAGAATTTGCTAAAAGCTAGTTAACATTGACCAAGTAAATTAGGATATAAATTAACCATAAAAACCTGATAACAAGAGACTTTCAAGCCTGTTCCCTATTCCCCTTCGGATTCGCCAGTCACCTGCGGAGGGAAACCCTCCCGCAGTGCTGGACTCACCTGTTCCCTGTTCCCTGCTATAACATTAGATTCGGCGTGTTTACTGTTCGGGAGTCTAAAAATGTCAAAACAGCTGGGTCAAAAAATCGCACCTATACCCATGTCAACTGATATCGGGGTGGTGGATTTGATTGATAATTACTTTACTGCTTACAATTCGGCACGGTTACGAGAAATATGCCAATTACTGAGTCGTGATGTGCTAACAGAAGGCGTTACCGTGGGAGTTAGTCTTTCCGGTGCGATGACACCAGCCGGATTTGGGGTTTCTGCACTTGCACCCTTAATTCGCAATGGTTTTATTGACTGGATGATTAGCACTGGCGCTAATCTTTACCACGATATGCATTATGGCTTGGGTTTTGAATTGTTTGCTGGTAATCCGTTTTTGGATGATGTGAAACTGCGTCAACAAGGCACTATCCGGATTTATGACATTATCTTTGGGTACGATGTACTGCTAGAAACTGATGCTTTCATCCGTAAAATTCTGCAAGCAGAACCGTTTCAAAAGCGTATGGGAACCGCTGAATTTCATTATTTACTCGGTAAGTATGTCCGGCAAGTAGAAAAGCAATTAGGAGTACAGAATTCTTGTTTGCTAGCTACAGCTTATGAATGTGGCGTACCTATTTATACTTCTTCTCCCGGAGATAGTTCCATTGGGATGAATGTGGCGGCTTTGGCCTTGGAAGGTTCACAGTTAATTTTAGATCCTTCAATTGATGTAAATGAGACAGCAGCGATCGCCTATTCGGCGCGAGAATCAGCAGGTAAAAGCGCTGCGGTAATTCTGGGTGGTGGTAGCCCAAAAAACTTTTTATTACAAACCCAACCGCAAATTCACGAAGTTTTAGGACTAGAAGAACGGGGACACGATTACTTTGTCCAGTTTACCGATGCTCGTCCAGATACAGGCGGTTTGTCCGGAGCGACCCCCTCGGAAGCCGTTAGCTGGGGTAAAATTGACCCAGAAGAGTTACCCAGCACAATTGTTTGTTATACCGATAGCACGATCGCTCTACCCTTGGTGACAGCATACGTTATGAACCAGTGCCAGCCTCGGACTTTGAAGCGATTGTATGATCGACGAGAAGCAATGTTCGACAAACTACAAAAAGACTATCTGGCGGCCAAAACCCAACCATCAGATCAAGTTCCTGCGACTGTAGCTGATACTGCATCACAACAAACGGCTACTTACCCTTGCGGTAGGCTGATTCCTAACACTCTTTAAAAACAGTAGGGAGTTGGGATTTTATTTTTTCCTGCTCCCTGCTCCCACAACGATAAGGTATTTTTTTATTTGGTAATCTTTCACGGAGTGATGTTACGAAAAATGCCGCAAGTAGAAACTGGCTTGCCATCAACGAATTTACAGTTTATATTTCCTTCTAGAAATATTGTTTGACCATTTTTAGCAATAAATGCAGTTAGAACTTGTTTGAGTTGCTCTCCTGACATCAAGCGATAAAACATTTGCCGACAGTGTTCTTGAAAATCAGGATGTATGATGTCAAAGACATTCATATTAGCAGCTTCAGCTTCACTATATCCTAGGGTCGTTTGCCATGTATGATTAACATATAAAAACTGCCCATAAACATTAACTGATTGAATCAAATCGTTAGTATTTTCAAATAAATCTCGATATCGTTGTTCGCTTTCTCTAAGAGCTTCTTCTGCTTGTTTTCGCTTGAGAAAGTGAGCAATTTGACTGCCGATAGAAACCATCATTTGTAGCAAGTCTACATCTTTTGGCTGCACATCTCGATTCAAAAAAGTCATTACTCCTAATATCTCATCATTATCTAAAACAGGAAAACCAAAGGCTGCGTGTAATCCTGCATCAGCACCAGATTGCGATCGCCTAATATCGTCGTCATCTAAGATATCTCTCATCCATACAGGAGAACGTTTTGACCAAATTTGACCAGGTAAACCAACACCAGGTGTATATGTAGTTTGCCAAGTAATTGCCTTAAATTTTCGCACAGAAACAACTCGACTCGACCAAATTTCTACGCATCTTAAAACTGTATTGACACTATTTTTATGTACATTTGTACTTAAATATTGATTTGGAGTCCAAAGTTCACCTACATCCCATTCTAGGCTTTGACAAATTGACTCTAAAATCTGCGGAATTGCCTGCTTGGCATTTTGGGATTCTGATAAAATTTGAGTGATAGCAGACTGGGCAATGTGACGCTGTTCGCGGCGCTGTCGAGCAGTAATATCCCGACCGATATAAATAATATCTTCTAACTCTCCGATTTGGTTGTGAATAAATGAACAAGAAAAAGCAACTAATATTTTTTCTTCAGTCTTTTTTCTACAAACTACTTCTATATACTGAGACTGCTGCGATAATTGAGTATCTTGATAAATTATTTGTGAACTTAAATTATGATCATTAAATATTAAAGAAATAGGTTGATTAATTAATTCTTTTTCAGTAAATTGAAATAATTCTTGAGCAGCAAGATTAACTTTTTTAATTTTTCCAGAATTACTTGTTATCAATAAGGCATCTGCCATTGAAGTGATAACTTTATTCATATAATTCTTGTGCGCCATTAAGGCACTTGATAGCAAATTAGCTTCGTTAAAGCTTTGTACTAACTTCTGCTTTAACTGCATTCTGTTGCTAACATCCTCAATTAAAAGAATTAATCTGCTTTGAGATTGCTGTTCCTGTTGTTCAGCAGTAATATATATATCTATATATATATTTAATTTATTTTCCCGATACCTTGCAACATTTTCTAATACAAATACTTCTTGATTCCTTTGAAGAAGATAGATTAGGGTATTTTCTAAATCTATGAATTCAGGAAAACTTAACCGTATATCTTTTCCTAGCATCACCTCCTCTGGACGTTCAGCAAACCGTTGTACTTGCTCAGATTTATCTTGAATGCAAAAATTACGATCTAGCTCCAATCGTTCAAATTTGCATGGAAACGAAGATTTGCTAAAAATCCGCTTTAATAACTGGTACTTCATTGTGAGGTAAGAATAAGCATTGAAGTTATCTGAGAAGGACAATCAGAGAAAAATAAGACTTCTAGTTTATAGCCATCAGACTTCATCGTTCTACTGAAAAATCATAATTCAGTCGTCACAACTTACAGATCAGCATCATTAATAATTATGTAAGATATTTTTTCAAAATTTTGTTCAAAATACAACCGCACCAAAGCATATATTTATATTATTATATTTATATTATTACTAATATTTAATTTTATTTCTAAAGCTCATCTTCATTCAGGATTGTACTATTTATTTTAATTAGCTCTGGTACTCCTTAATTAGAGAGTAATAACTAAATATTCCCATATATTGGGATTGCTGCTCCACGCGTATCGTTAGCGGCAAAAATGCTAAAAAGCAAACTAATTGTGACAGCGATTGAAGTTTTACCTTCACTTTGTATCAAATATTTTTCATTAATTGATGCATCTGTAGGAACATTTTCCACGATTCCTGTCAGTGATAGTAGCCTCGAACCATTTTTTGGGGCGTAACTTTTGTGCCAGTGCTGTCTGTACAACACTTGATGGGTTTTGCTCTGGGTGGTCTTTTAAGTATTCGTTAAGTTGCGTCCACAACTTATCAGAAATATAAAGTGTCCATTTCATGTTTTCAGTTTCTGAAGTACAACCCTAGTTGTACCTCAATTGTGCTTGCTGGAGCGCGATCGCTAATCTCGTGCCGCTTTCTCAACAACATAAAATGTCGCTTAACTAGATAAATTATGGTTGAGAACAGTACTTATTTAGTTCATCAACTAATGCATCCGACTCTTTACCAGCAGTTTGAGCTGCTGCTGTTAGCGCCGTATCAATTTCTGTTCTAGCCTTTTGTAATTTTTCTCTACCAGATGACGAAGCTTCGGCTGTTTTAGCTGTACCAAGAGCTTTAGAAGCCTTAGCGATCGCTTGACTGAGGTTATCGAAGACCTTTGACAATTGACTTTGTAATTCTTTCAGCTTGGGATCTGTCAAATTCAGTTCTTCTAAAGATTTGGTGATAGCTTCCAAATCTTTAGACAGTTGAAAACTTGTGATTACCTGCTGTCCTTTTTTTTGCTCAATCAGAGAATCTCCTGCATCCACCACCTGAATCAGCCGCTGACACTGGGAAGTTTTATTTTCAATACAGCCAGTCATCAATAAAGCCATACTGAGACTGACAGAACCAATAACAATATATTTACACCACACAGACATTAAGACCCCACCAGTAATAAAACCCAAACAATAGTAGCTAATAATTCCGTTATTTGGTTGTAGAGAAAAGCTTTGAGTGTGGTAAAAATTTAGCCTCTTGGTAGCCATAATGTATAACAGTTGCCACTTCGCTTAGGACATAAATAATCTTGGAAAAAAGTTAAAAGGTAAAGGATGAAAAAACAAACCCTTTAACCCTTTCCCTGTCCCCTGCTATAACTTGGATACTCACCTTGGTGAATGTGTCCACGTTGGAACTAATCTTGGTATGCTAAAACGGCTTCATCCTGGCAAAACCAAGCCGAAAAAGCATTTTAAACATTAGTCCTGTGACGAAAGCTTCTGGCTACAATATGGCTATGTCTCAAACTTCTGCTATAACCCCAACCCGGCCCACATTCATCTTAGTCGATGGACACTCCCTGGCTTTTCGTTCGTATTTCGCTTTTGCCAAAGGGCGAGATGGCGGACTACGCACCAAGGCTGGGATTCCTACCAGTGTCTGTTTTGGCTTTCTCAAATGTCTCTTGGAGGTCATGGCGACACAACAGCCACAAGCAATGGCTGTAGCTTTTGATTTGGGCTTGCCAACTTTTCGCCACGAAGCCGACGATACCTATAAAGCCGATCGCCCAGGAACACCAGAAGATTTTGTTCCTGACTTAAAAAATCTGCAAGAATTGCTAACTGGCTTTAATCTACCAGTCCTCACTGCTCCTGGTTACGAAGCAGATGACGTTTTAGGAACCTTATCCCAAAGAGCAACTGCGGCTGGATATAAAGTGAAAATTCTCACAGGCGATCGCGATTTATTTCAACTCATTGACCCAGAGAAAGAAATCACTGTTTTAAATTTCAGTCCCGATGCTCTAAAGCGCTCTACAAATAGCATCACTGAATTTAGCACAGAACAAGTTAAAGAAAAATTGGGCGTACTACCAACGCAAATTGTTGATTTTAAAGCTCTGTGTGGCGACAAGTCAGATAATATTCCTGGGGTCAAAGGCATTGGTGAAAAGACAGCAGTGCAGCTACTGAGTACCTACAATTCTCTTGAGCAGATTTATGCGGCGCTAGATGAAATTAAAGGAGCAACTCATAAAAAACTAGTTGAAGGTAAAGAAGATGCCGATAGATCTCAATATTTAGCCAGAATAGTTTTAGATGTTCCTTTAGAAATTGATTTAGAAGATTGCAAACTTACAGGATTTGATAAAGATGTTCTTACACCAATTTTAGAAAAGTTAGAATTTAATCGTTTTTTAAGCCAAATTAACGAACTCCAGCAACGTTTTGGCGGCAAAGTTGAAGAAGCACCAAAACTAGAATCAACTGATATAGATCCTGAATTTGAAGATGCAGATCTTTCATTTTTTAGTTTTGCTGAGACACAAGCAGCAGCGCAACAGCAACCCGCATCGCCAATTCAACCACGTATCATCAACACTGAAGCTAAACTCACCGAATTGGTGAATTTGTTGCAAACATTCACTAATCCCGAAATACCCGTTGCTTGGGACACTGAAACTAGTGATTTAGAACCACGAGATGCTGAATTAGTAGGAATAGGTTGCTGCTGGGGAACCGAACCCGATGAAGTTGCATATATTCCCGTTGGTCACAAAACTGGGGAAAATTTAAATAAAGATCTAGTATTAGAAACACTACGTCCGATTCTGGAAAGTGCTGATTATCCCAAAGCATTCCAAAATGGCAAATTTGACCGTTTAGTTTTCCGCTGTCAAGGCATTAAATTAGCGGGAGTAGTGTTTGATTCTATGCTAGCTAGCTACCTGCTAAATCCAGATACTAGCCATAACTTAACTGATTTGGCATTGCGATATTTGGGTTTGTCAACAAAAAGTTATTTAGATTTAGTTCCCAAAGGAAAAACCATTGCGGATATAGACATTACATCTGTAGCAGATTACTGCGGTATGGATGCCTATTCTACATTTGGATTAATACCTAAATTGCGTGAAGAACTAAAGGAGATTCCCGCTTTAAATAAGCTTTTAGTGGAAGTAGAACAGCCATTAGAAGCAGTTTTAGCAGAAATGGAATATACAGGTGTTCGCATTAATTCCGCTTATCTGCAAGAACTATCGCAACAGTTAGAAACAGATTTAGCACGCTTAGAAGAACAAGCTACTAAAATAGCTGGAGAAAAATTTAACTTGGGTTCTCCTAAGCAATTAAGCCAGATTTTATTTGAAAAATTGGGATTAAGTACCAAATATTCTCGTAAAATCCAGACAGGTTATTCTACAGATGCAGCAACATTAGAAAAGCTCCAAGAAGTCGATACAACTGGCTTTGTCGATGCTATTATTGAAAACCGCACTTTATCTAAATTAAAGTCTACTTATGTGGATGCTCTACCAGCATTAGTGCATCAAGATACACAGCGTATACATACTGACTTTAATCAAGCTGCAACATCAACAGGTAGGTTATCTTCTTCTAATCCAAATTTACAAAATATCCCCATTCGTACAGCTTTTAGTCGTCAAATTCGCAAGGCATTTTTGCCGGAACCAGGCTGGTTAATGGTGGCTGCTGATTACTCACAAATTGAGTTAAGAATTTTGGCTCATTTAAGTCAAGAACCAATATTGGTGCAAGCATATCAGCAAAATGAAGATATTCATACAGTAACAGCAAGATTAGTCTTTGAAAAATCAGATATTACATCAGATGAACGCAGGTTAGCAAAGACCATCAATTTTGGTGTGATTTATGGCATGGGTTCTCTAAGATTTTCACGCTCAACTGGTATAGATAAAGGCATTGCTAACGAATTTATCAAGCGATTTAATGAACGCTACCCCCAAATATTTACATATTTAGAGCGAATGAAAAAAGAAGCGATCGCTCAAGGTTATGTAGAAACTATTCTCGGTCGTCGTCGTTATTTTGAATTTACTACTAATAGTTTACGCAAACTAAAAGGTAGTAATCCCGAAGAAATTGACTTGAGTAAATTGAAAAATTTAGGTGTTTACGATGCTGGGTTACTACGCTCTGCTGCTAATGCACCCATTCAAGGTTCAAGCGCTGATATTATCAAAATTGCAATGGTGAAATTGCATGAAATTTTACAAAAATATCAGGCGCGTTTGTTATTACAAGTTCACGACGAATTGGTGTTTGAAGTTCCTCCCCAAGAGTGGGAAGAATTACAACCCCAAATTAAATCAGTAATGGAAGATGCGGTGCAATTGAGTGTGCCTTTGTTGGTAGATATACGTGCAGGTGAGAATTGGATGGAGATGAAGTAAGTTGAATTTGGCTATTGCATGATTGACCACGATCGCTTGTTTAAAGAACTCTTCACTACCTTTTTTGTGGAGTTTCTAGAGTTATTTTTACCAGAGGTACTAGCATATCTGGAAAATGATTCCATAGAGTTTATAGACAAAGAAGTTTTTACCGATATTACCGCTGGGGAACGTTACGAAGCTGATTTAATTGTTAAAGTCAAATTTCGCGCTCAAGAGTCTTATTTTTTAATTCACGTCGAAAATCAGTCTTATAAGCAACCAAGTTTTGACAAGCGGATGTTTCGTTATTTTGCCCGTTTGTATGAAAAATTCGACTTACCTGTATATCCAGTGGTCATATTTTCTTATGACTCTCCCAAAATGCTAGAACCAAATGTACATCAAATAGCATTTCCCAACAAAGTTATTTTACAGTTTAACTATGAAGTCATTCAGTTAAATCGTCTGAATTGGCGAGATTTTTTGCGTCAACAAAATCCGGTAGCGACTGCATTGATGGCCAAAATGAACATTGCATCAACAGAACGCCGCCAAGTAAAGTTTGAATGTTTGCGTCTATTAGCAACATCACAATTAGATCCAGCGCGAATGCGGTTGATTTCTGGTTTTATTGATACCTATTTACGCCTGAATGCGGAAGAACAAAAGCTGTTGCAAGCTGATATTGCTAGCATGGAATCAAGAGAACAAGAGGTGGTTATGCAAATAGTTACAAGTTGGATGGAAGAAGGAATTGAGAAAGGTATTGAGCAGGGTATTGAGCAAGGAAAACAGCAAGCAACAAAATCATTAGTAATGCGCCTACTTCCTCGAAGAGTCGATACAATTACCCCTGAGTTAGAAGAACGTGTTCAGCAGTTGTCGCTAATTCAGTTAGAAGATTTGGCTGTGGCGCTGCTAGATTTCTCCTCGGTGGCTGATTTAGAAGTTTGGTTACAGCAGGTTACAGAAACCTCCAATTAACGATCGCAAAAGCAACTACAAAAGTACGTTTCTTTGCTCTGAAATTTACCCTTGCTTACTTAAATCGGCAGAATTTGCGATCGCTATCATTCTGTGGATATTGCCAAGAATAAGCAAAATGGCTCACTCCCTTCAGTTGGGGAGCAAATTTACGTAGTGCCTGCATTTGTGCTTCCAAGGATGGACGATTACTAACAGAACCACCCCATTTACCAGCCAAAGCAGGAATTACCTGGGTATTTGATGGTGCTATGCTTAAAACCCTTTGCACTTGTTCTGCAATACAACTCGCCTTACTGCAAGTTGCATAAGCCATAGGATGCCACTCCAAAGAAGTAGGGAACCTATCCCAAGGTTGCAAGCGCGAATCATAGCCCTGTCCTACTGTTTGATTGCCATCAGGAAAAAACACTACTCCAGATGGAATACCTACCTGTTTAGCTGGGTAACTTGCTAAAGCTACAAAATCTACAATACCTTGCATGGCGTGGGCAACTGCCAGTAACCACAACTCCGATTGCAGAAGTGGTTGTCTGGCGGTAGGAGAAAGAATTGATTTTTGCTGCGGTGGTGGAATACGACCTTGCCACATTGGTTCACCTTCTTGGGGATAAAGTCTATCAACTTCACCAATATCCCCTGCGGTTACATATCCCTTACTTAAAAAACGCCGAATTAACTCCAATCCTTTGTAATTTTGGGCTCGGTTAAATAAAGCTTCTTGGGTAGCCTGACTAAAAAGCCATAAATCTGAAACTTTGGTGGCTATAGAATTACTTCCTGCTTGCCTGGGATAACGCACATAGTCAAATAGCAAACCATCCGGGCGACGGCGTAGTACTTCTTGTACCATCTGGAAGTAGTCGCGTTTTGCTTGGGGGTTATAAGGGTCAACAAAAACTTGAGAGCCATTATCTACTACATATAAGCTTGTTTGACCTTTACCGTTACGAGCGATCGCTCCTTCTCTATCTTTGCGCTGAGCGTAGGTATAGCCAAAATTTGTGGTAAACATCCAGGAGTAAACTTTTAAACCACGTTGCCGTCCTTTTTGAATCGCTGTGGCAAGTAAATCAACATTTTCTGAGCCTGGAGTGCGAATTACCGAAGGCCAAACCGTAGGATTAGCTGCTGCGGGTAATAGTACCTGCCCATCATAAAATACTTCTAAATAAACTTGGTTATAGCCACGGTTAACAATCCGATCCATAATGTAATCGAGTGTCCCCGGACGGATATCACAGGGATACAAGCGTAACCAAACGGCTTGAGTTTGGGGCCAAGTACGACTACGGCAAGTCTGTAATTGTTGGGCGTGTTGTTGCAACAACTGCTGGTAGCGGCTTTGAGCATCTTGATTGCCTTTAAAAGCTGACAAACGTAAGTTTTCTTTAGCTTTTACTGCCGCTGTTGATAATTGGCAATACTCTGTTACTTGCGCCTGTGCTGGCTGATTTCCAAAATTAGGAATCAAGAAACTACTACTGAAAATGGCAGCGAACAGGCGTAGCCAAAATAATCTTGATTTTACAAGGTTTAAACGACGGTTAGACATACCCTATAAATAAAAGGACAAATCATCAACCCCAATCCTGAGACTGAGAATGACATGTATCAAAAGCTGTATTTCAGAAATAAGGGTTTGAAGCTTACTTTTTTGAGACTCCCAAATACCTATTTCTGTTGCGTGAATTGTGATGCAATTAAGTTAAGTTTCGAGAAATACTCACAATAAGGAGTATTGTTGACTTTTTGCCAATTACAATAACAAAAAATTTATATAGTGATTTTACTAGCCCTAGCCCCTAGCCCATTTTTTCCAACAGAGTAGTCAAGAGCCTAAAATTATAACTCTTGACTGATAACTCTGAAATATCAAGTATTGGGTGGTTAAGCACCACGCTTGAGTGCCGCTTCTACCTGTTGTAATTCCTGCTCTAGACGATTCTTGAGTTTTTGTGGGATGGGTCGATTTGGGTAAGAGCTGTAATGTCCGGCTAGGGAATTGAGGGCTGTTCGCATGGTTGTAAAGGAACTAAGACCGGAGACAGAGTTAGTCCGTTGGTAGCGAGCTGAGAAGTCATTAATTTTTTGACGTACTTCTGTTTGAACTTCTGCTTTGTTTGGTGAATCTTCTGATATATCTAGGGCTTGTTTCATGATGTTAACTACAGCCAAAGTGTCCTGGCGATAATCTCCAGTCAAACTATCTGGACTGCCATTACAACCCATTAAGCCGATGGTTAGAACCAAAACCAGGGCAAGCAGACGCGACCAATAGCTTTTCATATTCATTATTTGAAGCAATACGTAAATCAACGTCCATCCTATCCTGGAATGGTATCTTGGGGATCAATAGGAAGGATGAAGTATTAAGTATGAAGTCAACAGAAAAATTTTCATACTTCAGATTTTTTGATAAAGCGTATCTCTTTGTTGGTAAGGTCGTTCTAAAGAAGCGATCGCTGTTTGCAGGGTTTCTACTTCCATACAAGTACCACCAACAGCACCTGCCATTTTGGTGATGTGTTCTTCCATCAATGTGCCACCGAGATCGTTACAACCCCAAGTTAAAGCTTCCGTCGCTCCAGCTAGCCCCAACTTTACCCAACTCGGCTGATGGTTGGGAATCAAATTTCCTAAAAAAATTCGGGCTACAGCCCCTAATAACAGCGCGTCGGACAAAACTGGTTGATCGCGTCCGACTTTACGGCGTAAAGATTTAGGCGCTTCTTGCCCCACAAATGGTAATAAAATAAACTCAGTAATATGAGCCGGATATTTCTGATTGATAGCAATTTGTTGGAGCGATCGCAATTTTTCTAAATGCCCAATTTGTTGTTCTGGGGTTTCAATATGCCCTGAAAGCATTGTACTAGTGGTATGTAAACCTAATTTGTGAGCTGTACTGACAATCTCTAGCCAAGTAGCTGTGTCAATCTTCTCTGGACAGAGTACTTGTCGTACTTGATCATCCAATACCTCAGCCGCTGTTCCTGGCATTGAATTAACACCAGCATCTCGTAAAGCAGTGATCACATCTGCATACTCAAGCCCGTCAATTCTGGCGATAAATTGAACTTCTTGGGGAGAGAAAGCGTGCAAATGTATCTGGGGAAATTCCTGCTTAATGGTTTCTACCAATTTCAGGTAATAAAGCAAAGATTTACCATTAATCTGCGCCTGTGGATTTAATCCTCCTTGCATACAGATCTCAGTTGCACCACGCTGCACCGCATCTTGGGATTTTTCTAAAATTTGTGTCCAATCTAACCAGTAAGCGCCAGCGTCACCATCATCCCGACGAAATGCACAAAAACTACAATGTTGCTCACAAATATTAGTAAAGTTAATATTACGGTTAATAATATAAGTGACAGTATCACCTGCTTGAGCTTTGCGGAGTTTGTCAGCTGTCACACGAATCGCAGCGATCGCCTCTGGCTCAGTTTGTTTTAACAATACCACTCCCTCAGCGGCAGATAAGTCATACCCCATAAGGGCACGGTCAAGAATATGATTAACAGTTATGGTAGGCACAGTTTCTCAGATGCGAAAGATATATCTCAATTTTTGCATTGAATTAAGGCAGTAGGCAGGAGCCATGAGTAGCCCTTTTAAGGTGAGTAAAAATGTTAATTAATAAATAGCTCTTTACTCTTTGCCACGGACACTTTGCTCAAGTCGAGAGACCCGCCCACGCAAGTGTCCTCCTTTGCGTCTCTGTGGTTAAATAAATTACTTTTAAACCGCAGAGCCGCAGAGATATCAGAGAGAAAAGAACAGCTTTTTATAGTCACCTTGAAAGGGCTAGAGGTATGAGGTAGGAGTTGCTAAAATGTCATTTCAAGGCTTGATTCAAAACATCACGATGTATCAAAGCGCGATCTACTAAAGACTGAATTTGTTCAGATGATAACGGATCACCATTAGCATAATGCTCCATCCAAGTTAGACTAATCAAATTGGGATCATCAGGTAAACTCGCCAAATCCCACCCAGGCATTGCCAAATCTTCCATGAGACGATTTACTTTGGGATCGTAACTCAAAGCAAAGCAGCGACAGCCTTCCGCAGCCGCCATAATCAAACTGTGCAGGCGCATCCCAACTGCCATTTCAACACCTTTAAACACACCTTTTAAAAGCTGCGGATCTGACAAAGATAAAATCTGACTGACATCTTTAAGATGTGGATAAATAGCTTCAGCAATACTTAAATCTTCACTTTTCTGAAATGGCAGCAATAAAATAAAAGCTTGTGTAGCTTTTTGAAAATTAACTAAGGCGCGAGTTAGGTTTGCTAAACGTGGTTGCGTCAATTGGGGATGCGATCGCAATGTTACAGCCACTCTCGGAGCAGGTAAATCCCAAAACCCTGGTACTGGTTTACTCTCCAACGCCCAAACCGGGTCAGGTGCTAGGGTATAGGGAATTTGCCAATCAGCTAATAAACCAGCGCTGGCGCGATCGCGGACACTAACTTTGGTACAATTACTAAATGTTTGTCGTGCCAAAACGCGAGTTTGCGATCGCACTAAAGGGCCAATACCTTGCGCCCAAGCCACAGTTTTTAAACCCATTGTCTGAGCTAATGCCATCAAACCCCCATAATAAAATGGGCTAATCGTACTAGTAACATCTTGAATTAAACTCCCACCGCCCCAAATCAAAGCATTACAAGAACGTAAAGCTTGCAACACAGCTAAGGGAGCCATCCGATTATAGGTTTCCACACCATAGCGATCGCGGGTTTCTTCTGGATTGCCAGAAAGCACCACAGGCGTTACATGAGATGGTAGCATTTGCAAAAGCGTCGCCAACAAAGCTTCGTCACCACCATTACCTTTACCGTAATACCCAGACAATAACGCCCGCATCTTCCCCATTTTGGATTTTAAATTATTAACTTTTCTCTATATAGTTAATGAGATATCCGCCATCCTAGCAACAAAAGATGAATTTTCTTGTGGAAAGATAGGGAAACGCCTGACAACTAACAACTGACAACTAACAACTGACAAATATGCACGCCCTTTCGATTCCCACCTGGATTATTCATGTTTCTAGCGTTATTGAGTGGATTGCCGCTATTTGGTTAATCTGGACTTACGGCGAACTTACTAATAACCGTGCTTGGTGGGGATTATCCCTTGCCATGTTACCAGCTTTGGTCAGCGCTATGTGTGCCTGCACTTGGCATTATTTCGATAATGCCGAATCTTTAGAATGGCTGGTAACGCTTCAAGCTACCATGACTTTAGTTGGTAATTTTACGCTTTGGGCGGCGGCGTTTTTGATCTGGCGTTCTACTAAGTCTTTTAATGCTGTAAATAACACTGTTGAGCCAAAACCTATTAAATCAGAGCAATGATTTCTAAAGAAACCCTATTTGCCCTTTCCCTATTTCCCTATTTGGGTTTCTTGTGGTTTCTCAGCCGCAGTCCGCAAATGCCACGTTTGGCGCTCTATGGATTTTACGGCACTTTGGTATTTGTTGGCATCACCATCCCAGCGGGAATTTATGCCCAAGTACATTATGGCGAGTCTTTAGCAAATATAGATTGGCTCCACGGCAGTGCAGAAGTTTTTTTAACGCTTGCTAACATTTTGGTTGTATTGGGTTTCCGCCAAGCTATAAAGCAAATAAAGGGAACAGGGAACAGAGAAAATTAACTAGTCCACCCACGTTCATATAAAGATTTTGAACGCATTCAGATGAGAGGGAGAAAAAAATGGATGTAATTCCAGCGATTGATTTATTAGAAGGTCGTTGTGTGCGACTGTATCAAGGAGACTATGAGCGATCGCAAGTCTTTAGCGAAAACCCTGTTGATGTTGCTAAACAATGGGTTGATCAAGGTGCTACTAGATTACACATAGTTGATTTAGATGGTGCAAAAGCAGGTAAAGTTGTAAACCTAGAAGCAATTGCAGCGATCGCTCAAGCAGTATCGGTACCCATTGAAATCGGTGGAGGATTGCGCGATCGCACCAGCATTCAACAAGTATTTAATTTAGGCGTACAGTGGGCAATTCTCGGAACCATCGCCGTAGAACAACCCCAGTTAGTACAAGAACTCTGCCAAGAATTTCCTAGCAAGATTATTATCGGCATTGATGCCCGTAACGGACTAGTTGCAACTCGTGGCTGGTTAGAAACCTCAGAAGTTTTGGCAACCCAGCTGGCTGTACAAATGCAAGAATTGGGTGCAGCCGCAATTATTTATACAGATATCCACCGTGATGGTACTCTTTCAGGGCCCAATTTAGAAGCTTTGCGAGAACTTACGGGTGCAATTTCCATCCCCGTTATTGCTTCTGGTGGAGTTAGTTCTGTTACCGATTTATTGAGTCTGTTGGCGTTAGAACCGCAAGGTGTAACTGGTGTAATTGTCGGTCGTGCCTTATATACTGGCGATATTTCTCTTAAGGAAGCATTGCAGGCGATCGGCCCAGGGCGGATTCAAGACATTCCACCAAATATAGATTTTTCCGCCTTTGCCTAAATTTTAAAGTTTCTTACTTTGACTGTCGCTTTTTCTTGCTTGGTAATGCTAATTGCTACGAGAACAAATTCTAGCTAAGTATAAGTATAAGTTTTGGCGACACCGCTAGATTCTAATTAGTAAAAATTTTGATGCGAAAGTAATTGATGTTAACATAATTGTCATGAAACTTTGACTTTTGTGAAGTAGTTGCTCTGTCAGTTTTTGGCGTTAACTGTTTTAGCCTAGTTTCTAAATTTTTAGCATCCAGACCTTTAGGGCGCGAAGTGAATTCGGAGATTTAAAATCTATGCCAAACCGCAAAAAGCATATTGAGCATCTACCTCATACTGAAGCAGCCGATCGCACAATTCGCTTAAAGCAACACCAACGCCTGTTTGCCTTACTTGCGATCGCGGCCGGTTTAATTTTTCTTCAGGGATATATGATCGCTCCCCTGATTCCACGTTTGGCTGAAGTTTTTAACGTTCCAGTTCAGGAAATTGGATTTATTGTTCCAGCCTACATGTTATCCTATGCGCTGATGGCATTGTTCTATGGTGTGCTATCAGATCGATTCGGACGATGGTCTATAATTCGCATCTCGCTCTTCATTTTTGTTATTTGCACAGCCTTGACCGCAACAGCTCAGACGGCTTCGCAAATGGCAGCTTGGCGGTTGCTGACAGGAATTGGAGCTAGTGGAGTTATTCCACTCACCTTTGCATTGATTGGCGATTTATTTCCGTTTGAGCAACGAGGTAGCAAACTAGGGCTGGTATTTGCAGCTATGGAAGGGGGAATGGCGGCGGGTTCTGCGGGTGGTGCAATTCTTGAGCCATTTTTAGGTTGGCGATGGCTGTTTGTCGGTACAGCTGTTCTTGCTGCTTTTGTACTTTGGCGGCTTCATCTTTACGGCTCTTTATTCGATACACCTAAAATAGAAAATTTACCCAGCATTCGTGAGATATTTAGGGGATATAGCCAAATATTAGTTACTTTTCGAGGGCAACGAACTTATATTTATGTTTTGTGGAACGGCATTTACCACTCTGGTGTGTATACCTGGCTAGGGTTGTACTTGTCGCAACGTTACAACATGGATGCCTTGAGCATTGGTTTGACCATTCTCGGATACGGTATTCCTGGGTTACTGTTGAGTTCCCTAATTGGTCGGGCGGTTGATCGTTGGGGACGACGTTGGCTAATTCCGTTAGGACTAGTTATGGCAGCCCTAGCTGGTATTGTTATGATTCTCGATATTCCTGCATATATCACCACGATCGCGGTTCTGTTCTTGTCTTTGGGGTACGACCTTACACAACCTTTGTTTGTGGGTATTGTAACCGACTTGGGGGATGACAATAATTTAGGTCAAACTATGGGACTCAAAGTGTTTATACTGTTCACTGGATTTGGTGTTGGCAGCCTCATCTTTGGAGAACTACTACGCTTTGGATTTGGGATGTCTCTTGCCATTTTTGGCGGCATTCAGTTAATTTTTGGTTTAATAGCAATTTCACTATTTTGGCAGGAAGTCCCATCTCGATCGCACTCATAATACCTTTAGTATTGAAATACACTCACATTGTCCGTCATAATGTATTTGACACACTACTAGTTGGTTATTTTTGAGATTTCTGGAATGGCAATTTAAATTATTGTATTACCAGTAGTAGAGAGTTAGTTAACAGTGAGTGTATTGCTATGACTCGCCGACAACCTCGTAACAATGGTAAGCCACGCAAAACTGAGCCTGGTGCTATTCGTTTCAAAAGTGACAAAAATACAAACAATACACAACAGCCCAAAAAACCTGATGGTACTACTTAAGTTATTGCGTCTTAAAAACGACTCATGCATTAAATAAATAGACTTACTTCAATTTTATTCAAATCTTACGAAAAATGGGTTCCTTCTTTTATAGAGACGTACAACATATAACGTCTCTATTTTTTTAAGTAATTTTTTTGACTTATTCGGGAAAAATCAATATTCTCGTTGTATATAAAGTTATACCTAAATTCAAAATTGAAGTTTATGTCTAGCCAACAACCAAATCCTAACCAACCATCGAAAAAACAAGTGAATGAAACAAACAAAAGCAGAAAAAAACCTCTGAATAACGGTAAACCAAGCAGAACAGACCAATAACTATAGTGCTTCTTGGTTGTATGCAGTACACTCTGGTGAGGAAAGGGGCTAGGGGCTAGGGGCTAGAGGCTAGAGTGGTGTATTTCATCGATAAAAAACTACTATAGCAATCCCAATTGAATTGGGAAAAATACGTAGGTTTAATGTTCAATATATAAAGTAAAATTTTATTCTTATTACAGTCCTTAAGTACTAAAATATCCTCAATTTTATCTGGCTCAATCAAAAATCCGAGCTATTTAGTAATATAAACTGCAAAATAGCCAAAAATATTCTTTACACATTGCGACCAAAGTGTCTTATAATTAATTATAGACGCTATTGTAATATATATTACTCTTTGTAAAGAGAATCTAAAAGAATTCATCATACCTATCGCGTAGATGCACTGAGGTTAGATAATTGATTCAATCATGATATTGATACAAGCACAGGGCTAGACTTTTGTGATATCAATTTATACCAGTGACTCGACTAAGTACTCTGCCGGATCTGACATCGGACAAATGAGCCGTATTTTAGTGGTAGAAGATGAAGAACTAATTCAAGAAATGCTAGTTGTAGCATTAGAAGAAGAAGGATATGGGGTAATTACTGCCCCAGATGGGCGTTCTGCTGTCGAGTATCTGAAAAGTTTTGAACCCAACTCAGGAGAATTTCCGTTTGATTTGATTATTCTTGATTTGATGCTGCCTCAAATCAACGGGTTGGATATTTGTCGTTTGCTGCGTCATCAAGGAAACCCTGTACCAATTTTAATGCTCAGTGCCAAGGGTAGTGAAACTGATCGCGTTTTGGGGTTAGAAGTAGGAGCAGATGACTATCTAACCAAACCCTTTAGTATGCGCGAGTTAGTGGCTCGCTGTCGGGCGCTACTGCGTCGGCAACGCTTAAGTACTTTGCCACAACTACCAGTCTTAAAATATAAAGAAGTCACTTTGAATCCCCAAGAGTGCCGTGTGTCGGTTCGTGGTCAAGAGGTAAATCTTTCCCCTAAAGAATTTCGCCTCCTAGAACTTTTTATGAGTTATGCCCGCCGAGTGTGGTCACGGGAGCAATTGCTAGATCAGGTTTGGGGCCCGGATTTTGTTGGGGATAGCAAAACTGTAGATGTACACATCCGGTGGTTGCGGGAAAAATTAGAGCAAGATCCCAGCCATCCAGAATACATTGTGACTGTACGAGGATTTGGCTACCGATTCGGATAATCTATTGAGATAGTTGTTAGTTTTTATAAAACATAACGCAACTAACAACTCAGACTCAAATGCTCTTATTGGGATTTTTGATAGGTTTAGCGGTAGGCATTGGGTTGTGCATTTGGCAACAGATTCAACTGAACCGCTACTTGGCGCGGGAAATTCAACTGTTAACCTCCCGCTTTTCTAAGATATCTCTGCCGTTGATTCCTGACTTGCAGAAGGCAATAGCAACACTGAAGCAACAGCGTCAAGATTGGCAGCAATCACTGCAAACTTACCAAGACCTGCTGGATTTTGCACCATTGGGATATTTACAGGTGGATGAAGAAAACCAACTGTTATGGTGCAATCAGCAAGCAAGGGAAATTTTGTATCTGCAAAGATGGCAATTAGGACAGGTACGCTTATTGCTGGAGTTGGTGCGATCGTATGAACTTGACCATTTAATTGAGCAAACTCGCGATCGGCAAAAACCACAGACGACGGAGTGGGTTTTTCACCCCTCTTGTGATAATGCGGTAGAGATGCCAAAAATAAAATCTCTAACTTTGCGGGCATCTAGTTTACCATTACTGAATGGGCAAGTAGGAGTTTTTCTAGAAAATCGCCAACCCTTACTGGATATGAATCAGGCGCGAGATCGGTCTTTTTCTGATCTTGCTCACGAACTGAGAACACCATTGACCTCAATTAGTCTGGTTGTAGAAACTTTACAAAACCGTTTGGAACCACCCTTAAATCGCTGGATTGATCGACTGACGCAAGAAGTAGATCGGCTGATTAATTTGGTGCAAAACTGGTTAGAACTTACCCAGATGGAAGCAACCCCAGACATACAATTACAAACCAAACCAGTAGAACTGCGATCGCTAATTACATCTGTCTGGGAAACTTTAGAACCATTGGCACAGCGCCAAAAGTTATCTCTTAACTATTCTGGCCCAGAAAATATTTGGATTAAGGCAGATCAAGCTCGCATTTATCAGGTTTTCCTCAACTTGCTGGACAATAGCATCAAATACAGTCATCCTTCTAGTAGTATTTTTGTCCAGGCGGAAATTTCATCAAAAAATGATAACCACAGAGATAATTCTATTTCCCCAGTCTTGGAAATAAATCTTATTGATTCTGGAGTAGGCTTTTCTGAGGCAGATTTACCCCATATTTTTGAGCGATTTTACCGGGGAGATAAAGCACGCACTCATTCCCCATTAACAGAGGGTAATTCCGTAGGATCGATTGTTGGTAATGGTTTGGGTTTAGCGATCGTCCGGCAAATTTTGCTCGCTCATGGTGCTTCTATCAAAGCTATGAACCATCCAGAAACTGGTGGCGCATGGATACAACTTCAGTTTCCTGAAGTTGTGGCAAACTCACAACGCCAAGACTATAGTTAAAAATATCTTCACGTTTGAGATTACAAGTGTGAAAGCTGCTCTTTATAATCCCAGTCCTGAAAGTCCCCAATTGGCGCGCGCTCTAAGACGCTTAGAACGCGATGTGTTACGTATGGGAGCTTTGGTAGAACAATCATTTCGCCTCAGCCACCAAGCTTTGTTTGCTCGCAGCTTAACAGCAGCTGAGGAACTCCCTAAATTAGATAAAAAAATTGATCGCTTTTATAGACAAATAGAATCAGACTGTACAGCGATCATGACACTACAAGCACCAACAGCTAGAGATTTGCGCTGCTTGAGTGCTTTTATGCAGTTGGTGCGAGACTTAGAACGCATTGGTGATTACGCGAAAGATTTAGCTGAGATTGCAATTAAAATTTTTCCTTATCCGCCTCATACATCTTTACCAGATATTGCAGTCATGTCCCACCATGCACAAGCAATGCTAGCAACTAGCTTGGTAGCTTTAGCAGATTTAGATGAAGTCGGTGGACGAGGTTTAAAGTACCTCGACGACACTGTAGACAATGCTTATGAGAGTGTTTATCAAACTTTAGCCCAGCAACGGGATGTCCCAGGTGTAGTCGAGCCGATTTTGCTGTTAGCTCTGGCGATTCGTTGTCTGGAACGCATGGCAGATCACGCCACTAATATCGGACAAAGAGTAGCATACATCGTTACAGGCCAACGTTAATGAAGTACCCACCGCTAAATGTTTGACGCTATAGCGGGGGACTTATGCCGGAATAATTCAATAAAAATTGGTTAACTAACATACATTTCACTAAAAGCTTACCTATTCTTAAACTTGCACCATTAAAGTATCCGAAGATCAATTAAAAATTACTTTTTGACTAGCTGATGGATCTAAAAGATGTTTTCGGCTGCGATCGCATTGACGCATTGATAAGTTCAAATATGCGATGAAGGAGATCAACGTCTGGAGACTCTTAAAAGTGAATCCACTTGAGAGAGTATAACGGTAATTATTCAGATAAATATCAATAACACTATAGAAATTAGCATCTATTAAAAGTGGTAAATTGGTAAAATTGTCTAGTTTTTGGAAAAACACTGTCTTATAAATTTTAAGTATAATTACTGAGGAACTTTATGATCTGAGATGTAATTAGTACTAATCTTTAAATAAAATACACTTCAAGTAAATCTAAAAATAGATAAATTCGTTACCTACGATTAAACATCTATTTAATTACTGAACTAAGTGAAATTTAAAATCTTCCTAAAACTGATTGCTTATTTAGTAACGCTCAACATATTTAGATGAATTCATAACCTTGGAAATTAATTATAAAGTTACACAATGTCAAACTTAGATATTGTTCGGAAGAACTTAATTGTCTCTTATCCACAACTTAGTCTAATTTTAATTACTTTTGTAAAGCCACTAATCTCTTTCTAAAAAATTTCCAACACACCTTGAATTAACTTTAATTAATTCCGTAGTTTACCTCTATCCAACCCTTCCATAATGTCTTTTACAAGTCTTAATCCTAGCTCTTCTAGTGCATCAAACAACCCTCATCTAAATGGACAGTTACCACAACAGCTATTTAGCCGAAGGGAAGTAATCCCAACACGCAATGACATACTGTGGCGCATCGAACGGGGGGCAGTTCGTACCGTTACTTGGAGTGAAGATGGAGCATTTATTACTCTGGGCTATTGGGGCCCAGGAGATTTAATTGGCTATGCTCTGTCTAACGTCAAGCCCTACCACATTGAGTGTCTAACGAGTGTCGAAGTGAGTATTTTGCCACCTCGAATTTGGCATTTAGATATTAATGCTTTATTGTCCCACATTCAACACTCCGAAGAGCTTTTAAGCATAGTCCATCGTAAACCCATTTCGCTCCGGCTATGGCAATTTTTGGTATGGTTAAGTGAAAAATTTGGACGTAACGTAGAACAGGGCACGCTCATTGATCTAAATGTTACTCATCAGGAAATATCAGAAGTATTAAACACAACTAGAGTCACAGTAACGCGGCTTTTACAACAATTTGAAGAACAAGGAATGCTATTGCGCTATAAACGTCGGATTATTCTACCTTTACCAAATAAATTAACCAAAAATATAGTTTAAAAAATTTGTAATTGACTTGTGTTAATTTCTGGGAATTGGGTATACTCATTCGTGAGGCTCATGTGTAAATACCCTTAACACTTAAGTAGTTAGAGATTTTACCATGATATTAACTAGTTGGTGTGAGTAAAAGTTTAAGATTATGACAAAATCATTCTGGAATGTTCTAAAACTCAGTCCAGTTGTTGTCGCCGCTACATTTATTGCTGCTAACAGCGCTTTGGCAGCAGAAGTAAATGAACAGGTAACAACTGTTGCTCAGCTGTCCCAAGAGTCTAACGACATTGGTCAAGTAACATCCGTGTCTCAATTTTCGGATGTACAGCCTACAGACTGGGCATTTCAAGCTTTACAGTCACTAGTTGAGCGTTATGGCTGTATCGCTGGTTATCCCAACGGTACTTACCGGGGCAACCGTGCTTTGACACGTTATGAATTTGCTGCTGGTTTGAATGCTTGTTTAGACAGAGTTAACGAACTGATTGCGACAGCTACAGCTGACTTAGTAACTAAGCAAGACCTAACAACCCTACAGCGTTTACAAGAAGAATTTTCTGCTGAATTAGCAACCTTACGCGGTCGTGTTGATTCACTAGAAGCCCGCACCTCTGAATTGGAAGCTAATCAGTTCTCTACCACCACCAAGTTAAAGGGCGAAGCAATATTTGCCTTAGCTAGTGTTTTCGGAGATGAAAGAGCAGGTGGTGGCGATTTACAAGACAATATCATTTTCGCCGATCGGGTTCGTTTGGGCTTTGAAAGCAGTTTCACAGGTCAAGACAAGTTGCAAGTGCGTTTGGAAGCTGCCAATATTACCCAGTTTGATGGTGACGTTACAGGAACCAGAATGACTCGGTTAGGCTTTGACGGCGATAATGGCAACAATGTTGAAGTTGATAAAGCCAACTACGCTTTTAATTTCGGCCCAGCAAAAGTAAAGGTTGAAGCTGTCGGTGCTGAATTGTACGAGAACATTAACGTCTTCAACCCCGGTTTAAATAGCAGTGGTTCAGGAGCTATTTCCCGCTACGGACGTTTTAGCCCCATCTATCGCCAAGGTTCTGGGGGTGCTGGTGTCACGGTGCAACTCAATCCTACAGGGGCTTTTACTTTATCTGGGGCTTATCTAGCACCAAGATCTAATAACCCTGGCGACGGATTCGGTATTGCCGATGGTGATTATGCAGCTTTTGGTCAGTTAGAATTTAAACCCAGCCAAGCTCTAAGTGTAGGTTTTACTTACGCACATACTTATGATGGTGGTTTTGATACTGATGCTGAGGCCGATGTTAACCTAACAGGAAGTACGGGTAGTTCCTTAGCCAGACGGCCATTTGGTGATGGTGTTGCTACTACAGGAAACCACTACGGCATACAAGCCAGCTTCCAACCCAGCTCAAAATTGAGTGTTGGTGGTTGGGCTGGTTATACCACTGCAATTGCTGAAGCTGGTGCTGCTAGAGGTAGCGATGCAGATTTATTCTACTGGGCTGCTACTCTTGGTTTAAAAGATTTTGGTAGAGAGGGCAACTTATTGGGTGTGATCTTTGGTCAACCACCCAGAGTCACCAACAACGATATCGCAACTAGAGAAGATCCCGACACTTCTTATCATCTAGAAGCCCTCTACAAAATGCGCTTCAGCGATAATATTGCCATCACTCCTGGTGTATTGGTAATCTTCAATCCTGAACACAACGATGCTAACGACACTATTTATGTAGGTACAATTCGTACTACCTTCAGTTTCTAAGGTTGAGTTAGTGGTTTATTAAAAACCAAACAAAAGCCCGCTGTTAAGCGGGCTTTTGTCTTGAACAGAATAATAGACATTTTGTACGAACACGAAAATTTTAAGGTTAACTAATCCGGAGTCCCATAATTATTAAATCTCGTTCAATGCCGTCAAGTTCTGCAACTTGGGGTAAATGTCCCCAAGGTTGAAATCCGAATTTTTCAAATAGTTTTAAACTAGGTTGATTATGAGCAAAAATCAAGCTCACTAAATTTTTTAAACCCAAATTCGGACTTTCGCAAATTGCTTTTGCTAAGAGTTGTTGTCCCAAACCGTGTCGATAAAAAGCTGGGGCAATGTAAATACTAATTTCGGCAGTTTTACTGTAAGCTGGTCGCCCATAAAATGATTGAAAACTCAGCCAGCCAACAACTACGTCCTCTATATCTATTACCCAAAGTGGGCGTTGTAAAGTTCGCCCCCGAAACCAAGCAAGGCGACTGTCTACAGATACTGGCTCTAAATCAGCGGTGGCGGTGCGGCTGGGAATTGCAGCATTATAAATTGCCACAATTGCAGGTAAGTCAATTTCAGTCGCATGGCGGATAGTCATCGCTGCTGTTTAGGAGGAAATATTCAAAAATAATATAGCTTTAATAAACCGCTAAATACTGCTGCGCTTAATTCGTAATTCGTAATTCGTAATTCGTGAGGCAGTACGGTCTAGGGGTCTCCCCAAGTGGAGTAACTGCCGTTAGCGTAGCGCTAGCGGGCTTGCGTAAAGCCTACGGCATAGCTGCGCTTAGCGCGTAGCGTCTCGCAGAGAGCGTCACCCGTTCGTGTAGTGTCTCCATCAGGAGAAGGGTAATTCGTAATTAACTTTTTGCAAGGATTTTAGGCATTTTAATGGATGGTTTATTTCCGCCGTATAGTTAAGCTCTTGCCAGCAAGGGAGCAGCTGCTAGTAAAGTTTTGGTATACGGGTGTTGGGGATTGGCAAAAATCTGTTTTGTCTGGCCTAATTCTACAATTTTACCTCCATGCATCACGGCAATACGATCGCATAAAAATCTCGCTAACCAAAGGTCATGGGTGATGAACAAGTAAGTTAACTCAAATTCTTCTTTTAACTGCAACATCAAATCAAGTACTTGTGATTGCACACTAGCATCTAACATGCTCACAGGTTCATCGCAAATCAAAAGTTTAGGGTGAGTAATCAAAGCACGAGCGATCGCTACTCGTTGCTGTTGTCCACCAGACAAATCTGAGGGATAACGTTCATAATACATTTCTGGCGGTGTTAAACCTACCTTTTGCAGCATCCACAAAACCTGTTCTTTGGCTTTGGCTGCATCGGCAAGATGGTGGATAAATAAAGGATCAGCGATACTTTGCCCTACAGTCATGGCTGGATTTAGACAAGCATGAGGATCTTGAAACACCATTTGCATTTGTCGCCGGGAGGAACGAATTTCTTGGCGTGACAATAAAGTTAAATCTTTTCCCAAAAATTCGACTTTGCCAGATGTCGGACGAATGAGTTGTAATATTGTCCGTGACAACGTACTTTTGCCGCAACCTGACTCTCCAACTAATCCTAAAATTTCACCCGGATACAAATCTAGGTTAATGCCATCTACTGCTTTAATGGTTTGAGGCTGCCTTTTAAATAGCCTTTCGATCAAATTAGGCTCGATGGTGTAATGCTGCTTGAGTTCTGTAACTCGCAAAATTGGGGATTGCTCATTAATAATTGGTGATTGCTGTTCTTGGGCATTGGCAATTACTAATTCCCCATCATCATGTACAGCTTGAATATGCAAAGCTGCTTTTAAGAGCGATCGCGTGTATTCGTGCTGGGGTTGCCGAAATACAGATTCTGTCGCACCCATTTCTACCATTTTGCCTTCATACATCACGCCAATGCGATCGCAATACTCTCCTACCATCGCCAAATCGTGAGAAATCAGCAGCAAAGCCATGTTTTCTTCACCACACAAACGAGTCAATTCTTGTAAAATTTGTGCGGAAACGGTGACATCTAAACTGGTTGTGGGTTCATCGGCGACAATTAACTTGGGGTTGAGTAATAAAGCTAAGGCGATCGCTACCCGTTGCCGCATTCCACCGCTAAACTCATGGGGATACTGATGCCAACGACTGGCGGGAATATTTACCTTTGCTAAAGTCGCGATCGCTTTTTCTTTGGCTTCTTGATCAGATAATTGTGGTGAGTGCGCTTGTAGGGTTTCAATACAGTGTTTGCCAATCGTCATTAACGGATCAAGACGTGTCATCGGATCTTGAAAAATCAGCGCTACTGCCTCCCCCCGAAATTTTCGTAATTGAGGTGGCGTTAAATCAAATACTGATTCTCCCTGAAATGTTACCCTTCCCTCAACACAGCTAGAAGCTGGTAACAAGCGCATTGCTGCCCTTCCCAAGGTGGATTTACCACAACCAGATTCTCCCACTAATCCCATTCTTTCACCTGGTTGCAATGTAAAAGATACATCATCAACCGCCCAGCTTGGTTCTTCTTGGCTACGCTGAGGGTAAGCAACTCGCAGATTTTCGATACCAAATAAGACTTTACTCATAGTTATTGATCAGCCCTGAGCTATCAGCTACCAGCTGTTATATTGCAAAATTTAGGATAGTGTATCAGATTCTTTAAAGTAGCTGTTCCAGGCAATAAGTTTAATGGAACATGGGGAATAGGGAATAATTTTCTCCTCTGCACCTCTGCACCTCTGCACCTGAACCACTGCTCCCCGAAGTTGCTCCACTTGGGGAGACCCCAAGACCGCACTTCTCTCCTATTCCCCTGCTCCCCTGCGATCTTAATAATAGGTCTTTAACCAGATGCGATATAGTTGCCTGCTATAAATTTCGTCATTACCTCAATTCCTGCTGTCTGGAAATAATTTTGATTGTTACTTCTAACTTGGCTGTAATCATAATTGTCGTAAAATCACATCTTTATTGTTGTGCGCGATCTTGCTTACCTCTTACCCGTCTTATTGCCGCTTTGGTCAGTTGGGGAATCACTGTGTGGATGGTTCTAGGCATTTTAACTAATCTGTCACAGCAAATATGAGGAGTTTGTAGTAAGCACTAAAGTGCTTTAGTCAGCGGCTCAAGCCACTCACTACAAGCCTTTAAGTTTGGTGTGACAGAACACTAGTACGTAACAACATCAAAAAGTAAAAACTAAAAGTCTTTTGACTCCGAGGCAGCGATGTTAGTTGTTCTTCTATCATGCTAATTTCCACTCTTTTTGCTTTTGGGTGAAGGGTCATTTTTTTGCGAAATAGGCAAATCAATATCATTTTTGGCTAACCAGTCTTCAATGAGTTCAGCTGTAACGTCAGACATATTGAGTCCCTTAAAAAAGCAAACTGTTTTAAATCTGTCCTTTATCTCAGGAGGCAGATAGACCCTTATCGAAGCTTCTCCTTGTGCCACACTATACCCCAACTAATGAACCTATTCACTAGTTTATTGGTGCAATGGTTAATAGAGAAAAATTATACATTGGTTGACTAATGCACTAGTGCATTGGTATAGTATCACCTATACCCAAAGAAAGACACGCAACAAAGGCAATAGACGCTAGAAAGTGTCAGTCGGGGCAAACAAATATCTAATAAGCTATTTAAGCTATTTTTTAGCTTAAATCAGCTTTATTGCCATGAAATAAATACTCGTGTACAAGCATGAAGCCAGATAATTATTTGCAAAAAAACTACAAACGATACTTCCAAACCACATAGTGAGCAAATAGACTCTAGGCATTCTTTTAGGATCTGTTTGAGCTTCTTTCATCCTGTAACTGTCCAAAAAAACATTTTTTTAACTAAACACAAATATGTGTCTGTCATGGTTGGTGATTTTTTAGCTAGGGGTAATAAAAAAACATTAGATTTGTGTAAACCTTGTTGCTTACTTACATTCCCCGTCAAATCTTGAGAACATAAAAACCGAGTCAGAGACTTTTGTTTAGTATCAAAAATTACTTTAATAAACTAATTTGTTTAGGATAGAGGAGCTTTAGGTGTGCTAAAAAACTTCTGGTATGCTTGTGAATTTAGCTTTGCTGTCACAAAAAAACCCAAACAAATTGTGCTGTTAAATCAGCGATTTGTCCTTTATCGCAATTCTCAGAGGCAAGTTGTAGCGCTGAAAGACCAGTGTTCTCATCGTGGTGCTGCATTTTCTATGGGCTGGCTAGAAGGCGACTGTATTCGTTGTCCTTATCATGGATGGAAATTTCAAGCTGACGGACAATGTATTGAAATTCCTTCTAATGCAACCGGAACACCAATTCCTAAAAGAGCTAATGTAGAGAGCTATCCAGTGCAAGAAAAGTATGGCTTTGTTTGGCTATTTTATGGGGATTTATCGTCTCAAGAGCGTCCACCAATTCCTCCCTTGCCAGAATATGAAGACCCAACTATGCATCCTATTTACTTAGAATATGAGATGCAAGCTCACTATACTCGTGTTATTGAAAACGCTCTTGATCCAGCTCATTTATATGCAGTTCATGCTAATTCTTTTGGGGCAGGATTTGCACAAGATCCTAGAGTGGAAGACTATTTAGTTCAAAATGAAAGTTGGGGGATTAGTGCCAAAATCACATACAAAAATTACACTAAGCCCAAAAATGGAGTATTTAAATCCTTCTTTCGTCCAGCACGCACACAATTGAATGCCAAGACTACTTTCTATTTGCCCAACATAACCAAGATAGAAAGTGATTTTGGCCGTGGCAAAATGATCAATTATGCTGTCCATATTCCTGTTGATGACAATACAACTATTAGTAAGCGGATTCAATTTCGTAATTTTTTCACTCACTCCTGGGCAGACAGTTTATTTGTGAAATTTCACCATAAAGTTGGTTTGGAAGATAGAATTGTCACCGAGTCGCAATATCCCAAATTTATACCGGATACTTTGTCTGATGAAGTTCATGTTCCGGCTGATGCCTTGACTATTGCCTATCGTCAGCTCCGCCAAAAATATCTGGCTATGGGTTGGGGTTTGAAGTTGAATAAAAGTGAATCAGACAACATTAACCGTAACCAAATACGACCTGTTTGCGCTTCGTTAATTAACTAAGTCGTATTTACAGAGATCTGTTTTGTATTTGAGGCAAATACCTTGAAAAACTTCTGGTATGCTTGTGAATTTAGCTTTGCTGTCACCAACAAGCCCAAGCAAATTGTGATGTTAAATCAGAGATTTGTCCTCTACCGCAACACTCAAGGACAAATCATAGCCCTAAAAGATCAGTGTCCCCATCGTGGCGCTGCTTTATCTCTCGGTCAAATTAAAGACGATTGTATTCATTGTCCATATCATGGATGGAAGTTTCAAGCTGATGGACAATGTATTGATATTCCTTCTAATGCAATCGGAACACCAATTCCTAAAAAAGCTAGTGTAGACAGCTATCCAGTCCAAGAAAAATATGGTTTTGTCTGGTTATTTTATGGAGACTTACCAGCAGAACAACGCCCTCCCTTGCCAACATTTCCCGAATACATGGTTTCGACTATGCGTCCTGTTTATGATCAGGGTATAGATAATGCTAACTATGCCCGTCTGATGGAAGCTAATCTTGATTTTACCCATGTAATTGCGGTTCATAGAAAATCATTTGGTCAGCGCGTTCCCATAAATAAAACTATTAAGTACAATGTCGAAAAATACGATTGGGGCGCAGTTGCCAAAGTTAAGTATGAATCCTTGGGCAACTCAAAAAGTGTTTTAAATTTTCTACTTGGTGGACGGCCAGAGTTAAAGACAAAATTAACCTTATATCTGCCCAACGTTACCCTAGCAGAAATTAGCATAGGTAGAGATGAAAGCTTTGATATCAAGTTCGGTATTTTAGTTGCCCACCTACCGATTGATGACAATACTACTGTTGTCAAACGTGTTTTATATCGCAACATTTTACCCCTACCTTGGTTAGATGGTTTTTTTAGAAAGCTTGACCATAAACTTGCCCAAGAAGATACAGTAGTAGTCGCAACTTTAAACTCTCAACCAATACCCGAAATATCAGCAGAGCTTCATGTGGCTGCTGACGCTTTAGATATTACTTTTCGTAAGCTACTTCAAAAACATTTGGCATCACCTTCACCGTTGAAGGCTAATTTTGTGAATGAACCCCTGAAATCCCTGTGATTGCGGTAATACCCTGTTGGAATCGGCTTAAAAATTGTCTCATGATATTGCAGATGTTCCCTAAGCTATCAATATCTCAAAGCAACGATATGGTTGCAGCAGGATAAGACGGAATTAATAGTGAGGAGATAGTTATGACAGATGTGCTAGAGAAATCAGTGCTACAACAACCAAAAATGCGCGGGGTAATCGACAAGAATTTCAGACAGATGTTTGAAAATACTTGCCAAGCTCTTGAGGCGTTAGAGGGTAAGAGTTTAGAAGAAAAATCCTGGAACCGCGATCGCAATAATATCTGGACGGTTGGTGAGAGTAAAGAGGGCGCTATATATATCGATCGCGCTTTGCACAATGGCAACGTCTTAGAAAAAGTGGGAGCCAATTATGTCGCAATAGAGGGTGAATTACCTCCTGGCATGTCTTTTCAGCAATCGGGTGCTTTGGCCACAAAAACAGCAGATCTCATAACTAGTAACAAAGGTAATCGCTTCTTCGCCACAGGTTCTAGTTTTGTGATCCATCCTCATAACCCGATGGCACCTACTGCTCATGTCAACTATCGCTATTTCCAGATCAATCATGATACCCAACCAGTTTATTGGTGGTTTGGCGGCGGAGCAGATCTCACACCAGCTTACTTTTTTGAAGAAGATGCAGTGCATTTTCATCAGGTGCATAAAGAAGTCTGTGACCAGTATGACTTTTCTTATTACCCCCGCTTTAAAAAGTGGTGTGACGAGTATTTTCATATCCCACATCGCGGTGAAAGTCGAGGCATTGGTGGAATTTTCTTTGATCATTTAAATCAAGGTAATCCCCAAGAACTTCTGGCGCTTGTGACTCATTGTGCTGATTCTTTCCTTCCTGCTT
Source organism: Atlanticothrix silvestris CENA357 (assembly GCF_016056295.1). Taxonomy (GTDB): domain Bacteria; phylum Cyanobacteriota; class Cyanobacteriia; order Cyanobacteriales; family Nostocaceae; genus Atlanticothrix; species Atlanticothrix silvestris. The sequence goes on from NZ_JAECZB010000071.1 coordinate 34,604, forward strand.
ATATGCCAATTGTCGAAAGACGCAAAGACATGAACTTTACAGAGCAAAATAAGTACTGGCAACGCCTTGTGCGTGGGCGTTATGTGGAATTTATTTTGTCGTGCGATCGCGGTCTACGTTTTGGTCTAGCAAGCGGTATGGTTAAGCAACAAAGTGTGTTTAATTGTATGCCTCCGGCTGCTAGTTGGGAATATGACGATCAACCTATTCCTGGTAGTAAAGAAGCAATGCTGAAAGAAGTACTAAAAAATCCCAGAGAGTGGTTATAAATTGTCTGATAGTGATGAATGTTGAGCACAAATAAATTGGGCAAGAAAAATCAGATAATTTTTGGTGAAATGAGGAAGAAAAAATTGCTGTCAGTCAGGCATTCCAAAACTACAAGTATGTCAAGAAACCGAACTGAGACATACAAGCATTCATTACATGAAATAGCAAACAGCTTTACTAATAAAAAGATAAGACGGCAAAGAAATATAACAGGTGAACTTGAAATAGATCTTGTATTAATCTGTCTTAACTCTTGCAAGTACATACTTGTTTGGATAATTTGTCTTTGCTTGTATTCCAGTATATAAAGATTAGTTTCAAGACTATTCATTAGTGATGAAGAGTGTGAAAAAAACAATGAAAGTAGAAACTGATTTAGTAACAGGCAATTTACGAATGGAAGATATCATCAATATTGATGAATCGAAAGCCATAAAATTGTTTAAAAACAGATTTCAGAGATACAAAAAATTGGTAGAAGAGCTAGGTGAAGAAGCTGCTTTTGAACAGATGATGGAAAAATATCCTCAACAGCAAAAAGCGCTGATGGGTACTTTCATTGATAACAATACTCTAGCCCAAGGTTTCAAGAAAGCATCTCCCTTATTAGGGCTGATGGGCTTTGTGATGGAAGTAGTAGATATATCTCAAAATGGAACTGATGCAGCCTTAGAAATTCAAAGAATTTGCCCAGTATTATCCATGGCTCAAGAATACGGTTTTAGTAGTCCGTGTCGTGTTTTCTGTGAGATGGAACAAGAAGCCACTAGAAGAGCTTTTCCAGGGATAAAGGCTGCAATTTTGAGTAAACAATCAGAAGATGACTGTGTTTGTGTATTTAAATATGAAAGGCCTGCAAATCAGGTTGTAGAATCAACTAGCCAAATGCCAAATGTTAATTCTCATTTAATCAATCGTTTGGCAGAGATTGTTAGATTGATTCCTAGTTTAATTCGGATTGGTTTCAAAATTTTGAAAATGCGTTTATTACATTAAGTAGGTAAGTCAGCTTCAATAATTAAAAGTTTGTAGTGAGTTGGCGTGATATTTTCCACGAGATGCTGCGCGCAGAAATAGGACTTATACCAATTCGCAATGACGCTCGTTCCTCGCTACCGCAATTAAAGAACTTAGATACAGCAAAGTTTTCAGGCTTTACATCTGTATCAGATTTTGCGTGAAATGGTATGAAGTTCTTACTACAAACTTTTTCTATTTTTTTTAATTGTTTAACATAGTTTCATTTACATGAATAATATCCTCTCAGATTTACGACACATCATTGAAGGTGAAGTTAGTAACACAAAAGAAGAGTTAGAGGCTGTTTCTCATGATTTTGGTGGCATTATTCAAAAACAGCCTCGAATTATTGTTCGTCCAAAGAATTCTACTGATGTTGCTAAAGCTATTAAATATGCTGCCAAGCAAGGTTTAACTATTTCTTCAAGAGCAGCGGGACATTCATTAAGTGGTCAATCTTTGAACCAAGATGGCATCCTCTTAGATATGAGGAATCTCAATCAAATTCATGAGTTCCGCCCAGATGAACTTTGGTTCAAAGCTGATGCTGGTATGACTTGGAAGCAAGTAGTTGATACTTCAATACCATACGGTGTAGTTCCTCCCGTTCTCACAAATAACTTTGAAGTTACTTTAGGGGGAACCCTCTCAGCAGGTGGTTTAGGGTTAAGTTCTTTTCGTTACGGTTCTCAAGCTGATAATTGTTTGGGTTTGGAAGTTGTAACTGGAACAGGAGATATAATTTGGTGTACGCCAGAAAAAAATAGTGAACTTTTTAATCATGTTCTTTGCGGTTATGGTCAATTTGGCATCATTACCCAAGTACAAAATCGACTCAGAAAATATCGTCCTTTTACTCGTAGTTATTTCCTTTGTTATGACGATTTAGATATCCTCTTGAATGATCAAAGCTTACTGACATCAGAAAGCCGGATAGATGGTTTGGTATCTTTGTTCTCTCCTTGTTTACTAGGAGCATCGAGGGCAAATGAAAATGGAATCAGACCTATAATTGAGTGGTTTTATAGGATGCAAATTACTCTAGAAGTGGATTCTACAAATGATATAAATGAGATAGAATTGCTCTCTAGCTTGAATTTTTATCGTCATATCCACACTGAAGACCTGACTTTTAAGAAATTCATCCAACCAATAGCACAAGTACCGCATCCTGTAGATACTGCTAACTCTTGGATAGATGTGCTTTTGCCGGGGTCAATGGCAAAAAAATACATCGATATTGCTCTTAAACACATTCCTTCTTTTATTGATTTCCGTACTGTACCTGTGGGTTCATTTTGCCTACTTAACCGCAATATGAAAATGCCCATGTTCCCTTTACCTGAAGAAGATTTAGTTATTGGTTTAGGGTTATATCCAACTATACCTAAATTTCAGATTCAACATGTTACAGAACAGTTAAATTTTCTCACTGACCTGGGTTTGCAAATGGGTGGTAAAAGATATATGGCTACCTGGGCAGACTTCGATCTACCAAAATGGCGACTACAATTTGGTGATTACTGGCCTAAAGTCAATGAGATTAAGAGGAAGTACGATCCTCAGATGATACTCAATCCTGGCTTTTTTAAGTATGAACAGGTTGGAGAAAAAAATGAATCTCATGCATTATTATAGTCGTCCTGGATTTAATTACGTTTCGAGTAACCATGTTACTGTTTACTGTTATGCCATATCTAAAAAAAATCCCGGTTGGTCTATTGCTGCTACATATAATTTAGATGGAAAAATATTAACGACAGCACGCCAATATCTGGGGAATATGCCAAAGAATATTGCTGAATATCACAGCATTATTTTGGGGTTGAGAAAATCTCAGGAATTAAACTTTCGTGATGTCATGTTCTTTAGTCAGAATCTGAAAATCATTAATCAATTACAGGGATTTAGCAATATCGATGATCTAGCTTTGATGCCCCTTTATCAACAAGTCGTTATTCTCCTTAGCCGCTTTCAGTTTTATAAATTGGAGTATCGGTCTTGGTCTGAAATGAAAGTGATGTTTAGCACTATTTTGGACATTACTGAAAAATAATAAATGTATGAAAATTTCACTCACACAGAAGCAGAAAAACGCAGAGATGTTGCAAGAGTCTGAAGAAATTAATGAATCATTTTTATTTACACCTAAATTTCGCTGGTTAGTTGCTTTAGGTGTTATCTGTATGCTGGGGATAGGAATAGGAGTTTTATATATAGCTCGTCTATCAGCTACGCCTAAAAGCAAATTGGTAGCAGTTCCACAAGTTAACCAACCAGTAATTTCTAAAGTAAATGCATTGGGAAGATTGGAGCCAGCAGGTGAAGTGATTAAGGTTTCTGCTCCTACGAATCCTAGCATTGGTAGCGGTAGCCGTGTAATTCAATTGTTAGTAGATGAAGGTAATCAGGTACGAGCAGGACAAGTCATTGCTATTTTAGATAATCGCGATCGCCTGCAAGCGAATTTAATCGAAGCCCAAAAGCAAGTCCAAGTTGCCCAATATCGTTTAGCTCAGGTCAAAGCAGGAGCAAAACCAGGAGAATTAGCCGCTATTCAAGCGAACATTAAAAACTTGCAAGCCCAGTTAGATGGTGAAATCCAAACCCAGTCAGCCACCATTGCTCGCACGAAAGCAGAATTACAGAATGCAGACATCGAATTTAAACGCAATCAAGCTCTTTATAATGAGGGAGCGATCGCAGCTGCAACATTAGATAGTCGCAGATTAGCTCTGACAACCGCCCAAGAACAATTAAACAGCGCTAAAGCAAACTTAGAGCGCACTAAACGCACACTGAGCGCCCAAATTCAAGAAGCCAAAGCCACCTGGGAAAAAACAGCCCAAGTACGTCCTACAGATATAGCAACAGCACAAGCAGAGATAGATAGTGCTATTGCTACAGTTGGTAAAATGCGATCTGAACTGAAATTAGCCTACGTCCGAGCGCCACAAGCTGGTCAAATTCTGCGGATTCAAGCTCATCCCGGAGAAACAGTCGGCAATGAAGGAGTTGTGGAACTTGGACAAACTGACCAAATGTATGCGATCGCAGAGATTTACGAAAGTGATATTGCCAAAATTCGCCCTGGTCAAACTACTAATATTACCAGCCCCAGCAATGCCTTTATTGGTAAATTAAGCGGCACTGTTGATCAAATTGGCTTAACAGTAGCGAAAAAAGACGTATTAGACAGCGATCCCACAGCAGCAACAGATGCCAGAGTAATTGAAGTCAAAATTCGTTTAGACAAAGCTGCAAGTCAAAAAGTAGCCCACCTGACAAATCTTCAGGTCAATGTCGAGATTAATTTATGAAGAGGGAAATTCAATCTCTCAAACTCTTATTCTCTGCGTCTCTGCGCCTCTGCGTGATCATCCCATGTTTAAACACAAAATTCCATTAGCTTGGCTGCAACTAAAAAAGCAAAGGGGGCGTTTTATTGTTGCTCTTTGCGGAATTACCTTTGCTAACTTTCTCATGTTGATGCAGTTGGGCTTTCAATCTGCTTTATATGACAGCAATACACGCTTTCATCTACTTCTGCAAACAGACTTAATAATAGTTAGCCGCCAAGCACAAAATTTAGGACTTCTGAGTAGTTTTCCTCGGCGGCGTTTGTTTCAAGCGGCGAATTTATCCCAGGTTGAATCAGTTAATCCCTTGTACATCCGTTTGGGAGTTTGGAAAAGCCTGGAAACTAAGCTTGATGAGTCAATTTTGGTGATTGGTTTTAATCCAGATAAACCTGCATTTAACTTGCCACAAGTCAATAAAAATTTAGATTTGATTAAGTATCCAGACACACTTTTATTTGACCGTAACGCCAACGGCAAATACCAACAAGCGATCGCCTCTGTAGATGGAGGTAAATCTATCACAACAGAACTCCAAGGACATAAAGTTACAATTAGGGGTTTGTACGAAGTTGGCGCATCCTTTGTAGCCAATGCGAGCGTGATTACCAGTGACCAAAACTTTTTACGAATTTTTTCATCACAGTCAGCAGGTAAAGTTAACCTTGGTTTAATTAAGCTAAAACCTAATAGTGATGCCAATGTAGTAGTTAAAGAATTGCAGTCTTACCTTGGGGATGATGTAAAAGTTCTTACTCGTCAGGAATTTATTGATTTTGAAAAGAAATATTGGCAAGAGAGTGGTGCAATTGGTTTTATCTTTTCTTTAGGTGTGACAATCGGATTTTTAGTGGGTGTAATTATTGTTTATCAAATTATTTACAGTGATGTGATGGATCACATTGCGGAATATGCCACATTAAAAGCAATGGGATTTCGGAATAGATACTTGTTATCTGTTGTATTTCAAGAAGCATTAATTTTAGCCGTACTTGGTTATATCCCTGGCTGTTTGATTTCTTTGGGCATGTATACAGCAACCCGGAATGCCACAAAATTACCGCTATTTATGACTGCTGATCGCGTCATTCAAGTTTTAATTTTGACGATTATTATGTGCCTAATTTCTGGAGCGATCGCTATGCGAAAGTTGAATGCAGCAGACCCAGCAGATATTTTTTAATATTATGAAAATTATCTAACCGCCAAGCCGCCAAAATGCCAAGAAAAGAAATAGAAAATTTTATAAATCAGGTAGGACTGTTATATGCAAATAGTCAATAGGCGGAGTTCAAATCAATTTAAGACTAATGAGCCTGTAATTTATATCCGCAATATTAATCATTTTTTTGGTAAAGGCAGCTTACGCAAACAAGTTTTGCATAACATCAATTTAGATATTTATCCAGGTGAAATAGTGATGATGACTGGCCCTTCTGGGTCAGGAAAAACTACCTTATTGTCATTGATTGGAGCATTACGTTCTTGTCAGCACGGTAGCTTAAAAGTCATTGGTCAAGAACTATGCAACGCTAAACCCAATCAATTAATCACAACAAGACGACAGATTGGGTACATTTTTCAAGGACATAATCTTTTAGATAGCTTAACAGCACGGCAAAATGTCGAGTTGTCTTTAGAACTACACAATCACTTGTCAGCGAACGCAAGACAGGCAAAAGCATTACGAATGCTACAAGCGGTAGGATTAGGAGATCGAGTTAACTATTACCCAGAAAACTTATCTGGTGGTCAAAAACAAAGAGTTGCGATCGCCCGCGCTTTAGTAGCGAATCCTAAAATTATTCTCGCCGATGAACCGACAGCTTCACTTGATAAAAAATCAGGGCGAGATGTGGTGGAACTAATGCAAAATCTTGCCCAAGAACAAGGCTGTACTATCTTACTTGTTACCCATGACAATCGGATTCTAGATATTGCCTTTCGTGTTATTTCTATGGAGGATGGTTCTTTAACCTGAGTTCGGGTTAATCGGATTGAGGCACGAATAGTCTGGCAATTGATAAGTATGATATTTAGAAACAAGTCAATATTACGCAGCCAGCTTTGAGATCTGACACTAAAAATTTATGAATTCTGTTGTCTCCATTTGTCCCATAACAAATGCACATCATCTGGTTGCCCATCGTAGTTAAGCATCTGGTCTGAAATTTTTACCCACGTCTGGGCGCTACGCGTCCAAAGATTGCCAACTGGGCGTAACTTCGTTGTATCATCTAATGTCCCAGCTTTAACATTGATAGTATCTGGGCTGTAAGTCCGCTCATGAAATAATCGCGTTCCGCAGTCACCGCAGAATAGGTTTTTTACTTCACGTCCGCTATCAGCTTTGCGAGTCCAAGCTTTTGGCTGTCCTTTAATAATAACCACAGCATCTCGTGCTACCGTCAATGACATACCAAAAGCACTGGAGGATTGTTTTTGACACTCCCGGCAATGGCATACGTAAAGAGTTAAAGGTTGGGCGTGGATTTCGTAACGAATCTCCCCACATTGACAACCCCCAGTATACGGAATACTCACAAGTTTTTTCTTTGAGAATTAATTATGACTGTATGTCAATAAGATTATCTCAATTTGAAAGCAGATTTTATAATGAGTCTTTAATACTCGCCCGTGAGTCTTTGATACTCGCTCACGAGTCTTTGATATTCACCCATGAGTCTTGGATACTCGCTCACGAGTCTTTGATATTCGCCCATGAGTCTTGGATACTCGCCCGTGAGTCTTTGATACTCGCCCGTGAG
>NZ_JAECZB010000071.1:42059-86606 GCF_016056295.1 Atlanticothrix silvestris CENA357
GTTTTTAATACTCGCCCGTGAGTCTTTGATACTCGCTCACGAGTCTTTGATATTCACCCATGAGTCTGGGACAACCAGAAACAAGTCAACAAATTTAAAACCTTCTTCCCCAATGCCCAATGCCCAATACCCTATACCTAAAGATACAAGCTTTTTGTCACTAGTTTATGTGAATCTCAATTGGGAAAATACTTGTCTTTCAATCAGGGGTTATGCCGCAATATTTCGGACAGCTACACACAACTGAAGCGCCTTGGTCAATTTTGGGGGCGGTACAAGCAATACAACAAGATGAGCGCCGTATTATTTTGAACTGTGGCGACCCTTGTTTGAGCATTACTGTGTTAGCACCGAACTTAATTCGGGTACGGATGACACCAACTGGGGAATTTTTACCTAGGCGATCGTGGGCTGTGGCGCAGGCGGATGCAGAATGGCCTACTGTGCCGTTTGAAGTGCGAGAAACAGCAGAAACTATAGAAATTACAACCGAGCAACTGTGTATTGTCGTATCTCGTGATCCTTGTCGTATCCAGTGCTTCGACTCAACAGGAAAACCCTTTGCTCAAGATGCAGATTTAGGAATGGGGTGGCGGAGTGGTGCTATTGCTGGATGGAAAAAAATTGAAACTGATGAACATTTTTATGGCTTTGGTGAACCTACTGGCTTGCTCGATCAGCGATCAAAAGTGAGAACTAATTGGACATCTGATGCCCTAGATTACGGTATCACGACCGATAGTATGTATCAGGCGATTCCTTTTTTTATCGCCTTGCGTCCTGGATTGGGGTATGGGCTGTTCTTCAATACGACTTTTTGGAGCCGATTTGATCTGGGCGCACAGCAACCTGGAGTTTGGCAGATGGAAACTCAAGGAAGTGAACTAGATTATTACATTATTTATGGGACAGAACCTGCAAAAATTCTGCAAACTTACACCCAGTTAACCGGAAGGATGCCTTTACCACCGCGATGGTCACTAGGTTATCACCAGTGTCGTTGGAGTTATGAGTCACAAGATATTATCCGCGAACTGGCAGAGGAATTTCGTCAGCGCCGTATTCCCTGTGATGTGATTCATTTCGATATTGACTATATGAACGGCTACCGGGTTTTTACCTGGAGTCCCAAGCGATTTGCTAACCCTCAAAAATTAATACACAATCTGAAGCAAGATGGTTTCAAAGTAACGACAATTATCGATCCAGGGGTCAAGTACGAGCCAGAAGCAGATTACAAAGTTTTTGACGAAGGATTAAAAAACGACTATTTTATCCGCAAAACGAATGGTCAGCTATTTCATGGCTATGTGTGGCCTGACAAAGCTGTCTTTCCCGATTTCCTGCGTCCTGAAGTCAGAAATTGGTGGGGAAGTTGGCAAAGCAGTTTAACTGACATCGGTGTTGCTGGTATCTGGAACGACATGAATGAACCCGCCCTTGATGACCGTCCATTCGGCGACCCTGGTAACAAGATTTCCTTTCCCCTTGATGCTCCCCAGGGGCCAACTGATGAAAGAACTACCCATGCAGAAACTCATAATTTGTATGGGCTAATGATGGCACAAGCATCTTATCAAGGAACTGAAAAATCTCGTCCCACAGAACGCTCTTTTGTTCTCACACGGTCTGGATACGCTGGTATTCAGCGCTGGTCAGCAGTATGGACAGGAGACAATCAATCTCTGTGGGAACACCTGGAAATGTCTTTATCGATGCTTTGTAACTTGGGTTTATCAGGCGTGGCTTTCGTAGGAAGTGATATTGGGGGGTTTGCAGGTAACGCTACAGCTGAACTATTTGCTCGTTGGATGCAGGTGGGAATACTTTACCCTTTGATGCGGGGACACTCAGCATTAACTACAGCCCAGCATGAACCTTGGGTGTTTGGCGATCGCGTTGAAAAAATTTGCCGCGAGTACATCGAACTTCGTTACCAACTACTACCGTACATTTACACTCTCTTTTGGTCAGCTGCAACCACGGGTTCACCAATTCTGCGTCCTTTACTTTATCATTTCCCCAACGATCCCAAGACCTTTACTCTTTCTGACCAAGTAATGCTTGGTTCTTCATTACTCGCAGCACCAATTTACCGTCCAGGTGTTGAACACCGCGCCGTATACTTGCCTGAAGGTGACTGGTATGACTGGTGGAGTGGCAAGACTTTTACAGGCCCAACTCACATCTTGGCTGATGCACCCCTTGAACGAATGCCATTGTATGTCCGTGCTGGCTCAATTATTCCAATGGCACCCGTAATGCAATATGTAGATGAACGTCCTTTAGACCAAATGAGGTTGCGGATTTGGATGGGTACAGGCGAGTTTACCTTGTATGAAGATGATGGTCATAGCTTTGAGTACAAAACGGGAGCTTTTTGCACAACAACTTACCGCGTTAACTCAACAGGACAGCAAACTATCGTGGAAATTGGAGCAAGGGAAGGTGACTTTTCACCTGCAACGCGTGAAATCATTGTGGAATTAGTAGGAGTTGGAGAGCAGAGTTTTGTTGATGATGGGACTGCACGTCAATTAACTTTCTCAATTTAGTAGGCTGTCATTGCTATCTATAGCGGATTTGCCTGTGTTTAAGAATTTCCCAGAAGTAAACGAACCACAGAGGCGCTGAGAACACAGAGGAAAGAGAAGAGAGGTTTATTTTCCAGATTCAACTGTACTCACTTTTGGTGGCAAAAGATAAATGCCTCCAGATATTAAAGTTAGAGCAACGGAAATCCAAAAAGCAGTTACAGCTAAAGTTTGCCAGACTTCTGGTAGAGGTGCAATTAAAAGGGCGATCGCAATTATTTGACTAACCGTTTTGAGTTTTCCCCAAATATTTGCCCCTGTAATCGTTGTTTGATTCACCCGCCAACCAGCGATCGCTAACTCCCGCGCTAAAATCAAAAACACTCCCCAAGCCGGAACTCGCCCTAATTCAATCAACACCATTAACGGTGCGAGTACCAAAAATTTATCTACCAAGGGATCAAGAAATTTGCCTAAGTCACTAACTTGATTCAGTTTCCGTGCTAAATAACCGTCTAACCAATCAGTCAACGCAGCCACCAGAAAAATCGCCAAACACACCCATCTGGCCTGCGATGTAGGGTTGTACAAACCGTAAAGCAGAAACGGTACACCGAGTAAGCGAGAGAAAGTAATCCAATTTGGTAAAGTCATTTGCAAAAACTTTGCGCCTTTGCGCCTTTGCGTGAGACTATTCTTATCACACCGTGGGATGATCTGTTTCTTGAGAAGATCTAAAACCCAATTCTATGACGCAACAAACAAATTCTCAATTCCGCATCGAACGCGATTCAATGGGCGATCGCCAAATTCCTAGTAGCGCTTATTACGGTATCCAAACCCTGCGGGCAACAGAAAACTTCCCCATTAGTGGTATTAAGCCCTTACCCACTTACGTAGATGCTTGCTTAATCATCAAAAAAGCTACAGCAATTGTGAATGGGGACTTGAATTGCATTCCCCAAGATATTAGTCAAGCAATTGTGCAAGCAGCTGATGAAATTTTGGCTGGAAAATTACGTGATCAATTTGTCGTCGATGTCTACCAAGCTGGTGCTGGGACTTCACACCACATGAATGTCAACGAAGTTTTAGCAAATCGGGCTTTAGAACTGCTGGGTGACGAAAAAGGCAACTACAAACGCGTTAGCCCTAATGACCATGTTAACTATGGGCAGTCTACTAATGATGTAATTCCTACAGCAATTCGCATTGGTGGCTTATTGGCACTTTCTCAGACATTACACCCAGCTTTGTCAGAAGCGATCGCAGCTTTAGAAAACAAAGCCGCAGAATTTCAAGATATTGTTAAATCTGGCAGAACTCATTTGCAAGACGCTGTACCTGTACGCTTGGGTGAGAATTTTCGGGCTTGGGCGCAAATCTTATCAGAACACCAAAACCGCATTTATACAGCCTCTGGAGATTTGATGGTGCTGGGTTTGGGAGGTAGTGCAGCGGGTACTGGAATGAATACTCATCCCCGATATCGCGCCCGTGTAGTAGAAGTAATTTCAGAATTAATTGCATCTCCCTTAGAACCTGCACCCCATCTTATGGCAGCTATGCAGAGTATGGCCCCTTTCGTCAACGTTTCCGGGGCTTTACGCAACTTGGCACAGGACTTAGTGAAAATTTCTCATGATTTGCGTTTAATGGACTCTGGCCCCAAAACTGGTTTGAAAGAAATTCAACTACCACCAGTACAACCAGGTTCTTCGATTATGCCAGGGAAATATAACCCGGTGATGGCAGAGATGACATCAATGGTGTGTTTTCAGGTAATGGGTTATGACAGTGCGATCGCTCTTGCCGCCCAAGCAGGACAATTAGAACTAAATGTAATGATGCCACTGATTGCCTATAACTTGATTCACAGTATCGAAATTTTGGGTAATACCACCGCCGCCCTTACAGAACGTTGCATTAAAGGAATTACCGCCAACCGAGAACGGTGTTTAGCTTATGCTGAAGGCAGTTTAGCTTTGGTAACTGCACTTAATACTCACATTGGTTATCTCAACGCCGCCGCTGTGGCCAAAGAATCTTTAGAAACTGGTAAATCCTTACGCCAGGTTGTTCTAGAACGTGGACTCATGAGTGAGGCGGAATTAGCCACTGTGTTAAATCTAGAACAGATGAGTGGTATCTTACCCCTCATGGCAGAATCGGGAACAGTGGATTAAAACATAATAGGAAGATAGAAGAAGAAAGAAATTTTACTTTCTCCTATCTTCACTATCCGTAACTTATTATCCATGCAGACTCAAAACCCATCTGTCAGTTTAATCAGGGCCACTTCCTACGAACGAGATGCTTTGCGGGAATCTTTAGTCACACTGCTAGAACCTTTCGGGGGGATAGCTGGATTTGTGAAAAAAGGCGATCGCGTCTTGCTCAAACCTAATCTACTCACAGGTTCACGTCCTACTAAAGAGTGTACTACCCGCCCCGAATTGGTTTATGAAGTTGCTCAGATGGTCATTGAAGCTGGTGGCCAGCCATTTTTGGGAGATAGTCCAGCTTTTGGGAGTGCTAAGGGGGTAGCCTTAGCAAATGGTTATCAGCCTCTTCTACAAGAACTAAATCTGCCGATTATCGAGTTTCACGGCAAACGTTACCAAACTGTAAATGAAGATTTTAACCACTTGCTGCTATGCAAAGAAGCTATGGAAGCAGATGTAGTGATTAACCTGCCTAAAGTCAAATCCCATGTACAGTTGACTTTAACATTAGGGGTAAAAAATTTGTTTGGTTGCGTTCCCGGCAAAATGAAAGCTTGGTGGCACATGGAAGCCGGCAAAGATGCCAACCGATTTGGTGAAATGTTAGTAGAAACTGCCAAGGCAATTAACCCAAACTTGACTATTTTAGACGGCATCATTGGTCATGAAGGTAACGGGCCTAGTGGCGGTGAACCTCGTTCTTTGGGTGTTCTGGCAGCAGCAGCAAACGTATTTGCCTTAGATAGAGCAATGCTAGAAATTCTTCAAGTTCCACCCCATCAAGTCCCTACTGTTGCAGCTTCCCAACGCCTTGGGGTTTGTCCAGAACTGACTGCTATTGAATTTCCTAACTTATCTCCTGACTTACTCCAAATAGAAGATTGGTTATTACCAGACAAGTTAATGCCAATTGATTTTGCAATGCCCCGTGTGATTAAATCCACGTTTAAACATCTTTATATCCGTTTTCTCAAAGAACCCATGAGTGCTTATGGTAATACCAATTCGTAATTCGTAATTCGTAATTCGTAATTCGTAATTAAGAAAGCCAGTTCTGATACGGGTTTCGGAATTTGAATGTGTTGCCGGATTTTAGAGAAATAAACAGTAATTTGTGTTGAAATTACAATTGGTAATGAGTGCAAACTCTGCTACAAAAATCTTAAAATCAACGTGAGTTCGATGAACCTCTCCCTCTCCGAAACGGAAAGGTAGGAGCAACGAAAAATTTAGCTTTTTGCTCCCCTCTCCGTGTCGGAGAGGAGTTGGGGGAGAGGTCAAATAAGACTTGTCGAACTCACGTTAAAATCAGCAGAATAAGTTATAAGTACCCTCCGATTGCTTCTCTAGACCGCCCCTATATAGTGGCGGTTTTCCATTAGTTAATTTTTTGTTAAATTTTTATTTTGTTTTTTTTGCATCAAACTTCTTTAGTCAAAGCAAATATACTCTACCTATATGTAGATTGACAAAAAGAAAGTAATAACACTAAAGCCTAATAATTTGGATTTTGAAGTATTTTTTAGTGCTATCACTGAATAAATAGTATTGCATCTCGTTAACCTCTCTGTATTTATAGATGCAAGTTTATGGTTGCAAAAATCATGGTTGGCCAGTGCTTATTGATTCCTAATATTTTTAGTGTAACTCCTGCTACATTGTTCAAAAAAACTGGTATCTTTCAGTAAATTTTCGGCATGTATCTCAGGTATTAGGAACAACCTAGATCGCTAAAACTAGCTTACAAAAAGGATTTTAAGATGTTATAATAAAACCAAATTACCCTGATATCGGTTAGTAATTGATTTATGCTCAGATGAAAAAATGTAATTTCTACTGCTGTTTCTTAATCTTTGCTTAACTTAAAGATTATGCATTTCAGCAAGGAATCGTAACATATTAGTCACCTGGTCAAATCCGAAATGTTTAACCGTAACTTTGTATCAAGACTATCTAGTAAAAACTGCTATTATGACACTTGTCAAACTGGTTTATATTCTTGACTGCAACATAGTTGATAGTCAAAAAATAGCTAGAATAGCATCAACACTCTCTTCTGGAGAGTAAACCTACAAGTGATTGTGACAAATTTCAATTTTGTATGAATTCAAATAGCCAGTCTGCCAACCCTGCCTCTACATATTCCCATCGTTTGGCAGACGTTGTGGGAACAGCGATCGCTCTACTAACTTTGACGTTACCAGTGTTTGTCATTGCCCACTATTCTTCAAGCAATGCTCCATACAATCAGCCATCCCTAACCTACAGATTGCCCAAAGGTGGAAAATAAACAATAGTTGAAAACTACATTTCACCAGCAAGCTAGCTCCAAAAAAGGAGAAACAACATTTTGAGCTAAATCTGTGCAACTTCCCTCCTGGTTCCAAGACTTAACTTATGAGCATAATTCCCTCTTATAGCTGAGGAATTATCCACCGAAATATTTAACAAAAAAGCGTTGCTAAAAAACCTTGCAGCGCTTTTTTGTTGTTTATTTCAATTCACACTTACTCGAAGGTTGAAGGTCTTTTACGCGAATACCTTGGGAAGAAGTCCACCTTGGCCCTAAAATTCTACACGGGGAGCCAAACTGAGTGCGCCCACTATTCACTGTTAGCTGAGGATTTTTTTGTGGACTTATCCCGTATTCCTGCCCAACCCAAACCAGGTATAATCAACGTTTTGATTGAAATCCCAGGCGGGAGTAAAAATAAATATGAGTATGACAAGGATCTGCAAGCTTTCGCCGTAGATCGTGTACTTTATTCTTCGGTACAATACCCGTACGATTATGGGTTTGTGCCTAACACGTTGGCTGATGATGGCGATCCCTTAGATGGTATGGTCATTATTGACGAGCCAACCTTTCCAGGCTGTGTTATAGCTGCACGACCAATCGGCTTTCTAGAGATGATTGACGGTGGCGATCGCGACGAAAAAATTCTTTGTGTTCCTGACAAAGATCCACGTTACGCTCAAGTAAAATCTCTGAAAGACCTAGCACCACACCGCTTAGACGAAATTGCTGAATTTTTCCGTAGTTATAAAAATTTGGAAAAAAAAGTAACTGAAATTCGTGGCTGGCAAGAGGTTGAGCAGGTCAAGGTCTTAGTAGAAAAGTCCATCAAAGCCTTTAAAGCATAATGAGAGAGTGAGGAGTTAGAAGTTATGAGTTACAGATTTTTATTTTTAGCTCTTAACTTTCAACTCCTAACTATTAACTGTTGATTACCCCAAAACCAAATGCAGCGCACTCTTCTTTTGGCAAAGATTCACAACTGCACCCTCACGGGGGCGAATATTAATTATGTGGGTAGTATTAGTATTGATCAAATCTTGTTAGATAAAGCTGGCATCTTACCTTATGAGCAAGTGCAAGTAGTGAATAATGCCAATGGTGAACGGTTTATTACTTATGCGATCCCGGCTCCAGCTCATTCGGGAGTCATTGAGCTAAATGGAGCTGCGGCACGTCTAGGCATTATGGGCGATCGCTTGATTATAATGGCTTACGGGCAGTTCACTCCGGAAGAGTTAAAAAGTTACTCTCCCACAGTAGTCATTGTGGACGAAAACAACCGACCTTTGGAAGTGCGACACTACGATGACCTGCTCAATGAAAAAGATGGGAAAGGGGGAAGGGGAAAAAGGGAAAAGGAACCCCATACTTAAAAGCAGGAGCCACTGCGATCTTGTTGTTTTCCAACAAAGAACAAGTAGCATGGCGAAATAATTTATCCATTGATGCCTATTGTTTATACCTTGTGGGAAAAGCTTTTTCTTGCTTCCTTTACCCCTTCCCCTTTACCCTTTTCCCTTCTTCGGTAAGGTCTAATTTCAAAGAAAATGTCAAATTTAGAGCTGTCAGGTTCCCAGAGCTACGTAACAGAAAAGCCAATTACTCCGCTAAGTAGTCCAGCGGATAATTTTCTAGTGCAATTTTGGGGTGTACGGGGCTTGATTCCTACCCCAGGTAGTATTGCCAACCGCTATGGTGGTAATACTGCCTGTGTAGAAATGCATATAGCCAACAAACACTTGATTTTTGATGGAGGTACTGGTTTACGCATACTGGGTAAAACCTGGCAGCAACTAGAAAAGCCACTAGAAGCCCATCTATTCTTTACTAACTCCCAATCAAATCGCATTCAAGGTTTTCCCTTTTTTGCGCCTGCATTTGTTGCCGAAAATTGTTTCCACATTTATGGGATCGCTGCTTCTAATAGTGCTTCGATTAAACAATGCTTGTATGATCAGATGCTCCAGCCGCACTTTCCTTATCCGTTGCAGGTGATGCAATCACAATTGCAGTTCTACAATTTAACTCCGGGTCATGAAGTGAAGTTAGATGAGATCACGATTACCACAGCATTGATCAATCAAACTCAGCGCTCAGTTGGCTATCGTGTCACTTGGCAAGAATATAGCGTTGCATATATTACAGATTTACACAAAAATATCGATGAGGTAGAAAGAGAAAGCATTTTAGAAATGATTCAAGGCGTTGATTTGTTAATTGCTAATGCTACCTACATTCCCCCAACGTCCCACAAACATGAATCTGGGGATTTGCACTGGCAAACTGCTGTGGATTTAGCTCAGAGTGCTGGCGTGCAGCGGTTAGTTATCTCTCATCACCACCCAGACGACGAGGATGATTTTCTTGACAAGGTTCAAATTGAAGTGCAATCTGTCTTTCCTAAAGCCTTACTAGCCTGTGAAGGTTTGATATTATCGGTTGTTTAGCCAAGCAAATTTAGTAAAATTCTGCATGACTCGGCATTGAACAGGGAAATTAAGTGCTATTCGAGTATAATTTAATGAAAAATTGTGACTATAATTTCGGTGGCCTGGAAATAGCGATCACGTAGCAGATCCAAAAGAGCATCGCTGATTTGTACCGAAAAATATAATTGTAATTCTGTATAAAATAGTTATATTTCATCGGTGAGCCGATTCAGCTATGGAGTTTACGGAATGAATCAAGAAGAGAAGAAAAGACTTGTAGTAATTGGTGCAAGCCGTGGAATCGGTGCCGCTGTTGCCAAGCACTTTTCGAGTAGAGGACACGAGATTTTTTCAGTTTCCAGAAGCACACCGGCCGCAGGAACGTGGATAAAGGCAGATGTTTCAAATCCTAATGGCATCGCAGCTGTTAAAGAAGGTATTGGAACTGAGAGTGTTGACGCGCTATTGTTTATGGGCGGAGTATGGGAAGGCGGTGCATTTACTGATGACTATGATTTTCTTAAAAGCTCAGACCAAGAAACCAGATTTGTGATCAGTGTGAACATGATCGCGCCAATTGAAATTACTAGGAAGCTATCAGAAAACTTGGTAAAGGGGAAAAATCCCAGGGCGATATATATTGGCTCGGTTTCCGGGTTGGATAACTGTGCTTCGGCTGAGGTTGCAAATACCGCATCCAAGTTTGGCTTGAGAGGAGCAGTGCAGTCGCTAAGGCTAGCATTTCGGGATAAAAAGATTGGATTTACAGTCATTAACCCCGGAAATGTTGCAACTGACGAGGTAATGCTGGACATTAAAGAAGGGCGGTTTCCTCCGCAAACTCCAATTCCGCTGTCCGACATTATATCCAGTATCGAGTGGATTTTGAGTTTATCGTCAGATGTTGATGTTCAAGATCTGAATTTACATCAGCGATAAACGCTCTAACCAAGCGTTGCAGTGGACAAGCGGCTGAATGTAGCATTATGGCGTAAGATCCTCAGTTGGGACAGTAGCTTTGTACCCGTATTATTTCTGCAAGAAAAGCAACGAAATATGAACAACGAATCTACTTCGAGCAACTCTCAAACTGATTGGCAGCGATTGGATGCTATGAAGGATGAAGATATTGATTTATCAGACTGTCCGGAGATTACACCAGAAATGTTTGCTAAAGCAGTAGTGCGACGGGGTTTACCTGTTACAAAAGCCAAGGCTCAAGTTACCCTCCGCATCGATAGCGATGTATTAGAGTGGTTTAAGTCTCAAGGACGGGGCTATCAAACGCAGATTAATCAGTTGTTACGAGCTTATATGGAAGCGCGTCAATAGTCCGCCTTGCTTGTATTGTGTGTTATGCCAACTTGCGGCAAAATTACAATCGGTTGGATCGGACTGTACAGCCTTCAGTGGGGATGTAAAGGTTGGTTACAGACGCTCAACCTCAACCGGAACGTTAGACCTCAATCCTTTTAGGTGGGGGCGTAGCATTCTGTGAATTAATTATGATTGCATGATTAATTGAGATACACTTTCACACCTCACATTATATTGATGTTACGACTTACACTTGCTGAAACACTGTATCGGCCGAAGAGTTTACTACTTGTCTGAGTTCTTGGAGTTTTTGATTTACCGCACCACTAGTTAATAATTCTCCTGCTTTAGCTATACCCGATCGCATATCCAAACAAATACCACTGCGCCAAAGATAAAAACCACCATTCCACAAGGCTGTTTGCAATAATTCACTGGGTTTACCACTTAAAACTCCCTGGATTTGCGTCAGTAGTTCTTCAGTAGTTCCTAGGGGTACATTCTTAGTAATAAAGCCGTAATCATGGGGTGAGAGAAGCAACCTTTCTATCTCTGGTGGTGCTTTAGATAAAGCAATAATCGCAGTGCGATCGCGGGGTAAATCGCCACTCCCTTCTAATCCCTTCACTAAGGTAAATTTTGTTACTCCTAGTAGCCCCAAAGCGACTTGGAACATAGCTTCTGTGGGTGGATGGACAAACCCAGGAATAACATGAGCATCCCCAGCATAAGGACACCAAATTAGTTCCATCGTTGCTAAAGGTGGACGCTTGCCAAGTTGGTCGCGGTACTCCCAAATAGCTTGAGTTAAAGGAAAATGCTTAGGTGTATAAACAAAGCCAATTCCTGTTTGCTCAAATATCTGCTGAGTTTTTGCCAGTGGCAAAGCAGTCCAATCAACACCTAATCCTTGCCAAACTTCTACCAAGGGTAAACCGTACTTTGTCGGTAGGCGATCGCCACCATGCATTATCACTGGTTGTCCAGCGGCGGCTAGAAGTAAAGCCGTGACTGGAGCAATTGGTGCAGTGCGTGTTCTGCCATCATAAGGTATACCCAAAACTATCACTGGACGCTCAGAAGAAATTGGTTGCAGTTTTGGCCCTAGGTCATCATAGGCATCCAACATTCCGGCTAACTCTTCCCCTGTGGGACGTTTGATGCGGTGAGCAATCAAAAATGCCCCGATTTGGGCTGGAGTTGCTTCACCCAGCAGCATCATTTTAGTAGCGGTGGCTGCTTCAGCACGAGTTAAATTTTCTCCTGTGTGGTTTCCACTACCTACTTTTTTTAGCAATTCCCTAAATACATTGCTCATAAAAATCAATAGTCAACAGTCCAAATATTGACTGTGGAATTTTGATTAATCATACTTTACGAAGCCGATCGCTGCTGCTGAAATTGCGGTGGAATATTTTCCTTTACAAGTTGCCAAAAGTGCTGAATAGGAGGAATCTGAAGACGGTCTTGAGTTGTCACCATAACTACCCGACGAGTCAAGCTAGAATTATCAGGCGCAGTAGCTAGGGGACGAACTGCCAAAGTGGGATCATGAAGTGCTTCCATCAATGCTGAATGAGGTAGCAAGGCCACTAGTTCGCCTTGACGCACCACTCCCCTAAAAGCATCTAGGGTATTGACTTCTAAAGCTGCTTGCAGTGTAGCTTCCAGCCGTTCAAATTTATCTTGTACTAAGCGTTGCATCCCATAACCATCTTTAAAGACCACTTGCGGGTAACGAACTAATTCCGACCAAGGAATACGTTCATATTGGGCTAGGGGATGATTGGCTGCTGTTAGGACTTCTATCGGTTCATCATAGAGAACTTCTACCACCATCTCTCTGCTAGTGGTTAAAAAGCGATTATTCATTACAATTGCCAAATCCACCAATCCATCTTTGAGGACTTTTAAGGCGCGATCGCTACCCAAGGATGTAATTCGTAATTGCACATCTGGATAATCACGACAAAATGTTTGCAACACTGGTGGTAGGTAAGAAGCACATAACGAGTGAATCGCGGCAATGCATAGTTCTGGCTGCTTGCCGGCGATTAAATCTGTTAATTCTTGTGTAGCAGTTTCCCACTCTTGACAAATTTTGCGGGCACGAGGTAGCAAACGCTCACCCCCCAGTGTCAATTTGGCATGATTAGTTCGATGAAAAAGTTCTACCCCCACATCGGCTTCTAATGATTGGATTTGGCGACTAATGGTCGATTGGGTAACATTACATTTTTGGGCTGCTTGTTGAAAGCTGCCAGTGTCAGCGATCGCGAGGAAGGCTTGCAACTGCTCTAGTCGCATGTTTATGTAGCCTGAATTACATTTATGGCTTTCATTAAGTTAACGGTTTTATCAACATAATTTGGTAGAGTTTGATACAAGTTTTTTGGAAATTGGAAATTGGGCATGGGGAAAGGGGAAGGTGGGGCCCCCTTTGAGGATAAGGGGCAGGGTTAAAGAGTTGGTTTTTTCATCCTTTACCCTTTAACCCCTTCAGGGTGACGCTCCTGCGTCGCTAATGCTGCTAAGATCGCCAGTCGCTCATGGGGAGCCACTGCGGTGGACGGGTTCCCAAGGCACTCCGTTGGGCGGCTATGCCGACTTGAAGGAAGTGCCGCCGGCATAAAGCAAGTGGCGTGGAAACCCCCTTGGCGCTAGCCTCTCCCTTTGGCAGAAGACCGCGCTGGCTCACCTTTTCCCCTCTTGCTGCTCCCCTGCTCTCCTGCTTCTTTCCTAGCCCCAAACCCCTTTTCTCCACCTGTACTACATACAATCAAGCAGTGTTATGTCGGCTCCTAATTTTTCCCATTCGGTCGCTGAATAATCGTTTCGACTATCCGCCGCTTGGCTTTGGGATCAATTCCGACTAAGCGCACATATTCGCCGCTATATTCAGCTAGATGTGATTCTAAAGTAGATACAGCATCAGACTCAGCATCGATATGAATAGTACCGCAACTAGCCCATGAACCTGTGCGGAAGCGGCGCTCATCTACATGTTCAAAAGTAACTTTGTGACCTTGGGCTAAAATTTGCCGGATTTGTTCTTGAGTTTCTAGGGTAACGTGGGTACTAGAAGCTTCTTGTTTATGCGATCCATTAGTTGACGGTTTACTAGCTGGTGTTACAGCGGCGGTAGGTGGTGCTGGTTGAGAATTTTTGCCTCGATTCAGACGATTGTATTCATCAACTAATTGGGAAGTTTCCACCCGTTGTTGTTCACCAACCATTAATTTACCAGCCTCAATTAAGTGAGATAGATTGAAATTTGGCTTTTTAAATGCTGGTGGCCCTTCTAAGCTATTGACTACACGCAAAGATACGCGCTCAAAACCTATTTGATGAATAAAGTCACGAATTTGCTCATCATAAATGCGCGATCGCAAAGCACTAAAGAAGTCAACAGATTGATTGACAAAAGTATCAACTAACTGTTCAATTTCCCGTTGTGGAAGTCCATCTGGTTCAAAAATCCCCTTAACAATTCCCACCTTGTCATCTCGGTCGGGTTGCCAATAAAATTTTTCCATTCGACCATCACGAATTAACGGGGCGTAGAGGGTGGAAAAATCATTGCCTGTAACAATAATCGGTACACGATGTAAAGGAGTTGAGTCGTAGCTTCCAGGTAACTGTACATCTGTAGGATTATCGGCAATATTCATCAGTGTGGCATTCACCAACTGCGTGTTTACAGTATATTGAGTGCCTTCGTCAAAGCGTCCTGCACCCGCATCTAAATCGTTAATCATCAGTACACACATTTTGCCGCGCACTTTGATGAGTTCCGCAGTCTCACGATAGCGCAGACGAATTAAACGTGCTGGGTCTCCTGCATCTGGACTTTCTAATTCACCACCAGATATGTGAGTGACCTCGATACCCATTCTCTCAAAGACTAATTCACATTGAAAAGATTTTCCCTCACCTTTACGCCCATGAACCCCCAAAATCAAGGGGACTCGCACACCAGGAAGATTTAAAAAGTTTTTGGTGATGTGAACAGCAAGTTTGTCTAAAAAGCGAGGAGCGATATAGTAACCCATGAAATTATTAATTAGCTAGCACTGCTTAAAACAATGTTAAGTTTTTTTGGTTACTAATGTTTATTCATCTTTTGGTAGAGAAAGCATACTATTACTTAACTGTGGTATAAAAAATTTACATCTTTATCTTAATTAAACTAATAGCTTTTATTACTTAATAATACGCACAATCAAGTCAATTAAAAATTATTATTTCTTCTAATTTTTAATTTATAATCTTTAATTTTTAATTAAAACTGGTCATCCCACAGTAACCTCGCGGGATATTGCTCCTGGTGATAATTGAATTGGATCGGCTTCCAGATATAATTGAATTGCCTCACGGATATTTTCTAAAGCTTCTTCTTCCGTATCACCAGCCGATGTACAACCAAGTAATTCGGGACACCAAGCAGCCCATTCTCCGGTTTCTCGATCGGGTTCTAGAATTACTCGCCACTTCATAGTAAATATGCTTCCTGGGGATTTATTTGATAGTTATAGCTATTTTTGAGATTAGTTGTAATTTGAAGCATCTGTATAAAAAACTAAAAAACTATTTTTCTCCCCACTCCCTACTCCCCGCTTGAATCTCCCCAGTCGTTAATCACAGAAAATAGTGATGAATAATCATCATTTCCAAATGACACTTTCATCGCTGTATGAAGAATTTGCCGTATAGCTTCAATACTACTGAGATCTAAACCAAGAGATTTCGCTTCTGTAATAAATAAATCTGTATCTTTGAGCAAATGTTTTGTCGGAAAATTAGGATTGGTGTAATTGCCATCCAGCATCCGTTGCAGTTTTTTGTCAAATGTAGGCGCATACAATGAACTATCACGCAGGACTTGCATAAACAAATCTATATCAACTCCCTGACGCTGAATAAAAGCCAGACTGAGAGCAAAGCTAGTTGTGAGAGAACCAATAAGTTGATTAAGAGCTAATTTTAGTGCAGCAGCAGTTCCTACTGGCCCTACAAGTAAAGGTTCTGAGTCAAAATTTTGTAGTAATTCTAAATGGCGTTGATATTGTTCTAGTTCAGCACCCACCATCACAATTAGTTTGCCAGTTTTGGCTTCTGGAATGCTACCCAGTACAGGCGCTTCTATATACTCACCACCACCACCAACTACTGCGTCTCTAATGTCTTGGCTTTCTGTGGGAGTAATGGTTCCCATTTGAATAATTGTGCGCCCTTCTAAAGTTCGCCAAGAAGTATCTGAAAGCAAAACATGATAAATTGCAGCAGCATTAGTGAGCATTAAAATAATGCAATCAGCAGCACGAATTGCATGGCGGGGATGTGTGACAACTTCCGCGCCAGCTGCTTGCAGTGGTGCTAATTTTTCTGGGGTGCGGTTGTAAGCAACTACCTCTATATTGGCCGCTAACAATCTTTGGGCCATTGGTAGTCCCATGAGTCCAGTTCCCAGAAATGCCACCTTCATTGTTCAAGTTCCTTTGGTACAGCGTAGGCGAAGTCCATCTTAGACATCGCGTTTCCATTCTTTGATTGTTAGTTGCTCAGGAAGTTGAGATCTTTTAGACTAAAAAATCTCAACTTCTCACTCTTTAACTCTAGCGATTAACCACCTGCGGCAAAAGTCGCCATAATCACAACTGAAAGTAAAATACCAGGGGTAAGTAGTGTAACTAGTAATAAAAGTTCGTGAGCTGTCATAATTATTACTTTCCTAGTGTCTTTAACTGCACAGTAATCAATGTCATGCTAATCCATATCAGATAGATACAGCATTGTTAAATATACTTTTAACTTTTCACACTTACCTTTACTCTGGCACAGTTAATCCTTTCAGCAATTGAGAATTTTCTTTTTCATTAAGTCCTTTGCTTTGAACTAGGACTCCAAAACCGCCCAATCCCATAGGGTCTAACAGTTGGTGTAGTGATTCCCGTCGTCGCAGTAAATCGGAGATGGGTAGTTTTTGATGCGAGATGGCAGCGATGCGATCGCCCAAACCCAAAGCCATCAAAAATAAACCCTGTTGCGTAAACCCGACTTTTTCTAAATCATACCCCTTACCCGATCGCTCTAAAGCTGTAAAATCAACATGGGCGGTGATGTCTTGCTGACCAATGTTGATATAGGGGTTGTTGTGGTAACGATGCTGATAATAGCACTGTAGCGTTCCTTGCGATCGCCTGGGATTATAATAACGACTGGCAGGGTAGCCATAATCAATTGTTAGCACATACCCTCTGTGCAAGCGGTCTGCTACTATACCCAACCAATCAACAGCAGCTAAATTAATTTCACTACGATAGCCATCTGCATAAACACTTTGCGACAAATCAACGCCCACTAGATCCAAATATTGTGTTAATTGCGGTGTAGATGGTTCCCCTGTGACTTCCACAATCCTGGGAACAGAAGCAGAAAATACTTCTTGGGTTGTCACATAAACTTCTTGCAGTTTCCCCGCTTCTAAGATGAATTGATGCACTGGTAACGCATCTACTAATTCATTAGAAAAAAAGCAGCCAGTAATTGAATTAGTTGGTATTTCCTCTAAATTGTACCAACGTACAGAAAAACCTTGTAAACGCTGCTGCTGTTCTTGCCTTAATGCTGGGGATTTCTCCACAATTAAATACTCCAGCGCTGCTAAAAAATTTGGGTGGTGCAGTTTAATACATTCGAGGATATGCAACGCCAGCAGTCCTTGTCCTGCTCCCATTTCTACCAGAAAAAAGGGTACAGGTTGCCCTAAAATCTCCCACATTTGGACAAATTGTGCCGCCAGTAATTCGCCAAAATCAGCGCCGAGATTAGAAGAAGTGAAAAAATCACCACTTTTAAACCCAATTTTGACTGCATTGCTGGAATAGTAGCCGTGTTCAGGGTGATATAGCGCCATGTCCATGTATTCAGCAAAAGTAATTCGCCTTTGAGGACTGACTGCAATGCGATTAGTTATGGCTGCACACAGCGCGGGATTGGAATCCATTTAAAAATTTTAAAGTTTAACTTTCTAAAATATTAGAATCTGTTGCCAAAGTTTGTGCTGCTGTTTGCATCAGTTCTACATCTGATTGTGACCAAGAACAAGGGGTTTGACAGTGATGAGCTACTAGTAATCCCCATAATCCTTTGGGTATCAAAATTGGTACAGCCAAATTAGCACGAACCTGGATACTACGGAGAAAATCTCGATGACATGGATGAATTGCTTCTAATTCAATATCAGCGATCGCTCTGACTCGTCCAGCCAAGTATAAAGCAGCATACTCATCATTAAAACAATTATCTGCACCAGTTGAACCTAATATAGAAAATTTATCATCACTTAAAGATTCAAAAGTTACCTGTCCTTGCCATTGCCAGTAAAAGTAATATAAAACCACGCGATCAACTTGAAGCGACTCTCTTAGTTGATTCGTTGTTTGGCGAATTAATGCATCCCGGTGCATTTTTTTTATCAGGCTATTAAGGACTCTTTGTAAACCCTGTTCAGTACGTCCATTCGGGCTTGGATCAAATTCTGAGTGGGGATGAATTTGCACAGTTTTAAATTTTACGACTAGGTAAATGCTGCCGGATTTATATAGTAATTTATTACACTTTATTTAAATACATTTTTGTATTGATAGCAGCAATTCAATTTTAACAAAACACAATACTATCCAACCTCTTGGTAAATTTTAAATAAATTCTTAATAAGTTGCAAGTTTTAATTAATCTGTACTAGAGAGGATACCAAATTATAAATTTAGTGTTAAAAATATTAGAATTTTATAGATAATATGTATCTTGAGTTTTTTATAGCATAAATTATTTATTGCGATCTAATCTGCAAGGTTTCATCAAATCACAAGTCAGTTTGTATTCAGAGTTACAGAAAATCATTAGTAAATATAGTTCAGATAAGACCAAAACACTTGTAGAGACGGCGATTTATCGCGTCTCAAAAACTCTAACGCAATTCGCAATTAAAGAACTTAGATGCAGCAAAGTTTTCAGGGTTTACATCTGTATAAGATTTTTCCTGAAATGGTATTACATTAGATAGATATTTTGGCGTTGCTGATTTCATGTATGAAAATGATTCTGCATGATATTAAAATTCTTGTAGAGACGTTGCATTGCAACATCTCTACATCTGGATTTATACCGCAATTCAGCAACGCCGATATTTTCTACCTATCCACAGACCCCATAATCACGTCAACGCTGCCGAGAATCACTACAATATCCGCAACTTTCATCCCCCGCAGTAATTCAGGGACAATCTGGAGATTGTTGAAATCCGCCGGGCGAATTTTCCACCGCCAAGGGAAGACGTTATCATCGCCAACTAGATAAATTCCTAGTTCACCTTTACCGCTTTCGACACGGGAGTAGATTTCACCTTTGGGCATCTTAAAGGTAGGCGAAACTTTCTTACCAATGTACTGATAATCAAATCCATCCCACTCTGATTTTTTACCAGCAGCTAGGCGCTTGGCTTCCAGGTTTTCGTAGGGGCCTCCAGGTAGCCCTTTGATGGCTTGGCGAATAATTTTGACAGATTCGCGCATTTCTCGCATCCGCACCACATAACGGGCAAAGCAATCACCAGCGGTTTCCCAATGCACATCCCAGTCAAAATCGTCGTAGCATTCATAATGGTCTACTTTCCGTAGATCCCATTTCACCCCAGAGGCGCGTAACATTGGCCCAGACAATCCCCAGTTAATCGCTTGTTCGCGAGTAATAGTGCCAATGCCTTCAATACGCCGCCGGAAAATCGGGTTATTAGTAACCAAACGTTCGTATTCATCAATTTTAGGCAACAAGTAGTCGCAAAAGTCTAAACACTTATCTACCCAACCATAAGGCAAATCAGCAGCCACGCCACCAACGCGGAAATAGTTGTTGTTCACCATCCGGTAGCCTGTGGCGGCTTCCCACAAATCGTAAATCATCTCCCGTTCCCGGAACTGGTAGAAGAAGGGAGTTTGAGCGCCCACATCAGCCAGGAATGGGCCAAACCACAGCAAGTGATTAGCGATGCGGTTCAATTCCAGCATGATCACGCGGATGTAGCTGGCGCGTTTAGGGACAGCTACACCTGCCAATTTTTCTGGGGCGTTGACAGTGACAGCTTCGTTGAACATTCCCGCTGCATAGTCCCAGCGACTAACGTAGGGGACATACATAACATTAGTGCGATTCTCGGCGATTTTTTCCATTCCCCGGTGGAGGTAGCCGATGACCGGTTCACAATCAATGACATCTTCGCCATCTAAAGTAACAATTAGCCGCAGAACCCCGTGCATTGAGGGATGGTGTGGCCCCATATTCAGCACCATAGGTTCAGTGCGGGTTTCTAGTCTTGCCATAAATTCCGTGTTCTCCAATTGTGAAAATTTTGACTTGAACCGCGTAGATGCCAACCAGACCCAATTTATGAAGAA
The DNA here is from genome assembly GCF_016056295.1 of Atlanticothrix silvestris CENA357. Taxonomy (GTDB): domain Bacteria; phylum Cyanobacteriota; class Cyanobacteriia; order Cyanobacteriales; family Nostocaceae; genus Atlanticothrix; species Atlanticothrix silvestris. The sequence goes on from NZ_JAECZB010000071.1 coordinate 62,319, forward strand.
GGGGAAAGGGGAAAAAGCGAGTGAAATGGTGGACAGATTTTCCGACTTGTAGCAACTGCCATCAAGTGGGGTTGCGACCTAATTCATTCCTTTAACCTTTAACCTTTACCCCTCTTTTTTATAGTGTCTGCCAAAATCAGGTTTTTAAGGACAATATTTTTCGGGAAACAGCCCTACATGTATTGCCCTTACAGGAGTATGTTGGAGAGGGGGTGGCAGCAAAGGGATTTTATTTGATGTTTCATTTTGTTTCACTTCTTCAACTATTATATGGAAGCTAGATATGCAAGGAATTGAGGCACAGGAATTTTTTCATGTGCCAGTCTTAAGCGGGGAAGTCATTGAGGGTTTGGCAGTGCGTCCCGGCGGATATTATTTAGATGCAACAGTAGGCGGCGGTGGTCATAGTCGCCTGATCTTAGAAGCTGCTGCAAATGTGCGGCTGATGGCGGTTGACCAAGATGAGGATGCTTTAGCAGCGGCACAGCAGCACTTAGCTGAGTATGGAGAACGGGTACAATTTAACTACAGCAATTTTGCGAAATATAAATTTACTCCTAACACTTTTGACGGCATCCTCGCTGATTTAGGAGTGAGTTCTTACCATTTAGACCAGCCAGAACGGGGTTTTAGCTTTCGCCACACAGCAAATTTGGATATGCGAATGGATCGGGGGCGATCGCTCACGGCAGCCGATGTGATCAATGATTGGGATGAAGCAGAATTAGCAGAAATTTTCTTTAAATACGGTGAAGAACGATTATCAAGACGGATTGCGAGGCGGATTGTAGAAAAACGTCCGTTTCACACCACTACAGAACTAGCAGAGGCGATCACTTATGCTGTTCCCCCAAAATACCGTTATGGCAGGATTCACCCTGCTACACGTGTTTTTCAAGCATTACGAATTGCCGTCAACGACGAGTTAAAAGCCTTAGAAACCTTCTTGGATCAAGCCACAAACGCTCTAGTTCCAGGTGGCAGAATTGCCATCATCAGTTTTCACAGCCTAGAAGACCGCATTGTCAAGCATGGTTTACGAAATTTACCTTTAATGAAAGTCTTGACCAAAAAGCCAATCACTGCACAAGAAGAGGAAATTGCTCATAACCCGCGATCGCGCTCTGCCAAACTCAGAATAGCAGAGAAAATCGAGTAAGAAAGCAATTTGGTTAAGTTTTGAGTGAATTTAGTCTAGAATTTATTCCACAGCAAATCCCGATAATTGGCGCATTTTAGGGGTATGGAAACCGATGACCGAACAATTCGCAATTCGCAATTCGCAATTCGCAATTGAATCTTTCTGCTACTTTGCGAATAGATGTATTTCTCGCTTCGTAAACGCTAATAATTTTCTCCCGCAGATCTACTGAGTAGGGTTTAATCTGATTTTTTACCTTTATATTTTTAACTACTGTACCAAACCGTTACACAAAGTGCTGTATCGAGAATTAATTCTTTGATGATCGCAGAGTTAAGACTTGGCACTAACTAGCAACTAATTTTTTATGATTCTTCTATTGGTTTAATTTCACAAACTAGTTCATATACCACAGTCTCTGGTGGCTCAGTAAACAAGGGCATCATCTTTTTCAAGATACTTTGATATGCCTCGTTTTGATTGGCTGTCATTTCTTCTACACTTTCCCAAAAAATGACCGATATACCTTTATCAGTTCCTGGTTCTTGTAGCAGATATGCGCCTTTAAAGCCATTGGTATAAGTTAATACAGCTTCTTCATAAAGCTTTTTTGCTGTTTCAAACTTACCCGGTTTGAATTCTCCAATCGCAACATGAGCGAATTTATGTCTGAGAAAATCTTGAAAATCCATTGTTTTTGACTCCGTATTCAAGTATATTATCAGGCGCTACTACTAATAGTATTAGTGCATTAATTGGTTTTAGTTTTAATTTTGACATATAAATATAGCAGCTTTGCGATGGCGTACCTGCCCGCCGTAGGCGATCGCTACTATTTCACTGTTTATGCACTTATTATGAGCAAACATACGGACTAGCTAGCAATTATCTAGGAATTCATTTCATTTAAAATTCGCTGTTAATCGATAATTTACCTTTTCTATAGCAATACAATCACTAAAAGCCAATCTTAAAAAGAATTATCGAAAGTAATTGAAACGTAATATTTAGCTTATTTAACTTCGATTTTTCAACTGAAAACTCGGAAACTTCTCATTATTTACGATTTATTCGTACTTTTCCGGCTTATTGCCACTATGGCATCACAATTATAAAAACTTATCTAAATTACCTGCTAGTAGTACTTGATTTTCACTAGCAGCAATCTTTAAATATACCATATTTAATGATCTCACCTCAGTCATCTAGATGATGACCTTTAAGTAAAAAATAGTAAAACTAGTATTTAATATCACTTAATTACTCACTATTTATTCAAGATAGTTGAAGCATAAATACTTATAATTACAAGGATAAATTATATAATTAGCAGTTAACTGTATGAATAAAAAAGCACATTTTTAATTTAGCGATCGCTATCCCAAAAAATAATTGCATTTATTTCGTCAAAACAGGCCTGTCAAAACCATGAATTAAGGTAATCTTTTTAGATAACAGCTCATCCATTACTCATTTGACAATAGAATGAGTTTGACAAGTACAAATTTTTATCAACCTCCCAGGTTGCATAATCATTTAGTTGATAACCGATGAATCGTGTTTCATGATCCTGAAATCCGCAATATTCATCAATAAATTTGATTTATACCGTATTAAATCTTAGCAACCGCTGATTGCCAACAGTTTTCTCACTTTAACTTTCGCTATATCGTTCTGATGTCGATAAGATAATGAGAATTGACGAATTAACTATGCGATTCCACGATCAGCTGATTGACTTACCTAATTTATATGATGTTATTGATTATTCTCCACTAACGATTAGTCCTGATAATTATGCAATCGATGCTGTTATCTTGATGAATCAGGAACGAAGTCATAGTTTATCACTGAACAGTTTTAATTCATCGTTAAATTCCAGCAGATGGGATTACCATGAAACTAACTGTATTTTGGTTGCGGAAGCAGGACATCTCTTAGGAATATTCACAATAAGAGATGTCATGAGAATCACAGCAAGTGGTGTAGATTTATCCCAGGTGAAGATGGCTGAAGTTATGACACAGCCCGTTATGAGTATGACGCGATCGCCTGATCAAGATATATTCACAGCTTTATCACTATTGCGTCAATATCAGGTTCACCATCTGCCAATTTTGGACGATGAAAGACAATTAATAGGAATAGTCACTGAAACTAGTCTGTTGCAAGCCTTTGATTTCATGAAAATGTACGGCGTTGTTTCAGCTCTACAGCAACACTTACAAAATCCTAATCATGATTTTGGGCAAGTGAATCAGCAAATAGAAGAAGTACGTTGCCAAACTTACAATTATTTAAAAGAATGGATTGATGCCCAATCTGCTGAAGTCATGCAAGTTAACCAAGAACTTCAGCAAACCCTCGAAGAACTCCAGGTAGCAGAAGAAAAACTACGCCAACAAAACGAAGAACTGGCTAGTACCCGCGAGACATTAGAATTGGAGTGCCAGCGTTACCAAGATTTGTTTGAATTTGCTCCAGATGGTTACTTAGTGACAGATGTTCATGGCGTGATTCAAGAGGCTAATAGTGCCGCAGCAACTCTACTTTCTGTGCGTCAAAACTATTTGATAGGCAAACCCTTAGTTTTGTTTGTTGCTGAGCAAGGCCGTCATCAATTTATCAACCAACTGCGTAATTTCCAAGATAAACAAGAAGCAGAAATTGACATACAGCCACGAGAGGGCGAACCTTTTGTTGCTGAGATCAAGGTAGCTAGTGTTTACAACTCACATGGTCAGCGGGTCAGTTTGCAATGGTTGATTAGTAACATTAGTAAACTTAAACAGGCAGAAAAGGTATTACGCCAAGCATCTGAAGAATTAGAACAAAGGGTGATAGAACGCACAGCAGAACTTGTCGTTGCTAACCAGCGGTTGCGACAAGAAATTATTGATCGCCAACGCACCGAACAAGCATTACAGCAAAGTGAAAATCTCTATCGCCAGTTAGTTGAAAGTCAAACTGACTTGATTATTCGTATAGATTTGCAGGGGCGGGTTAATTTTGCCAATATGGTGACGTGCGAAACATTAGGTTGGCAATTGCATGAGTTGCGCGGTCAGTCGTTGTTTGAGTTTTTTCCTCCAAATGAATTGCCACAAGCAATAGAAAATCTGAGAGTTTCAGCATTGTCAGCTAATTACTTGACGATTAGTGAACAACGTCTATTGACTGTTAACGGTTTTCGTTGGTTTCAATGGAACTTTGCTGCAATTCAAAATGAAGCAGGAGAGGTAGTTGAAATTCAGGGGGTAGGCAGAGATATCACCGATCGCAAGCAAATAGAAGAAGCGCTGCAAAAGAGTGAGGAGAAGTTCCGCCTGTTTGCAGACAACGCTCACGCAGTCATCTGGATAGAAAACTCAGACCCAGAGGAAGTCCTATATGTTAATCAGGCTTATGAAAGAATTTGGGGTCGTTCTTGCCAAAGTCTGTACAACCAGCCTAGCTCCTGGATGGATTCTGTTCATCCAGAAGACCGCGATCGCCTCATGGCAAAACTTCAGCAACATGATGATGGTGACTCTGCTAGTTTAGAATATCGAATTTTGCGACCCGATGGCTCAGTGCGCTGGATCTGGTCTCGTTACTTTGCCATGCACAATGAACAAGGAAATATTTACGCCTATGGTGGCATTGCCGAAGATATCACCGAACGCAAGCAAACAGAAGAGTCACTGCGAAGCAACGAAGAACGACTGAGTTTAGCTTTAGAAGCAGCCAACATGGGGATATGGGACTGTAATCTTGTCACCAATGAATCAGTTTGGTCTGCTAATAATGGGCCATTATATGGTTTACCTAGCGGTACTCTATGTCCAAGCATTGAAGACTACCTGAATAATTTTGTCTATCCAGAAGACCGCGAAGTTGTGGCTCGCTACCTTGACGAAGGAACTGGCTCTAAACTGGAATTTCGTGTTGTCTGGCCCGATGGCAGCATCCACTGGTTAAGTGCCAAAGGTCAGATTTGCTATGACGAAGTAGGTCAGCCAATACGCATGATTGGTACAACTAAGGAGATCAGCGATCGCAAACAAGCAGAACAGCAAATCCGCGAACAAGCAGCCCTACTTGATGTTGCCACCGATGCGATTTTAGTACGAGATTTCCAAACCAAAATTTTATTCTGGAGTCAAGGTGCAGAGCGTTTGTATGGTTGGTCTTCAAATGAGGCACTGGGTAAAGATCCCCAAGAGCTTTTTTACAGAGACACTTTAGCTAAATTAGAAGCGGCTATGAAAACTGTAACTGAGCTTGGCTCATGGCAAGGTGAGTTACGTAAAGTGACCAAATCTGGACAGGACATTATCGTAGAAAGCCGATGGACATTAGTGCGTGATGCCGCTGGGCAGCCTCATTCAATTCTTAGTGTTGATACTGACATCACCCAAAAAAAGCAACTCGAAGAACAGTTTTTTCGTACTCAACGATTAGAAAGTCTTGGCAATCTGGCAGGTGGTATTTCCCACGACTTGAATAATATTTTGACACCGATTTTGGCAGCAGCTCAACTACTACAAACAAAATTCACTCAAGATCAAGAGCGCTCTCATCACCTACTCACAATCATAGAAAGCAATGCCAAGCGCGGAGCTGCTTTAGTCAAGCAAGTGCTGTCATTTGCACGAGGATGCAAAGGAGAGCGCACAATAGTTCAAATCAAGCATCTAATTGCAGAAATTGCCCAAATTGCCAAGCATACATTTCCCAAATCTATCCAATTTGCTATTAATTTACCAGAAAACCTGTGGGCTATCTCTGGTGATGTCACACAACTGCATCAAGTGCTAATGAACTTAGTAGTCAATGCTCGTGATGCCATGCCAGATGGCGGTATTGTTACAATATCTGCGGAAAACTTATTTATTGATCAAGCCTATGCAACAATGAATCTCAATGCCAAAGTTGGGCATTACATTGTTGTGACTGTTGCAGATACTGGAATTGGTATGCCAGCAGTAATATTAAATAAAATTTTCGATCCATTTTTTACCACTAAAGACACTAATACAGGTACAGGATTAGGTCTTTCAACCGTGCTTGGCATTGTTAAAAGCCACGATGGTTTTATAAATGTGTCTAGCAAAGTTGGTAAAGGCAGCGAATTTAAATTATTTTTACCAGCAGTAGAGGCTACCCAACCCCTAAATATAGACGACATGGAATCGCCTACAGGAGATGGGGAATTAATTTTAGTTGTAGATGATGAAGCCCAAATTCTAGAGATTACAACCATCACCTTAGAAGACTACAACTATAAAACTCTCGCTGCTAGTAATGGCATTGAAGCGATCGCACTTTATGCCCAGCATAAGCATAATATTAGTGCAGTCTTAATGGATATGATGATGCCAGAGATGGATGGAATGACCGCCATCCTCACCTTATAAAAAATGAACCCACAAGTTAAAATCATTGCTTGCAGTGGACTTAATCCCAATGAAGCATTAACAGCAGAAGCTTGTAATAGTGTTCAGCTAGTTTTGTTAAAGCCCTTCACTGCTCAAGAATTATTGCACAGCTTACACCACATACTCAAAATTCGTAATTCGTAATTCGTAATTTGTAATTTGTAATATTCAAAATACCGTTCAATATAAGCCCAAAAGCTTCATGTAGAGATGGGATTTATCGCGTCTGATAAGACTTTCTGCACGGGTTTCAGACATTTGTTATGGGTATTTTTCCCTTTACCCTTCTTGTCGCGGTCTGTGTTGGTGATTTCCTCACAAGTTCCTCAAATTGTTTAACTAAATTGAGAGTATAGACAACGTTAGCAATAGTTGAATCTAATTGCTGGCTAAGTTTATTTTCTATAGGTCAGCCAAAACTGATCTAATTTCTCTCCTGACAGAGTACAGCAATGCTTACGGCAAAATGGACTGTTCAAAAAACATCTATTTCTGTAGTTAAGCAATTTGCAGGAGCTAACTATGAGAACCCAACGCTATCTTCAAGTTTACCGAGAAGCGATCGCCATTTCTATCTTAGTTGGATTAGCGATCGTTGGAGGAACCTCTTGGTGGACTTGGCATCAGACAAAACCTATTTCAACAAAATCTATTCCAACAGTAATTGCTTCTGAACAAGGAGATAAATTTAATCCTAAACCAACATCACAAGTTACACATCTAGAACCACACACTTACTGGTTACGAGTTGATAACGGTCAGATTCACCTAACACCTCAACCTGTTGCTATTAAAGAGGGCGTAACATCAGAAATAGCTTTAAGAGAAGCACTTAATAATCTCCTGACGGAACCGAAAACTTCCGAATTGAGTACAACAATTCCCCCAGGAACAAAATTACTAAGTCTGCGGGTAACGAAAGCAGGAATTTATATAGATTTATCGAGAGAATTTAGTCAAGGTGGTGGCACTACCTCAATGAGTTATCGGGTAGCACAGGTAATTTATACTGCCACTAGTATTGACCCTACAGCTAAAGTTTTTCTCTCAATTGCTGGAGAACCAGTTGATATAGATCATCCACTAGGTGGCGAAGGGTTAATTCTCAGACAACCAATCACTCGCCGAGAATTTGTGGAAGATTTTTCCATTTTTTAAATTTAACTAACAAGGAGACAATTTTATGTCTATCTCTGCAAAATTCCGACAAATCATGCAATCAATTCAACAATTAACTTCACAAATCATTGATTATATCTTAAGCGCATTCGCTAGAATTTTTGCACCCAGAGATGATAATTATCCGCCAACAGGCACTCAACCCTTTGAAGGCGATCCTCCACGGAAAAAACATTATTAATTAAAGTTAAGAGGGGCGACTAAATACGTCGCCCAAAGTAGCATTTTATGTAGGTTAGTAAGCCTGTGAATTATCACTTATGATTTGACAAATAAATAAAATGAATACGATTAGGAAGATTAACAATGAATTAGCGATCGCTGGACAAATTACACCAGATCAGTTGCAACAAATTGCTGATGATGGTTATAAGTCAGTACTTAATCTGCGTTCATTAGATGAAAAAGACTTGTTAGAGGATGAGCAGGATAAAGTTGAATTCTTAGGCTTATTCTATGTTAGTCTTCCTATCAAATCTGAAGAAATTAATCATCAAGCTGCACTTCAGGTATTTAAGATAATTGCTGAGCTACCTAAACCTGTTTTGATCCATTGTGATAATTCTATACGTTCAGCAGCCATAGTATTATTGTACATTGCTACCAAACAAGGAATTACATTTGAAACAGCATTTCAGCAAACAATCAAGCTAGGTTTGCTATAGCTAGCATAAATAATTTGATTTCTAATTATATAAAAAAATAGATTTTATATAAAAAGAAATTTAATATTCATAATTTAACCAAATTTTTAAATATAAGGGAGTATAAAAATGTCTAAAACTCTCATTAATATAACAATACCAGTGGTTATTAAAGAGATAGAAGATGTTTTAGTAACTTATCCACATCATCCATATCAAGAAACTTTTGCACATCCTGATTTCAGGCAAAGTTTAATGGCTTATTTTCTCAACAAAATTCCCAATCAATATATAACAGTGGATGAGGAAAAAAAATATTTCTATACACATTTAGAAAATTCATTGCATATAGAAGCGATAATCCATCAGGGAATAGAGGAAATTTTATGTGAACAAGCACAGGAAATTAACCGTCATATTCCCGAAGTCGTTGATCCTAGACGTGTAGCATCATCTTGGTTTGGTTAAAGGGTAAAGGATCAAAAACCAAACCCTTACACAGTTTGGTTTTTCCACCTCGTTCTACTTACCTGACTGAAAAAGCCTCACTAAATCGACGAGTAATCGGCTCAATGATGAAGGTTAAAACCGACTTTTTACGAGTAACAATTTCACCATTAGCAGCCATCCCTGGAGTAAATGCAACTTCTTGACCCCTGACATTAACTGAATGTTTACTCAGTTCGATTCTGGTGGGAAAAACTAAGCCTAATTCTTTATCGACAATGGCATTTGGGCTAATTTGCACGACTTCACCATTTATAGTGCCAAATTCTTGAAAAGGGAAAGTTGCCATTTTGACCTTTGCTTTCATACCCTCACGAATAAAGCCAATATCTCTGTTGAGGACTTTAACCTCTAACAGCATTTCTTCCCCTTCTGGCAAAATTGACAGCAACTCTTCACCTGCTTGTACTGGGCCTTTAGTTGCCTTGATTTTGTAAATCGTGCCTGCAACAGGAGCCTTAATTGTTTCCCCATCTTTTTGTTTTCTTGCCTGCTCTAGTTGACCAGAAACGTTAGTCAGCTCTTCTTTGCGCTTGTTTATCTGGGTCAAAATTTCACTTTGGCGTTCCGAGGCTAAACGTTGCGCCTGATTCAAAGCGGCTTGATAGGCTTGTTCAGCTTGGCGAATTTCTTGCGCTTGAGCAGCAATATCTTTTTGTAGAGATTCTACTCTGTCTTGAACCTCTGTGACTTTATTCTGGGCATTAATGATCTCATCTTTGGCCCTAGTGATTTCTGTGTTTGCACGATTTAATCTTTCTTGAGCATCCAGATAATCAATTCTAGGTACTGCGCCGGGAGTAACTAGGGTGCGTAGATTTTCTTCTCTATTTTGAGCGATCGCTAGGCCATTTTCCACTTTACCCAAGATATTTTCTGCATTTGCCAAATTACCTTTGGCATTAACAAAACTAGTTTTAGCGTTGACTTGATTTTCTTGTAACCGCTTGAGACGCACTTTCGCCTGAGCAATCAGCGATAGTTGGCGATTTGCTTCTGCTTCTGCTGCACCTTGACGCGCTTGGTAATCTTTGAGCCGTGAACTTAAAAGTTCATCTTGCAGTTTTGTACCAGCAGTTTTCACCCCAGCGCGTTCTGCTTCTAAACGCTGTAAGTCTTCTTGAATCAACTTGGTAGATTGAGCCAAGCGGGTAACATCCGTTTGTTGCAAATCGGGGTCACGTTGAATTAATACTTGATCTTTGGTGACGCGATCGCCTTCTTTGACCTTGACAGTTAAAATTGAGCCATTACCTATAGATGTCACTGGTCGCACTTGTGTAGAAGCAATTAATTCCCCAGGTGCGGTTGCTACTTCATCTATTTCAGAAAAATTTGCCCAGGCGATCGCTCCAAATACCACTAGACTTAAAGTTCCCGCTAAAAATCTCGTGTACAGCGGTGGTAATTCTTGTACTGCCTTACCCAATTCGTAAGACAATTGGTCTTCTGGTTTAGCGAATTGCTGTTTTGTCTGACGTGATTGAGCAGCATTTGCAGCTAAGGAATATTTCATAAAATTTTAGATTTTAGATTTATTGGGTGTTCAGTAGTTAGTGTTAAATTCATCCCACCCCTTGAAGGGGCAGGATTTCGCATCAGTAGTCAGTTGTTTTTACTACTGACCACTGACCACTGACTACTGACAGCTTTCGGCGGCAGGGCGTGTTGCATACAACTAACCACTGACTAATTCAAACTGCTAGATAGCGCCTTAAAAAGCTTTCCAAAGTTTCCAGTTGGAAATTGAAAATCTTCTCTAAGTTGGCTATCTCTTCTTTTGTACAGAAGAACTCATTCGACAACAATGTACGATAGGTTCCCAGAGCTTTTTGTGCTTGGGGATCAAATAAACCAAAGGCACTCCGTAATCCATCAACCACAAATAGAGGTGAGTTAATTACTATCGGGTCTTTGTTAAAGATGCGACTAAAAATCCGGGGAATATCCTCACGTAATAAAATTTCCGGCCCTCCAACTGGTAATATTTGGTTAAGAGCGCCTTCAAGTGTGATTGAATCCACCACCATTTTTGCCAAGTCATCTGTACTCACAATCGAGGTACGGTTTTTGGGATCGCCAATGAGCAGATACAACCCTGTTTCCCGAAATCGTTCTGCCAATGGCAGCAAGTTCGATGCTAATCCAGCTGGACGTAAAATAGTGTAATTTAAGCCACTAGCTGCCAAATATCGCTCTACAGCTCGTTTGGCTTTGAATACAGGGGCATCTTCATACCCACGTTCAGCCCCTAGTACAGATATAAATACAAAGTGCTGTACTCCATTGGCTTTTGCCTGGTTAATGAGTTCAATGTTAGCGCGGTAATCCAAGGATAGGGCATCACCATCAGAACCGTGGGCGCTGATAATATATTGCACACCCCGACAAGCTTTTTCAATATCCTTTTCCAGCTGCAAATCACCAATGAAGATGTCTGCTCCTCGGTGTTCTAACTCGCCATAACGCGAAGTGAGGCGGACAAAGGCCCGCACCAAATTTTCTTTTTGGCGAAGGAGTCGCACAACTTTGCGACCTATTCCTCCTGTTGCTCCAGTTACCAGAAACATAAGGATTAAAGATTATGATTTTCACTTATACCCTAATCTAAAATCTTCAATCTCAAATTTCAAATTCGACAATTATTAGGGTATGGGACTTGTGGTAATAGCAGATTTATCGCGTCTGAGAAGACCAATTATCTACACCAATAACTCTTAACTATTTTTCGTCATTTCCATAAAACGATCTGGATTCTTGAGTTCAGTAAAGCCAAATTTTCGGTACAACTCATGTGCATCTTGGGTTGCAAGCAACCAACGACGTAATCCCTGCAATTCAGGGTAGGAAACTATCGTTTCTATCAGCCACTTACCTAAACCTTGCCCTCGAAAAGGCTCCAAAACAAATACATCAGCGACATAGGCAAATGTGGCATAGTCTGTTGTGAGGCGGGCAAAGCCAATTTGTTGCTTTCCTTTATATAAGCCGAATACAAGGGAATTTTGAATAGATGTCTGTAAAACCTCAAACGTTAATCCTTTTGCCCAGTAAGAATTTGCGAGAAATTGATGTATGACGTTCAGGTCTAGCTTACTGACATCTGTACTGATTGAATATTCTCCTTGCAACCATTCTCGAATCATAAAAATTGATAAATCTAAAGTTGATATTCGAGATGTTACGGTATTTTCAAGAAAGCTTTAAGAGCAGTTTTATACTTATTTGTCAACCGTTTGAAAACTAAACCACCTTGCTGAATTTGGGCTGCTCCTGTTAACGCAATATTAGCCAATACATAATTATTCAACACGTTAAGTATTAGGTAAAAGCTAACTGGCGGGCGCTGAATTCGTCTGCTCTTGCGCTTTGACAGTTCGCCTACCCCACGGTTTTAGCAGAGAAACTGCAATAATCACCACCAAACAGACAACCTGCACAATCGTTCCTACAAGAACTCCCTTCGCATCAAAGTTATAGAGGGGATTTTCTAATGCTTGAAGTCGTTGAGTTTCAGAGATGGCGGTTGTGGCATTTGCCCAAGGGAACAGCCAAAACGTCCCAAAAACGATGAGGGCTACCGTAGCAATCCATTTCGCAATCACCCAGTAGTGCTTGAAAAAGCCCCAAATTGTCAACCAACATAATAACGTCCCAGTGAATAGAGAACCAATCGCAGCAGGAATCACTACGTAATCATCAAGTAGATTGATCGCTGAATTAAGCGCTTGTAAAACTTCTGCACTGGCTGAATGCTGATTTCTCAACGCCAGCAAGAACATGCTCAACACCGTTCCCGTCCAGAGCGCAGCGAATGCAACATGAGCGGATAGCAGCCAATTTTTTTGCTTTATACCAAGTCTAAGCATAAAATTCTCCTTCAATGACCGCAGACCCAATTGCTTTGAGCCTGCGGTTTTATAATTAATATATTTATAGTCAATATATTAAGTAATTGCAAGGGGTTGTATGGACTCATTTTTGATCTAGGAGGCATTAGCAATGATGCGATCTAGGAGGGATGAGACTTTCTCTCGATCTGCTTGGGTCATTCCTGCTAAGGCTCGATCTATAGTTTGCTCTCCAATTACAGGCAAGACCTCTTTCAGTTCCTCCCCGGCGGAAGTCAACCAGATTCTCACTATCCGCCGATCTGTGGCATCTCGTTCTCGCTGCACTAGTTTGCGCTCTTCCATCCGGTCTACAACACCCGTCAGGGTTGCCCCTAATTGTCCGAGCTTTTCGGCAATTCCAGAAGTAGATAGCCCATCTTCCTCCCATAAGCAGCACAGCACCAGATAGTGGAAGGGGGTGAGTTTATAGGGTTCTAATCTTTCCAAAAAGTCACGGTACATCAGTTGTGACGCTAATTTGAGCTTGTACCCAACGTTGTAGGGCGCAAGCGCATGTCGCCATTTCTCGATGAACTCAAGCTTGGCTGAGGGAGTGGGCATGGACTACTGTTATTTAATGTACTGATATTCACTATATATAATAATGCTTCAAAAGAAACTCATGTACTCCCCCACCTGAGCGATACGTCCACTTCACACTAGTACAAACCTATTGCAAATTCTTTCTTACTTGCATTCCATTTTATAGAAGAACAACGTCAAAAACTGCTACAACATGTCCAACATATCTAATAATGAGTTCCCGTTTTGCGTTGATGGACGGCTGTGACACCATCTTGATTTAACACTTTGCCATTATCCACAGTTGCATAAATTAGCCAGTGGTCGCCAGATTCCATACGGGTTTGTACGGTGCATTCTAGATAAGCTAAAGCATCATTAAGTACGGGAATACCATTTGGGGTTGACTCAGCAGCCACATCAGCAAATCGGTCTTCTCCTGGGCCAAAGGGTTTGAGAAAGTGCTTCATTAAACCCAGGTGATTGCCTTCTTGAAGGACATTAAGGACGAATTTGTTTTCTGAGTGCATCAATAGTTCTAATGCGCGGTCTTTGGCAACGGCTATGGTTAAACCAGGAGGATTAAAGCTGGCCTGAGCAACCCAAGATGCTAGCATGGCACTGGAGATATCGCCTTGTTTGGCTGTGACAACGCACAGTGAACCAACAATCCTGCCCACAGCTTGTTCTACAGTCGTAGCAGGAACACTTTGCGATCGCACTTTTTTCGCTTTTTTGAGTGCTTGGGCAAAGTCGGTTCCGGCTTCTTCACATAACTGTAAGGTGACATCGTTAGGTTTGAATTTGACGCGGATGGGGTCAAAACCAAATCGATAGCCAGCATCTTTGAGTTTGCCTTCAATCAAATCAACTGCTTCACCACTCCAGCCAAAAGAACCAAAAACCCCAGCGAGTTTATTGTTAGTAGCAGTAGATAACACAATCCCTAAAGCTGTTTGCACAGGTGTGGGTGCATGGCCGCCAAGGGTAGGGGAACCGATGACAAAACCAGAGGCTTTTTCTACAGCCGCGCGTATATCTTCTGGTTCTGTAAATTCACAGTTAATCGATTCTACAGCAACGCCAGCTTTTGTAATGCCACGAGCGATCGCCTGGGCTAAAGTAGCAGTATTGCCATAAGCTGAAGCATAAATTAACGCTACTGTAGCATCAGCAGATTTTTGCTGTTGAGTCCATTCTCGGTAAGCTTTGGTCAGTTCAATTAAACCGTAGCGTACTAAAGGCCCGTGTCCGGTGGCATACATTCTTACAGGTAAATCGGCAAGTTTATCTAGGGCAGTTTCCACTTGACGGGCATGGGGAGCCATGAGGCAATCGAAATAATAGCGCCGATCTTCAGTATATATTTCCCAACCTTCATCAAATACCTGATCGCCACAAACATGGACTCCAAATAACTTATCTGAGTAGAGTATTTCTGTTTGAGAATCATAAGTACAAAGTTGGTCTGCATAGCGGGGGTTGGGAGTAGGAACAAATTGCAAACAATGTCCCTTGCCTAAATCTAGGGTTTCTTCCCCACGCATTACCATAACTGGTAAATTAGGATTTTCTAAAGCCCCCCGCAAATTTATCGCCCCAGGATTAGAACAAACAAAGGTAATCTGCGGTGCAATTTCTAACAAAGCTTTTAATGTTGCGGCGCGGTTGGGATTGACGTGCCCCAAAATTACATAATCTAGGGTTTTAATATCAAAACGCTGTTGTAACGCTTCTAAATAAATTTGCGTAAATGTTTCCCCTGGCGGATCAATCAGGGCAGTTTTATCGCCTTCTATTAAATAAGAATTGGCAGTTGTACCCTTGGCTAGAGCATATTCAATTTCAAATCTGAGTCTAGCCCAACTGCGCGATCGCAGTACTCTGGTATCTGTAGCAACAGGGAAAACTTGAACATCACGGGGTTTATTTTGTGGCATAGCTGTTTAGTGAATGGGGCATGGGGAAGAAGGGTAAAGGGGAAGGGGGAAAGGTGGGTAAGAATATTGGCAAAAAAACCCCTCGGCGGTTTGTCTTTGGCGTTCCCGTTCGCGTAGCGTCTCCGTAAGGAGAAGGGTAGCCGTCGCTCCGACTTCTCTCTGTGTTCTCTGCGACTCTGCGGTTTAAAAGTAATTTATTTAACCACAGAGATGCTGAGATCGCTGAGAAAAAACAAGAGATTTTTTGAGTCACCTTGAAAGGGCTACCCCCTAGCCCCTAGTCCCTCAACCCTTTCTAATAGTGATTACCAACTTTACGATGGTGAACTGCTGTGAGTGCATCTGGCTTACTCACCCGTCCGGCGTAAACGTTGCTGTATACCGCCCAGTGGTCGTTGCAGTCCATGCGGCTAACGACTTCGCACTCCATGTAAGCGAGGGCATCGGTGAGGATGGGCGCTCCATTTTCGGCTGGCTGGGTTCTCACACCTTCAAAACGATCAGCACCGGGGACGAATCGCTTCAAAAAGTGTCTCATGAGTTTTTGGTAATTACCTTCTTCTAAGACATTAAGAACGAAACGATCGCCTACTTGCATGAGTGATTCAATTGCCCGATCTTTCGCTACTGCAATGGAAAATCCTAGGGGTTTAAAGCTGGCTTGGCTGACCCAAGAAGCTAGCATGGCGCTGGAGACATCGCCTTTTTTAGCGGTGATAATATACAATCCGCCGCTGATTCTACCTAAAGCTTTATCTAGGTCTGCACCTAGAGATTTCATGGCTTTGATGCTGCGATCGCGTGTTACCCATTGTCCTAAGTCGGTTCCGGCTTCTTCGCACTGTTTGTAGGTGTTTTCTGTGGGTGTTTGTTTAATCCGAATTGAGGGGAAACCTTCTATTAAACCCAAATTGCGGAATTTACTCAGCAAAGGATCTATCGGTTCATCATCGCCACCGCCAGTTTCAAATATGCCTATGGCTTGCTTTTCTTTTGCAGATCCTAAAACGGTGCTGAGGGCAGCTTGGATACTAGCAGCGCCTGAAAGCGGTGGCATTCCTACCACAATTCCGGTACAACGACTAACTAATTCCCGTAGTTCTTGTAAATCTACTTCTGCTCCCAAGTCGATAATTTCCACGGCGACATCAGTTTTACTAATACCATTAGCGATCGCTTGGGCTAGGCGATCGCTATAGCCATATTCTGAAACATAAAAGATGCCAACTACTGTTTCCGCCTTGGTTTGTTTTTGGCTCCAAGTGCGGTAGCGTCCAATTAGTTCTTCAACGTTGTGGGATAATAACGGCCCGTGACCTGTGGCAACCATGTCGATGGCTTTTAATTCTGCCATACGCTTGAGGGCAGACAAGACTGAGCGCGCATTTGGCCCCATCAAACAGTCGTAATAATATCGAAAATCTGCTTCGATCGCCTTTAAGTCGTCATCAAAAGTACTTTCTGAGCAATAGTGCAACCCAAAAGCATCGCAGGTGAACAAAATTTTGGTTTTGTGGTCAAAACTAAAGATGGTATCTGGCCAATGTAAATTGGGGGCAATGACAAATTCAAATTCATGACCGTTGCCTAAATCCAAGCGATCGCCATTTTTAACAATCCGCCGTTTAAATGGCTGATGCACAAAATCTTCCAGAAACTGAATTGCTACTTTAGAACCGACAACCGTGATTTCGGGAGCCATAGACAGCAAATCTTTCACTAAGCCGCTATGGTCTGGCTCTGTGTGACTGATAATCAAATAATCAATCTCAGTGGGTTGGATTAATCCGGTCAGGGTATCAAAATATAGTTGACGGAACTTTTCATGAGAAGTATCAACTAAGGCAGTTTGCTCACCCCGTATGAGAAATGAGTTGTAAGTGGTACCATTTTGCAGACCAAACTCAATATCGAAGCGATCGCGATCCCAGTCTAGAGAGCGAATTGCTGTTGTTTGTTGAGCAATTTCTACAGTCTGTATGGTGAGCCGTTTTTCAGTTCTTTCGGTGAGCGCTACCATAACTCCCCTCCTTAGCATGATGAGTATTTCTCTGGCTTTATTGTTACATGTCTTGATTGTTAAGTTTTATTAAAAAGTTTATGGCTGACTTAAAGAAATTAAAAGTGTGAAATCACAGAAGCGCATCGAAAATATTTGGTTAGCTTTAGAAATTGGCAATTCCCGGTTGCATTGGGCGTTATTTAAAGGTGAAACCCTTGATTTGACTTGGGATACAGAACATGTCCCTAAGTCAGTCATACAGCAGATAGCTCAATGTCACACACTGGATGATTGGCCGACAACAGTTTTTCCATTCAGTCAACAAAAGGAAATTGTTCTAGAAACTTCTACTCATCCTCCCATCTTCATAGCTTCCGTGGTTCCTAGTCAAACGAAACTTTGGCAAATTTACCCCAATGTTGAGATTATTACCTTAGATCAAGTACCCCTTTTAGGCATGTACCCTACATTAGGGATTGACCGCGCCTTGGCTTTGTGGGGTGCTGGGAAAATTTGGGGTCTCCCGATGCTGGTAATTGATGCTGGAACAACTCTGACTTTTACAGGTGCAGATATCAACCAGTGTTTAGTTGGTGGCGCAATTTTGCCAGGATTAGGCTTGCAGTTCTCAACTTTAGGTCAAAAAACAGGGCAATTACCAATCGTAGAGACAAAAGTTATTACGTCTCTACCTCCACGTTTTGCACTCAATACACCAGAAGCAATTCAAAGTGGAGTAATTTATACATTAATAGCAGGAATAAAAGATTTTATTGAAGCGTGGTGGAGTTTATTTCCTAAAGGAAAGATTGCGGTAAAAGGAGGCGATCACACTTTATTAATTAATTATTTCCAAGCTTTATATCCTGAAATAGCAGCCAGTCTGATTGTGGAACCAAATTTAATTTTTTGGGGAATGCGAGAAATAGTAATGGAGAATAGCAAATATAAGTAGGGTCATATTGCTAGACACTCATGCTCTGAGTACAGTAACGCATCCAAAATCTGAATAATTTAAGTAGAACGGCGTGAAAAATTCAATGTTTGTAGTGAGTTAGCGCGGTCTTCTCCCAAAGGGAGAGGCTAGCGCCAAGGGAGTTTCCCCCATGAGCGACTAACGAACCCGTAGGGTAAGGACTTTAGTCCTAAGAAAAGGGCTAAAGCCCTTACTACGAGATAAATTTAGCTAACTTTATATTAGTTAACATAATTTGATTTATTTTCACCGACTTACTTAGTTTAATTATCCATAACTTGCTATTCTTTAAGAATTAAAATACTTTTTTCCATATCAATTACCAATTTTCCTTTATAAAATCCTGAATATCTCCAGCCACAAAACCAGCATAAGATTCTGGTAAATCATCTCCGGCGTGAGCAATCATTTTAAACTCAGCTTGAGGAATTAGTTGAGCGTAAGTTTGACTTTTAGCTAATATATCTGATGTCTCTTGACCGCCTTGTAAAATCAAAGCTGGAACTTCCATTAAATGCAATCGATTCTGTAATAATTCCACCTTAATTTCTTGGTACTGCCGTTGAAATAGTAACTTACAAGCTGTTGGATATCGTAGAAGCAAATGACGTAACTGTAAATTTTGTTCAAATTTTTCGTACCAAGCCAATCGTTTAGCTAAAGGGCGAAGCAATCGCAACAATTTCAATACTAGCGGTGGATATTTCACTAACTTTTGCATTTTTTGCCAATTATTTTCCTGTCTTTCTATCTCTACCCCCTCTGGCGCTAACAGTACTAAACCACTAACTTGATCTGCATACTTCAAGGCGTAACTAGCTGCAATCCAACCCCCAATAGAATGTCCTACTAAATAAACTTTTTCCAATTTCAAAGCTTTTAAAAATTCAGCTATACACTCTACCTGCAAATCGATCGAGTAATGAATATTCGGATTTTCTGATTCGCCAAACCCTAATAAATCTGGTGCGAAACAATGGAAATTTTGAGATAGTGTTTCCATCACCAATAACCATTGACTACTATCTTTCCAAGCACCATGTAAAAAGATTACAGGAATGCCTTCACCGGCTTCACGCCAGAATAATAGCCCTTGAGAAATTTTCCTCCGGGAGTTCCGAAATAGCGTTTGCATCTTATATTTAAGAGTTAATTTTTAGAGAATTAGTCAATTATCAACTGTCAATAATCATTGCTTATGTACAACTGGGCAAATGACAAATAACAAATGATAAAATACTTTATGCCAATGTTGTCAAACCATTTAAATAATCTTGTAATTGTCGAGAGTGGTCATGAGACATTTGTTCTGGAGGTAGAGAATTAGCAAAGAAAGCCTGGATTTCCATAACTTCTAAAGTATCCTGAACCGCCATTGTGCCCTGAACTTGTGCTTCCACTGCAACACAAATCGAATGGATTCTCGGATCACGATCTGGTGCAGAGTAAACTCCAACCAAACGTTTAATTTCTACTAACTCCAGTCCAGTTTCCTCCATCAATTCTCGGCGGACTGTGTTCGGAATATCCTCTCCCCAGTCCACCATCCCTCCTGGTAGTGCCCAGCAGCCATCGTCGCGCCGTCGGATTAGGACAATTCGACCATCAGGTAATATAGGGATAATACTAGTGCCAGTAATGGGATGACGGAAGATAATACCCAGTACCGTTTGTCCAACGCGCCATAAGCTACGTGTGGATTGGACAGCTGCCGCAAAAAAAGCAAGAATGTTCAATCTTAAAATGTCTGTATTGTATTATCTAAATTCCATACCATTCGCATCTACTCAACCACTAAAAAAGCTGAGATTTGTGTGACACAAATATGCTGATGATTTGGGATTTTATTCTAACGATTTTTGTATAATATATCAATCTTATCGTTGTTTTAAATAAAATTATTTGTATTCAAATACACATAAAGTTTTCTTATAGTATTTGTCTATAGATATTTTAGATTGACTCTAGCATAAATCTGAATTTAAAAGTAATAATAAATACTACTTTTGAAACACCAATTTAGGTTGTAACTTTTGTTAAAATCTTGTTAAGATATCTAAAAATACTAATTTTTTCAGTATGAACAAGATTTACGGATGAAATATAATTGGTAATGCCAATTTTTTTCTAAAGTGAATTTTTACCAAAGATCTATAATTACTGCAAAGACTTAATTGTATAAAATACATAGTCAATAGTAAAAATTTTCAGGCATAAAAGTTGATGAGTGCATTGCAGGGAAAATATTTTCTAGATTACTTACTAAGTAACGTACTAATTTTTATTCCTGGTAATTTAGTATAGAAACACTTTTGTTTGAAGAAAAGGTTCTAAATTACTATTGACATAAATAAGCTAAATACGGTAGACTAGTATACTGTTCAAATATATAGACTGTTAAACTAGGCTAAAACTATATCAATAACATCAGTAGCTGATATTGCCTACGTGATGCCTAGTTGTCACTTTTTTGTTGTTTATTAATGAGGTGAACATGGCTAAGCGCCGTAACCCGAAAAAAGAAAAGGCGCTACGGAACCAGGCATATGCCAGAAAGTTTCGTAAACGAACTACGACAGGAAGAATGCAAAGAAGGTTCCAACAAAGACCACCGAAGAGTGAGGAAGAAGAAGGAGCAGCAGCAGCTGACACTGAATAAGTTTCTTACTTAAATTCTTATTCTTTGGGTGTTTAGGGCGTACAGATGTACGCCCTTATTTATTGGGAACTAAGCATTAGGCAAGAATTAAGAGTCATTAGTTGTGTCACTTCAGTCGTTATTGACACTCTCACCTTCAAGGCAAAGCCTTGGAAGGGAGATTCTTGTTTCATCCCCACTTATCTAGATTAGTGTTACCACATCAAAGATAGAGATGTGATATAGATAACTCAAGGCGAGGAGTTTTACGCATCACGTTTCATAATAATGCCACGCATGATGCGGCTGTTTGAACACTGACTGTATCCCAAATTTTAAAGATTTCTTTAGCCAAGGAGAACTTTGATGACAATTCTTGTAACTGGCGCAACCGGAAATATTGGCAGTGAGGTAGTTCAGTATCTCCTTGAACGGAAAGCTTTAATTCGAGGACTAGTACGCGACCCCAAAAAGGCAACTAACCTAGCACAGCAAGGAGTAGAACTGGCAATCGGTGACTTATCACAGCCTGAAACTCTGGACGCAGCTTTGCAAGGTATCGAAAAAGCATTTTTAGTGTTGCCTAATTTGCCTAATCAAGTAGAACTAGAATGCGCGTTCATTGATGCTGCAAAACAAGCAGGCACACAACAAATTGTAAAACTTTCAGTGATGGGGGCAGGTGAATTGCCGAGTACATTTCAGAAATGGCATCGCCAGATTGAAGAACATTTAGAGCAGTCAGGGATAGCATGGACGCACCTCCGCCCGAATATGTTGATGCAAAATATGCGTTGGTTTGCTCAAACGATCGCACAAAGTGGATCAATTTACAATTGCGTTGGAGATACCAAAATCTCTCATGTTGATGCTCGTGATGTGGCTGCCGTTGCGGGGGTTTGTTTAACTGAACCAGGACATGAAAACAAGAGTTATATTTTGACTGGATCTCAAGCGATTACATTTAATGAAATCGCGGACATTTTTGCAAAAGCACTGGGTCGAACTGTGGCGTATATTGATCTTCCACCCGCAGATCTGAAAGCTGCGCGACTCGCCAATGGAGAACCAGAATGGTATTTAGACGCTGAGTTAGAGTTATTTAATTGTTGGAAACAGGGTGCGGGGTCTGCTGTAACTGACACGATCGCAACTGTGACTCGTCATCCTGCTACCACTTATGAAGAGTTCGCTCAATACTACGCTCAAACACGTGGTCAAGATTTCTTTGCAACTGTTAGGGGTTAATTATGCAAACCGCTTTCGGGCTTAATATTCCCATGACTCTAGAGGATGTGTGTAATCCTCAGAAAATGGCACTTTTGGTTTACGATATGCAGGTCGGGATCGCTCAATAATTGCCCAATGGTGCTGCGTTCATTCAGCAGGTAAAGACAGTTATCGAAGCAGCACGATCTCATCAAATGCGGATTTTTTTCTCGCGTCATACTACATTACCAATTGAAGTTGCTGGAGTCTCGCAACTCAAAGGCGCGATGGCTTTACAGCGAGTAGCGAATGTTGCACAAGTCCAACCGAACTTTCTGCGTGATTCTTCAACCCATGCTATTATCCCAGAACTGAAGCCTCTGCCATCAGAAGTGGCATTTGACAAACTCACAATGTCAGCATTTGTTGGATCATATCTTGATTTAGCCTTGCGTGATGCCCGCATTGAAGCAGTTGCGATCGCCGGAGCAGTTCTGGAATTTGGGATCGAACCCACAGTTCGCCATGCGGCTGATTTAGGCTATGTTCCGGTCTTGATTCAAGATGCGTGCTACTCTTTCTCTGAGCAAAACCGAGAGCGAACGCTGGAGAACCTCCAGTCAGTTGGTCTAATAACAGATATTGACAAATTTAGTCAAACGCTGATTAGTAGCTTGTAATTAGTGCTTTAACGCTAAAGTGCTAATTACAAACTTTAATTTATTCATGTCTAAATTAAAACATTGGGGAAAATTTTCCCTTGTCCCCTAGTCTTACTGTTGAGCAATTTGAGTGCGGGCGGCTAGGAGTGCTTTTCTTACTTGTGCAAAGCCCGTACCACCGTAACTGTTACGCGCCGCAACAACTTGATAAGGGGATATAGCTTCGTAAATATCTACTGCAAATGCTGGATGTAGTTGTTGCCACTCCTCTAAGGTCAAATCTTTCAGAAGTTTACCTGCGGCAATACTGGTTTTTACAACTTTACCCACGAGATTATAAGCTTCCCGGAAAGGAACTCCCCTTGCTGCCAGATAATCTGCCACATCTGTAGCATTTGAAAAGTCTTCCGCCACGGCTGCTGCTAAACGCTGGGTGCGAAATTCTAGGCCTTCCGCCAGCAAAATTGTCATTGCTTCTAAACAGGCTTTGACTGTGTTCACGCTGTCAAATAAACCTTCTTTGTCTTCTTGTAGGTCTTTGTTATATGCCAGAGGTAGCCCCTTCATAATTACCAGCATTGCCTGGAGATGACCAAATATACGCCCGGTTTTTCCTCGGATCAATTCTGGCACATCGGGGTTTTTCTTTTGAGGCATAATGCTGGAACCAGTGGAACAGCTATCTTTGAGGGTAACAAAGCGAAATTCTTCTGATGACCAGAGAATGATTTCTTCACTCAGACGGCTGAGGTGAACCATGATTAAGCTAGCAGCGCAGAGAAACTCGATCGCAAAGTCGCGATCGCTCACTCCATCTAAGCTATTTTCATAAACACGATCAAAATTTAATAATTCGGCTGTGTAATGGCGATCAATCGGGAAAGTAGTTCCAGCTAAAGCACCGCACCCCAAAGGTGAAATGTTCACTCTGCGGTAAACATCCCCCAAGCGTTCCCAGTCACGTTGTGCCATCTGAAAATATGCCAAAAGATGATGAGCCAAACTCAGAGGTTGGGCACGTTGTAAATGGGTGTAGCCAGGAATCAAAGTTTCAATATGCTGTTCGGCTATATCTACTAAGACACCTTGAAATTCCCGCAATTGCTGTTTAATTTGTTGAATTTGATCGCGGAGGTATAGTCGAGTATCTGTACCCACTTGGTCATTACGCGATCGCGCCGTATGTAATTTCTTACCAATATCGCCGACAATTTCTGTTAACCGTCGTTCTACCGCAAAATGAACATCTTCGGCATCAATACCAGGGTGAAATTTGCCTTGGTGATATTCTTGGCGAATTTGTTCTAACCCTGCAACGAGTTTCTCTCCTTCGGTTGCAGAAATAATACCCGTGTGAGCCAACATTTTGGCATGAGCTTGAGAACCAGTCAGGTCGTATTCTATTAATTCAATATCAAAACCGATACTGGCATTAAAACGAGCGATCGCCGGATGCAGCGCTGATT
This sequence comes from Atlanticothrix silvestris CENA357, assembly GCF_016056295.1. Classification (GTDB taxonomy): domain Bacteria; phylum Cyanobacteriota; class Cyanobacteriia; order Cyanobacteriales; family Nostocaceae; genus Atlanticothrix; species Atlanticothrix silvestris. The sequence continues at coordinate 86,518 of NZ_JAECZB010000071.1, forward strand.
CAAACCGCTGACTCCAAGTTTGTTCTTTGGTCATAAATTTATTAGGGAATGGGGAATAGGGCATGGGGCATGGGGAAGAAGGGGTAAGG
>NZ_JAECZB010000072.1 GCF_016056295.1 Atlanticothrix silvestris CENA357
TTGCTATCGCCTATACTTGTGCTGTTTTAGCAGGTCGTAACTCTCGTCAAATGGGATTACAAAAATATATTGGTCGTCTGAAGGAATTAAACCGACTACATCGCCGACATAGCGCATTTTGGGTTGGTTTGTATGGCCAATTATGGGTGGGTGCAATGGAGTTTTGGGCTGATTTAGCTCATGATTTAATGCGTTTAAAGCCCAGTAAACTACCCTATTTTCGCAAGGGTCTACGTGCTATGTCTCTTATCCAGTCTGCTTTGTAGCTTCTTTGTCACCCCTTCAGGTTCTTTAATTGCGAATTGCGAATTGGTATAAGCTGATGCGCGCCTAAATTCTATAAACACTCTTTACGGTCGTTAACTGTTAACTGTTATCAGTCATCAGTCATCGGTCATCAGCCTTCATGTAAATTTTCAAGTTAAATGCGTAACAGCTTATCTTGTCAAAGAATGCCAAGTTCTTGGCCCTACTATGCCATCCACAGCTAAATTTTGCTGGTTTTGAAATGCCTTAACTGCACTCTCTGTCAGCGCACCAAAAACCCCATCCACTCGAATAGCATAACCGTTAGCAATTAATAGCCGTTGTAATATTCTGACAGCAAGGCCTGAACTATTAAAACGTAGAGTTGGCACAGTAGGGTTACTAAATCTAGGATATTTTGCTACAACAATGTCGTCATCAATTTGTTGAGCTATTAGGCGTTGTTTATGAGAAAAACGTACTCCTTGAGATTTTGTAACCACAATCTTGTCACGGCTTTGTTTAGCTATTAGGGGTTGTTCACCAGGAAACTTCACCCTAACAGCCTGGAAATGCTGGAACTCAGCCAAGCTATATAAGTCTTTGACAAGATTTTTATCTGTCTTACTCATCAGAGTTTTTTGATGCTCAGGCTTGGGGGCTAATCGAGTGACTGGGGAAATCTCAGCTAACTGTATAAATTCAGGTGGTGCAATCTTGGAAGTTGAAACTAACTTATATAAATGATTCCTTGTAGACTTTTGTACGCCATTGTCTAGCTGAATCACAGGCTGCTTAAGTAAATTGGACGGAGATGGTTGTTTTGTGATCAACACACCTGTCATCAGCAGGACAATATCATTCATTGCATTTGATGTTACTAACACCCATATTTCCTTTGACAGAAAAATTGCCGTAATTCCGGAATGGTGTGTATCCACAAGTCACGAAATTGCCACAATATTATGGCAATAATTCAGTGATTGCTGAAGAAGTGGATAAATTATCCACTGGTTGTCCTGCTTTCTTTACTTACCCTGTCAACAATAATAAACTCTAGATAAGAAAAAATTTATTCTACCCTAAGCAGTATATCTATAGGTAGGGTTTTGATATTTCCAATTTCATTGCTTAAGCACGATTCCATATATATAAATAGTAAAAAAATTACCTCTATCTATAAGCATAAAGCGATCGCTCTTTATTAAACTAAAAAGCGATCGCTCCCATCACTACCCAATACCTTCGATGACTGGATGAAAGTAAAAGGCAAAACCCAACACTACGTATGCAGCTAATAGTAAAGTGCCTTCTAACCAATTGGACTTCCCATCTGAACTAATGCTGTTGGCAATCAATACCGATACAGCCACAGCCACTAATTCAAAAGGATTAAAATCTAAATCCATCGGTTGACCCATTATCCACCCTGCGATCACTAAAACGGGAGCAACAAATAAAGCTATTTGCAAACTTGATCCCACAGCTACAGATACAGAAAGATCCATTTTATCTTTCATGGCTACAGTAACGGCTGTAGCATGTTCAGCGGCGTTACCGACGATGGGAACTAAAATTACCCCTGTAAATAACGATGTTAAACCTAGCTGGGATGTCGCCACTTCTAAAGTATCGACCAATAATTCTGACTCTAGTGCCACTAATAGAGTACATGCTAGCAGTACACCACCCCACAGCCAAATGTTGGGCTTGGTATGAGGGGGTTCTTCTGCTTCAATTTCTGCTATACCCAAATCATACAGATAGGCGTGAGTTTTCATTGAGAATAGCAGTGTGAGAGCGTAGACCAAAATTAACACGACTGCAACGGCAAGAGATAAATCTTGCAGGGTTTTTTCGTTAATTCCAATGGAGGTGTAATTCATCGCCGTTGGTAGCAACATGGCAATTACCGCCAAATTCATCGATGAAGCATTCACCCGCGCCACAATCGACTGAAATGTCTGTTCTTTATAACGTAGTCCACCTAACAGCATTGAAAAACCCATCACCAGCAATAAGTTACTGATAATTGATCCCGTGATGCTGGCTTTGACGACATTCACCAGCCCAGCATTGAGGGCGATTAAAGCTATAATCAATTCTGTCGCATTGCCAAAGGTGGCGTTTAACAATCCCCCCAATGTTGGGCCAACCACGACAGCAATTTCTTCTGTGGCTGTACCCATCCAAGCTGCTAAGGGCAGAATTGCTAAACCAGCTGTGATAAAAACTACTAAGTCTCCCCACTCCAGAAAGTGGGCTACTAAGGAAACTGGGATAAACAGTAAGAAAACTAGAAAAAGAGCATTTTTACCGGACATTTGCTACCTTAATCTGAGAGTACCATTCACAGATGTCTGTGATCAATCAAGATGTTTGAGGGGTTTATAACCAGATTCTAGGATACTCTCAACTGTCCACGAATCCTTTCAGAGATTACACTGTTCCTAGACTGGCACGAGATATGTAAAATAAGATTGCAATTTATGGAGCTTTTGCAATCTTTCTTAGCAAAACTATCAACTTTAGCTGAAATGTTACATCAACAATGGGGTTTAATGTATTAAAAGACAATTAAATTTTTTATTGGCACTGCCAACGAGAAAACCCCTAATTGAGGCGTTATTCAATGGCTGATTATTTCGAGTCTGTAGGAAAATGCTGTGCGATAACGCAGATTTCCCACTTTAGTAAGAAAGCTTTCTCGGAGATTTAACTGTATTCTATACCCATAGTTTTCATATATACCGGAATTTGTGTTCAAACCTCTGTAGGAAGGTTTAAACACAATGTTTTCGGCGCAAATGTAAGTTTTTTGTTTTGGATAAATATACATGACTTCTGCTGCTGAAATGCCAGCTAATTCTGGCTCAACATTCACATCAAATTTAACTGATAAAGATACTCACCAAGGCGATCCCCTGAGCAAGGCAACTGGTGTTTATGTAACGGTACATGGGCACTTTTACCAGCCACCACGGGAAAATCCTTATCTGGACGCGATTGAGCGCCAACCAAGTGCTGCACCTTTCCATGATTGGAATGAACGCATCCACTGGGAATGTTATCGCCCAAATGCCTTTGCCAGAGTCTTAAACGACCGAGGTGAAGTTGTGAGGATCGTAAATAATTATGAGTATTTCAGCTTTAATATTGGGCCAACGCTGATGTCATGGCTAGAGCGCCACGACATGGAAGTTTATCAGCGGATTATCGAGGCAGATACCAAGAGTTGTCAGCGCTTGCAAGGTCACGGCAATGCGATCGCGCAAGTATACAATCACATCATCATGCCCCTGGCTAATGAGCGTGATAAATACACCCAAATTCGCTGGGGTAAAGAAGACTTCCGTTCCCGCTTTGGTCGTGATCCCGAAGGTATGTGGTTAGCAGAAGCCGGCGTTGACTATGCCACTCTAGAAGCTCTTGTTGCTGAAGGTATTCGCTTTATTATCCTTGCACCATCTCAAGCCCAGCGTTGCCGTCCCTTACCCACCCAAGATCACCCCCAGCCAGAATGGCATGAAGTTGGCGGTAGTCAAATTGATCCTACACGTCCTTATCGCTGTTATTTAAAGCCTACGCTTAGCAATTCAACTTCACCCCTCAGCACAATCAAGGAAGGGAGTGGGGGCAATGAAGATTCCCGTCCTTACATCGATATCTTCTTCTACGATGGCCCGATCTCGCGGGACATGGGTTTTAGTGATGTCGTTTATAATTCTCATCACTTTGCCGGACGCATTGGTTCAGCTGTGCGTGGGGATCATCGTCCGGCACAATTGATTTCTGTGGCGACAGATGGAGAAACCTTTGGACACCACAAGAAGGGAACTGAAAAAACTTTAGCCTACGCTTTTGTCAATGAGTTTCCCCAACATGGTTGGACAGTGACAAACTTTGCCCACTACCTCAGCCTTAATCCTCCCACTTGGGAAGTCGAATTAAAGTCAGTTACAGCTTGGAGTTGTGCCCACGGTGTAGATAGATGGCAAGATGACTGTGGTTGCGGTGGTGAAGGCGGTGTTTGGCATCAAAAATGGCGGCGACCTCTGCGAAATGCTTTAAACTGGTTGCGGGATCAGATCACAGAAGTATATGAGGAATGTGGCAAACAGATTTTCCGCGATCCCTGGCAAGCACGAGATGAATATATTCTAGTCATGCGCGATCGCTCTCCTGCCAATGTCAGCCGTTTCCTTTCTAGCCATCAAACCCACAAACTCACAGCAGCCGAACAAGTAGACGCTTTACGTCTACTAGAAATGCAGCGTCATGCTTTGCTGATGTTTACTAGTTGTGGATGGTTTTTTGAAGAAATTTCTCGTCCAGAGGGAACGCAGATTCTCCGTTACGCATCCCGTGCTTTGGAACTAGCAGGAGATGTGGCGGGTGTGCAATTGGAAAAAGGCTTCCTCAAACGTCTGGGTTTAGCGCCTAGTAATGTTGATAGTTTCAAGCATGGTGCGGAAATTTATCGACAATTGGTGCTAACTGCTCAGGTGGGTTTTAAACAAGTTGCAGCCCATTATGCGATTACTTCACTATTCAGTAATCACCAACCCACAGAAACGCGCAATTTCATCTCTGGAGAAAATGCTGCGAGTAAAAATCTCCATCCTTATCAAAAGCGAGTTTATTGCTACACTGCCAATGAGTTAGATTACCAGCTACAACGGATGGGATCGCTAACTTTGGTTATAGGGCACTTGAAATTGGTGTCAGAAATTACCTGGGAAAGCGAACATTTAGTGTTTGCCGTTCTCCATTTGGGAGGCTGGGATTTTCACTGTTGCATTCAACCATTTACTGGACGGCGTGACTACAGTCAATTGAAAGAAAAGCTGTTTGGGGCGCTACAACAAGCGAGTGCAGCTCACTCTATTTTAGTGATGACGCAGCTCTTTGGAGAAGAGGCTTATAGTTTGCAGAATCTCTTTACTGAAGAACGTCATCGAATTATGCGGTTAATTAGTCAGGAAACCCTGACACGATTAGATCAACTATATACCCAGGCGTACCGGGAAAATTATGGCGTATTGATGGCGTTCCACCGTGATGGACTAGAAGTACCACAAGAGTTGCAAGTGGCAGCGGAAATTGCTTTAGGTTATCGCTGTATGATGACATTGCGATCGCTAGAGCAAGACATCACTGAACCTCAACTGTGTTGGAATCACATTGTAGAATTAGAAGCGATCGCCACCGAAGCTAAACATCTGCGTTGTCGGCTGAATGTCCCCGAAGCCAAGCAAATGTTAGAACAATTAATTGCGCGATCGCTTTGGCAATTGTTGCACGATGCTAATGGTAGTTTTAATACAGATATCCAACTATTTGAGCGATTAATTGATGTTGGATATCAGCTAAATCTTGGCATTTCCCTAGAACGATCCCAAGAACTCTACTTCAGTTGTCTGCATAGTCAAATTATGCCTTTGTGTCTAACTAGTCTTGCCAATGCAGAAGATAGTAATCAGTGCGATCATTTGCTGAGGTTGGGCCAAAAGTTAGCCGTTGATGTCAGTATGGTTTTAAGTAAGTTGGAATAGAGATTTTGCAGCAAGACGAGGAAACTTGTATGCGCTGCTTTTTCAGTCCTTTTGGGTATGGATGAAAAATAAGGAAGAAATCTCTCTTTTTCCTTGTTCTCCATACCCGCTACCTAAACTTAAGACTTTACCGACATGTTATAAAAATCAACATTTATTAAAAAGTTTAAAAATTGAGTAAATTGTTTTTCTTCTCTATTAAATAATAATTTATTTTATTTTTTCTGACTAATTAATATTCCTTTTTGTTCATAAATTGGTATAACCATTTCTTTTAAATTAGGCAAATGTCTGCTAAAAATTATAGAGCCTATAATACAGACTACCCCATCAATAATTAAAGTATTAGCAGCCCCAATATGACTTGCTAATACACCCCCTAATAAATTACCTAGGGGTATCATTCCTAAAAATGACATTGTATATAAGCTCATCAATCTTCCGCGTTTATCTTCTTCAACAATTGTTTGTAAAAAGGTGTTACTAGCAGCAATTTGGAGAATTGTTCCTAAACCAACAAACAGCATGGTAAACAAAGAAATAGGTAAAAACCGAGATGATGCAAAGGCAATTAAACCAATTCCTAAAATAGCTGGTGCTAAACTAATCAACTTACCAATTCCTAAGATTGTTTGCCGTGTAGCTAGATAAATCCCCCCTGATAAAGCTCCAACTCCTGATGCTGCCATTAAAAACCCTAGAGTTTCTGCACCTCCTTTGAGGGTTTCTTCTGCAATAACTGGTACAAGAATAGTGTTTTGCAGCCCCATTAAACTCACTAAAGCTGATAGCAATAATATAGATCTAATTGGTGGGAAGCTAAAGGCATACACAAACCCTTCTTTGACTTTTTGCAAGGGACTACCCTGAGTTACTGTAAATTTCCAGGGTTTAATTTTCATCGCTAATAAAGCAGCAATTACAGCAATGTAACTCAAACCGTCAATTAAAAAACAGTAAGCAGTTCCCACACTAGCAATTAGCAAACCCCCGACAGCTGGCCCAATTAATCGCGCCCCATTAATCATGGTAGAGTTGATAGCGATCGCATTAGCTAAATCTTCTCTGCGTTCAATTAATTCTGGCACAAATGCTTGCCGTGCTGGTGCATCCACAGCGTTAATAAATCCTTGAAACAAGCTTAAAGCTATGATGTGCCAAATTTGAATGATTCCACTCAGCGCCAGCACAGCCAAGGTTAACGACTGAATCATCGCTAATATTTGCGTGCCAATTAAGGTACGATATCGAGAAAAGCGATCTACAAATACTCCGCCGAAAGGAGCTAAAAAGAAGCTAGGAATTTGACTGGTAAATCCCACAACACCCAGCATGAATGGGGAATTTGTCAGGCTATATACTAACCAAATTGTAGCTAGTTGTGTCATCCATGTCCCGATGAGGGAAATACCTTGTCCGGCAAAAAACAACTGGTAGTTTCTTGATCTTAATGCCGGTAGTAACGAATTTCTTTGGGTGGCTTGTCTATTCATATCAGGTTTTTTCCACCAATAATGCTTTTATAAATATCATCTCGAAGTAGCTGTAACCCCTCTACCTAGGTGGAGAAAAATATTACAACACCAGAATTTTTTTCAAGGTAATTTGGTATTACTTAACTTCTATAGCCACTTTTTTGCAGACATCCCCATTTCATTATTAAAAAATTAATAGAGTAAATAATATCCGCTTATAATCTTTTTTATGACGTTTATTTTGTGTGCGTAGTATTCTTACAAAAAGATTTCAATAGTACTTCACCCAATGGGGTGATTATGGCATAGTCTTAGGAAAGGTTAGCGATCGCCCGATTGAGAATTTGTGAAAATAGTTCACGGTCAGCGCCAGAAATACCATGCATGGCGGCATCGCGCATTTGGGCGGCAATTGGGGGCAAAACTGCTTCTAGTTCTTTACCGGCATCAGTTAGCCATATTCGCCAGATGCGGCGATCGTGAGAATCGCGTTCTCGACGTACCAAACCCCGTTCTTCCATCCGATCTAAAACCCCTGTTAAAGTTCCTCCCACTTGCTGGAGTTTGTCTCCAATACTAGAAGTTGGTAAACCATCTTCTTGCCACAGACAACATAATACCAGCCAGTGAAATGGCGTTAATCCAAACGGTTCTAGCTTTTCTGTAAACTTGCGCGTGAGTAGTTGCGATAGCAATTTGATTCTGTAGCCCAAATTGTATGGTGCTAAAGTTTGCTGCCACGACTCTAAACCTGATGAATGATCTGATTGAGCAATCATTTAATTAATTATTTAGCATACGTAATATTTATCCTAGCTAAATTGCCTCATCTTGGCAAGACAGACGGATTTAAAATTTTGTATCTTGCAGAAAGTTGGCGGTGAAATAAAGAGTTATTCATACCGCCAATAGAAAATTACTATGAGAAAAAGAGAAAAGTGACGAGACCTTTCTCCATAATAAATAGATAAAATTTGTCACATTTAACACATATAAAACTTGTGTTCATGTCACATCATTGTTGAATGTACCGCCTTGCTATTTAGTCAGTTCAAACATATATTTTCCGTCGGGAGTTGGTAACGTATAAGCCTGCTGATCAAAGTCTTCCGTTCCTGGTTGGACAGGTAAAAACGTACCTCTTTGTTGCGGAGTTAAAAGCAAGTTTGCTGAATTTGCTTCAGAACCGGGAAGCAAAGAAATTTCTGCTACGCCCCGAATTTCCAAATCTGGTGCATCCGGCGCAAGATTTTTAGGCTGTAGGAGAAACAGTCCGGTATAACCAGATGGAAGAAGATAATCTTCTGTTGTTCCATCGGGGTTTAATGTACCAAAGTTATTGCCTAATCCAGCATCAAAGATAGTAACGAGCTTATCAGTTACTAAAGGCATACCATTAGCAGTGAACTTAAGTGATAGCGTCACTGTAGGTTCAGAAGCATCATTCAGGTTGGAGATGAATAAAAAATAAGCTTGAATAGCTCGACGATTAACTGGAGCATCAGGAGGAGCAATTGGTTTAACCAAAAGCTCAAATGATGAAATAATAGCTGAATTCATGTTAAATACCTCACTTAATTAAAATTGTTTTATCTATTTTTCAGTGTAAGCAACTTCATCAGTTACATGTAGTACCCCGGAGGGTAATCTTTCAAAGATCATCTCGGCAATTATTTCATTTTCAGCTTTCAGTATCCTAATAATGCCAAAGCAAGCCAGGATAAATATTGATAGGTAATTGAAATTATTTTTTAATGTCTTGATGCTTTTGTTCTAGATAATCGAGCAACTGAAGTATGTAAATTTCAAATTCTGCGTTTCTTTGATTGACTGATTGAATGAAAGGGACAGAAAAAGTATCTGGAAAATTGAGAACGAAATTACCTAGACGTAATCCCAGAGGTCTTAAATGTCCGCCCTTAAGTTTTGCTCTGAAATCTTCTGGAGGTTTTTTCAAATGATTGAAGAACCATTCCCGTGTAGATTTGCCTATGTTATCTAAAGAGAAATAAACCAAGCCAAGCAAATTAAATAAATTACTGTTTTTGATTAAAGCATAAGTCTCTTCAGGGGTTGGTTTGACGTTAAAACCAAGACGGCTAAGAAAATCTGCCAAGGTCTTAGGTTTAATGGCGCTGTCAAGCCCAGTATTAACTGGTGCTAATAGTAGAGATGCTTGGTTTTTAATAAAAATGCTGGTAATTTTTACCTCTAAATCATCAAAATAAATTGAACGTTTTGCTACATATTGATTGACATAATAAGAAGTTAATCTTTTCGCCTCTGAACGTTTATCTTCAAGGCCATTAATGAGATTTTCTAGATCGTTGACAATGCTTTGAACTTTTTTATCTTGTTTTTCTGGAGATAAACTACCTGATGTTTTTTTGACTATTTCACGAATAAAGGCTTCTAGTTCGTTGCGTTTTTTAGGCAACGCGCTGAAAGCTTCTAAAAGTGCAATATATTTACAACCAATACTATGACCTATCCAAGAAAAGTTAGAATCATCAAGGTAAGTTTTAAATTCATAACCTGCTAATTCTGCCATCCTTACTAATTCTGGGATGAGTTTATACTGTTCTCTAATGAGAAAACTCGCCTCTGTATAATGGTCAAAAGTAAAGTTAAATGGCAAAAGAATGATTGTATAGCCTTGCTTGAATAAACATTCGAGTAGATAGCGATAAAAAAACATTGGGCCAAATGTACCAAAAAAAGCCCCGCCAATGAATTGAATTACTCCTTTAGGTTGGGGATGCAAAGCAACCCAACTAAAAGATACTGGTTGGAATTTCAGTTTTAAACTCATGATTATCCTGATTTAGCGACAGCAAAAAATGACGGTATTTTCACTACAGAAAACACCACAGTGACATTAAATAAAATGTGAATTCGATGAACCTCACCCCAACCCCTCTCCGACGCGGAGAGGGGCTTAAATAGCTTAAACCACGAAGAAAAATTAAGGTTTTAAAGCCTCTGATGCCATATACTTTAAGTCGGTAAAGCCGCCCAACACAGTGGCTTATCCTTGCAGGGGAGAGGTTTGGAAGCAAGGTTTTTTCAACCGTCGAACTCACGTTAAATAAAATCGGAATATTTTCTGGAAATATAAAATAAGCTAACTGCTAAGAACCTAATATTGTGATTCAAAAGTTAAACAGGAGCTTTTCCAGAAATTCCGGTAATTATTTTTGTGATTTGTGATTAAATACTTAAGATTAACTGCTGATTACGCTTTTTGTAACTTTTATTTACATTTGACCAGTTGTTTTAGTTAAGGCACCAGACGCGAGAAGTCGCCGTCTCTACGAAGGATAGATTCTTGTAAAGACGGCGATTTATGGGATAACTTGAATCAATTGATGTTTCTGTACACTCCCAAGAACACGGTGAGGTATGGATAATTTAGCCACCTGTTTTGGAGAAATCCAAGCGTAGTTCAAGACAGGAACTTGAGAAATGGAGTCTACTTTTGTGCCATGTACGGGAGTGTAAAAATTAAGTAATACAGCAGTTTTTCCACCGACTTGCACAAAGTAGATAGGATGATTTTGCAGAATTGAGGCGATCGCAGGTTTTTGAATAAATGCCTTAACATCAGGATTATAGTTACCTAACAAGCCGAGACTACCAGTCATAGCCAAAGCCAGCCAGCAGGGAATTAGCCAACCAGCCACCCAGTATCTTGCTGTGAGAAACTTCATACCAAACTGGTAACGAGCAATCCATATCAAAGGTAAAATTAACCAACTCAATCCCACAACCAAGCCCAGAATTGCATAGTGACGCATATTGGCATTACCCCACGCCAAAATGACTATACCCGCAAGCATAAGTAAAATACCTAATGCACCAGAAGCATAACTGAGGTTACGGGGAATATTTTTTGTCAAGCCTCTTTGATAGATTTTGCTCAACCAATCTAAACCAACCGCTGCCAAAAAAGCGATAAACGGATAAAGACTAAGACTATAGTGAGATAGACGAGTAGAGAAAATACTCAGTTCAGCAAATAGCACCAGCGGAAAGCCCACTAATATCAGATGGTAGCGAGGAATGGGACGGCGAAATACTAAAATTAAACCTAAAAGACTCAAAAAAGACCAAGGAAAAGCTTTGGCTGGCACATTCCAGAAATAGAATATTATTCCATTGCCACCACGTTCATGAGTACCTAATTGAAAAACAAACCTAAATAATTCTGCAAAACTAGCGTTTCCATAGCGTAGCCAACTGAACCACAGCCAACCCAAAGTAGGAATTAAGCCGATGACAAACCCTAAATACAACATGGGGTTAGCAAGATGACGATGACGGCGATGTTCACCAATTAAATAAGGTAATAAAGCCATCATCGGCAAGAAAATCATAAAACTTCTGACTAAAAAGCCTAAACCCAAACTTAAACCAGCAATCAAACTCCAAAAATAGCGATATTTAAAATGCAATTCAGCTTTGAACAAAGACCAAATAGCTAAAAGTACCAAAAAAATCATTGGCACGTCAGGTGTGCCTAAGCGACAATATTGCAGCCAGAGAAATTCTACACTCAAAATCGCCACAGCTAGCCAAGCTAACTTTTTACCTAGCATAATTTTGCCGATTTCATATACCAGTAATAGGCTGAAAATGCCAGCAATCATGCTAATAATTCGCGTACTTAATTCACTAATACCAAATAGCGTGTAGGAAATAGCAATTAACCAATAAGGGCCAGGGGTTTTATGATGAACATTATCCCAAGGAGCTATCCAGTCGCCAGAGTCGAACATTTGGCGCGCCCGCCAAGCGTACAGCCCTTCATCGTGTGCCATCAAGCTATTCTGTCCAGAACTGAATAGCAATAACGGGAGTATCCAAATCAACAAACTGATATAAGGAAATACAGAGGATAAATATATTTGCCGCCAGATAGGCCGCAAAGAATGTAATCTATACAACATTGATATTGATGCAAAAAGAATGCTGTTGACTGGCCTCGTTTAGGAGCCTTTTTGTTATTAAAATATGTTACATATACTTGCTCCAAATAATACCTGAAGTTGCACCACTTTTGGTAAAAAAGACCTGCAAAACAGAGATTTATGATGCTAAAACCGAATCAACGTCAAAAATTAGATGACGCAGACGACAAGCTATTTTATGCCTATCCACGCTTCGTCACCCATGTCGATGAAGGATTTATTCAACAGCTGACAGATTTATATCGCGATCGCCTGCAACCCAACACGCGCATACTAGATATGATGGGTAGCTGGGTATCGCATTTACCAGAAGAAATGCAATTTGCCCATGTTGAGGGACATGGACTTAACGCTGAAGAACTCTCACGTAATCCCCGCTTAGATCATTACTTTGTACAAAATATCAACGAAAATCCGCAGTTACCCTTTCGGGATCAAGATTTTGATGCTGTCCTCAATTGCGTTTCAGTGCAATATATCCAATATCCAGAGGCAGTCTTTTCTGAAATTTATCGCATTCTCAAACCCGGTGGTATAGCTATTATCAGCTTTTCTAACCGCATGTTTTTTCAAAAAGCAATTCAAGCTTGGCGGGATGCTTCAGAAGCTACTAGGGTGGAATTAGTTAAAAACTACTTCACTTCAATACCAGGATTTACTACCCCAGAAGCCATTGTCCATAAGTCCACAGCACCTAACTTTTTGCAGTGGTTGGGTGCAGCCGGAGGAGATCCATTTTATGCGGTGATAGCTCATCGTAGTGAAGTTTAAACAAACGCAATATATAGCAGGAGGTGAGCCACTCCGGTGGACGTGGGCGATCGCGCAGCGTATCCGTAGGATTCACCCGAAGGGTAGGAAGACGACAGTTGCTACAAGTCGGTTTCCCCGACTTGTAGAGTGATGCTCAATGATTTTTAGACAATTACTTAACATCCTCATAAATTTCTAGATTTAATTACACACGTCTTTGATGATCATCAGAGGTTTGTTGAATGAGTTAAACCTGACTTAACAAAAATATCTAAAGATAGATCAAGCATATCAACAAACTTTTTTATTGCAGCCGCAATTCAATGTGCTGTATGCTGTTTTCAACAAGCACAAAGGTAAGACTTTTTTACCTAAAAATTAACCTTAAAATGAAGTAAATTAATGCTGCGTTCAAACAGTGTATGGTTTGTTCCCGTAGTTCTTTCGCTAGCAAGTTTAGGCTTAGATACTACAAAAGCAATCGCGCAAACTAATTATGAATTTGAAGCTATCTACAATCTAGAAATTAGGTTGAATGAAATCGCGCCGAACATCTCGGTGGTAACGGCGGTTGGTAATAGTCTTGATGCTCCATATAGCTTGACTCAATTATCAAGCATGGGTTACTCTCGGCTCGATCCTACTACTGGTGTGTCTACAATCGTTCCAGACGCAGCAGTGTTTGGTTTAGAAGGTTTACCAGTGTTCGGTGACAGGCTTTATAGCAACGAAAGTGATAATAGTTTGATTGGAAACAGTACCACTACTGCTACAATTAACCTCGAAAATCTGACAGCATCAGCTTTTGCTATTCTGAATATTACTGGTGGTACAGGTAGATTTAGCGCTGCTACTGGGACACTAACCCTTACCGAAAATTACACCATTAGTCCAGACCCAACTGCTCCGTTGATAGGTCAGGCTTTAATTGAAGGCTCCTTCCAAACACCTGCGTCTGTACCGGAACCGGGAAATTTTGCAGCGCTGGTGGCTATGGGCGCGATTAGTACTACTTTCCTGCTATGCCGACATAATCAAAAAGCCAATATATTAAGCCAGAGGTGATGGATAACGCTGTCACCGAATCTCAATCACCTCTAGATCATGACCTAATGGCACACTTAAAATTTTTGTTCATGTACAAATTTAGTCGCGCCACGCCACTACAAAAACGGTAGTTGATCAAAGTAGAAAGAAGTTAAGCTTGAGCGCACCATTTCTCAAAAGCTATTTCCTATTTTTCTGTATTAGTCTGATAAACATTCCACCAATGAAAAAATAGTCCTAATCCCCATCCCAATAGTGGGAAGATAGCCCAAAAATAACCAGGACTAGTTATTAAATTCAACAGAATTAGGAATAAATTCACTGCTAGGTAGGCAACCAAGTGTCCCCAGAAGCCTCTGCGTCGGGAAGTATTTAATCTGCGCCGTGAACGTTCTTCTTTTTGTTCCATTAACCACTTTTGTTCAGTTTTTTCCAAAGTACTAGCAGAAATGCCTAACTCAGATGCCATTTCTAGAAGCTGTTCTCGTGAAAATTCACCTTCTTGTTTACGAGTAAGGGCTATTTGCAGTATTTTTTCTACATCTTCCGAATCATAAGCCATTTTAATTACCTGATAAGTTTGTGTGTAAATGCGCGGTTAACCTCGCGAAGTTCTCGATTTTTTTTCGACAAATTTAATTAGCGATCGCATCCACATTTTGCACCCAATACTTAGTTGCATTCACAACTTGATTATTTTCTCATCCTTGATTAGTTACTACTGTATTTGTCAATACGTCTATCTTGTTTTTATTGCTAATCTAAACTATGAAAATAAACATAAGATTAATTTAATGACTAAAATATTGGCTATATTCTCATAGAGAAGTTACTATCAAAGGCTCGATGAATTTATTTCCTTATTTTTCATTTTAATTTCATCTATTGCAGGGCGTTAGGCAAAATGCCGTAACGCACACTACAAAATAGTTTTTTTAATTAGAAGTCCCTGAATGGGGAATAGACAAAGCCCAATCGCGTAAAAGAGGGTTTACCTGATTGGGTACTTCGTCATGGGGACAATGACCCGCCTTGAGAAAATGTTCTGTAAGTTCAGGATAATATTGACGAAACTTTTGAGAACGTTCTCTAGCATTCATCCAAGGGTCAGCTTCTCCCCATAACAGCAACAAAGAACAAGTTAACTGCTTCAATAGCACATCCACTTTTTCCCCTTGGGGAGTGCTAAACACTGAAACAAACACATCCAGCGCCCCAGTATCATAAGCAGGGCGAGAAATTTCTTCTATTAATTGGTCTGTAATTGCGCTTTTATCTAGATAAACTTTTTCTAGGGTTTGGCGAATTACCCAACGTTGCCGCACGTATTGAAATAAGAGAAATTGAGCTAAAGGTTGTTGAAACATCCACTTTACAGAGTCACCTAAGAGTTTCTGTAAAGAGGAAGATTGTTTGGGTGGCTGAATTTGGGTTTGTAAAGCTTCCGGTTCAGATGTAGACTGAATTTGGTTAAAAGGGCCTGCACTATTGAGCAATACTAAACCAGCTGCACTATCAGGACGTTGTGCAGCAACACACAAGCAAGCATAACCACCCAGAGAGTTACCTGCTAATACGGCTTTTTGACCAATTACTTCACTGATAAAATCATTCAGTTGGTCGCGCCATAAGTCACCGCCATACTGCAATTTCGGTTTTGCTGAACGCCCAAATCCCAAAAGATCGATCGCAAATACTTCAAAATCTGGGCACAGTCCTATGATATTCTTGCGCCAGTGGTCAGTAGAAGCACCAAACCCATGCACCAATAGTAAGGGTGGACGTTGCGGTTGTTTCTCTCCTGCACGGACATAGTAAATCTTATGCCCTCGCCACTGCCAGTATTGACCAGGAATTGGAGTTGTAGAAGAGACTTTAGTTGCCTGCATGATATAAAGAAATGTTAAGTCACTTCTAATAATTGTAGGCTAGGGCAAGGGGATGTGAGGGAGCAGGGGAAACAGAGGAAGCAGAGGAGAATAACAACTAACAACTGACCACTGACCACTGACCACTGACAACTGACAACTGACAAAATTATGATTACAGGCAAAACGAAACTTTTAGGAGTAATTGGACATCCGGTGGAACATTCGCTGTCGCCGGTGATGCATAATGCAGCGATCGCCAAGTTGGGATTAGATTATATTTATCTTCCCTTTCCTATAGCACCAGGAAATTTAGAAGTAGCGATCGCAGGTTTCGCCGCTGTTGGGGTTGTCGGTTTTAGCGTTACAATACCTCACAAACAGGCAATTATGCCCCTACTTTCAGAAATTACACCTATTGCCCAAGCCATAGGCGCAGTTAATACTGTGAGCCGTCAAGATAATAGATGGATAGGGACAAACACAGATATAGAGGGATTTATCGCTCCTCTGCAAACAACCTATAAACAAGATTGGAGTCATAAAACGGCGGTAATTTTAGGCAATGGTGGTGCAGCTAGGGCTGTTGTCGCAGGTTGTCACCAACTAGGTTTTGCCAAAATTTATGTGTTGGGGCGCAATGTACAGAAATTACAAGCATTCTGCAATAGTTGGAGCAATTCCCCTATAGAAGAGAATTTGCAAGTTGGTACATGGGATGAACTAGGAAAACTGATTCCTCAAACAGATTTATTGGTAAACACAACCCCTATCGGGATGTATCCCAAAGTGGATGAGTCACCTTTGAGTGCAGATGAAATTAAAAACTTGCCACCAAGTGCGATCGCTTATGATTTGATATACATTCCTCAGCCGACGCAATTTCTTCAGTTAGCAGAAAAACACGGTGCAATTGCGATCGATGGCTTAGAAATGCTCGTGCAACAAGGAGTTACAGCCTTAAAAATCTGGTTGCAACGAGAAATAGTGCCTGTCGATGAGATGCGTTTTGCAGTGCGAAATCACCTAAATTTAGATTGAAAAAGAATTGGGATAACTCCTAATTCTGGCGTTGCATAAATGCGGGATGATTTACCTCACGCAGAGGCGCAGAGACGCAGAGAGGATAACGAGTTTGAGATTCTAATAAATCCAATTTCATCCCATGATTCAGCAACGCCCTAATTCTTTCCAAACACACTACCAAGGGCACGCGCCATATTTTGCGGTTGCATCGCATCCATTGCTGCTGTTGGTTCGTAACCACAGTGAACCATGCAATCAGCACATTTAGGATTACCACTGGCGCGGCCGTATTGACTCCAGTCAGTTTCTGCTAATAATTCTTTAAAGGTACTGTAATAACCTTCATTTAATAGATAGCAAGGTTTTTGCCAACCGAGAACACTATAACTAGGGCTACCCCAAGGGGTACATTCGTAGTCCTTTTCACCAGTAAGAAAATCTAGAAATAGGGGATTGTGATTGAAGTTCCAGTTTTTTGTGCCAGCTTTATAGGGAGAGAGAATTTCCCGAAAGAGGGCGCGTGTTTGTTCGCGTTGGAGAAAATGATCTTGATCTGGTGCCCATTCATAGCTGTAACCAGGAGAAATCATCATTCCATCGATATTCAATGTTCCTAGAAAGTCAAAAAACTCCTGCATTTCTTGGCGATCGCAACCTTCAAAAATAGTAGTGTTAGTAGTGACTCGAAAGCCTTTGGCTTTAGCAGCGCGAATTGCTTGCACAGCAACATCAAAAACACCTTTGCGATCTACACATTTATCGTGCCACTCTCGCATTCCATCAAGGTGGACACTAAAAGTCAGATAAGGTGAAGGTTGAAACTTATCTAAGCTTTTTTCTAATAACAAACCATTGGTACACAAATAAACATACTTCTTGCGCTCAACTAATCCCTGCACAATCTGATCAATTTGGGGATGTAGTAGTGGTTCTCCACCAGGAATTGAAACAACAGGTGCGCCACACTCTTCCACTGCGGCAAAGCACTGTTCTGGGGTGAGGTTTTGCTTTAGTATCTCCGTTGGATGCTGGATTTTACCACAACCAGTACAAGCTAAATTACATCTAAAAAGCGGTTCTAGCATCAATACTAATGGGAAGCGTTTGCGTCCTAAGAAACGCTGAGTAACAAGATACTTCCCAATATCCATAGCTTGTTGTAGATTAACTGCCATTTTCCAATCACTCCTCTATTGATCAAAACACCACGTTTTCAACCCCAAGATTATCTGTGGGGTCTTTGATTTTTAATTTTTAATTTTTAATTTTTAATTCCCCAGAGGGGTTGACATAACCCTGAGTAACAAACCAATCCACAGCATCCTTGAGCGCTGCTTGCACCGGAGACTGGGGTAAACCCAACTCTCGTACTGCCTTTGAGGCATCGTAATACATAGGTTGTTTCGCCATCCGCACACCATCTAAAGGTACTGAGGGTATTTTTCCTAGTGGTGCGAGAATTTTTTCATCAATCCATGCCACACTGAGGGGCAACCAAGCAGGTACAGTCCGTTGGGGTGCTGGAAGCCCTGTAATCTCAGCAAGTTGCTCTAGTAATTGCTTCAAGGTGAGGTTTTGATGACCTAAAATATAGCGATCGCCTGATTTACCTCGTTGCAAAGCTAGTAAATGTCCCCAAGCTACATCTCGCACATCAATAAAATTTAAACCAGTATCTAAGTATACTGGCATTTGTCGCCGCAAAAACCGCAGGATAATATCACCTGTGGGAGTAGGTTTGATATCTAACGATCCAATAGGGCTACTGGGATTGACTACAACTATTTCTTGACCTTGAGCAGCGGCTTTTATGGCTTCTTGTTCTGCGAGAAACTTAGATTTTTTGTAATTACCCACCAATTTTTCTAAAGGGCTTTGATGAGTTTCATCTACGACTTTACCAGATGATCCCACCCCAATCGCCGCCACCGAACTAGTGTAAACAGTGCGTTCAATCCCTGCTTTTTGGGCTGCTGCTAGTACATTGCGCGTACCTAAAACATTGTGCTGGTAAAGTAATTCTTGGTCTGTTTGCCACAGGGAGTAATGGGCTGCTACATGAAATAGGTATTGGCAACCTACCATCTGTCGCCAGAGATTTGGGTCATTTAAGTTACCTTTGACAACTTCCACCTCTAAACCACGGAGATTTTCTAAGTTGCTGCTAGGGCGTACCAGCGCTTTCACTGTGTATTTCTGCTGCAATAACAACCGTACCAAGTGAGCGCCAACAAAACCCGTACCCCCTGTAACAAAAACCTTTTGAGATTTTGGATTTAGCAATTTGGAATTTCCTGTTTTAAATTCGAGATTGGGGACTGGGAAGTACTGATGACAATTTAAGCCTGTATGCTTTCTGTGATAGTCTAAACATTAAAAATAACTATTTTCACTGCTATAAATTATTAAAGATTAACTATGGAACCTATTTCTATAATTATTGCTGCTTTAGGCGCTGGTGCGATCGCTGCTGCTAAAGATACCGCAGGAACAGCCGTGAAAGATGCCTATCAGGGGTTGAAAACCTTGATTAAGAAGAACTGCACTCAATTTTCCTTAATCTGAAAACGGATTCTCAACTTTGAGTGCAAAAATTCCTTTAAAATCCCTGACATTTCTTGTAACCAAAAATGCATCTTGATTTAGTGCAGTTGCCGCAATAATTGCATCGGGGAGCTTAATTTTGTGCCGTCGTTTTAACTCGATTGTCTGGTCTTCAATTTCTTGCGATAATGAAACCGAGCTAAACTGCGAAAGTAAATCTTCGATAGCCTGCTCCTCACCCTCTGATAAGCCGGAAAAACTCAGTAATTCAATACGGACAATCGGCGACATTAAAATGTCATGTAAATTCAAAAAGTCTTCTGCAAACAATGAATCAACTATTGGCTCACCAGCAAGATAGTAGATGAAAATATTTGTATCGTAAATATATTTCATTCATCCCACTCTTGGCGAAGAGTGTCTAAGTGAGTGAGTATTGCTTCTTTTTTATCCTTTAAAATACCTTTGGCTTTAGTGATTTTTTCATAATCCCTTTTCCAATGTAACAGGATTGACTCTGGCACATCTACCGTAATTGAATCTTCATCCTGAGACACAAGATAATGTCTTGGTATTTTGATTAGTGGCACAGTTTATCTCTCCCAAATATCCATAATTATAAAAGCACAAAAACCCTACGGCTCACCTCTGGATGGTAGTGGAACTTAAAGGGGGAACTGCTGCAAGAATTTAAGGGGCATCAGGAAGGTGTCAATAGTGTGAGTTTCAGCCCCTATGGAAAAACCATTGCTACTGAGCAGGGAAAAAAGGGTTTTAGCCTTTGCGCTTTGGAGAAAGATTAAAGGCGATACTCTTTCAGAGTCAGCGCAAATCTAAACTCTCAAATCATCAGTGTTAAACCCTTACCATTAACAACTGTGGTAAAAAACTTCATATACTGACAAATTTCTCTGTTTCGTCTTCCTTGAAGAAACTTCCGTCTTCCTTGAAGAAACTTCCGTCTTCCTTGAAGAAACTTCCGTCTTCCCTGAAGCTACTTCCGTTTTCCTTGAAGTTATTTCCGCCTTCCCTAAAGTTACTTTCGCCTTCCCGTTTAAGTGTTTTGCGTAGTCTGTAGCAGCTTTTGCCTTGACGTTAAGTAGTTAATCTTGAGATTTTTTCATAAAAATCAACAATTTTACGTATGACAACGCCTTAAACAATTGTCCACTATAGAGTTAGGGTCAATTTGGAAGTGGAGTATTAATTATGGCAAGGCAAAAACGCAATTCACGTATGCTTGATAAAGCTGAGATACGTCTAGCAAGCATTAAATCTATTAGTCCAACTCTAGATTTAGGAGAGGGATTGACGGTTCAAGATTATACCAAGAAAATCGAAAGCCTCAGAACATCTCTGGAGGCATACAATACTACCCTTTCTACTATTGATGTTTTATTAACTCAGATTGTCGAATATGAACAAGATTTAGGAGATTATTCTGAGAATATTTTACGTGGTATTGCTTATAAATTTGGTAATAATAGCCATGAGTATCAAATGGCTGGAGGTACACGGAAGCGCGACCGCAAGCGTACTGTGCGTCAAAGTATGGTTTTGACTAATACCTAAAGCTAAAGCGGACGCAAAATTTCTGACTTACATCCCCAACTGCTTAAAAAAGTCGGGGATGTAAGGGAACTTACGCCGTAGCTTGTTGTAGACATACGCGCAGCGTTCAGCAGGAAAATCTAAAATCTCCTCTGGGGAAACCAATCATCTAAAATGGCGTAAACCACAGGCACGACAATCAAACTGAGAATAGTTGAAGTTACCAATCCACCAGCGATCGCAATTGCCATAGGCGATCGTAATTCCGAACCAGCACCAAAGCCTAAAGCCAGTGGTAACATCCCTAAAATGGTGGAAGCAGTGGTCATCATAATTGGTCTTAGACGTACTGGCCCAGCTTGGAGAATCGCTTCTTTTTTACTTAAACCAGTTTTGCGGAGTTGGTTAATGTAATCTACCAGTAAAATGGCATTTTTGTTGGCTAATCCTAATAAAAATACAAAGCCGATCAACGAAATCATGCCGAAGTCGCTTTTAGTGAAGAGTAATGCCAGCATCGCCCCTACAACTGCCAAAGGTAGAGAGACACCAATTACCACCGGGTCTACCCAACTTCTAAACAATAAAATCAGTACCAAGATAATACATAGTGCCGATAAAATCAGGGTAGTGCCGAAACTGCTAAACACTTCACCTTGGCGGGCAGAATCTCCTCCCAAATCAAGGGAGACGTTCGGAGGTAACACCGCCTTAGCTTCAGCTACGACTTGATCTGTAGCATCGCCCAAAGACAAATCTTTGCCGAGGTTAGCGCTGACATAAGCTACCCGTTGATTGTCGAGACGCTCAATCTGAAAAACCGCACCCTGTTGATTTGCTTCACCAGTGACTGTGACATCAGCGAATCCTGGTTTTTTCTCAATTCTCTCTTTAATAGCCTTAGCAGCTTTATTGAGAGCTTGCAGATCATTGCCCCTTAAAGAGATCTGGAGTGGTTTTTGACCGCCAGTATCTACAAATTGAATATCTTCGACACTGGTAGTTACCCCAGGTAAAACAGGCAAAGTCGAGCGAAACTGGTCTTGTAGTTCCGCAGTTTGGATATTGCGGTCATCCTTGAGCTTCACATATAGCGTGCCTTTATTTGGCTCACCCTCACGAGAACCAACAGTAGTAAATACCGTTTCCACTGCTGGGGATTTTCTGACTACTGCTTCTAGTTTTTTAGCAACTTCCAAAGAATCATTTAGGGGATTGGGAATTGGAGATTGAGGACTAACATTTCCCCTCAGCCCCTCTGCTCCTCTGCTCCTCAGCCCCTCTAAACCCGCAGGGATACTCGGCAAAGGAGCCGTATAAGTAATGTTGAATTCACCCCGATCTAATTTAGGAATAAATCCTTTGGGAATCAGGGGAACTATTGCCATACCTGCAATAAAGCTAAGTATGGCTAATCCAATCACTATTTTGCGGTGATTTAAAGACCAGTGCAGTAAATTTCGGTAAATTTGGGTAAAAGCAGCCCATTTAGTTCCTTCTCGCCTCACAGAACTGGATGCGGCAGGTTTCAACCAGTAAATAGCCAACACTGGGGATAAAGTCCGAGCAACCAGCGTTGAAGCAATCATCGCTGCTGAAACCGTAATCCCGAATGGCTTGAAGAATTGCCCAACGACTCCACCCATCAAACCAATGGGTAAAAAAACTGCTACAGCAGTAGCAGTGGTGGCGACGACTGTTAAACCAATTTCAGCTGTAGCTGAAAAAGCAGCTTGACGAGGACTTTCCCCATCTTCGATGTGTCGCATGATGTTTTCTACATCAATGATTGCATCGTCAATTACACTGCCAATTACCAAGGCTAAAGCTAGTAACGTAATCGTTTCTAGATTAAAGCCAAAAATTGCCATGACGATAAACGTTGCCAACAAAGACGTAGGAATCGCCAAAGCAGAGATCAGAGTGGCTCGCCAGTTCCATAAAAAAGGAAAAATTACCACAATCGACAATACAACGGCTTCCATCAGCGCATCTATTGTTGACTGAGTGGCTTGGCGGATATATTCTGCCTGAGTAGCAGCCAAGGTGAGTTTGACATCTTTGAGGTTAGTACGTAACTTTTGGACTTCTTTTTCTACTTGACTCACCACTTCTAAAGTGTTGGCGCTACCGCGTTTAATTACCTGAAATGCCAAAGCTTCTTGACCATTAAAGCGCACTAATGTCGCCCCTCCTACAGGAAGAGCAGTTGCGCTTGTATTCGATGGTTTTAAAGTAGGATCACCAAGTAGTGAGACTTTGAGAACTCCTGGCAGTTTAGCGATCGCTGGCACAATTTGGTTTTTCGCCAATTGACTCAGTGCTGTTAGACTCTGTTTGGGACTCTCAATGGCATAGCTAATGGCGGCTGACTCGTTCAAATTCAGGGGAATAATTTTGTAATTCGCTCCCTCAGGTAAAGTCAACCGTTTCAGCGCAGTTTCAACACTGCGAGTCGATGTTTCTAAATTCGTGCCAACAGCAAAAGATAAACTAACGGCAGCTTGACCAGGATAAGTGGAGGAACGGATATTTTCTAATCCTTCCAAAGAGCGGAGGTTTTCTTCAAGAGGTTGGGTGAGCTTGGCCTCTGTATCCAGAGCATTGGTTAGGGATGCTGTAGCATTCACCACCACCACTGGAAATGTAATATCTGGAAACAAAGCATATTTGAGGGAACTGAAAGCTAAAATTCCAGCTACCGTTACAGCAATCCAAAAACTTACCGTCAACCACGAAAAGTCAATTGCCAACTTGGAAATATTGAAACGTTCTCGTGCGGATTTTGAGCTACTAAGCTTTACCATATTGGAAAATCATAAAAAACTCGTGGGAGTTTGGAAACCTAGTGGTTTTAATCAGCAATATTGATTAATTGTCCTCTTAAAAAAGCATATAGGATATGTAGCCTTAATTATTTAGATATGGGACATTGGGCATTGGGCACTTGTACTGAGCGGCTTGCCTTGAGCGAAGTCGAAAGGAGTCGAAGTATTGGGCATGGGGCATGAACAGAGAGATTTCGTTTGATTCCTATGTGTCTGAGCATACAAGAAACTTGCAGTTCATTTAAGATAAGAACTGGATAGCTAGAAGTATAAAAACAATGAAAGAAATAACACGCCGCCAATTTATCGCCACCGCCACTTTGGCGACGGGTTTTGCTCTAGCAGTGCAACCCATTTCTGCCCAAGTTATTACTACTGATACCAAGGGATTGGTAGCTGGTGCAGTGAAAATTCCTGTCAAAGATGGGGAAATCCCAGCATACAGAGCGATGCCTGCTAAGGGTGAAAATTTCCCGACTATCCTAGTAATCCAGGAAATCTTTGGTGTACACGAACACTTGCAGGATATTTGTCGTCGTTTTGCTAAATTGGGGTACTTGGCGATCGCCCCAGAAATGTTTGTGCGTCAGGGTGATGTCTCGAAGTTAAGTAATATAGATGAAATTCGCCCCATAGTAGCTAAAGTTCCAGATGCCCAAGTCATGTCTGATCTCGATGCCACAGTAAACTGGGCTGTGAAGTCATCAAAGGGTAATGCCAATAAATTAGGGATTACGGGTTTCTGCTGGGGTGGTCGTATTACTTGGTTGTATGCGGCACATAATCCTCAAGTTAATGCTGGTGTGGCATGGTATGGCCGATTGGTGGGCGATGAGACTGAACTAACACCCAAGCATCCTGTAGATATTGCAGCTAATTTAAAAGTTCCTGTTCTTGGACTTTACGGTGGTAAAGATACGGGCATTCCTCTCGATATAGTAGAGCAAATGCGTGAGGCTCTTAAGTCTAGCAGCAGCGAATCTAAAATCATTGTCTATCCTGATGCACCCCATGCCTTTTTTGCCGATTATCGCCCTTCCTACCGCGAGCAAGCAGCTAAGGATGGTTGGCAACGCTTAAAAGCATGGTTTAATCAGCATAGCTTGTCAACATAATTCGTAATTGCAATCAATGGGGGTTTGTGCCCTCTTTAATTACGAATTACGTTAGCGCAGCGTTAGCGACGCAGGAGCGTCATTACGAATTATTTAGTTTAATGTTTCATTTCCCCAGCCTTAACACAATTTTGGTACCGCAGGGAGCCGAATACAAAGCTGTGTGTCGCGGCTTAAGCCGAGTTTCTGGTACTACTCCAACTGTGATGCCGATACCAGTTGGCATCAAGCCTTTAACTCAATATCTGCAACAATTACCAGTGGATAAAAACTCCTGGAACCGACCACAATCAAGAGTGCTGGTTATGGGTATATGTGGCAGCTTAAGCCAGCGTTATAGAGTCGGTGACATTGTGCTGTACCAGGATTGTGTTTATCAAGGGAAACTACAAGAGTGCGATCGCAGTTTTACCGCACAGATGCAATCTGCTTTACTAGAAAAAGTATCTTTGGTCAAATCATTAACAAGCGATCGCGTAGTTTGGTCTGCTGCCCAAAAATACCATCTCGGTGAAACATTAAAGGTTGATGTTGTTGACATGGAAGGATTTGCTGCTTTAGAGTTTTTCAAAAATACTGGGGTAGCAGTGGCAATGTTGCGAGTAGTTAGTGACGACTGTCACCATGATATTCCTGACCTGACAGCAGCAATCAACTCTGATGGTTCCCTTAATCCTTTACCCTTAGCAATTGGCTTACTTAAACAACCCCTTGCTGCTATTAGATTAATTAGAGGTTCTTTAAAAGGACTCAAAGTATTAGAAGAAGTAACAACATCGCTATGGGTAAATAAGTCATAGGTCTTTTATCATAGGTATGTGCGCCAGAGGATAAAGTAATGGCTACAACTCCTAAAAAAATGATTTCGATTTTACCTCTAGAAAATGGCGATCGCTTATCTAGGTGCGAGTTTGAGCGTCGCTATCAGGCAATGCCGCATTTAAGAAAAGCTGAACTGGTTGAAGGAGTTGTGTATATCATGGCATCGCCATTGAGAATTAAAAGTCATGGCGAACCACATGGAAACCTGATCGGGTGGTTGTGGAATTATAAAACGGCAACGCCTAGTGTTGTTCTAGGGATTGAACCCACAGTGCGTTTAGATCCAGATAATGAACCCCAGCCTGATGCAGTATTATTCATTCCGGGTAGACAGGCGTTGATTAGTGAAGATGATTATATCGAAGGCGCACCTGAACTGGTGATAGAAGTAGCAGCAAGCAGTGCAGCAATCGATTTACATGACAAGAAACGCACTTATCGACGGAATGGAGTGCAGGAATATATTGTCTGGCGAACATTAGATAATCAGTTGGATTGGTTTAGGCTGCAAGCGGATGAATATGTTTCACTATCAACAGATGAACAAGGAATAATTCGCTCTCAGGTGTTTCCGGGGTTATGGTTGGCAGTAACCGCTTTACTGTTAGGAGAAATGGCAACGGTGTTATCTGTGTTACAGGCAGGTTTAGCTACCACTGAACATCAAGAATTTATGCAAAAGTTGAATGGAGAATAAGTTCAAGTGATCGCGCTGTATTATCAGTGTAGTCTTTTTTAGGACAATGCAGTAATAGTAGTTATATTTGCAACTCCAATCCAGGTAATACATCTTCGCCCGAAACAATCGCTGGCATTTGAATAACTTCTACAGTTTTTCCCAGTCGGTAAATTTCTACTTGCTGATCTTGAGGATTAATTAGCCAACCCAAACGCAGCCCATTTTGGATGTATTCGTTCATTTTCGCTTGGATAGATGCAAGGCGATCTGTCTGGGAACATAATTCAATCACAAAATCGGGTACAAGTGGCGGAAATTTTTGTCACTGTTCTGGTGTTAAAGCTTCCCAGCGTTCCAACTTTACACAAGCCGCATCAGGGGAACGTTTTGCACCGTTTGGAAATATGAAGATAGTTGAAGAACTAAAAACTTTGCCTAATTTAGCTTGACGATTCCAAATTTCCAAGTCGGTTATCAGTTCAGCTTCTTGATTTCCGCTTTCTCCTCCTACTGGTGGCACAATTATTAATTCTCCCGTTGCATTCATTTCTAGGTTTAAATCGCTATTGGCAATACATAATTGATAAAATTGCTCATCAGTCAAATGAGCGATCGGTTCTAGATTAAGCACAACAGTATTCATTGAACCTTTCCTCGTGCCTTTTTTGCTAATACTCAGTTACCTTTAGTTAAAAGTTTAGCAGGGGTAAATTAACGTGATTACCTTCTATTCAAAAGCATAGGCATTTGATCTAAAGTTAAATTAATATCAGATCATTTATTAATTTAGACAACTCAGACATTTTTCACAGTACAAATTACTTTACATAGGTGGTAAAACATGGGTCGCATCAATCCCTACACGCTACAAATGCAAATTACCCGAATGTTTGAACAAGGGCAATCATTCTTTGCTACTACTAAAGTGCAGGACTGGTTAAAGGAACGCAATCACGATCCCTTGGATTATGACATTATTTTCCATCAAAAACCTGCTCCCCCTGGTTCAAAAGAAGTGATGGTAGTAGAAATTGAATTGCATCGCAAAGATGGACAGCCTGTAGATCCTTGGTTACAAGAACAAGCAAACCTTCATGCTTAATTAATCCCTCTAAAATCACCCAGTTAGATGAACCGACTGGCTGATGTGTAGTCTGCGCGTCAATTTGTAATCTGAGATTAACAAACAAGACTAAAACATTAGGGATGCAGACAATGGCAGTAAATCAAGCTTGCGGCAATTGTGGTAAACGTCTGTTTGCCTGGATGATGGCTCAAGGTAGCAGTACATACGAACAGGCGGTAAGCGATCGCAAGCGCGCACTTTTTGCCAATCTCCACGGTAAAGTATTAGAAATTGGCTCAGGAACTGGCCCCAACCTACCCTATTACCCAAAAGATATCGACTGGATAGGAATTGAGCCAAACCTATATATGCATTCCTATCTACGACAAGAAGCTGAAAAGTTGGGTTTAAACATCGACCTCCGCGTGGGAACTGCGGAATGGATAGATGCTGAAGATAACAGCATAGATGCTGTGGTTAGTACATTAGTGTTATGTTCCGTACCCAAGTTAGAGGATACACTACAGGCAATTTTAAGAGTTCTCAAACCGGGTGGACGCTTCTTATTTATTGAACATGTTGCCTCACCTCGTGGTACTTTATTGCGAAAAGTTCAAACTACAGTTCGCCCAATTTGGCAGTTTCTGGGTGATGGCTGTCATCCCGATCGAGAAACTTGGTTAGCTTTGGAAAAAGCAGGATTTGCCAGCGTGAATTATGAGCATTTTGATGCACCATTCCCGATTGTTAGTCCTCATATTATTGGGGTTGCCACAAAGTAAAGTTTCTTGATCCCTCAATTACTTATGTTCATTTTGTGGTTGAAACAGGAATGTTTATAATTAGTAACTGAGGTTGATTCCTAGCAACAAGTATAGAGTTGTGGAAACTGTGGAAAACGTCTTAAAAATCTATTGAAATGATGGTTTGGTGGATTAATATCTGTGGAAAACTTGTGGAAAACTTCCCTAGTTTTTCCACAGGGTAATTATACTTAATATAAGTTTTCCCCAAAATATTATTATTTTTCCACAGAGAAAGTTAAACTTAATCAGTTTTTATACTTTACTTAATACACTCAATTAATTACTCCGTCAGCAAGGTGCATGACAATACTGCTCGGTTAAACATTTTTAACTTTAAATTAGATTTTGGGAAAAGGTTAAAGCTTTTTATTCCCCTTTTCCCTTCACCTTTGCCCCTTCACCCCAAGGTATTGAGGGACATGATACTATTCTTAGTTGAGGAAAATGAAACTTATTTTCCCGATGATTTTTGAGAACGGGTAGTCATGTTGATACGATCGCTCAGTTGACGTAGAGTTTGTACTAAAGCGCGATCGCTTTCTCGGAGTTGGTTGATTTTGTCATAACTATAGATCACCGTTGTATGGTCTTTACCACCAAACTCTTCACCAATTCTCGGCAAACTCAAATCCGTATGTTGACGCATGAGATACATCCCTATTTGACGCGCCCAACTAATTTCTCGTCGCCGCGAGTTGCTCTTGAGATCTTCAATCGAAATACCAAAAGCATCAGCAATAACCGTTAAAATTGCTTCGGGGGTAGCCTCTACTTTCTCGCTGGGTGTCTCTAAAACTGGCGCGAGATTTTCCACAGTCATAGATAAACCCCAAATGGAAATATAAGCTACCGCCCGAATTAAAGCTCCTTCTAGTTCCCGAATATTAGAAGTATAGTTAGCAGCAATATATTCAATGACATCTCTGGAAAGGTGAATATTTTCGTATTCAGCCTTTTTCTGGAGAATGGCCATCCTGGTTTCTAAGTCTGGAGTTTGCACATCAGCAATTAAACCCATAGAAAAACGAGAACACAGACGTTCTTGCAGCCGAGGAATTTGATTAGGAGGGCGATCGGACGCAATCACAACTTGCTTGCCAGCTTCATGTAAAGTATTAAAAGTATGAAAAAACTCTTCTTGGGTATATTCTTTACCTTCAAGAAACTGAATGTCATCTACTAACAACACATCAGCAGCCCGATAATGCTCTCGAAAAACTTGCATACTATCATTGCGGATTGCTGTAATTAAGTCGTTAGTAAACTGTTCGGTAGACACATAAAATATTTTGGAATCTGGGCAAATTTCGCAGCGATAATGACCAATAGCTTGCATGAGGTGAGTTTTACCCAAGCCGACACCACCACATAAAAATAAGGGATTAAACTCCCTACCTGGAGATTCAGCAACAGCCAAGGATGCTGCATGAGCCATACGATTGTTAGCACCAACTACAAAGCGAGAAAATACATATTTAGAGTTTAATTCCGTAGTTGCCTGTCCTTTTTTCGGAACAGTTTCAGCAGCAATGCTTTGGTTTGGTAAGTACCCTGTAACTTTTTGTTCATCCAGATTCGAGACCCCATCACCCTGAGCAACAGTAATATAAATTTCTACAGGTTCACCCAGAATATCTTGTACCACATTGGCAATAGTGTTGATGTAATATTTTTGTAACCAATTACGAGCAAAAGGGTTAGGAGTGATAATTACCAAGCAGTTGTTTTCCAAGCGCTCCGCACTAGCAGTTTTAATCCAAGTTTCAAAGGTGGGACGGGATAGTTCTACCTGTAGACGCTCTAGTACCTGATTCCATAGACTTTCAATGGGAATTTCCATTATTTACCACCTTTGCTGCTAATCGTCACAATAGAAGATATAAGCAAGCACAAATTTATCATTCATCAGCCCTAGACCTGGGACATATTAGGTAGGTAATATATCCTACCACCCACTGACTAGCACGGAGAAGCAAAGACACATGAAGACAACAGAGCATAACTTGGAAGGCCAAGGAAATGATACCTGGGGCTTGACCCACAGGAGAGGATCAACCAATATTATGTTAATGCTATTGGGTGGGGTAGCAGCGTTGTCCCTAGGGAGCTGCTCTCTTTTACCTGCCAGAATCTTTGAAAAGCAAACCAATGATCCTTTGTCTCAGGTTCCAGGGGAACAGACAAATAATACCAATCCGATAATTGCTCCCCCGCCAATTATTTCATCGTCCGGAGATCCTAACTTTGTGGTTGGAGTAGTACAAAAGATCGGAGGTGCAGTAGTTCGCATTGATTCTTCCAGAACAATCACTTCTCGCGTACCAGATGAATTTAACGATCCATTTTTCCGGCGATTTTTTGGCAATGCAGTACCATCAGAGCCTAGACAGCGGGTTGAACGAGGTAGCGGCTCTGGATTTATTATTGATTCTTCAGGTCGAATTTTAACTAATTCTCATGTAGTGGATGGTGCTGATACTGTAACCGTTACCTTGAAGGATGGTAGAACTTTTAACGGTAAAGTACTGGGTGAAGATCCGGTAACAGATGTAGCTGCGATTAAAATTGATGCTAATAATTTGCCAACTTTAGCTTTGGGTAATTCCGATGTTTTACAGCCAGGAGAAGCTGTAATCGCCATTGGTAATCCTTTAGGGTTAAACAATACCGTTACCTCTGGAATTATCAGTGCTACAGGCCGTTCTAGTAATGACATTGGTGCTAGCGATAAGCGCGTTGACTATTTGCAAACTGATGCAGCGATTAACCCAGGTAACTCTGGCGGGCCATTGCTGAATGCTCGCGGTCAGGTAATTGGGATGAACACAGCCATTATTAGAGGCGCTCAGGGTTTGGGATTTGCTATTCCCATCAACACAGTGCAAAGAATTGCTCAGGAATTAATCACTAAAGGCAGGGTTGATCATCCTTATTTGGGCATTCAGATGGTGACATTAACGCCAGAAATTAAAGAAAAAATTAATGCAGGAGGCGATCGCCTAAACTTAGCAGTAGACAAAGGTGTTCTGTTAATTGATATTGTTCCTCGCTCCCCAGCATCGGTTGCTGGACTACGATCAGGCGATGTCATTCAAAGCATTAACAACCAACCTGTAACCAAAATTGAAGAAGTTCAAAAACTAGTAGAAAGTAGCAAAATCGGTAGTCCCCTCCAAATCCAAGTAGATCGTAATGGGCAAGCTGCTCAAATTGTAGTTACCCCCGCACCTTTACCAATACAACGTGAAGGGTGATTAGGAGGCAGGGAGCAGGGGGCAGGGGGGAAAGACAATTAGTGGTTGCTCTGTCCCTCTAACAATTACGAATTACGAATTACGAATTATTAGGAGTTTTTTCATGACGGTAATAAGTCCAATCATTCAATTAGGTGATCCTCAATTGCGGCAAAAAGCTGCTTGGGTTGACAATATTCAAGATGAAAGTATTCAACAATTAATCGATGAATTAATCGCTACAGTTGCTAAAGCTAATGGCGTAGGCATTGCTGCACCTCAAGTAGCACAACCTTATCGTTTATTTATTGTGGCATCTCATCCTAACCCCAGGTATCCCAACGCCCCAGAAATGGAACCTACTGCCATGATCAATCCTAGGATAGTTACTCATTCGCCTGAGGTTATAAAAGGCTGGGAAGGTTGTTTAAGTGTCCCTGGTATTAGAGGACTGGTTCCCCGGTATCAAGCAATTGAAGTTGAATACAGCGATCGCAATGGTAAATTACAAACACAAGAATTAACTGATTTTGTCGCACGCATCTTTCAACACGAATATGATCATCTTGACGGTATCGTATTTGTAGATCGCCTAGAAACTACTCTCGACATGATCACTGAGCAAGAATACCAAAATCGAGTAGTTAACAATGCTTAATGCAGAATAACTCTTAAGTATGAGGAAGAATACTGAAACTTAAGCTATATTTAACCTATTGTTAACTTTGCTTTTGGTGCAACTATCGGTTAAATGACAAAAGCTATTAGTAGTTGTGAATTAAGTCCGCAGTCAACAATTCCTCCTGACTTAATCTCATCGCAGTGTCAAAACCCTGATGAAAAAGTAAATAAAAGCACTAATGAATCAGTTGCACAGTCAAAAGTGCCAGCATTGACTGAGGAACTGCAAATTGTCCATGCAACCAATGGGCGCATCCGTATTCGCACTACTGACGCTAGTTTGAACTCAAAACTAGAAATTATATCCAAACATTTACGGCGGGGAAAAGGGGTAAAAGAAGCTTCTGTCAATCAGCAAACAGGGAGTTTGGTAGTTACCTTTGATGAAAATCTCATATCATTGCCGCAGATGTTGGAGATTCTACACAAATTGGATATTCAACAATCTCAAACTCCGCTTCAGTCAGTGGACAATATAGATCCCTTTGCGGCGTGGAAATCCTTTGATTTTTGGAAAGAGCAAACCGTTTCTTTGATCCCGTTGATGACAGGGTTGGCGGTGACAACTGGATTGAAAATCAATGGCTTTGTAGCGATTCCAGTCTACATGATTACATCAAGTGCTACTCGTCGGGTGATTGATTATCTAGAACCACAAGTTTCCGCATCAGAAAGCAGCAAAAGTTCACATACTAATTCTGTAACCAAATCGTCTCAGTCTTCTTCTTCAACAAGCGATGATCGCCTATCAGAAATTCCCCAACCTGCAAAAGTAGACTACAAAGTAGCCCATGCAATTCCTGGGAGGATGAGGTTTCATATCCCTCAACTCGCCCAAGATCGCGCTTATGCAGAGCGATTGGAAAGGTTAATCAAAACAGATCCCCAAGTCAACAGCGTGCGGATAAACTATGATGCAGCATCGATCGCGATCGCTTATCAACCTCGTGAGGTGAGTGTAACTCATTGGGTAAATTTGATAGAATTAGCCCTAGAGAAGAACCCACCAACACCTCTTGTTAAGACGGTAGATCAGCAGTTGCCTGTAGAATCGGTGAGTCAGCCTGCACAAGCTATAGACACAACAACAACGTCTGAGCCTGAAAATCAAGCTATAGATTTATCGAGTGTATGGGCTGATATGAAATCTCCAGGGTTGTCTTTTTCTCTAGACTATATGGCGAACTTGTGTTTTTGACTTGCATGGTTGATTAGAGGCGAGCGATCGCCAAGCTCAGCAACTAATTCAGCAAAATACTGTTTGCGTCCAATTATTAAACATTCACCTTATAAGACTCTACCATCAGCAAGATGATATCTCTATTGCAGGTGAATTACGGTAGATAGCTTTCCAACAATTTTGTAATTTTAATAGAGGTAAATTAACTATGGCACCTAAAATTACCGATTTTGTAGAAGACGCTGGCGCTCCTGGAATTATCGCCGGCATTGGAGCAGTACTATTAGCACCCGTTATCATTCCCGTTATGGCAGGAATTGGTAAACCAATAGCCAAGTCACTAATCAAAGGTGGAATTGTTGCTTACGAAAAAAGCAAGGGAGCTTTTGCAGAACTGGGCGAAACCTGGGAAGACATTCTAGCCGAAGCGAAAGCCGAACTTGCAGAAGATAAGGAAACACCAGCATTTGAAGCTGCTGGCAACCCTGCTGATAGCACCACAGGTAATGGCGTATAAATTTGAAACCCAATTTTTATGGGTGAGTTAGATAAAGTCTGCGGACTTAGTTTGTAAGACAGTGACTACAATTCGCCAAAATAAGATAGTCCTGTTAGTCAGAGATGGGTATATTGCCCATCTCTTGATTATTTATAATTATTCAAATCTTATTTATTGCCACTAGAGATATAATTCGTAATTCGTAATTGAGGATGACAATGTGTTAACAAATAGTCATATTAATCTTACTAAAATATCCAAAAATATGGAACAAAGAGCCTCAAACAAGGCATCCAAATCTATATCTACAAAAATTGTTAGTGATACCCCAGGAAGGTTGCGGTTAAGAATTACTAGATGCCATCGTCAACCGCAGGAAATGCAACGTATTGTTAATAGTTTAAAAGCACAACCAAATATTAGCCAAGTACGAACTAATATCAGCCACGGTAGTATTGTCATTAACCATGATGGTAAAGATGAAAGTTTAAAAAATGTGGTTGCCACCCTCATAGATTTAGGAATTATCTTCACAGATATTACTGAAGAAGAATCTGAGGCAGCAAAAGGAATTACAAATGCAATTATTAATCTCAATAAACGAGTTGAACGAGTCACAAATGGTGAAATTGATTTGCGCGTTCTTTTCCCTTTAGGATTAAGTATGCTTGCTATTAGACAACTATTAGTTAAGGGTTTGCAATTTGAAGCTATTCCCTGGTATGTATTGGCATGGTATGCCTTTGATAGTTTTATGAAACTGAATGGTACAAGCCAGAAAGAGTTAGACGAGCAAATAGGCTGAAATATTTTCCCAATTAGTTTGATCCTAGTTGAAAAAATGCAAATATCTGGTGTTAAAACCAGACATATAGTCGTTTATCCTGGGTTTTAGCACCTTCTCAACCAGATATAGACTATGAAGAAGCTGATTAACAAGCCAGAAGACTTTGTGCGAGAGAGTCTAGAAGGTATGGCGGCGGCTCATTCAGATTTGATTAAAGTCAACTATGACCCTAACTTTGTCTATCGAGCCGATGCACCTATACAAGGTAAAGTAGCAATTATTTCTGGTGGTGGCAGTGGACACGATCCGATGCACGCTGGTTTCGTGGGCAAAGGAATGTTAGATGCTGCTTGTCCTGGAGAGGTGTTCACTTCACCTACTCCTGACCAAATGTTGGCAGCAGCCAAACAGGTAGATGGTGGTGCGGGTATTATTTATATCGTCAAAAATTATAGCGGCGATGTCATGAACTTTGAGATGGCGACGGAAATAGCTCGTAGTGAGGGTATCCGAGTGCTAAATATCTTAATTGATGATGATGTGGCTGTACAAGATAGTCTTTATACTCAAGGTCGCCGGGGTGTGGGAACGACCGTATTGGCAGAAAAAATTTGTGGGGCGGCAGCTGAGCAGGGATATGATTTAAAACGAATAGCAGATTTGTGCCGTCGGGTAAATCTGAATGGGCGGAGTATGGGAATTGCCCTAACATCTTGCACAGTACCAGCAAAAGGATCACCGACATTTGCATTAAGCGATCGCGAAATAGAAATAGGTATTGGGATTCATGGTGAGCCAGGTAGAGAGCGTATTTCTTTAGAATCAGTTGATCAGATAACTGAAAGATTAGCACGATCAATAATTGATGATGTACCTTATCGTCGTGTAGTCAGAGAATGGGACGAAGATCAAGGAGAGTGGGTTGATGTGGAACTGATAAATCAATCCTTGCAAACAGGCGATCGCTTGCTAGCTTTCGTTAATAGTATGGGAGGTACTCCTGTTTCTGAACTATATCTTGTTTATCGCAAATTAGCTGAAATTTGTGAACAACAAGGACTGCAAATTGTACGAAACTTGATTGGTTCTTATATCACTTCTTTGGAAATGCAAGGTTGCTCGATTACATTGCTGAAGTTGGATGATGAAATGATTCAGTTATGGGATACACCCGTAAAAACGGCAAGTTTACGTTGGTAATAATAAATTTATGAGTTGGTCAGATCTTCCTAATCTCTGGATACCCTTGGCGTTGTTAGGTTTAATTGTGCTGGCTGCGGTATTTTTCACTCGTAATAGTTAAATAGATTACACCTCTTTGGCCAGTTGTTAGTAGTCAGTAGTCAGTTGTCAGTTGTTTCTTTACCACTGACCACTGACTACTGACAAAACTCTATCCCCCTGTGGGTGGAATTTTGAATAAAAATTTTAAGCAGCAGCTTTCTCTTCAAATGGTTGAAAAGTTTTTTTGCTAGCACCACAAATTGGGCATTTCCAGTCATCAGGAATTTCTTCAAAAGGTGTCCCAGGAGCAATTCCCGAATCAGGATCACCAGTTACAGGATCGTAAATCATGCTGCATTGTCTGCAAATCCACTTACGAGTTTGAGGATCATCGCCTGCAACTCTGGTTGCTGCTTGTCCTCCATTTAATACTTCTAAAGCTTCAGCATAGCGATCTGCGTGATAATTTTCGATGAATTTTAATAAGCCAAAACGATGTGCAGCTTCTCGAAATGTATTGGCATGATCGGTAGATTCTTTAGCTTGTTTGAGAAATTCTTCTACAGCCGGATTATCGCGATCGCGTTTAGCAGCCTCGGCAAAATCAGGATACATTGTAGTGTATTCATAGGTTTCGCCTTCAATTGCTAAAGACAAGCAGCGAGAAATAATTTCTCGTTTCTGTTCATCAGTTAAAGCATTTGGATCTTCTACAACGAGTTCTGGATGTAGCAAAACAAAATGTGCAAAAGCATGTTCAGTTTCTTGTTCTGCTGTTTCTTTGAACAGTTTCGCTAAGTCTTTAAAACCAAGTTTACGCGCCACTTCAGCAAAAAATAGATATTTTCGATTGGCCATCGATTCACCACCAAAGGCAGCTTCTAAGTTTTGGAGGGTTGTAAAGTTTGATAAATCCATAATTTTGGGATGCAGTAATGTACTATTTTACGGAGACCAATAGACTTAAAATCGGGGTAAATAAGTAGATAAATAAATATGCTAGAAACGTTTAATATCCACGAACTACCCGTTTTATTCATTGCTCCAGGACAATTATAAAACTGAAAAGTTTTGTAGCTGGTAAATTATATTTTTCATTTATATAGCAGTCCATTTTGATTTCTGAACTTACTTTGCTTAGTAGGCAATGAAAAAAAGAATTTTCGAGTTCGATCTCCCTAAAAATCCAATAATAGTCCTATATCTGAGAAAATGCTGAGTTAAAAATTAATATTCTCAAGGAATAAATTCAGATACTTTATAGCTTGGCTTCAGATGAGCTTCAGTAACAGATGAGATGCTTTATTGAGTCGGTCAACTGAAACAACAGGAGTAACAAATGAAACTTAGCTCATCGCTGCTTGCAAGTGCTGCCTTAGCTGGTATATTGACAGTTGGGAATATTCCACTTCAGGTTGTAAACCCTTCATTGGTTCAAGCATCAGCCGCAGAAAAGAAAGATGCTACAGGCTTAAGTACGCAACAAAAAATTGACATGCTGATCAAGAATAAGGGTCAGTTTGGTAGCGGTGATCAATTACGTCGTTTCTTTTTTGGTGATCTTGAACCGATCGCAGTTCAACCTGGTGGTGCAGGTATGGTAGTTAACCTTTACAATAAAGCCAATGATTTAACGATCTCCTACTGTGCAACTTATGATGTAGTTGTAGCAGTGAAAAAGGGCAAGATAACTAAATTTGCCCCTGGCGAAGTCAAATAAAAGTATTTCACAAACAAATCTTCATTCAACATGACAGGTAGGTAAGAACGATCGCTCTTACCTACCTTATATTATTTTGTCGCTGCAAATTGTGGTATAAAATATCGATAAACTAATGCTGAGTATTTAACAGGCTCAAAGGTAAGAAAATAAATTTTACAAACAAGCAACTTATTTTACTTTCAACCAACTAAATATATCTACGGGTGAAATTTGCCAATCTGCTAACACACCCAGAACAGGTAATTTATCATCATCATATTTCACCTCTGGCAATTGGTTAGGTTTAAATATCATTACAGATTTATCCTCAGGGTCGATTAACCAACCTAACGTGGTTCCTTGGTTAACACAAAAAATAATTTTATTAATGACGCGATTAGGAAACTGGTCAGGTGACAGAATTTCAATTATCCAATCTGGACATATTTCAAATCTGTTGGCAATTTCTCCATGTTCATCGACAGGAAGGCGTGACCAATCAAATACAGCAATATCTGGAACCAAAGAACTTTCATCAAATGTACAGCGTAACTCGATTAGCGCTAATGCTTTACGTTCAAATTCACTGAGAGTATTAATAGCAGATGATAACTCAGTTCGGATTCTGCTATGCTTTCCTTGAGGCATTGGCTTTTGGTATATTTTGCCATCAATATACTCACTAGCTGGTTTAGTTTCTGGTGATTTAAAAAACTCTGCTAAAGAAGATGGAGATGAAGTCATAAATAACTTGGAGAAAAGGGGCTAGGAACTAGGGATTAGGGGCTACAGTTGTGTATTCTATCCTTAAGAAAATTGCTATATTTCTTCATTCACGATATATAAATGGTCATCCGGGAGTAGTAGGGGGTGGAAAATAGTAAATCCCATACTGGTTGGTTAAGAATATTGGTTTAAAGTAATTTTTGGACTAGCTTTGACAAACAGTAACGCTTAAAATCGATTCCGTAGATTACAGTTATTCAAAGCTAAATATGAAACTTATCCAAAAAGGATTCAGCGTAGTTTTACAGGTACTAGCGACAGTCACTTTAGCTACTCCTGCATTTGCAGAAATCGTTGATATCAATCTGCTACAACTCAACGACATTTACGAAATTACTCCTGTAGAAGGGGGAACTCGTGGTGGTTTGGCGCGTGTCGCTACCCTACGACAACAACTTTATAAAGAAAACCCTCGCACCTACACTGTGTTAGCTGGAGATGCTTTTAGTCCTTCGGCTTTAGGAACTGCCAAAATTAACGGTATACCCTTAGCAGGTCAGCAAATGGTAGCTGTGATGAATACTTTAGGGTTTGACTATGCGACTTTTGGCAACCATGAATTTGACCTACCGGAAAACTTTTTTTATCAAAGATTGAAAGAATCTCGCTTTCGCTGGGTTTCTAGTAATGTATCAAATAGTAAAGGGCAGCCTTTTTCTGGAGTTCCCCGATCGCTAGTATTGAATGTCAAAGGCGATCGCGGTGCTACAGTTAGAGTTGGGTTAATTGGTGTAACTCTTAATAGTAATCAGCCCCAGTACGTTAGTTACACCGACCCGATTGCCACAGCTAAACAGCAGGTGCAGGTACTCAAGGGTAAAGCGGACATTATCGTTGCTATTACCCATCTTTCCATTGAAAGCGATCGCCAACTAGCGGAAACTGTACCAGAAATTGACATCATTATTGGTGGTCACGAACATGAAAATATGCAGCAATGGCGGGGTCGAGATTTTACACCGATATTTAAAGCAGATGCCAATGCTCGGACAGTATACGTTCATAAATTGAGTTACGATACAATCAAGCGCAGCCTTGAGATTAACTCCCGTCTCGTACCGATTACCGACGAAATACCCGACGAACCTAAAACAGCTAAAGTGATCAAACAATGGTTAGCACGAGGTTATCAAGCATTTCGCGCCAATGGTTTCGAGCCAGAACAAGAAATTGCCAAAGTTACAGATGCTCTAGATGGTTTAGAATCTAGCGTCCGCAACAAATCTACTAAGTTAACAGAGTTAATTACTCAAGCGATGTTGAAAGAAGTGCAAGATGCTGATTTAGCATTATTTAACGGCGGTTCAATTCGGATTGATGATGTAATTCCTCCAGGCCCAATTACTCAGTACGATGTCATTCGGATATTGCCTTTTGGAGGCAAAATAGTAGCGGTAGAAATAAATGGGGCGTTGTTGAAAAGAGTATTGGAGCAAGGACAAGCCAATAAAGGTTCTGGCGGATATCTGCAAACAGCCAAAATTACTCAAAAATTAGATTCAGATAATTGGTTAATTAATGGTAAAGTTCTTGATCCCAAACAAACTTACAAAGTCGCCATTAATGACTTCTTACTCAGTGGTAAAGAACAAGGGTTAGATTTCTTAAATCTTCAACAACCAGGGATTAAGCTGATTACAGAAAAACGAGATATCCGTTTTGCTGTGATTGACCAATTAAAGATCCAAGCAGCGGCTAATCAAATTTTAAAATAAATTGGTAAAAGAAAAGCGATCGCCTGTCTTAGGGAGCATCCCACTTTTTCAATAAATACCCTAGAAGGGTATTGCTACACGAACAAAGCCTGCGTTCGCGTAGCGTTCCGAAAGGAAAGGTAGGCTTCGTATTTGTAGCCCCAGGCTTATAGCCTGTGGGCATTTTAAAAACTGGGATGCACCCCCTGTCTTATACCATTTCACAAAAAATCTGATACAGATGTAAACCCTGAAAACTTTGCTGCATCTAAGTTCTTTAATTGCGAATTGCGAATTGGTATTATCCCTCTTCTATCACTCTCCAAAGAGTAAAATATTTGAAAGGATGCTAGCAGACGTTGAAGGCTGCTTGGAGTAATGGATGTACCACTCGAAGTGCTGCAACATAAAGCAAGACCAGCAATTGAAACAGTAACGTTGATTGATGAATACTGTAAGTTGTACCAAGATTTATTTCCAGAAGTAAGAAGTTTCGAGTATTTTAAATATTTACATTTGGGAATGATTTCGGAAATAAAAAGGAAAACATTGCCAGCAATTGCTCGTGCCGTAGGATTAGAAGATGCTCAAGGGCTACATCATTTTTTATGGAAGTCGCCTTGGGAGGTAAAAAACCTAAAAAATAGAAGATTGAAAATTTTAAATAAAGCCCTAAATGGTGCATCATTCCTTGTGTGTATAGATGAAACAGGGGATAAAAAGAAAGGTACAACAACGGACTATGTAGATAGACAATATATAGGCAATCTAGGAAAGATAGAGAATGGGATAG